>JBBAJX010000011.1:0-66545 GCA_040403885.1 Sediminibacterium sp. | reverse complement strand
GTTTTGTCAGCAAAGCTCTTGAACCCTTTGATTTCTAATGACTTTAGTCTCACTTTTTATCTTCTATTTTATGTTTGCGAACATAAGAAAAAGACCCAAGAAATCAAGGCCTAAATGCTGTTTTGTGTACAATTAGTGGAGAAAAATTAAGCCTGTGCAATGAGCCTACCTCCAAGGGTAGTTAAGGTTCTGGCAGGAAATTTATTAACGACCATAAAGTCGTGTGTTGCCATCACAATAGCAGTTCCGTCATCCTTGGCTATTTGAAATAATAATTGCATGATTTCGTCACTGGTTTCAGGGTCTAGGCTACCTGTTGGTTCGTCTGCTAATATTAATTTTGGTGAGTTTAACAAGGCCCTAGCAATGTCCACTCTTTGTTGCTCGCCCCCACTCATCTCATAGGTCATTTTAAAGCCTTTATTTTGAAGCCCCACTTTAGCCAGTACATCTTCAATTTTTTGCTCAACTAAACGCTCATCTTCCCAGCCTGTAGCTTTTAGCACAAAACGTAAATTTTCATGCACATTTCTATCGGTTAATAATTGAAAGTCCTGAAAAACAATCCCTAAATTCCTTCTTAAAAAAGGAAGTTTCTTCCAATCCATTTCATTTAAATCATATCCTACCACCAAACCTTTTCCTTCAGTAATACTTACTTCTCCATACAATGATTTCAATAAACTACTTTTTCCAGTACCCGTTTTACCAACCAAATAAACAAACTCTCCTTTTTGAACCGTAAAATTCACATCTTGCAAAATGAGATTACCACTTTGATAAATATTCACCTTTTCTAATTGCACTATTATTTCGCTCATATCTTATTTTGTTAGTGTAAAATTATTGTACCCTGTTCCTTTTAGTATTCTAAATTATTCAAAGTTCAACATTATTCATTCATCTAAAATTAATAGCTAAAACTTTCTGTTCCAAAACTTCCTTTTAAAATTAATTCTTTTTGAGTAGAAGCTTCTACCCTTCCAATAATTTGTGCTTCAATAGTAAATGTCTTTGCTAACTCAATTAAATCCATTGCCGATTTTTCATCCGTAAAAATTTCTAAACGATGGCCCATATTAAATACCTGATACATTTCTTTAGCGTTCGCTCCAGAATTTTCTTGAATTAAATTAAATATAGGAGGTACTTCTAAAAAATTATCTTTCACAATGCGCATGGGTCCAGGCAAATACTTCATACATTTTGTTTGTCCCCCACCACTACAATGTATCATTCCTTTGACTGCATCGAAATGCTTATCGAGTATGACTTTCACCAGTGGCGCATAAGTTCTTGTTGGACTTAATAATAATTTACCAATACTAATATTACCAAAACTAGGTATAGCAATGGTGTCGGTCATTTTATTTTTTCCAATATAAACCACCTTCTCATTTAAACTTGGTTCAAAAGTTTCAGGATATTTTTTTGCATAACTATGTTCTAAGACATCATGTCTTGCACTGGTAAGCCCATTACTACCAAGTCCACTATTGTAAGCAGTTTCATAACTTGCTTGTCCATAACTTGAAAATCCCACAATAGCCTGCCCTGCAGCAATTTTATCATTGGTAATGAGTTTTACTTTAGGCCATCTTGCTGTCATGGTTCCATTTACGGCAATGGTTCTCACTACATCACCTACATCGGCTGTTTCTCCACCTAAAAATTCAATTTGAATGCCGAATTTTTTCAGGGTATTAAAAAAATCCTGGGTACCATTAATAACCTCGCTTAGTACCTCTCCTGTAATGACTAATTTATTTCTATCAATGGTGGAGGAGAATAATATTTGATCATAAATACCTACACATAATAAATCGTCTAAATTCATGGCAATGGCATCTTGTGCAATGCCTCTCCAAACACTGACATCTCCTGTTTCTTTCCAATAGAGATAAGCCAAAATACTTTTAGTACCTGCCCCGTCGGCATGCATAATATTAATATAGTTTGATTGACCCCCTAAATAATCGGCATATAACTTACAAAAAGCATTGGGATATAAGCCTTGGTCAAGGTCTTTAATAGCCGCATGGACTTCTTCTTTTTGAGCGGAGACTCCGCGTTGGGCATACAATGACATGAATCTAAATTGGTTTATGGCATAAAGGTACAATTGTTTTACATTTGTGCCATATTTAGACAAGCAAGATGATAGTTCACTACGATTTAAAACAATTACCCGCTTTCCAACATGCCATTATTACTACGGGGGCCTTTGATGGAGTGCATATAGGCCATCAAGAGATTGTAAGCAGAATGAAGCAAATAGCCCATGATATTGGCGGGGAAACAGTTATTATTACTTTCCATCCACATCCAAGAAAAGTAATCTCCTCTATCCCTGGAGAAATTAAACAACTTACTAGCCTAGAAGAAAGAATTGAATTGTTAGCGCAAAGAGGCATTGACCATTTGGTAGTGGTCAATTTTGATTACGCTTTTTCTAATTTAAGCGCCGATGAATATATTAGAGCCTTTTTATTTGACCATTTCCACCCGCATACTATTCTGGTGGGCTATGATCACCGTTTTGGCAATGGCCGCAATGGAAATTACGAGCTCCTACAAAAATTTGGCAACGAACTTGGTTTTAAAGTAGAGCAGATTCATGAAAAAATTGTAGGGGAAGAAATTGTAAGTTCTACCCAAATTAGAAACTATATACTAGAGCATCAAATTGAAAAAGCCAATGCCCTATTAGGCTATCCTTATTTATTTGATGGATTTGTAGTAAGAGGTAATCAAATTGGTCGAACCATTGGGTTCCCCACTGCGAATTTGCATATCAATGACGAAGAAAAAATAATTCCTTCTAATGGTGTGTATGCCGTTAAAGTAAAAGGCAATTGCCTAGGTAATATTATTTATAATGGTATGATGAATATTGGTATTAGACCCACTGTGGATGGACAAAAAAAAGTAATTGAAGTACATATTTTAGATTTTGACCAAGATATTTATGAGCAAAATTTAACAGTAATGGTATACGAATATATTAGAGGAGAAGTAAAGTTTGATGGACTAGAGGCCTTAAAAGCACAACTCGCCAAAGACAAAATAACCACAGCAACTATTTTAAAGAAGTACAATTAATTGTTGCAATAGTTGTGCCTAGAACCTTAGGCTGACTGCTTTTCAGGGACATCCATTATTTTAACAACCAATTCTTTTAATAAATCGGCGTCTGTATTATCTGCATCATTGATGCCCACTACCCTTAAATTATACTCGTGTATTAATAAAAGTACATGTTCCACTTTTGAATAAGAGTATTGCCTCAGTGCCGCTAAATAAATTTTAACAGCAAAAAAAGAAACGCCCACTTCGCTCATAATTCTTTTTTCATCACTCGTACTTAGTCCATAGATAGCATAAATCTTACTAAAAAAAGCATATAAAGTAGGTAATATTAATTGAATGGGGGCCGCTTTATTATTGGATTCAAAGTATTGAATCATTCGAATGGCTTTGGCGAAGTTTTTTTGCCCCACTGCTTCTTGAAATTCAAAGGCATTATACTCTTTACTAATGCCAATATACTTTTCAATATCATCTTCGGTCATTTTCTTACGATCGCCCAAATTCACAATAAGCTTTTCTAACTCATTTTGAATTCTACTTAAATCATTCCCAATATGATCTACTAAAATTTGTACGGCCTTGGGCGCAATTTGAAAACCTCTATCTGCTACCCATTCACTGACCCATTCAGGCAGCTTACTATCATACATTTTTTTAGTAGCTATAAAAGTAGTTTTAGATTTTAATAGCTTACCAAAAGTTTTACGACCATCAATGTTTTTATCCTTATACGCCACAATTAAAATAGTAGAAGACAATGGATTTTCTACATAGGATTCCAACTTTTCAATTTGACCCATTAATTGAGCTTCCTTAATAATGACCACCTGACGTTCTGCAAAAACAGGATAACGCTTACATGCATTCATAATATCTGTCCATTCTGCATCTTTCCCATAAAAAATAGTAAGGTTAAAAGCCCTTTCGGCTTCAGGAAGTAGTTGCTTTTCTGCATAGTCTACTACTTTATCTATATAATAGGCCTCTTCTCCTTCTAGCCAATAAATGGCATCAAAAACATTCTTTTTCCAGTTAGCTATAATTTTAGAAGTTGGCATATTCAAATATAAAGATAAGTCATACTTGAATCGTAAAAATTTTTAAAAATAAATGCTTCAAAATCAACCCCCTAATGGATCTCTAGTAACGTAGGCTATAATTTTTCGTAATATCTTCCATTTTTTGTATCTTTGAGTCATCAAACTAAAAAATTTTTATGAGTAACGAATCTTATAGCATGAGCAGTAAAATAACCATTGGTGTTTTAATATTAGCCATCATTGGCTCTTGGATATATTTTAATAGTTCTAAAGTGGACATTATTACTACCTATGACAACAAAATAGCTGTTATTGATAGTGCTAAAGCAAAAATTCAAGCTGAATTTATAGAAGTATCTGCAAAAGCAGATTCTTTAACCAACCAAAATACTAGCCTTCAAGGTGATTTATTGAATAGGTCTAATCAAATTCAAAAATTGAAATCTAATATTAGTACTATTTTACGCAAACAAGATGCAACTGATAAAGAATTAGCAGAAGCAAAAACTTTAATAGCCGATTTAAATGGCAAGGTAACTAACCTATTTGCAGACCTTACAAAAGCACAAGCTGAAAACAAAGATTTAACTGCGAAAAACGAAGTGCTAAACACAACGAATACTACTTTAAATACAAACTTAACAGCTACTCAAAAAGAGAAAGAAAGATTACAAGATATTGGTTCTACTTTACACGCTTCTACTTTTAGCATTCAAGCTTTAAGAATTAAAGAAGACGGTACTGAGAAAAAAACAAGTAATACAAGAAGAGCCAACACCATTCGTTTATCATTCCAAATTGATAGAAATAAAATCACGCCAACAGGATCACAAGAGTTGTTTGTAAGTATCACTGGTCCAGATGGTAAAGCCTTTAACGAAACTGGGAAAATAAATACAAGAGAAGATGGCGCTAAAGCCTATTCTAACAAGTTATCAGTTCAATACGAACAAAATAAGGAATTACCTGTAAGCTATGATATAAAAAATGTAACCTTTGTAGAAGGAGAATATTTAGTAGAAATTTACCATAACGGTTTCAAAATTGGAGAAGGTAAAACTAAATTAACCAAGGGATTGTTCTAATATACTTTATTTAAAAATAGTAGTACCAAAAATATAAGTATGAACAGTATTAGTTCTTAACTCTTTGATAAGCATATGAACAGAAAAGGCCTCCCTTAAAAAGGAGGCCTTTTTTAATATCGTTATTTAATAAAGTAAAAACTTCATTAAATCTAGCTCACTAATTCATTGGTACTGCTAAAATCCTGCATCATACCACCAATAGGTATTTCGTTGTAGGATAAAGCATAGAACCATAATTGAATGGCAGCAGGTGAAATAGACTCTACAAAGAAATTCGCTTTGCTTAACAAAGGAATTAATTTGTTACTAATTTCATGCATTTCACTACCCTCTTCGGATTGATTGTATGCATTTAATAATCTTTTCAACTGTGCTAATTCATTGTCCAATAAATGATCGAAGGCGTGCAACTGTATAAATTCCGAAACAGCTTCATACAACATTGCTTTGTTAGTAGCTTTCATACATTTTGTTTTTTAGGTTTTGAATTACACCGTAAAGTTCATAACTAATTGTTTCCTAATTGTTACCATTGCTTTGTTCTACTTAAATGTGGAAAACTTAGCCTAAAATGTTCGTACAGCTATTAAAATGAAACAAAAACTTATTAAACAATTGAAATTGAATAGATTAAATGAAATAAAGTATTAGAAATTAAGCTAAGACTATTGCCGATAATGCAGGTAAGTCCAACAAAAGCTGGTTCCAGTTTCCCTTTTCATCTTGAGCATGCGAGGTAATGCTTGAATTGGTTAGATCTCCAGCTCCTCCATATTTTTTAGCATCAGAGTTGAAAATTTCTGACCAACCTTTTTTTCCTTGCACATGAATGGGGAATTGATGCCTTGGAACAGGTGTCATATTCAACACCACTAAAACATCATTTTCAGATTTTAGGCCCTTTCTTTTAAAGGCAATCACTGCCTCTTCTCTTTTATTAATCTCTACCCATTCAAAACCCTTAGGGTCGAATTGTAATTCATATAAAGCAGGATTATTTTTATACATTTCATTTAAGGCTTGCACCGTAGTTCGCATACCTGCATGAGATTCTATTTTCAATAAGTCCCACTGTAATTCGGTGGTATAATTCCATTCCTTGGTGGCAGCAAATTCATTGCCCATAAATAATAGTTTAGCACCCGGATGCATAAACATATAAGTAAACATAAGTCTTAAATTCGCAAATTTCTGCCAATCATCTCCAGGCATTTTATAAATCATGGGGCTTTTACCATGCACCACTTCATCATGGCTTAGAGGCAACATAAAACTCTCATCATAAAAATACATCATCGAAAAAGAAAACTTATCCTGCTGTATAGACCTATATAAAGGGTCTAATTTAAAATAATTCAAAGTATCATGCATCCAGCCCATCATCCACTTCATACCGAATCCCAAACCATCCATAAAAGTAGGCTTGCTAATGCCAGGCCAATCAGAGGCTTCTTCGGCAATGGTTTGTATATAAGGGAAGTCTCGGTACAAGGTTTCATTTAAATCCTTAATAAAAGCAATGGCTTCTATATTCCCATTACCCCCAAATTCATTAGGCTCCCATTCACCCGCTTCCCTACTATAATCTAATCTTAACATAGAACTTACGGCGTCTACTCTCAATCCGTCGATATGAAATTGATCACACCAAAAACGCGCACTACTTATTAAAAAAGATTTTACTTCCCCTCTTTTATAATTAAATATATAAGAGTTCCAATCGGGGTGATAGCCTTTTCGCCTATCGGCGTACTCATATGTATTGGTGCCATCAAACATAAATAAGCCATGAGCATCATAAGGAAAATGAGAAGGCACCCAATCTAAGATAACGCCTATTTCTGCTGCATGAAAGGCTTCTACCAAGGCAGCGAATTCTTGTGGATTTCCAAAACGAGAAGTGGGTGCAAAAAATCCTACCCCTTGATAACCCCAACTACCATCAAAAGGATGCTCCATTACTGGCATGAATTCGACATGGGTAAAACCCATTTCTTTTACATAAGGAACTAGTAAATGAATAAGTTGAGTATAGGAATTGTAAGAATCTTCATCATTTTTATCGGGGCGCATCCAACTAGCCAAATGTACTTCATACACCGAATAAGGCTGGTCGGTTCTGTTTTTAATTTTTCTTTGTTCTATCCATTTTGCATCCTTCCAATTATAATTAGTTTGCCAGGTAATGGAAGCGGTCAAAGGTCTTAGTTCCCAATAATTCGCAAAAGGGTCACCTTTGTCTAATTTCACTCCTTGATAGCCATGAATATGGTATTTATAAACTTCTCCTTGATATATACCTGAAACAAAGCCTTCCCAAATACCAGAACTATCTTGTCTTACTTTTAATAAATGTGTTTCATTATTCCAATCATTAAAATTTCCTTTTACAAAAACCGCTGTTGCATTAGGCGCCCATACAGCAAAATAAGTTCCCTTCTTGCCTGAGACTTCTATTTGCTTATTGCCAAATAATAAATACAATGAATAGTGTGTGCCGTGTTGAAAATTATATACGTCTTCATCGGTAAATAAAGAATAATTCCAAACAGCTTGTTTTGTATCAACAAAATGAAGATCCTCGTATTTTGGCATAATTATTTCGTTAATTCAATCACTTGCATGTTCATAGAAGCTATTGAAAATTCCTTTCCTATTTTAGTTCCTGAAACAATATCCTTTCCTCCAGTAAACCCATTGGTTCTTTCAGTAAACTTTTCAAAATTAAGTTTTCTTTCTTTGGTATCGGTATTCATCACACACATAATAGTTTGCCCCTTGGTATATCTAAAATATACATACAAGCCATCTTCTGGGAGGTATTGCATCATCTCTCCTGACTTTAAAGCGGCAGATGATTTTCTATAAGTACCCAATAGCTGCACATAATGTAAAAAATCTTTTTCTTGGTCACTCATGCCTACTTCTGTAAAAGCATTCTTCCTATCGCCGGCCCATCCACCAGGAAAATCGAGTCTTACCCAGCCATCGGGATTAGAAATACCCTTCATCAATATTTCTGAGCCATAATACATTTGTGGAATACCTCTAGATGTCATTAACCAGGCATAGGCCATTTTAGTTTTGGGTATACTTTCTCCTAAGGAAGAATGTATACGTGTCATGTCATGATTGTCTAAAAATATTACATTGTTACTGGGCACTTTATATAAATAGTCATTGCTTAAAGTATTGTATAATTTAATTACCCCTCCTGCCCAATCATTTTTTTCATTGAGTGCGGGCAGAATTCCTGAAAACAATAAATGAAAATCGGAAGTGGCATGTAAATTACTTTTATAGGGAATATTTAAATTATTTCGAACATAATAAGCCTGAGAAGAAACGCCCTCTACCCAACACTCTCCATAGGCAAATATATTTGGATACTCATCAATAAGGGCTTGGTTCAACCTGTTCATTACCTCTACATTACAGTACTTATAGGTATCTATTCTAAATGCATCAATACCATAGGTTTCTACCGACCAAATGGCGTTTTGTGTTAAATATTTTTCTACAAAAGGGTTCTCTTGGTTCACATCGGGCATTTCAGTCGTAAACCAACCATTGATCATTTTTTCTGCATCTACTTTTGAATGATGAGGATCAAATACAGCTTGTTCTCTATAATGCGTTTGTGTGTATGAAGGCCACTGATGTACCCAATTTTTGTCAGGTGCATCTTGCATTAAAAAATGAAAACGACCAAAATGATTATATACTATGTCTTGAATTAATTTCATCCCTCTTTTATGAAGGCTGTCACTCAATGTTAAATAAGCCCTGTCACCTCCTAAACGTTTTTCAATCGAATAATTATTCGTAGCTGCATAGCCATGTTCTGTTCTATCAGGCATATCATTTTCAATAACGGGTGTCATCCATAAAGTAGAAACCCCTAGTTTTTGAAAATAATCCAAATGATTAGTCACTCCTTTTAAATCACCTCCATGTCTTAAAAAAATAGAGTCTCTATTTAAAGACTGGTCTTTTAATCCAGCGATACGGTCATTAGAAACATCACCATTACTAAAACGATCAGGCATTAAAAAATAGATAAGGTCAGATGGATTAATACCTTGCGCAAATAAACTACCTCTTCCCTTTCTTCTAGTAACTAATGGCCAACTAGTATTTATTTTTTCTCCCCTATTTGTAAAAATAAAATTTACATTCCCTGGTTTTGCAGTAGCAGCAACTTCTATATCCACTGCTATATAATGACCATTTTCAAAATGATGCAGACCCAACACTTTAAGCCCCGGATAATTGGTATTTACTGTAGCCTTTGAGAAATTTACATTTATATTTCTAAATAAAATTTGTAATTTATTATGTTGCATTTGCGTGAACCAATTAGTAGGATACGCTTCTGTTGCTTGACCATTTACAATAGATAGCATTGCAAAATTCAATAGTACAATAGTCAATAATAGTGGGCGGTGTAAAAAACGAGTATTCATATTTAATTTAACTTTATTTTTTTTCTTCTTTAATAATAATGGCGCAGACAATACCTGCTAATACTAACAAGAATCCTCCTATTTGAACAGCCATTAACCTGTCATTGTGTAAATAGGTGGACATAATTTTTCCAAAAAAGATGGAGGCTAAAATTTCAGGTAGTACAATAAAGAAATTGAATATACCCATATAAATACCCATTTTTTGTACAGGAATAAAACTAGATAACATGGAATATGGCATAGATAAAATAGAAGCCCAAGCAATACCTACTAGTCCCATACTAACATACAATAAATTCGGTTGTTGCACATAATAGACTGAAATTAATCCTAAACCTCCTATTAATAAACAAGCAGTATGCGTTAACTTTTTACCAAGCTTACCTACTAAAAAGGGTAAGCTAAAAGAGAAACCAAAAGTGACTAAGTTTAAAATGGCTGAGGTAGTATTGGCGTGTTCTAATCCCATGGTATAGATATCGCTACTAGTAAGTGGGTCCCCATGGTATAATTGACTAGCCACCCCTGTACTATAATAAAACCACATTAAAAATAGTCCTGGCCAAGTAATAAAATTAACCAAGGCTAATCTCTTCATTTGTACTGGCATATTTAATAGTGAGTCAAAAATTTCTTTAAAAATGCCCGTTTTATTTTCTTCTGAAGATACTTTCGTTTCAGAAGGAGGATATTCCTTACTCTTAAAAACAGTATACAATACCGATACTAAAAATACAGCCCCTCCAATATAAAAGGAAAGTAAAATATTTTGAGGAATAGAACCATTTGTTTTTTCTCTAGATACACCAAACCAATTCACTAATACCAAGGGTAAATAACCTGCAATAAAAGAAGCTAGGCCAATAAACATAGACTGCATAGCAAATCCGCGTGAGCGTTGCTTTTCATCTAAATTATCGGCAACAAAGGCTCTGAAGGGTTCCATGGTAACATTAATACTTGAATCTAAAATCCATAATACACCGGCTGCTATCCAAATAGAACCTGCATTGGGCATTACAAATAATAAGCATGAACTTAAAATGGCTCCCACTAAAAAGAAAGGTCTTCTTCTACCTAATTTTGGATGCCAGGTACGGTCACTAAAATAACCTACAATGGGTTGCACCAATAAACCAGTCATAGGCGCTGCCAACCATAAACCTGGAATTTGTTCAGGAGTAGCACCTAAGAATTCGTAAATAGCGCTCATATTACCCATTTGCAAACTCCAACCAAATTGAATGCCAAAAAATCCAAAACACATATTCCATATTTGCCAAAAACTAAGTTGGGCTTTAGTACCGGTATAGGCTGTATTCATGTAGCTTAAATTATGTATTTACAATTTTAGTATTACCCATTTTTTTATAGCAATACCGTTATATTTTTTATACAATCCTCTATATTATATATCCATTAGGTATAACCGCCCCTTTTTTTACCACCACAATACCATCTTTAATAGTATATAATGGGTGGTCTACTTTTTCTAAATGCGCCCCTCCTTTTATAGTTACATCATTACCAATAGAACAGTTTTTATCAATGATGGCGTCTTCAATAATACATCTTTCTCCAATACCTAAAATGGGTGCTCCTTTTTTATGCTTCTCATGAATTTGATCAATATTTTCAAAATAATCACAACCCATTATATAGGTATTCTTAATCACTGTGTCTTTACCAATTCTTGCACGAATACCCACTACCGAACTAGTCAGTTCTTTTGCATGAATAATGCAACCCTCCGCTAAAATAGCTTTATTAATAATAGTTCCACTTACTTTAGCAGGTGGTAACATCCTAGCCCTTGTATACACTTTTTGTGCACTGTCGAATAAATTAAACAAAGGAACATCTTGGGTTAAAGCAATATTAGCTTCAAAAAAAGAATAAATATTTCCAATATCGGTCCAATAACCATCGTGCTGATAACTTAATACTTTATAGTTTGCAATAGAGTCTGGAATAATTTCTTTTCCAAAATCGGTAGCATGAGGATGCAGTTCATTTAAGAACTGATACAGTATTTCTTTATTAAAAACATAAATACCCATGGAAGCTAAATAATTACGGCCCTGCGCTTTCATTTCAGCGCCCGTATCGCTTACCCAATCTTTTAATATTTCTTTATTTGGCTTTTCTATAAAAGAAGTAATTACATTTTCTTGATTCGATTTTAATATACCAAACTCTGGCGCTTCTCTCTCCCCCACTGGAATGGTGGCAATAGTTAATGCAGCTCCACTTTTTTTATGCGCATCTATCATCTTACTAAAATCCATTTGATATAATTGGTCGCCACTTAGTATAAGAACATACTCAAAATTCATTTTGGCTAAATGCCTTAATGACTGCCTCACTGCATCGGCAGTGCCTTGAAACCATCCTGGATTATCGGGCGTTTGTTCAGCAGCTAGAATATCTACAAAACCAGAACTAAAAGCACTAAAATGATAAGTATTTTTTATATGCTGATTCAAGGAAGCAGAATTGAATTGCGTTAACACAAATATTCTATTCAAATTACTATTGATACAATTGCTAATAGGAATATCTACCAAACGGTACTTGCCTCCAATGGGAACCGCAGGTTTGGATCTACTTGCTGTAAGCGGGTATAATCTAGAACCGGCTCCTCCTCCTAATATAACAGAAACTGTTTCTTTTGCAAATATGGGCATATTTAAAATTTAATATTTTATAATTGATTTATACAATTGACTGATATACTTTTTTATAAGTAGCAATGACCGATTCCCAACTATGATCAATTTGCATGGCTATTTCTATCATTGCTTTCATTTGCTTTTTATTTTTATATACTTCAATGGCTCTTTCAACAGAATATACAATGTCCGTTTCACTGGCATGTAAAAATTTAATACCAAAACCACCTGCATCACCCATATCAATGACTGTATCATGCAGGCCTCCCGTATCTCTTACCATGGGAATAGTTCCGTAACGAAGTGCATACAACTGATTCAATCCACAAGGCTCCACTCTACTTGGCATTAATAAAAAATCAGCTGCCGCATAGGCCTCATGTCCTATCTTTTCATCATAGCCAATAAATGTATTATACTGTCCTGGATATAATTGCAGTAAATAATGTAAAGCCGATTCAGTAGAAGTATCTCCGGCACCTATAATAAAAAAATTAGCACCGAGCTTCGTTTTATCTAATGCATGTTGAATGGCGCCAGGTAAAACATCAGAAGCCTTCTCTGCCACTAGTCTTCCAATAAATACAATAAGAGGTTTTGAATTATCTAGATTATATTTTGCGCAGAGTGCATTTTTATTTTTTTGTTTTCCAGAATCCACTGTGCTGCTATCATAATGGAAGGGCACCATTTTATCTGTGGCAGGATCCCAAATTTCATTATCAATTCCATTTAAGATGCCCACACATTTACTTTGTTCATTTTTAAACAAGATTTCTAAACCATTTGATTGAACTGTTAACTGCTGTAAATAACTTGGGCTCACCGTGGTGACTTTGTCAGCGCACTTAACCCCCACTGCTAATGAATTAATACAATTATCCCATTCTAGTAAACCTTTTTTACTAATGTCCCATCTTGGAATTAAAATACTTTTATCCCAACCCATGGTACCTTGGTATTGTGCATTGTGAATGCTTAAAACAGTTTTTACTTTTTCTAATTTTTGATAGTCGTAACAATATTTCATCATAAAAGGAATTAATCCCGCTTGATGATCGTGGCAATGCACAATAGAAGGTAGTTCGGCCCATTGACTTAACCAATTCACAACGGCTACTTGAAAACCAATGAACCTATCTATATCGTCGGTATAGCCATAAATTTTAGGACGATCTAAAAGGCCATTGATATCTACTAAATATAAATCATAGCCTAACTTACCTGTACTTTCTTTAATAATCGTATAATCAAAAAACCAATTGCCTAAATTAGTATTCCCTTTATATTGAACTTCCCAATTATTTTCTTGCAAAAAAGGTGTTTTATACATGGGCATCGCCACCACTGCTTTATCCCCCTGTTTATTTTGGTATTTTGGCAGCGCTCCCACCACATCACCCATTCCTCCAGCTTTAGCCATAGGGTAACATTCTGCACTTACATGTACTATTACCATGAACAGTTTTAATTTGTTTCAATTTACTTCATTGTCCTTAAAACACCTTGTTTTTCAGCAGTTAATTCTAATTATTTATAGATAGATTTTAACCTTTTTACACATTGAATTATAATTTTAAGTATTTTACGGAATCGATTTAACCAATAACGATTAAACTAACGATTCTTATGAGCCAAACCAAACAACCCACCAATACAGGTGCATTGTCTACCCTTGTAGTAGTATTCTTTTTCTGGGGTTTTATTGCTTCAAGTAATAGTGTCTTTATTCCATTTTGTAAGCATAAATTTAACCTTGACCAATTTCAAAGTCAATTAGTTGACTTCGCTTTCTACCTAGCCTATTATATAGGTGCCTTAGGCCTATTTGCTTATGGTGCATTTGGAGGTAAGGATTTAGTGGGTAAATGGGGTTACAAGAAAAGTATTGTTTATGGCTTATTATTTTCTGCTATTGGGGCAGCTGCCATGATTATTGCAGTAAACGCGAATACTTTTACAGGCATGTTAGTAGGTTTGTTTATAGTGGCATTAGGATTTTCTTTACAACAAACCGCAGCACAGCCATTCTCGATTGCCTTAGGGGACCCTTCTACTGGTGCAAGCCGTGTGAACCTTGCAGGTGGTATTAATTCCTTTGGAACCTCTATTGGCCCCATTGTAGTAGCCTTTGCTTTATTTGGAAGTGCTGCAGCTATTACCGATGATCAAATTGCTGCATTAAGTTTAAGTAAAGTGGTTGTTTTATATACAGCGGTGGGAATTTTATTTTTAGCTGCTGCTGCTATGTTCCATTTCTCTAAGAAAGTACCTCCAGGCATTTCTGAAGAAAAAATTGAACCCGCTAATAAAGCTTTATACTTATTATTAATAATGACAGGTGTTTTAATTGTTATGTTCGTTCCAATTTTTAGTAGTTATAAAATTGATCCTACCACTTTAACCGATGCCGGTAGACACGATTTAGAAACCACTCGTTTAAAATGGTTATTTGGTGCCTTAGCTACTGTGGTACTAGGTTTATTATATGCTAATTTCAAAGCACAGAAAAATGAAAATGGTTGGGGTGCCATGAAATATCCTCAATTAGTATTAGGTATGCTTGCCTTATTTGTATATGTAGGTGCGGAAGTAGCCATCGGTTCTAATTTAGGAGAATTATTAAAGCAAGCCGATTTTGGAAGTATCCCTTCTTCTAAAATTGCCCCTTATATTTCCATGTATTGGGGTAGCATGATGATTGGTCGTTGGACAGGTGCGATTTCTGCTTTTGAATTCAAAAGTCAAACAAATAAAATATTAACAGTCATTGTCCCTTTAGTGGCATTTGGTATTGTTATTGGTGTGAATAGTATTGCGCAATATGATATGAGTCCACTTTACATGTATGTTGTTTGTATTTTCATTCAAATAGTGGCTTTCTTTATTAGCCAAAACAAGCCAGCAAAAACTTTATTAATATTTAGTTTAATTGGTTTAATTGCTATGTTAATTGGTGTATTCACTAAAGGAAATATTGCTATTTATGCTTTCTTAACAGGCGGTATTGCTTGTTCTATTATGTGGCCTTGTATTTTTGCTTTATCTATTTCAGGTATTGGAAAATATACCACACAAGGTGCCGCTTTTTTAATTATGATGATTTTAGGCGGTGGTATTATTCCTCCTATTCAAGGAAAATTATCTGACTACTTACAATCTGCCCATTTAGATACGCCTGGTTATGGCATTCATAATTCTTTCTGGGTGCCTGTTTTCTGTTTTGCTTATATTTTAATATTCGCCATTGCAGTAAAAGGTATTTTAAAGAAGCAAGGAATTAACTATGAAGAAACTGAAGCAGTAGCAGGACACTAATAATAATTTAAAATAAAAATTTAGCATGGATTCTTATATAGCGGGCGTTGATATTGGTGGCACAGGTACCAAGTTTGGTATAGTAGATAATTTAGGAAATGTATTGTCCTCTGATACAATGAATACTAGAGGGCATGCGGATATTCATGCTTATATAGACGAATTGTATGATAAACTAATGATCCTTATAGACAAAGTGGGTGGCGTAGGACATATTAAAGGTATTGGTGTAGGAGCTCCTAATGGAAATATATATACGGGGACTATTGAATATGCGCCTAATCTTCCTTGGAAAGGTGTAATTCCTTTAGCCAAATTAATTCAAGATAAATTTAAGCTGCCTGTAAAATTAACCAACGATGCCAATGCAGCAGCAGTAGGTGAAATGACTTATGGTGCAGCAAAAGGAATGAAAAATTTTATTTTAATTGCCTTAGGAACAGGGGTGGGTAGTGGTATTGTGGCCAATGGTGAATTAATTTATGGACATGATGGAATGGCGGGTGAATTAGGACATACTATTATTATACCCGATGGACGCATACACCCTGGTACAGGGAAAAAAGGTTCTTTAGAAAGTTATGCTTCTGCAACAGGGGTGGCTAAGTCGGCTGTGGAAATTTTAAATAATACTGACAAACCTAGTACACTCAGAAATATTCCAATTGATAAAATAGATTCTAAAGCAGTATTTGAAGCAGCTACAGCGGGCGATGAAGTAGCCAAAGAAGTATTTGAATACACAGGTAGAATACTAGGCATTTCTTTAGCCAATTTTGTAATGTTCTCTAGTCCTGAAGCCATTATATTATTCGGAGGCTTAACCAAGGCAGGTGATTTAATTTTAAAACCTACGCGTGAACACATGGAAGCTAACTTAATAGAAGTGTTCCAAAATAAAATTAAAATACTTGTAAGTCATTTAAAGGAATCGGACGCTGCTATATTAGGCGCAAGTGCCTTAATGTGGGAGTAAAGTTTCTTCTAACCATTTATTTCTACCCCAGCCTTGTATAACATGCTTTTCTGAATGATAAGACGACCTCACTAAGGGCCCACTTTCTACATAGTCAAACCCTAACTCGTAGCCTATTTGTCTTAGTTCAGCAAATTCATCGGGATGAACAAAGCGTTGAACGGATGTATGTTTTTTAGTAGGTTGCAAATATTGACCCAAGGTTAATACATCGGTTCCTACAGACACTAAGTCTTTCATCGTTTGAATTACTTCTTCTTTCTGCTCTCCAATTCCTAACATAATACCTGTCTTGGTCCGCATACCCCCTTTTTTTAAAGCTTCAAGTACTCCTAAACTTCTTCTATACTTTGCTTGAACCCTTACTTGATGTGTAATGCGTTCCACGGTTTCCATATTATGACTAACCACTTCTGGAGCAGCTTCTATGATTCGATTAATTTGTTCTTGTATACCTCTGAAATCGGGAATTAAAGTTTCTAAAGTAGTAGAAGGCGTTAGTGCTTTAATAGCTTTAATAGTATTGAACCAAATAATGGAACCTCCATCTGCTAATTCATCTCTGTTCACGCTTGTAAGTACTGCATGTTTAACTTTCATAAGTAAAATAGCTTCTGCTACTCTTTGTGGTTCGTCCCACTCCACTGCTTTAGGCCTACCTGTAGCCACTGCACAAAACTGGCAGCTTCTTGTACAAATATTACCAAGTATCATAAATGTAGCGGTTCCTTCGCCCCAGCACTCTCCCATATTAGGGCAGTTGCCACTTTCGCAAATAGTATGAAGCTTATGCGTATCCACTAATTTACGCACATGCTTATAACTTTCCCCAATAGGCAGTTTGACTCTTAACCAATCTGGTTTTTTTATTCTAGTATCTTGCTCAGCGTTTACAATAGGTAATTCTTGCATAAATCATTCTCTATAATCTGGCACAAAAATACGAGACTTGCCCTATATATTCACCTTTTAAGGTTAAAAATTATATCTTATCTTCACACAAAGAAATACCCCCTTTATGGAGAAGTACGGAAAGATTTTATTAATTGTCATGCCTATTTTTTTTATGATGATTCTTATAGAAAAATGGTATGGTTGGTATATCAAAAAAGAACGAACCCATTCAATGGATACTGTAAGTAGCTTAAGTTCTGCCATTACCATGGTCATTAAAAATGTCTTGGGTTTAAGTTTCACCATATTAAGCTATAAATGGATTGAAGAAAGAGTAGCCCTTACTCATATTACTACCAATGGGCTTACTTATGTTATCGCCTTTATTTGCTTAGACTTTTCACACTATTGGATTCACAGAATTGACCATAAAATAAATTTTTTCTGGAATAGTCATATTGTACACCATAGTAGTGAAGAATTTGATTTAGCCTGTGCCGTTAGACAACCTATTTCTTCTTTCGTAAAAATATTTTCTTTATTCTTACTTCCCGCAGCTTTATTAGGTATATCACCACTTGTGATTGCTACTGTTACGCCCATTCAATTTTTTGCTCAATTCTGGTACCATACTCGTTATATTAAAAGAATGGGATTTTTAGAATATATTTTAGTAACCCCTTCACACCATAGAGTGCACCATGCATTCAATAAAGAGTACATGGATAAAAACATGGCACAAATATTTATTATATGGGATAAATTATTTGGCAGTTTCCAAGAAGAACTTCCAAATGTAGTGCCTGTATATGGTATTACAAGACCTATGCGTACATGGAATCCCATTAAAATTAATTTCGTGCATATGTGGTTACTTATAAAAGATGCATGGAGAACCAATGATATCAAGGCTAAGTTTCAATTATGGTTCAAACCTACTGGCTGGAGACCTGCCGATGCGGAAGCAAAAAGTCCTGTGTTTAAAATTGAGGATGTATACCATTTTGATAAATATCAAACTAAAAGGTCTAACCCTTTCTACGCATGGGTATGGCTACAAATTGTCCTTATATTTATTATAGTTGCTTATTTCTTAGGTAATATTGCTAGCATTGGAGTACCCAATATATTCATTTACGGAGCCTTTGTCTATGTTTATATTTATGCATTAACCGATTTTATGGATGGCAACCCCAGTTCTCTTTTTTGGGAGACAGCAAAATCAATTTTTGGAATTAGCCTTATTATTGTTTTAGGAGATTGGTTTGGTGCTGATAAATACTACCCCCTATTAAGCAAGTTAATGATTACCTATTTTATATTATCGGTAGCTATTACCTTTATGCTTCATAAAAAAGAAATTAGTCCAGAAAGAGCAATGGCTAAAATACAAAATGAGCAAAAAGAATTTACTAGCAATAATTAATAAGAAAGATTTAATTACAATAATTTAAAAACATCCAATATATCATGACTTCTATTGTTACCTACGATGCCAATTTAAGAACCACTTGTGCTCATTTACAAAGTGGCTCTAGTATTCAAACCGACGCTCCTACCGACAATAAAGGTAAGGGCGAAAGGTTTTCTCCTACCGACTTAATTGCTACGGGCTTAGGTGCTTGTATGATTACTACCATGGGTATTAAGGCAGAATCTATGTCTATAGCCATTGATGGCGCTAAAGTAGAAGTGACTAAGATAATGGTAGTAGACCCTAGAAGAATTGGAAAAATTATTGCGCATGTAACCATGCCAGCTGGCTTAAACTTAGATGATAAAACAAAAGAGATATTAGAAAGAGTGGCAAGAACCTGTCCAGTGGAAAGAAGCCTTCATTCAGACTTGGAATTAGATATTGCTTTTAATTGGCAGTAGAAGTTTAAAGCAACTAGACAATGTTAAGTTGCTTTATTTTTTGCACTAGCTTACTTACAGGAAGTCCCATTACATTGTAAAAATCGCCTGTTATTTTTTTTATCCCTACTACCCCTATCCATTCCTGAATGGCATAGCCCCCTGCTTTATCATAGGGCTTATATTTATCTACGTAAAATTCTATTTGCTCAATTGTTAATGTATGAAACTCCACCAAGGTCGTTTCACTAAAGCTTATTTCCTGGCCTTGATATAATAAAACTACACCGGTAATAACTTTATGGGTTTGACCAGACAAGGCTAGCAAGGAATCAATAGCCTCTTGTTTATTATTAGGTTTACCTATTATTTTTTGATCTAATACCACCACGGTGTCTGCTGCAATAATACATTGGTTTACTAAAGCAGGCTTAGTGGAAATAATCATTTCTTTTACGGCCAAGGCTTTATTTTTTGCAATAAACTCCGGCACTTGTTCGATAGCTAAACTAGCTGGGTAGGATTCATCAATAGCTGAAACAATAATTTCAAAAGGAATTTCAGCCCATTCGAGTAATGTTTTTCTTCTAGGAGATTGCGAGGCTAAAATAAATGCATGCATGAAATGAATCGATTATTTGAAACTATGATATTAAAACAAAAAGTAAAAAAACAGAATGGATAAAATACCTGCCAACATAGCAAATTTTAAATAGGCACTTAGTTTTTTAAAATGGTTATGCGTAAAGGCCTTAGGCAATTGTATTAAAACAAGGCTTAAGGGGGTGATAATAAAACCTAGACAATATAAAACAGTGTACCACCAACCAAAAGGAATTACATATAATTGAATGATTAACAAAACGGCAATGACCACAAAGGTCCATACGGCTAAATATACTTTAGTGGGTTTTAAACCCCAGGCGATGGGCAAGGTATTGCAACCAAATTTCTGATCACCTTCCATATCCTCCATATCTTTTAAAGCTTCTCTCACCAAGGTTAATATAAAAGCAAATGCACTATATAATAAAGTGAGTTTTGCAAATTTCAAAACAGCCCCATTACTGATTTCAGGATGAAAAATTTCCTGTACCGTAAACTTAGAAAAATAAACAATGGCAATAGACCAAGCAGTGAGCATGGCAATAATAATATTACCTACTAAAAACTTCTTTTTAAAACTAGTGCTATAAAACCATAAAAATAAAATGGCTAATAAATTAGTAATATGAATATGCCAATAGGCTTGAAAAGGAAATACAATGGTAGATATATACATACCCAATACACTAAAAATAAGATGCCAGAAAATAACCATCCTTCTACTAATATAAGCACCTACTACTACTTTTTGAGGTTTATTGACCTGATCAATATTGACATCGAAATAATCGTTAATCATATAACCTGCAGCAGCAATTAAAATATTGCTAGTGAGCATGAAATAAAAACGACTGTCTACCTCAGTACCCGAAAGGGGGAATAAAGGTTTGTAAATACAAAAATGCAGTAAGCATTCTGCTAGTATAATGAATAATAAGTTGGGCCAACGCACTAACTTTAAAAAATGAATGAATAATTTCAAATTGATTGTTTTAAATTCATTTAGATTGAATATGATCATCATTATCCCAATGATCATTCAACTTCAATGTTTTTTCAATTACTTCTCTAGCACAACCCTCCCCTCCTTTAGCAATGGCTTTATAGGTAGCCATCGCTTTAATGTCAATAGCTGCATCACTAGGGCAAGCTGCAATACTTATCATTTGCATGGCTTCTAAGTCGGGCATATCATCACCCATATATAATATTTGATCCAGTGGGGTTGCATGTAATATAGATAACTCTTCTAAAAGTACTTTTTTGTCTGTTACTTTCATGAACACTTGCAATACGCCTAATTTTTCTAAGCGATCTTTCACTTCATCGGAATTACCCCCTGAAATAATCCAAACCTTATAACCTTTTTTAATAGCTAACTGAATCGCATAGCCATCTTTAATATTCATGGATCTTGCCATTAGTCCATTGGGCATAACCAATAAATTACCGTTGGTTAATACACCATCTACATCAAATACAAAACAAGTTATATTTTTAAATTTTGCTAACAAGACTTCTTTATTTAGAGAATAAAACTAAGCTTATTTTTGATTATCACGCCACTCATACACCCAGGCGGATTGAATCATTTCCAGATGCCCCTCATTAGACTCCTCTTTTTTACCCTCAAAATGAGGCAAGGATAAAACCCAATCTAATAAGTCGGTGAAACGCACTCTATAAATTTTTGACTCTGTAAAATCATCCCCAAATTTTTCATATAATTTTTGAGCGATGTCTTCATGATCATTCCAATAAATGGGTGGTTCAAACTGAGGCATAATGGTATATTTAATTCGGGTGTAGTATAATTTATTCTCCTAAAAATTGTGTTTGGTCGGGCACTAATATTTCTATTGCACCACTGCCTGCTAATAATTCGCATTGGCATCCTAATCTTGATTCTATTCTTGGACTAACAGCACGGTCAATAAAATCTTCTTCTCTATCCGATAGTTCTTGTAAAAATTCAGTGCCTTTCTTTATATATATATGACAGGTACTACAAGCACAAACACCCCCGCAATTATGGTGCAATATCATACCAGCCTCTAATAGAACTTCTAATAAGCTATGGTCTGGCTTAATATCATTTAAAGTAACTGGCTCTAAGCCTTTTTGTTCAAAATTAATTTTTATCGAATACATAGCTCGTTATTAGATTTTTGCAAAAATACTAGATATCATTCAATGCTTAGTCTCATTTTTATTTTTCTTTGTCGAAATACAAAAAAATTAATATCTATACATTAGGGCTTCTTATCTTTGCGCTCTAATTATATAATTATGGCCACGCTTGGGTTCTCTGAAAGGATTTATTTACAATATTTGAGAACCAAGTTCAAAACCTTAGGCATGGTTTCGCCCCCAGTGGCAGGCAAATTAGCCTTTGATTTATTCTGCACCCCCTATCCAAAATATAAGAAAAGAAAGGCCCCTGCTATATTTCATCAGGGGAAGTCCTTAAATATAACCCTTTCAGGAGATGGCATTATAAAAACAGGCAACACTAAAATTCATGGCTTTGAATGGAAGCCCTTAAAGCCAAATGGACATACTGTATTAATAGTACATGGGTACGCTAGCTATTTTTATAAGTTTGAACAATATATTCAACCTTTACTAAAACTGGGTTTTAGGGTAATAGGTTTTGACGCCCCTGGCCATGGGCTTAGTGAGGGCAAACACATTAATATAGTCATCTATAAACATGCCATTGAAAATATTATTAAAGAATTAGGCCCCATTGATCATTTTATTGGGCATTCCTTAGGTGCTATTACCTTGGCCATGATTGCAGAGACTATTGAAAATCCAACAAAGCATAAGTTTGTTTTAATTGCACCAGCCACTAAAACTACCACTACTTTTGAAAGATATTTCAATATGATGCACCTTAGCCCTGCCATTAGAGCTGCTTTTAATGAAATAGTAGAAAAGGGTACTAGCTTACCAATCACCTATTTTGAAGCCGACAGGGCCATCGAAAAATATGCTGGAGACCTACTTTGGGTGCACGACAGGGAGGATTTGGTTTGTCCCTTCGAAGATTTGGTCGAATTTCAAAAAAAAGCGCCAAAAAATATAAAATTCTTGATTACCAATGGTTTAGGGCATAATAAAGTATATAAAACCCCTGAAATTATTGATAAAATAATGGCATTTTTAGGTCCTATAGAATAGCTTATTTTTATTTTTTGGGTGAAAGCTCTAATATTGCATCGCGAGAAAAGAGAAGATTCACCAGAAATGGTCTTTTTTCTTTTTTCATAATTAACTGATATTCAATTCCAAAAATACCCGTAGGAGCGGTTGGCAACTATGTCAAAAAACTTATTAATTGTGGAGTCGCCTGCAAAGGCCAAGACGATCGAGAAGATTTTAGGGGAAGAATTTGAAGTAAGAAGCTGCTATGGTCATATTCGTGACCTAGAGAAAGTAGACATGGGTATTGACTTAAAAAACAAATTTGCACCAAGATATACCGTCCCTAGTGAGAAAGAAAAAGTAGTAAAGGAATTAAAATCCATGTCAAAGAAGGCAAAGGAAGTTTGGCTTGCATCGGATGAGGACCGTGAAGGAGAAAGCATTAGTTGGCATTTAGCAGAGGTATTGGGCTTAGATCCTAAAAAAACAAAGCGTATTGTATTTCATGAAATTACAGCACCCGCTATTAAAAAAGCAGTTGCTAATCCTCGTTTCATTAATATGGACTTAGTGGATGCACAACAAGCAAGAAGAATATTAGATAGAATTGTGGGTTTTGAATTAAGCCCAGTGCTTTGGAGAAAAATAGGCATGCAAAGAAGTTTAAGTGCCGGTCGTGTGCAAAGTGTTGCCGTAAGATTAATTGCAGAAAGAGAAAGAGAGATCAATCAATTTTTACCAGAAAGCGTTTTTAAAATCTCAGCTTTATTTACAGCCCCTGATATTAATAAAAAGAAAGTAAAGTTTAAAGCAGAAGGCCCTCAAAAATTATCAACGGCTGGTGCCGCAGAAAAGTTTTTAAATGAATCAAAAGGTGCAAAATATACCGTAAAGGATATTGCCGTAAAAGACGGCAAACGTACGCCCTCAGCACCTTTCACTACTTCTACTTTACAACAAGAAGCCTCCAGAAAATTAGGTTATAGTGTAAGTAAAACAATGTTACTTGCACAAAAATTATATGAAAGTGGTAAGATCACTTACATGAGAACCGATAGTATTAGTTTAAGTGAGACAGCAGTGGACGCTATTAAAGCAGAAATTAATTCAAGCTTTGGTGAAAAATATTATCAACCTCGCAAGTTTAAAAATAAAAATGAAAATGCGCAAGAGGCGCATGAGGCCATTCGCCCTTCTTACATGAATGAAAGCAAAGTAGACGATGCCGATTTAAATAGACTATACGAACTTATTTGGAAAAGAACCATTGCTTCACAAATGAGCGATGCACAATTTGAAAAAACAACAGCTAAAATTGAAGTATCTACCAATAAAGAAACATTAACGGCAAGTGGAGAGGTTATGAAATTTGATGGTTTTCTAAAAGTATATTTAGAAAGTAACGACGAAGAGGAAGAAGATAACAATGAAGAAGGAGAAAGTTTATTACCTCCTTTGGCAAAAGGACAAGTATTAGACTTTTTAGAAATGACAGGACTAGAGCGTTTTAGCAGACCTAGTTCCAGGTATACAGAGGCGTCGCTGGTTAAAAAATTAGAGGAATTAGGTATTGGACGCCCTTCCACTTATGCGCCTACCATTTCTACTATTATGAAGCGTAATTATGTAGAGAAAAGAGAAAAAGAAGGCGTTAAAAGAGTCTACCAAATTTTAACACTAGACAATAAGGATGTCATTAAACAAGAGGCTGCGGCTGAAATTACAGGGGCTGAAAAAAATAAGTTATCCCCTACCGACTTAGGTTTAGTGGTAACTGACTTTTTGAAATTGCATTTTGAAAAAGTGATGGACTTTAACTTTACCGCTAAAATTGAAGGCGAGTTTGATGAAATCGCAGCAGGTAAATTAAAATGGAGCGATATGTTAGCCTCTTTTTATGAGCCATTTCATACCACCATTGAACATACCCTTGAAACGGCTGAAAGAGCAAAAGGTGAAAGAGAACTAGGATTTGATGCAGTGACTGGGAAAAAAGTAATTGCTCGTATGGGCAAATATGGCCCGATGGTACAAATTGGCCACCAAGATGAAGAAGAAAAGCCAAGATTCGCCAAACTAAAGGCTTCCCAAAGTATTGAAACTATTAGTTTTGAAGACGCCATGGAACTTTTCAAGCTACCTCGAACGCTTGGTCAATTTGAAGAGGAGGATGTTTCTGTAAATATTGGTCGTTTTGGCCCTTATGCGGCCCATGCTAAGAAGTTCTACTCCCTTAATAAGGAAATGGACCCATACACTGTAACCTTAGAGGAACTCACTCCTATGATTGCAGAAAAGCGTAAGGCAAAAGACGAGAGAACCATTAAGGTATTTGAAAAAGAAAAGATACAATTACTAAGAGGCCCTTATGGCCCATATATCAAACAAGGTTTACGCAATTTCAAATTAAGTAAAGAACAACAAGAAAAAGTAGAAACCTTGACCATTGAAGAAGTCAATGCAACAATCGCTGAACTAAAAGCCAACCCGCCACGCAAAATGGCTAGAAAGAAAAAGGCTTCTTAACAATAATACATAAGTAGATTAAAATATAGATTAACCTACAATATTACTACAAAAAAGGTCCTCCGAAGTTCGGGGGACCTTTTTATATCTTAACTCTTATCACTTAAGTAAAACATTTAGTTTCAACTACCTTATTGCATTGCAGGCTTACTCATTAGTTTAAGGTATTGAACGTGTGCTTTAATAGCACTTACTACTGTAGGGTATTCAATATACTTTAATTTGAAATCGGCACATGTTTTCTTGACTATCTTAGAAATAGCAGGATAATGCACATGCGAGATTTTAGGAAACAAATGATGCTCAATTTGAAAGTTAAGCCCACCCACTAACCAACTTACTATTTTACTCTTAGTAGCAAAATTAGCAGTGGTTTGAATTTGATGTACTGCAAATTCATCATCCATTTTATTCTCAGGTTGGTTGGCTAAGGGAAATGCAGTTTCAATAACTGTATGGGCTAGTTGGAATACTATACTTAATACAAAGCCTGCCACAAATCCCACTACTAAAAAACCTACTAACCAGCTTACCCAGCCTAACATATAAATAGGTAATGCCACAAATATAAAAGCATGGTATACTTTTACTGCCCAGAATTCAATATGTTCAGAAACGCTCATTTTGCTAATTTCTACAGACCCAATTTTTTTAGTGAAATACTTTTTGTAATCTGCAAAGAAAATCCAAAATATATACAATAACATATATAAACCCCAAAAATAAATATGCTGAAAACGGTGTAAAAGATAATGTTTCTGCGTAGGCGCCATTCTCATTAAAACACCCACTTCAATATCATCATCTACCCCATCAATATTGGTATAAGTATGGTGTAAAGTTACATGCTTCATTGCCCACATAAAACGACTTGCTCCTAAAATACTAATAGAAGAAGAGGCCAATTTATTTAACCAAGCGTATTTACTAAAACTACCATGACTACCATCGTGCATTACATTAAACCCAATGGCGGCAATAAGACCTCCAAATAATACACATTCTAAGATTGCATAAAATATAGGAGGTGTGAAAAATATTAAATGAATATAAGTAACCACAAATAAGCTCATTAAAATAATAGCTTTAGAAAACAATTTAAAATTACCTGTTGCTTTAATAGCATGGTCTTCTAAATATAGATTCACTCTTCTTTTTAATTCTGAATGAAGTGAATTAACCTTTACAGGGAACTTAGGGGTAATCAGATGCATGTTTGACATAGTCGATCGTTATATTATACAAAGAAAAGGGAATTAGCAATAAGACTAGGCATTATTCTCTGTTATTTACCCGAACGTTTAATAATTCTATTTATTATGTAAGCTATTGTTAAATATATCCACATAGATGGGATAAGTTAAAACCATTTTTGACGATATATTTCGTTGTTTTGAATAATAATTGAAACCTAAACTTAGTTTAACCTATGCAAAAAGAAGCCGAAATTAGCGCCCTATTTAAGCTAATAGACGACCCAGATGAAGAAGTATTTAATACTATTGCAGACAGGTTGCTCAATTATGGCACTCCTATTATTCCTGACCTAGAACATCTTTGGGAAAATACTTTAGACGAAGCTACTTTAGAACGCATTGAAATCATGATTTACAAGCTGCGTTTGCAAGATTTAAAAGAAGCCTTCGTTGAATGGAAATCTAAACCCGACCCCTCTTTATTTGAAGGTGCTATACTAGTGACTAAATATCAATTTCCAGAATTAGCCACGGACAACCTTCGCCATCAAATAGAAAAAATAAGGCGCAATATTTGGCTTGAATTAAATAACTATTTAACGCCCTTGGAACAAGCCAATGTAATTAGAAACATATTATTTAGCTACTACCAAATAAAGGGCGTAGAAGTGAACTACGAAAAGCCAGATGAATTTTTAATTTCATCTCCACTACAATCTAAAAAAGGCAATGCCATTGCCAATACTTTATTATATGCAGAGCTTTGTCAACAACTAGAAATACAAGCACAGTTTATTAATATTCCAAAGCAATGCATTATTGCTTTTTATGCATCGGACTGGGACCCTGAAGAAATAGTACCCAACCCTCAAGAATTTATTCAATTCTATGTAGAGGGTACCACAGGCAATGCCTTTTCTCAAAAAGATTTAGATCAATACATGATTAGATCCAACATAGAACCAAAGAATAGTTATTACAAAGCTTTATCTAATGTGAAAATCATCAAAAAATATTTACTAGAATTTGCTAAATGTTTTAATAGCCCTACCCTACAATACAAACAAAAGGACCTTAACGATTTAGCCAATTTATTGGACTAATTTTTGGGCTAAATATTGAACAGGCTATTAAACGCATTATTGAACGAAGCGTTGTACTTTTGGGAGTAAATAAAAAACTATGATTCAGTGGGATGATTTTACCAAGGTAGATATTCGTTGCGGTACCATTTTATCGGCAGAAGTATTTTCGAAAGCTAAAAAACCGGCCTATCAATTAAGTATCGATTTTGGAAGCCTAGGTATTAAAAAATCTTCTGCGCAAATTACAACTCATTATAGCATTGAAAATTTAATTGGTAAGCAAGTGGTTGCTGTGGTGAACTTTCCGCCTAAACAAATTGCGAACTTCATGAGCGAGTGCCTGGTTTTAGGTGTTTATGATACTCAAAATGAAGTGGTATTATTGCATCCCTCTCACCCAGTTCAAAATGGCCAACCCATCGGTTAATGGAAACTAAATACACTCAAATATATCATAGCCCCATTGGTGTTATTAAAATAGTAGCCTCCGAATTTTGTATTGAAGAGTTAGTATTTGTAGAAGTGGATGCTGTATCAAAAATAAATTTATCCGAGCTTTCACCCCCTGTGATTCAACAATGCATTGATGAACTGATAGAGTATTTTGTGGGCAGTAGAAGAAGTTTTTCAGTAGTGATTAACCAGGAAGGCACCGAATTTCAACAAAGAGTTTGGAAAGAATTATACGAAGTGCCTTTTGGAAAGAATTTAAGTTATGGAGAACTTGCTAAAAAAATGAGTGCCCCTAATGCTACTAGAGCAGCTGCTGCTGCCAATGGTAAAAATAAAATAGCCATTATAGTTCCTTGTCATAGAATTGTAGGAGCAGATAGAACACTAGTGGGATATGCCTGGGGAAAGGCTAGAAAGAAATGGCTTTTACAACATGAATTTAGACTAGCGCTTGGAGTACAAACCTTATTTTAAAATAGAACCGTCAAAACCAAAGGGTAGTAAATGAGTGGCCGATTGAAGCACCATTACTTTACCTGACATTCCTGCCATAATAATCTTAATGGGAGATTGAAACCTGTTTTCATAGTCTAATAAGGACTGCCTACACATACCACAAGGCGAAATAGGCTCCACGGAGGGCTTGCCCACCGGTTCATAGCTAATAGCTATAGTTTGTATTTTTTCTTGCGGAAATTGGCTTCCCACAGTATTTAATAAAGCACGCTCTGCACAAATACCTACAGGAAAACTAGCACTTTCCTGATTAGATCCTATTATGATAGCATTGGAGCTTAACCTTGCAGCAGCCCCTACTTTAAAATGGGAATAAGGTGCAAAGGCTGTCTCTGTTGCTTTTTTCGCCGCTTCTAAAAGTTCTTGATCCGAACTTGATAATTGACTTGAATTGTCTAACAAATCGTATTCAAACTCAAATTTTTGCTGCATGTACTTTATTTATGTTCTTTATTGAAACTCTTTAATGAATTAGATTGAATAGTCGATTCCATCTAATAGATTTATTATAACTAAACCAAATTAAGGCGGCTCTTCCTACAATATGTGTTTCAGGAACAAAACCCCAATATCTACTATCTTGACTTCTATGACGATTATCCCCCATCATCCAATAGTAATCAAGCTTTACTGAATAAGTAGCAGCAGCTGCTCCATTAATAAAGTATTGGCCATTTTGTTTTTCTAAACTATTATGTTCATAGTTGGTAATGAGTCTGCGGTAAATTTCAATAGTAGAATCATTTAAATTAATTACATCTCCTTTTTTAGGAATACGTAAAGTTCCAAAATTATCTACCGACCATGGTGCATGTAAAACATCATTAGGAAAAGTATTACCAATTAAATTATCTACATAAAAACTCACTGCTTTTACTTGCGGTAATTTACGCAAGCTTGCTGCAGCCCCAGCTGTCATATTAATCACATAGGTATTGGGATTTCCTTCCATTACTTTAAAATCGGAACTGGCCTCATTTATATTAATGCCAATGGTATCTTCTATAAAGCTTTCTGGAATAGCTGTGCCGTCTGTTACTACAATATATTCTGTTTGTGCAGATGCAGCCACATAAGCAGGCTTATTATTCACCCATAACTGGCTTTCTTTTACTTGAATAAGGTCACCTGGAATACCTACACATCTTTTAATATAATTATCGGTTTTATCTATCGGATGCACCAAAATAGGATAATCAGCTTGCAATTTTTCTCTATTATTATTATACTCGGGCGTTCTTAAAACATCATAATAAGGAAACTTAGATCCGAATTCTGGTAAGTTGATAATGGTATCCCCTGCTGGAAAATTAAAAACCACTACATCGTTTCTATTAATGTTTCTAAACTTAGGTAATCTTTGATAATCGAGTTGTACCCATTTTACATAGGAAGGGGTGGTAGGTGCCCCTGGTAAAGTATTGTGAACAAAAGGAAAAGAGATAGGTGTTTGAGGAACTCTTGCCCCATAAGTAAGCTTGTCTACAAATAAAAAATCATTCACTAACAATGTTTTTTCCATGCTCTCTGTAGGAATCACATAAGCTTCAAATAAGAAGGTTCTAATTAAAGTGGCAGCCACAATAGCAAATACACCTGCATCAATCCATTCTCTGGATGCGGGTTTATGATAATGCGCTAAGGCCTGCTCTCCATACCATTTTTCTTTTTCAGAAAAACCTAAATAAGGTAAATATATAAAAGGCAAAAAAACGGTTAATGCATGTTGAATCACATTTACCTTTTTAAAATGCATGGTAAAAATGATTGAAATCCAAAGGCTAATAAATTGTCCTAAAATGGGAATAAGTTGTAACCAAAACCAAATTTTTGGAATAGAGCATAACCTTACCACTTCCCAGGTATTGTAAATAGGAATCATTGCCTTGGTTTTATCTGCTCCAGCTTTTACAAGCATGCTATACATACCAATATGCCAACCCAACCAAAAAATAATAAATAAAGCTAGTCCCATAAATAAGAGATTATTGTTATAACAAAAATATCCCTTTGTGAGGGATATTTATAAAAAGATTTTGAATTAACTGATTTTGAATTTAAAAGGCTTAAAAGAAGGATGAGGTAAAGGAAAAGGAACCCTTTATTTATCATTACTTATACTGATGCATTACCTCTTTAATTAATTTAACCGTTCTACTAATATCCGGGATAGCCAATGCTGTTAAATTAGGTGCATAATGCATAGGTGCATCCGCACTAGTTATTCTTCTTATTGGAGCATCTAAATAATCAAAGCCTTCTTTTTGAATACGATAACTTAGCTCAGAAGAGACAGAGGCAAATGGCCATTGCTCTTCCACAATTACTAGTCTATTTGTTTTCTTCACACTTTCTAAAACAGTCATCCAATCTAATGGACGAATGGTTCTAAGATCAATCACTTCTGCACTAATACCTTCTTTCTCTAATTCTTCAGCTGCACCCAAAGCCACTTTCATCATCTTGCTATAAGATACAATGGTAATATCACGGCCTGGTCTTTTTACATCGGCAAGACCTAATGGAATATAATATTCTTCATCGGGTACATCGCATTTATCTCCATACATGACTTCACTTTCCAAGAACATAATAGGATCTTCTTCATAACGTATAGCCTGCTTTAATAAACCTTTTGCATCATATCCATTTGCAACAGATACTACCTTAATACCTGGTATATTAGCTAAACAACTTTCAAAAGAAGTTGAATGCTGCGCCCCTAATTGACCCGCACTTCCGTTAGGCCCTCTCATGACTATAGGACAGCCAATTTGACCTCCACTCATAGCTAGCATCTTACTAGCAGTATTCAATATTTGATCCAAGGGTAGCACCGCAAAATTCCATGTCATGAACTCCACAATGGGTCTTAGTCCATTCTGAGCAGCCCCTACAGCAACCGCTGTAAAGCCTAATTCTGATATAGGAGTATCAATAATACGTTTAGCGCCAAATTCAGCTAACATACCCTGGCTTACTTTATAAGCGCCATTGTATTCAGCTACTTCCTCCCCCATTAGCAAGACTCTTTCATCCCTTCTCATCTCCTCGCTCATGGCTTCTCGGATGGCTTCTCTTAATGCAATTGATCGCATGAATAACTATTTAATTTGAGTTGCAAAAATAGAGATTTATAAAGGAAAAAAGTAATTCTAGGTCATAAAAAAATCCCCTCAGCCTGAACTAGTCAGGAGAGGGGATCTAAAATCTAACCCACCCTAAAAAGAATTATAATACGTTATATGCAAAACTTATATAGTATAAGCCACCTATTGCAGGGCTACCATATGAAGTATTGTAATATTTATTCATCACGTTCGTACCACCTAATTTAATCAAAGACTTAATTTTAGGCACTCTATAAGTAAGAACAGCATCTAATGTATTGAAAGAAGGTATTTGACCTGTTACGAAAGTACCCTCATACATAACCTCATCTTGGTAGTGTAAATTAATGTTAAAGCCTAATCTGTTATTCATTAATAAACCTGGGTGGCTGAAACCGAAGTTAGCTCTCCAAGTAGGCGTATTGAAATAAGAAATAAAGCCCGCAGGTAAATCACCAATTTCGTCTGTGTAAATACTAGAAGTGAATACAAAACGATTAGGTAATAAATAATCTACTGAAGCACCCCAACCTTTTGTAGAAACATTGGCAGTTGAGTTAGTAGAAATACTGTAACCAATACGCTTATTAGCATCTAATACATCATAGACACTTGGGTTAGCAGCATTTCTTGATTGAAGCACAGTCACACCACTGATGAAATTCTCATAGTGACCAGCATAAGCGTAGAAATCAATTAATAATTTCTTGCCAATTAAAGTTTTATAACCTATCTCAAATGAATTCATTGATTCAGGCTTAAACTCTCCAAATACTTGTTGCTTCAATAAAGAAGGGTTTGGCGCACCTGCAGCAGCAGAACCACCGAATGCAGTAACACTTGCTAAAGTATATGCAGGGTTTGTATTGAATTTATAATAATCTCTTAATTGAGGCAAACCTCCCATTAAACGAGTACCACCACCTACTAACAAGTTAATCCATTGGTTTTGAGTAGAAGGGAAACGATAAGCACTTTGGTAAGAAAGACGAACATTGTTGTCTTCAGCTAGTTTCACTACTGCAGAGAATCTTGGAGTGAATTTACCAGCGAAATTGGTGTTTTTATCATAACGTCCAGAGAATGATAATTTCAAAATATCTCCAAAAAATTTCTTAGAGATTTGAGAAAAAGCACCTGTCTCATTAATATATAAACGACCTGTAGTATCAGCAAATAAAGTTCCTTGAGAATTCAAAGTATATAATTTTGCAGTTCCGCCTACTAACCAGTCAATATCATATTTATTTAAATTCAACATATCAGTTAAATTCAAAGTACCTTCTGCAACACTTAATCTAGATTGATCTAAAAATTTACCACCTCCTTTAGAAATAGGCGTAGCAGCTAGTGTTTGGAAAAGTGAATTATCACCTATATGACCAACTGGTCTACCAGCATCAGCTATTACACGTGCAGCATTATTTGCAGCTGTATAGTCTAAGCCAGCATCTCTGTATTGAGTATAGGCACCCGTATATTGTTGGTACCAAGTAGCACTTGGCTTCCAAGCTTCATTGAATAAACGAGTAGCAATAGTAGAGTTAAATGAGTTACCTGCATCCTCCAATGTTTTGTATGCACGTATCATCCAGTTTTTAGACTTTAATTCAAATTTGTATTGACTCAATTTAAAATCATGTAAAGAATAACGATCAGAACCTGAATATACTGTGTTACCCATTCCAGTATAAGCGCTAAAAGACGCTTCTGTTTTATCGTTAACTTTATAGTGAATAGACCCAGTTACTTTTGTATTTTTTGCAGTTGGATCAATGATGTCTTGTTCGGCATATCCTGTTCTACTTACGTTCATATCTTTATACCAACCTTTTGCATCACCAAACAAGAAGGGAGCATAAGGTACTAAACCAGCAGTGGCTGGGCTAGCTCCTAAAAATGCACCATACTTTGCAAGTGTATTATACACTGCAGAAGCACCTTGTAATTGAGCCAAGACTGTGCTTGCACCAGCACCATAAGCACCTGCTAATTGAGCAAGTATACCTGCTTTCACTGGAGCAATTAAGCCTGAATTAATATTCAAAGTTGTTTCATCACCATATAAGTTAATACCATCGTAGTTAGGATCTGTTAATCTTGTACCCGCAATAGCACCACCATTACCATTTCCAGTTAATCTAGAATAGTTAGAAGTGTTCATTGGTAACCAATCTTGCGCTTCAGTATATTGTGCACTTACTTTGTAAGCAAAGCGTTCACCAATTTTACTTGCCCATCTTACTGTATAATCTTTAAAAGGAGCTTGAGGACGCTCGTAGTTGTCTACATGGTTTACCCCTTGTTTAACTTGAAAACTTAATCCTTGGTATTTGAATGGGTTTTTGCTGTTAATTAAAACAGTACCATTCATTCCACCAGAACCATATAAGGCAGAAGATGCACCAGGTAATAATTCAATATTATCCACGTCTAATTCTGTTAAACCTACCACACTTGAAACTGAGAAGTTTAAACCAGGCAACTGATTGTCCATTCCGTCAATCAATTGGTTCATTCGTGTGTTACCACTTCCGTTAAAACCTCTTGTAGAAATACTTCTAAACAAAATACTTGCAGCTACTACGTCTACTCCTTTTAAAGTTCCAAGGATATCATAATAACCTGAAGCAGGTGCATTTCTAATATTAGCAGCACTAATTCTTTCAATTGTTACTGGTGATTCAAGCACTTTCTCTGGAACTCTTGAAGCAGCCACTACAACATCAGAACCTAAAACATAAGCGGGAGTTAGACTTACACTTAGACTACCTGAATTAGCATTGACAACCACTTCTTTAGAAGCAAAACCCACAGAGGAAAATACCAAGGTATAAGGTGCTTTTTGAGCAACGCTAAACTTGAAATTACCTCTATCATCAGTGAAGGTTCCAGCATTACTACCTTTAAGGGTAACTGAAACGGCAGCTACTGTTTCTGAGGTACTTGCATTTTTTACTTTACCTGAGACACTAGTTGCATTTTGACCATTGGCTGTAAATACTATTAAAGTAGATAGGCAAATGATCGCAAAATGGCTTAAACATTTTTTCATAGATTATTGTTTTTGTTTGAATCGTCCTACAAATTAACATATTGTTCGCATTCTAGAAAAAATTATCATTTGTATCTTTAAAAAATTAATTTTGTACCATGAATAGAAAGCCTTTCCCCCATCAAGTAAATGAGTACCATGGCAAAGTAAGAGATGTTTATTACATTGATAATCAATTACTTGTAATGATTGCCAGTGATAGAATCTCTGCTTTTGACGTCATTTTACCCAGCCCCATCCCTTTTAAGGGCCAGGTCCTAAATCAGATAGCAGCCTGTATGTTGAAGGCCACCAGGGATATTTGCCCTAATTGGTTGCTAGATACCCCTGCTCCCCATGTGGCCATTGGTAAAAAATGTGAGCCCTATAAAATTGAGATGGTCGTACGTGGTAATTTAGTGGGTCATGCTTGGAGAACTTATAGTGCTGGAGGAAGAGAATTATGCGGAGTAAGTCTTCCAGAAGGCATGGCTGAAAACGATTTTTTTCCAAGTCCTATTATTACCCCTTCCACTAAGGCTAGTGAAGGTCATGATGAAGATATTTCTAAAGAAGAAATTATTAAGCAAGGTTTAGCTTCTGCAATTGACTGGGCTGTGCTAGAAAAATATGCACTAGCCTTATTTCAAAGAGGGAAAGAAATTGCCGCTAAACAAGGATTAATTTTAGTGGACACTAAATATGAATTTGGAAAAATTGGAGACACCATTTATTTAATGGATGAAATTCATACCCCCGATTCTTCTCGTTATTTTTATGCCGATGGATTTGAACAAAGACAAGCGAGTAAAGAAAAACAGAAACAATTAAGTAAAGAATTTGTGCGTGAGTGGTTAATTGCTAATAATTTCATGGGTAAGGAAGGTCAAACAGTGCCTGCGATGTCTGCAGAGTGGATTGATACTATTTCTAAAAGATACATAGAACTATACGAACAAGTCATTGGCGAAAAATTTATGCCACAGCAATTATCTGAAGAAGAAATTTACGAAGTTGTTTGCGCTTCGCTTGAAAAGCTTAGTTAAATATTTCTAATAAGTTTATTTTCATTCTTCTCTACTCGCCATGACGCTAAAATATTAAAAAAGAATCTAAAATTGTGAACTCGCTTCGCTCAGACATGCACAATTTTTTAACGATTCATTTTTAATATTTATTAACGCTATGACTCGAAGTTCAGAAGTGAAAACAAACATTAGAAATATTATTAACTAATATTTTTAAATATCTATTCCTAACCTAGGTCTTAAGCGTTGCTTACTCTTATTAAAAATTTGCTGGCCTTTATCAATGCCCTTTCGAAGTTCTATTTGCTTTTCTTCCGGCAAATGTACAATATCGGTACAGGCCTGTGTGCAACAGCCTGCATAGGTTTCAGCACAGCTAGGACATTGAATAAATAATAAATGACAACCATCGTTTTTACAATTGGTATGTGAATCACAAGGCGCCCCACACTGATGACATTTTGAAATAATATCTTCTGTAATTTTTTCTCCTAGTCTATCATCAAATACAAAGTTCTTCCCTTTGAACTGACTCTCTAAGCCCTCTACTTTAATTTGATTGGCGTAATTAATAATACCACCCTCTAAATGAAAAACATTTTTAAAACCATGGTGCATCATATAAGCACTTGCTTTTTCACAACGAATACCCCCCGTGCAATACATGATAATATTTTTATCCCTATTCTCTTTCATCATGTCTGCTGCCATGGGTAGTTGTTCTCTAAAAGTATCTGAAGGAATTTCAATCGCATTTACAAAATGTCCTACTTCATATTCATAATGATTACGCATATCAATGACTATGGTTTCCGTAGAATTTAATAATTCATTCATCTGCACGGCATTGACATAGTTGCCCTTATTTTCCATACTAAAGCTTGCATCCTCAATTCCATCGGCTACAATTTTGCTCCTATTTTTAATACGCAATACCCAAAAACTTTTTCCATTGTCGTTCACGGCTATATTTAATCTCACAGCTTCGAGGCCAGGTATTGCGTATAAATAAGATTTAAAATTTTCGAAGTAATGAGTGGGCACACTAATTTGTGCGTTAATACCTTCATTCGCCACATATATACGCCCAAATACTTGTAATTCATTGAGGCCTTTATACAACAGGTCTCGAAACGCTGCTGGGTCTTGAATGGTGAAATACTGATAAAAACTAATGGTGGTACGCGGAAAATTTTCCTGGTATAATTTTTCTTTCAACTCCTTATTAGAGATGCGATTGTGTAGCACTGACATAGCTTAAATTTTTATCCCAATTACAGGTTGGGGAAATTCAATGCAAAGATAATATAAATTTATTTTTTATAGTGGCTGCTAATAGATGAGATAAATCGGCTAGCCATTTATAAAAATTAGGCTTTAGCTAAGCGAAGAAAAGAACCTGTTAGAGAAGCAAGACCGCCCACCAAGGCCCCTACTATACTGGTTACTATAATTAAAACTATATAAGAGCCTTTCAAGGGAAGTATAGTAGCCACTTTGGTAGCTAAAATATGATGATTTGATTGATCAACTATTATAGTTAAGCTAGCCCATAATAAACCTACCGCTAAAGCACCTGATACAAAACTAATGAAGGGTTTTTGCGGAATGGCGATGGCTACTATTAAATTAGTAATGGCAAAACTCCACCAAGGCATACTTGTATACATTCCTATTGCATAGGCCATTAAAGCTGATAATAATAAAGTGGTTATAAATTTCATAAGTAATATTTAAAGTTGATTTGTGATTGATTACTATTTTTATTTAATACTTTTTAAACGTTTGACTTTTTAAATTGAATATGCCATTTGGTTCTTTCGTTCTGTACTAATTTTTCTTTAGCTAAAAATAATAATCGATAATATTTTCCGGCTGCCCAATAATCAATAAAGGTGTCATAGTAAACACTACCGGGGTTACCACTCTGTCCTCCTGGATATAAACCATAGGCCTCTATTTCATCTGTTAAGTGCACTATCATTCTCCAACTAGGTCCATGCATTTCAGTGGCGGCATTTATAATATTTTTTCCTCCGCCAATAGGTAAATTCATTCTGCTTAAAGCAGGTATTTTAGTAAGGTGCATGACCCTGGTGGCTTTAAACAAAGACCATTCTAATTTATTTTCTTTCTCTAAAGCCAATAATTTTTTGCTGGCATTTTCAACACCTAAGGTTACTTGGTCTTTAAAATTCTCTATTTTACCTTTGGTTCTAATATCGTCTGCAATAGACCAATTAGAGTCTTTCAACAATTGATCTACTAAAACAAAATCATCGGGCTTGGTAAGAGCAATAGGCGAACCAGCTAATTCATCTCCCCAAACAGCTTCCGTAACACTGTCCCAAATAATTTCAAATACCGTAATACCTTTTGAATGTTCGCTATTCACTAAATCCCAATTCGTCATTTCATCCACCATTCTTTTGGCATCGGGACTTAGTTTATCAACTTGTAAATATTTCATTAAAGCAGGTCTTGCAGTAGCTGCAAAAACATTATCATTATTGGTTTGCAAGGCTTGCATATCCTGCGCAGTAATATTAGACATACCTATCAAATGCTTGTTTACACTAATGCCTCTATATAGTGGAAAAGAACTTGCAGTGCCTAAATAATAAGAGTAACTAGGGTCGGTTGGCTTTTGATTGGCACTACTTACAAAACCTCGCTCCGGATTTTTTATAGTAGGATTTTCTTCATTAGGAATAATACCTTGCCATGCATAAGTAGTATCATCACCTGGCATAATAAAGTCTCCTTGACGCTCCCATCTTGCTACAAAACTTCCTTGTTGCTTAATAGCAATATCTCCTGACTTAGTCGCTAATACAAAATTTTGTCCAGGGCAGGTCCATAGTGAAATGGCTTTTATATAATCATTGTAGTTTTTAGCACGGTTTAGTCTGTAAAAAGTTTCTGCCCCTGTTGATGCATTATGCGCTGTCCATTGAATAGCTAAATTGCGTCCTTTAGATTGTGGATTTTGATAATGCCCATCATACATAGTAGGCCCCCAAACGGTCATAGGTATTTGCTCCACTACATCGGTACTATCTTTTACTTTAATCACTTCTGTTCTTTTTTCAGCGGTGTTCCACTTGCCATTATACCAATATTCATTTTCTGTGCTATCCTTGAATTTAATTTCATAGAAATCTAATACATCTCTACCTGCATTGGTAACGCCCCAAGCTAAACTATCATTAAATCCAATAATTACTGCAGGAGAACCTGGGAAACTTGCTCCATAAGTGCTATGAGTAGGTGTGGTAATTTGAACCTCATACCAAAGTGATGGCATGTTTAATCCAAGGTGTGGATCGCTCGCTAAAATAGGTCGACCCGATTTTGTTTTAGACCCTGATACTGCCCAATTATTACTTCCATTATTTTTATTAGGTGCAGCAGGCGTTTCAACATTTGTAATAGCAAGCGTTGTTGATTGATGCAAATAAGCAGAATCGGCATTGATAGGTTTTATAGGAATAATAGATGGCTTTTGATAAACTGTTCCTTTAGGAATAATGGGATCTAATGAGTCTTGCTTATTTGTATATAATTTATCAAATAAATCATAGCCTAAAAAATCTCTGGTGTTGGTTAATTGTAAATCGCTAGCCGCTGAACGTCCTGTTAAATCATAAGACATAAACATTAAAAACAAATAAGTCTTTGCAGGTGTCCATTTCTCAGGAGCGTAATTCATTAACTTAAATTCAAAAGGCATATCTGCTGGATCCATTTGTTTTATAAAGGCGTTCACCCCTGCAGTGTAGGCATCTACCGTTTCTTTCATTTCAGGATTATTGGCATTAATATTAGCCTCCGTTTTTTCTGCTCCATATACCATGCCTAATCTTCTAAAAAAACGATCTATAGATAATTTATCGGCTCCCGCAATTTCACTTACTCTTCCAGAAGCCACTCTTGTTTGAAAATCCATTTGCCATAATCTAAATTTTGCATGTAAATAACCTTGCACAAAATAAGCATCCTTGTCATTATCGGCATAAATATGCGGCACTAATCTGTCATCTAGATATACATCTACATTTCCTTTTAATTCATTTGCAATAATAGTGGCATCAAAATTTGTATTTACTTTTTCTGCATTTTTCCAAAATCCATGTTGTGGCGATAAGAAATAACCCAACTTGGGTGACTTAGTAGGGCCAATAGATAATTGAGTATTTAAAACGGCAACTAAGCTAATAGTTGCAATAGCTGAAGCAATGAATGGCAGTAAACGCATATGAAATATTTAGACAACTAAATTAAGAAATTATTTGGCAAATGCTTGCTTAAAAAACTGAACTTGCTCATTCAATGGCAAATAGGGATATAAGCTTAATAAACGCTCAGTTTTAGCGATACAATTTTGTAAAAATTCTTTATGTTGAGATAATCCTGCAAAGAAAGGTTTATGCTGCACGGCAAGTTGTATTTCTGCCACTTGCTTCATGATATCTTGTGTCTGTTCATTAAAATAAGTCTCCACTAATTTCTCCCAAACATATTGTGATGCTGCATAGTTAGGATGCACAAGGTCTTCTGCATAAAAACGGTAATCTCTTAAATCATCTATCACATATTCATAAGAGGGGAAATAAGCAGTTTGCTTAGAAGCTTCCACTATTTCATGCACTGCTTGAATGAGCACTGCCTTGCTCCTATTATTTTCTACCAAGCCTTCTCTTAAATGACGCACAGGACTAATGGTGAAAATAATTTGTAAATGGGGGTTGAATTGAAATAATGCCTGTACCATTTGTTTTAATAATAAAACTAACTCATCGGGCTTCATTAATTTTTTATCAAACCAAGTAGCCGGTGCTTTATGATTATTGGCCACAACTTGTCCTGCTGAATGAGTTGATTGATTATTAAGTTTATACACCCAGGCCGAGCCTAATGTAATAACTATATGATCGGCTGTTTTTAAAAATGCATGCGCTTTAGTAATGGAATTATTTATTTTCTCTAAAGCCTCCTTAGTAGTAATGCCTGAAAAACGACTATGGTGCTGCCAACTATTCCAAACCTCATTCAACTGAAATAAATCGGCCTCGGTATATTGCTTATTTTGAATGCAGTCGGACAAAGAATTCGCAACACTAATGGGATTAAATAAAATACCATGCGGATTTTCAAATACCTTAAATAAATATGTATTTAATTTAGCACCGATATTTTCCGAAAAACAAGAACCTATCAAAAATAAACTATCCCTATAACTAATTTGGTTTTCGGAACGTTTGGACGCAAGGGTTAATTTAAATTTTAAGGTACTCATCTAATCAAATTATTTTAAGGGAAACATTCTTTGCTTCATAGCTTCATATAAAATAATACCAGCCGCTACTGAAACATTAAAGGAATCAAAATTGGTCGCCATAGGTATTTTGAAAAAATAATCGGCGGCCTTGGCCAAATAAGGTTGCACGCCTCTACCCTCATCTCCCATTATAATACAAGAAGGAATGGTTAAATCTAATTCATGAATATTTTTTTCAGCGCGCATTTCACTGGTGAAAACTTGAATGCCATTTAAATGAAGTAAGTCCACTGCTTTTAATAAACTATTCACACGGACAATATGTATATGTTCCAATGCTCCTGCACTACTTTTAAAAGCTTCTTCATTTAAAGCCCCTACCCCTTTATCGGGAATAATTAAAGCCTGCGCACCACAACAATGAATGCTTCTTCCAATGGCTCCAATATTTCTTACGTCGGTGACACCATCTAGTATTAAAAATAAAGGAGTTTGTCCTTTGGCCACTACAAAATCTATCACTTCTTGTAATTCTAAATATTTTACCTTAGAAATATAAGCTATTACCCCTTGATGGTTGGCCTTAGACATGCCATTTAATTTCTCAATGGGTACTAATTGTATAGGAATACTTTTATCTCTTGCTATATTTTTAATTTCACTTAAACCCTCACCTTGTGCATTTTTTTGAATGAGTATTTTTTCAATATTGGTACCCGATTCAAAAGCCTCTATTAAGGGCTGACGACCAATAATAAATTTACGCTCTGTTACAGGACCTCTATCTGCATTAAATCTGGGTCTTGGCTTATAAGGTCTCTCTGGTCTTGATTGTCTTTCCTCCATAGAATTCAAAGTTAAACGATTTTTGATTGCATTGTATTCCATTTTAAAATGGCAGCCACCGAAATGGAATCCGTAATTTTCCCTTCCATTACCCAGTGTAAAGCAGTGGTAAAAGGCATTTTTTGAACAGCTAATTTTTCAGTGTCTTCTGGCTCCGCTTCCCCGGATATTAAGTCTTGGGCTACATAAACCACTGCATATTCATCAGATACTGAATTAGAAACATGCATGCGTAAAATTTCTGTCCAAGTTTTTGCTTCAAAACCCGTCTCTTCTTTTAATTCTCTTTTAGCAGCAACTAAATAATCGGTTCCTTCTGGGCAACCCCCTTCTGGAATTTCCCAACTGTATTCATTCAATGGAAAACGGTATTGACCTACTAAATAGGTATCGCCATTTTCATCTATTAGAATTATGCCAATAGCAATATTTTTAAAATGCACTTTGCCATAAATACCTGGTGTTCCGGCAGGGGTAATGACTTGGTATTCGGTTAAATTAATCCAAGCATTATCATACACTAATTTTCCGCTAATAGTTTCCCAGGGATTTTTTTCGTTCGTCATAAAATTGTATGATTCGAGTGTTTATGATTTAAATCTAATTCGACTATATCTTCTATATCTTCTATATCTTCTATCTCTTCTATCGCTTCTCTCTAAAACCTCTATCATTGTCGCCTAAATAAAAAGCCCTCCTGAAAATCGGGAGGGCTTTTTATTTTTATAGATTTTTTATAAAATATAAAAATCTATAAAACCTCTCTAATGATTTTAAAAAACCCTCTCGAGATTCGAGAGGTTTTTTATAATTCATCAAAACATTATTTTAAACCGAAAGCTTTTTTCACTTTCGCAACATAATCTAATTTTTCCCAAGTAAATAATTCTACTTTCATAGTTTTTGATTTACCATCGGGTGTAGTGAATGTTTTAATTACTGTTTCGTTCTTACGACCCATATGTCCATATGCAGCAGTTTCACTATATATAGGCGTTCTTAACTTTAATCTTTGCTCGATAAAGTAAGGGCGTAAATCAAAAATGGATTCTACTAATTTACCAATTTGACCATCGTTTAATTTTACTTTAGCAGTACCGTAAGTGTTTACGTTAATAGAAGTTGGTTTTGCTACACCAATGGCGTAAGAAACTTGAACTAATACCTCAGTCGCTACACCAGCAGCAACTAAGTTCTTTGCAATATGACGGGTTGCATAAGCAGCAGAACGGTCTACCTTACTAGGATCTTTACCAGAGAAGGCTCCACCACCGTGTGCACCCTTGCCACCATAAGTATCCACGATAATTTTACGACCCGTTAAACCAGTGTCACCATGTGGACCACCAATTACAAACTTACCCGTTGGGTTAATATGATAAGTGATATTGTTGTTAAACAACTTAGCGTATTTCTTATACTTTGCTTTTACACGAGGAATTAAAATTTCAACAATGTCTTTTTTAATTTTCGCTAACATTTTTGCTTCTGCATCAAAATCGTCATGTTGAGTAGATACCACAATGGCATCAATTCTTACAGGCTCGTTTTTATCGTTGTACTCAAGGGTTACTTGAGACTTTGCGTCAGGACGTAAATATTTAATGGCCTTGTTCTCTCTTCTTAGTGCAGCTAATTCAATTAGAATTTTGTGCGCTAAGTCAAGTGCTAGTGGCATATAGTCATCAGTTTCATTAGTTGCATAACCAAACATCATACCTTGGTCACCTGCACCTTGTTCTTCTTTTTTCTTTTTGTCCACTCCTTGGTTGATATCAGCAGATTGCTCATGTATTGCTGACAATACACCACAACTATCTGCTTCAAACATATATTCACTCTTTGTGTAACCAATTTTCTTAATCACATTACGCGCAATAGTTTGCACATCTAAGTATGCTTTAGATTTTACTTCACCAGCCAATACTACTTGACCAGTAGTTACTAATGTTTCACAAGCTACTTTTGACTGTGGGTCAAAGGCTAAAAAATTATCGATTAAGGCGTCAGAAATCTGATCGGCTACTTTGTCTGGATGTCCTTCAGAAACGCTTTCTGAAGTAAATAAATATGGCATAGATTAGTATTTAAGGGGCAAATATATTAATAAATTCAATTTGAAACCAATAAAGGGTAATATCTATGAATCAAACTATAAATCGGAGTAATAGATATGTAACCTCATTCTAAACTTAGTTCTGCTACCACCCCCCAGAACTACGCGTCCAGTAGCAGCTTGGTTACCTATAGCTGTGGTAAGATAATCCGCAATGGGTGCTTGTTTATTATAAGGATAAGGGGGTACTAAGCTAATAGAGTCATTTACTGGAGCAATGATTCTGAAGTCAAATAAGGAGTCGGTTCTTGAGATAACCCCTTGAACATACCTACTTACATTGAAGTTATAAGAAGCTACATTGTCATAGCCATTAATAGACTTGTAAATTAATCTACCTCCAAACTGGGCAAAAGAAGTCGCATTGGTGGTACCCCTAAAGTCGTTTGGTACATTGCGAATAGCCTTTGAAACAGTATCATAGGTGCCTAAGAACAAATACCTTGGAGGTAATAATTGCGATTCTAAGCTACCAGCTGCAACTGCAGTGGGAACTTGCTCCGCAATTAATTCAGCACGATGAATAATTTTATTGGCAAAGTTTTTCAATCCTGGTATTTTCACCTTCACCATGGTACCTGGACTAGTTTGCACATAGACCAAGGAATCATTGGCTACTTTATCTATATGCTTAGAAATTTCAGCTCCTGTTCTATTACGCTTTATAAAATTCACATCTCCATTACTATAAATACTGAATTTAAAATTAAGCACTGAAGTGTCTCTTTTATAAGTTTCTGTCAACGCCGTTGAATTTGTATTGTAATAAAGTGCCAATTTAGTATTGGTATCCAATAAATTAATTTTAAGTAATACATTTTTATTGGAAGAGCCATCTGCCGTTAAAGCGAACCCAGGAAAATAGGCACGCAAAGTCGTATCACTTCTATAAGCATTGTTAGAGTCAAATTCTTTTAAAAATTGAGTGGCAAAACTTTTAGACAATTTAATTCTAATAGTATTTTTGGAAGCCTCGAAGCGTGTATATAAGGAATCTCCTATTCTAGCAAAATCGACATTGGTTTCTCCTAAATTTTGATCGGTTTTAAAATTGTATAATTCAGGATAATTAGATGCATATAATTTAAACGCATCCAATGGTGTTGCTGCACTAATTCTTTTTAATTGAACTTTTACAGGCTTCGTAGTATCGCCATAAAAACCTTTATAAGATAAAATTAAAATAGCAGAGTCCACTACTAAACTATCTTTACTACCTGCAATAAAAAATGGGAAAAAATTAGGCTTCACTTGAAAATACATAGAAGCATTAGTGGTTCCAAAAATAGGATCATTGGTAATATTACCCAACACATGGTCGTCTGAGCCATACACCCTCATTGAATCTGGCCTATCCACTGTTTCTGTGATTACATCTAATATAGTGTCCTTTGTATTGTAGGCATCCATTGAAGGAAGCAAACCAAGTCCTAATTCCGAACTGCCAATTCTTGTACAAGCCGAAAATAGTAGCGTTGAAAAAAGAGATATAATAAATATTCTTACTGTATTATTTGATACCATGAATTTAATTTGTCTTTACTTAGATGCAAGTTCGTTGTATAAATCTAAATACTCTGTTAAATCGGAGTCCCATCCGTTAAAAGGAACTACTTTTTTTCCTTTAACAGCAGAAAATTCTGATACTAATTTTTTATCAATAATATCAGATCCAAAAGTAATAGCATCAGCATAAGTAGCACCACCTCTAAACAAAGCAGCATTATTTAAGTCCTTGAAGGGTTCTAAATCTTTGTCTTTGATATTAGTATTGATGATAGCCTTTGTTAATAAATCTTTATTGAACTTTTCTTCAAATGTATTTTGACCAATGGTGAATACCACTTTAGCATTAGAGAAAACAGGTTCTTTCTTATAAGCATGTTTAATATAAGCTGGAATTAAACCAGTCATCCATCCACTGCAATGAATAATATCTGGAGGCCATCCAAATTTTTTCACTGTTTCCAAAGCACCCCTACAGAAGAAAATAGTTCTTAATGCATTGTCATCAAACCATTTTTCGGTTTCGTCATGAAAAATTTGCTTGCGCTTGAAAAAGTCTTCGTTTTCTAAAAAATATACTTGCAAACGGGCATTTGGTAAAGAAGCCACTTTTATTTGTAAGGGATAATCGTCTCCGTCTAATTGAACATTGATTCCTGAAAGTCGAACCACTTCATGTAAACGATGTCTTCTTTCATTAATCACCCCAAAACGAGGCATAATACAACGAACTTCTAATCCACTATCATTGCTTTTTATGGCGAGCTTATTAATTACCTCAGCAAACTCGGTCAGCTCTAAATAGGGCGACATTTCTGTGGCAATATATAAGATTCGTTTTTTTTCAGACATTCCTTTTGGGTTTAACTCAAATCTATGTTTGAGTGTGCGAAGGTAGGTAATTGTAAGCACTTTAAGAAACAACAAAAAAGACTAATAAATACCCAGTCCCCCCTTCATTTGTAGACAATTGGTCGTAAATTGCAGGGGATTGTTTAATACCATTACCCATGAGTAAATTTTTAAAAATAGCCTTCTTCTTTTTTATAGGTATTTTATTGATTTGGTGGAGTTTACACCAAATACCTCCACAAGAATGGGACAAATTTACTATTGCCTTACAAAAGTCAAAATTCTGGTTCATTTTCCCAGTGGGGCTCATACTTGGACTCTCCCATTTAGTGCGTGCTTTAAGATGGCGTTTGATTATGGAACCCCTAGGATATAAACCCTCCCTCATAAATACATTTTTAGCGGTTTTAATTGGCTATTTAGCCAATTTGGCTGTCCCAAGGTTAGGAGAGGTTTTAAAGTGCACCCTACTATCTAAATACGAGAAAGTGCCAGCTGAAAAAATTGTAGGCACCATTGTAGCAGAAAGGGCCTTTGATGTGATTAGTTTAGGTATTGTATTTCTACTCGCCCTCACCCTTCAGTTCAGTGTGGTAGAAGCTGGATGGAATCAATTCAAAGCTTATGGAAAAGCAGCAGGTGATGCTAGCAGGAGCCATCAAACTACTTATATCATTTTAGCTGTAGTTGCTTTTATATTAATCGCAGCGTTTTGGTTTTTCAAATCAAAAATGCAAAATGCAATACTAACTATTAAAAAAATTATTGCAGGTGTTTGGGAAGGCGTGATGAGTGCCACCAAATTAAAAAAACATAATTTATTTTTCTTTTATTCTTTCGCCATTTGGTTTTTGTATTTGCTTGCCACTTATGTGGGCTTGTATGCAACAGAAGGCACAGGTAGTTCTTTTCAAACAGCCATTAGCTGTTTAGCCTTTGCAAGTATTGGTATGATTATAACGCCAGGTGGTATTGGTGCTTATGCTTATTTTATGGCAAAAGTGTTGGAATTAAACGGAGTGGATTATACTTTAGGATTAGCCAATGGCACTTTGCAATGGTTTTGTCAATTCATAATTATTTTAGTTTTAGGAGGAATTGCTTTAATTGTACTTCCATTATTCAACAAGCAAAAAATTTAAAATGAAAACGCTCGACGCTATTGAAAAAAAAATAATGACTATTGCAACTGCCAAAACTATAATGGCTGCTTTAAAAGTCACTGGGAAAAAAGTTTCTTTTACCAATGGCTGTTTTGATATTTTACACCCGGGTCATTTATTTTCTTTAAAACAAGCAGCGGACGAAGCTGATTATTTAATAGTGGGACTAAACAGCGATGCGAGTGTTCGAAAATTAAAAGGCCCTAGCCGTCCCATTAATAGCACAGAAAGCAGGGCCATAGTACTTGCCAATTTAATAGTGGTTGATGCAGTGGTGGTATTTGAAGAAGAAACACCACTTGAATTAATAACAGCATTACTACCCGATGTGATTGTGAAAGGTGGCGACTATACAATGGAGCAAGTAGTGGGCGGTAAAGAAGTGATTGCGAATGGAGGTAAAGTCATTATCAACCCAATGGTGGAGGGTTTTTCAACCACTAATCTTATTGAGAAAATGAAAGGATAAGATAAAACAGACTTAAAAAAAATAATCTAATTTATAAATTATACCCATATGGAATTTTTACAACAACTTCAATTGCAAAAGAAAAACGAAGGAAGTTCGACAGGTACGGTATGGCAAAATAGTAAAGGTGAAATAATTGTTTCTACTTCTCCTGTTGATAATAAAGAAATTGGAACGGTTATAAGCACTGATAAAGAAGCTTATGAAAAAATTATTATAACAGCGCAGGCTGCATTTTTAGAATGGAGAAATTGGCCAGCCCCGAAAAGAGGTGAAGTAGTGCGTCAAATGGGCGATGCCTTAAGAAAAGAAAAACAGGCATTGGGCCAGTTGGTTAGCTATGAAATGGGAAAAAGTTTACAAGAAGGTTTAGGAGAAGTACAAGAGATGATTGATATCTGCGATTTTGCCGTAGGCCTTTCAAGACAATTATATGGACTTACTATGCATAGTGAAAGGCCATCACATAGAATGTATGAGCAATGGCATCCATTAGGTATTGTAGGTATTATTTCAGCATTTAACTTCCCCGTAGCTGTTTGGAGTTGGAATGCTGCACTTGCATGGGTATGTGGCAATGTCACTGTTTGGAAGCCTAGTGAAAAAACACCTTTATGTGGTAATGCCATTCAAAATATTATTGCTAAAGTTTTTAAAGAAAATAAAGTACCAGAAGGCGTTAATAATTTAATTCAAGGAGGACGCGAAGTGGGAGAATGGATGTCAAAAGATACGCGCATTGCTTTAGTTTCTGCAACAGGATCTACCAAAATGGGTAAATTATTAAATGCAGCTGTTGCGGAGCGTTTAGGCAAGACAATTTTAGAATTAGGAGGCAACAATGCGATTATTATTTCAGAACATGCCGACTTAGATATGTCTTTAATTGGAGCGGTTTTCGGTGCCGTAGGTACTGCCGGTCAAAGATGCACGAGTACGCGCCGTTTAATTATACATGAAAAAGTATATGATAGTTTTGTAGCAAAATTAACCAAGGCTTATGGGCAAATTAAAATTGGAGATCCACTAGAAACAAAAAATCATATGGGTCCATTGATTGATAAAGAAGCTGTAAAAATGTATTTAAATTCTATTGAAGCTTGCAAAAAAGAAGGTGGTAAATTTTTGGTAGAAGGCGGAGTACTAGAAGGTAAAGGATATGAAAGTGGATGTTATGTAAAACCTTGTATTGCAGAAGCTCTCCCCCATTATGCCATTGTACAACATGAAACTTTCGCACCCATTTTATATGTAATGAAATATTCCAAATTAGAAGAAGCGATTGCTATTCAAAACGGAGTGCCTCAAGGATTATCTTCTGCCATTATGACTTTAAATATGAGAGAGTCTGAATTATTTTTATCACAAAGTGGAAGCGACTGCGGTATTGCCAATGTAAATATTGGTACCAGCGGTGCAGAAATTGGTGGTGCCTTTGGGGGTGAAAAAGAAACAGGTGGTGGAAGAGAAAGCGGATCTGATGCTTGGAAAGCCTATATGCGTAGACAAACCAATACTATAAATTGGAGCAACCATTTACCTTTAGCGCAAGGCATACAATTCGATTTGTAATTGCCTTAGTTCAGCTTTAGTAATTAAAATAAATTATTGAAGTAAAATTTTTGCTTTGAAAACATAAACTAATATTTAACGAATAAAAATAAAATATGCCCAGACCCAGTGTTACAGAATACGCCCCTTACTATCAGACTTATATTAACTATACCAGCGGCAAGGACTACTCCATTTTAGTTCAACAATACAACGAAAGAATTATTGAATCTTGGAATGCGATTCCTTTAGAGAAAATAAATTTTGCTTATGCTGAAGACAAATGGACAATTAAGCAAATGTTTCAACATGTCATTGACACAGAAAGAATTTTTGCTTACAGGGCAGTAGCCATTGCCAGAAAAGAACCTAATGCCATAGCTGGCTTTGATGAAAATGAATATGCCAAAAATGCCACTGCTGCGCATCGTAACTGGAAAGAGATGTTAGCAGAATGGAAAGCAGTAAGACAGTCTACTAATTTCTTATTTAATTCTTTTACAGAAGAAGACTTAAAACAAAAAGGAATTGCTAGTAATAACCCAATGTCTGTAAATGCTTTAAGCTTTATTATTTTTGGACATGCCCTACATCATTTACATGTATTGAAAGAGCGATACGGTATTTAAAAAAAATATTATTACTTAAAAGCCCCACGATTGATCGTGGAGCTTTTAAAATAATTAGAATAAGTAATAATAATTTTTTATATTTTTTAAAAAAATTATTATTACGAAAAAGCCCCACGATTAATCATGGGGCTTTTTTTATATCTTATTAAGATATTAAATAATTCTTAGAAGCGAATTACTTAGTAGCATAAATATGAATAGCTAATTGAACTTCAGAATCTACATTTCCAATACCATAGTTGATACCAAAAAGAGTTCTATCAAAAGGCATAAATGCTTCAGCAAAGAAACCTTTATCATCTGCATTTCTAATAACCGCAGAGAAAGTAACTGGTGCTTTAATACCTTTTAAGTTTAGGTCACCTTTAATAGTGGCTCTGTCTGCTTTAGTGTATTCAATAGAAGTTATGGTAAAGCTTGCTTCACCGAATCCTTCTTTTGCAATGTCGAAGAAATCACCAGAAGACAAATGACCTTGTAATTTCTCACCACCTCTTTCATCGGTTACTTTTAAACCAGCAATATCAATTACAAAACTACCTCCTACCAACTTACCGCCATTTACTTTAACAACGCCAGATTTGATTGGGAAATAACCTGTATGGTAATCACTTTTTTTAGAACCCGTAAAGTCTACCTTACTTTTTTGAGCAGTAACTGTAAAAGTAACTGCATCAGCATTTTTCGCCTTAGGCGCAAATGAAAATAATGAAATTGACGCTGCGATTGCAAACAAAGAAAACATGATTTTTTTCATATATGAATTTTTATTTAATTAATTGAAAATTTACTTCTGCTAAAATACATCCTTATTGATAATTTCAGAAATGTAAAGATATAATTCAATGTTTAAACAACAAAATATATTTTTAGGCTGAATGAATGCCTATAATCTGTTATCTTCGCCAAAATTTTAGTTACTATGAATTTGCATGAATACCAAGCTAAAGAATTGCTTAAAAAATACAATGTACCCGTTCAAGAAGGGGTAGCTGTTGAAACAGTGGAAGCCGCAGTGGCTGCTTACAATAAAATTGCCACAGAAACGAATAACAAGTTTGCAGTAGTGAAGGCACAAATTCATGCAGGTGGTCGTGGTAAAGGTAAAATTATAGGCAGTGAACAAAGAGGTGTTGCCGTTGGAAAATCTGCCTTGGATATTGAAACATTTGCAAAGAATATTTTGGGTGGAACCTTAGTAACTATTCAAACTGGCCCTGCTGGAAAATTAGTTTCTAAAATTTTAGTCGCACAAGACGTTTATTACGAAGGCCTTCAACCTACTAAAGAATTCTACCTATCTATCTTATTAGATCGTGCCAAAGGTATGAATGTAGTAATGTATAGTACGGAAGGTGGTATGGATATTGAAGAAGTGGCACATAATACACCAGAAAAAATATTTAAAGAGTGGGTACACCCAAGTGGTGGATTACAAGCTTTCCAAGCAAGAAAAATTGCATTCAACTTAGGATTAAGTGGAGAGGCTTTAAAGAGCTGCGTTAAATTTGTAACGAATTTATACAATGCTTATGTAGGTTTAGACTGCAGCATGTTAGAGATTAACCCTTTGTTCAAGACCTCTGACGATAAAATAATTGCAGTGGATTGTAAAATGAATGTTGATGATAATGCACTTATGCGTCATCCCGATTTATTAGCTATGCGCGATGTATCTGAAGAAGATGCCACTGAAGTTGAAGCAGGTGAATACAATTTAAACTTTGTAAAATTAGATGGTAATGTAGGTTGTATGGTAAATGGTGCTGGACTTGCCATGGCTACTATGGATATGATTAAATTAAGTGGTGGTGAGCCCGCCAACTTTTTAGACGTAGGTGGTAGCGCGAACGCAGCCACTGTAGAAGCAGGTTTCAGAATTATTATGAAAGACCCCAATGTAAAAGCCATTCTTATTAATATATTCGGAGGTATTGTTCGTTGCGACCGTGTTGCAGCTGGAGTTATTGAAGCCTTTAATAAGTTAGGCAATATTAATATACCTATCATTGTTCGTTTACAAGGAACTAATGCGGTAGAAGCAAAGAAATTAATAGATGAAAGTGGATTGAAAGTACAATCTGCTATTCAATTAAGTGAAGCAGCAGCTCTAGTAAAGAAAGCAGTTGCTTAGGTTTTTTATAATTCTTCAGCCCAAATTTGAAGAATTTATGGGCTTTGAATTATACTCTAATTATTTCTATAAAACATCTCTAATGATTTTTATTTATACTACTTGTACTTCTGTAAGGGCACTAAACAAATAAACATTCCCTGTGGCAAGTTCTATGCATTCAATGCGCTTGCGTCTTAATTTTATTTTTCTAAAAGTTCTGCCTTTAATTTCTTTAAATACAGCCCCATCTGCAAGATGCGCCAATATCAGTACCCCTTCTTTTTTAACTGGATTGTATTTACGAAGTACTAAGAGCAAAGCAGTTTCCCCATTGGCAGTAGCAGCGGGATTCAGTAAAGTTTTTTGCAAACTCCCACGAATATCATCTGGAAAAATTTGCAACTGAATAAACTGTGCTAATAATTGCCCATAAATAGTTTTCCATTCTTTACCATGCGCCTCCACCCTATTTCTATATTGTTCAAAACAAAGTAAATGTGCCAGCTCATGTAATAAAGTAATCAGAAATTCATATTGATTCAAATTCCCATTAACTGTTATCTTATGATTTGTCCCTAGAACGGCATGCCTGTAATCGCCTAATACCGATTTTCTTTCTCTAGTAACCGTTAAATAAACTTTGTAATGATTAATTAATTGAATCACCGGGTCAAAAGCCCCTGCTGGCAAATAAGTATTTAATGCATGTAAAGGATGTTCAACTTTTGCCAAAATAACAATGGATTAAGAATAGATAATTATTTTTTGCTTATTGCCTCTTTAATTTCAAGCCAGGTATAGGCCATATACAAGGCCATACTAGCTAATAAAGTAGGATATCCTACTGGTTCTTTAGCTTGTTTTACATAGGTTAAAGCAGCCCCTGCAAATACAATTAATTTAAACAGCGTACCCAGTATCACCGATCGAATTAATGCGTTGGGATTGGTCTTATCTACTCTTTGCAGTCTTATGTAATTTAAATATACCATTGCAAACAACATCATATTCACTGTTAATACAAAATTTATTTTGACAGGCACATTAAAGTCATTGAATAAGATTGTCTGGCCGGCCACCAAAATCATCATAAATAATAGAAAGGCTGTAAGATTCTTTTTTAAAAACATAAACGATATTTTAATAAATAGTGATATTAGTTGCTGACTTATTTTTTCTTTTGTGTATCTCTCACTACCATGATTAATGTAAATAAAATGAATAATGAAGGGAAAATCCAGGTAGCTCTATTATGCCAAGTAAAATAAGTATCTACCTTCTTTCCTGCAAATAATGTAATTAATAAACCCGCTATAATTTGTGTACCAAGGCCTGCATATCTAGCTAAACTAAAAACCGGTGTTTTATCGGCATTTTTATTATGGGGATAGGGAGATGCCATTAATCAAAAGATTGTTTGCTTTCTGGAAGCACCAAAGGCAAAGTGTCTAATTGCTTAGGATTGCCTTCAGACAATACTTTTTTGATACCTTCTAGATATTGTTCTTTAAAATGAATAGACTGCTCTAAGGAATCGGTTTTAATTTTTAATAGTTGTAATGCCGTTCTACTTTCTTTGGTACCATAGCCAGGGATATAATACTTGAGAGGTGTAAAAGCGATTAAGGCAATGGTCATTCCAACGAGTAAAATAAAAATAATACTAAAACCAATATAGACCGATTTTCTAGACAATCTAAATGCTAATACTTCATCAAAAGTGTCGTCGTTCATAACCACCAATCGGTAAGTATTACTAGTTCTTTTAAAAGTATTATTGATGTCTAATTTTGGCATAAAGTAGTGTGCTAGTTAAAGATACAACCTATTCCTTTTTTTTAAGAGAATAATAAGAAATAAATGTATTTTTAAGGCGATTTTAACCCTTTTATGCAGCATACAAAAGCCCCTTATAAATTTTCTACGAATTGGTTTTGGGCCATCTGCATCCTAAGCCAATTTTGTATACAGGCAAATGCACAAAGCAGTATTAAAAAAATACAAGACAGCCCCCAGCAAAAAACAGATACAAGTAGGTCCCTACTAGATATTAATAATAGTAAGCTTATCAAAAAAGCTAATAGTATTTTAGATAGCAACCAAAAAAAAGTGAACAATTTTATTTTAGAAAAGGTTAACAAAATAAAAGGTGCCGCCAATGATCAAGCCAATAAAATAGTGAGTAAAGTAGCCCCTCTCGAAATTGAAAAGCCCCTACCTTATGAGCGCCTCCTTAATACAAAATATACTTTAGGCCGAAGAGCTTATCAAAATACAGTTTCTCAGTTTAATTTTTTATTTAATGCAGAAGAAGAGTTGAATGAAAATATTTTAAAAGCTAGAAATGAATATGTCGATGACTATACTACCTTAATTAGTTTTTATGATTATGATTTAAGTACTATAGCTAAAAATAGTATCGATTCTATTATTTACAGGTGTAATGCCAATATTGTATTACACGATTTAAGAAGTAGTTGGGTAGATGACGCTTATTTACTTTTAGCTAAAGCTTACTTATTTCACAAAAATTTTGATACAGCCGGTAGCATTCTCCAATTTATAAACTACTCTTTCGACGATAAAGAAAATGGAATGGATTTACCCATTGGAAGTAATTTGAGAAATACAAAGGGTAAGTTCAGTATTGCCACAGCAGAGAATAATCGATTTTTCGAAAATTTAAATGTGCGTAACGAGTCTATGATTTGGCAGGCAAGAAATTATTTTGAAAAAGAAGAGCTAAACGAGGGCATTAGTTTATTACAACTATTAGAAGCTGATGTCATTTTCCCTAAAAGACTATACCCCTTTTTAAATGAACAGCTAGCCTATGGCTATTATCAAATGGAGATATATGATAAAGCAGCAGCGGCCCTTGAAAAAGGAATAAACAATGCCCCTGATGATGCAGCAAAAACGAGATGGTACTATTTAATAGGACAGTTATGGCAGAAGGCTGATAAATGGGATAAAGCCTACCCTTGGTTTAAAAAAGCCAACCAATATGCTGTGAATCCTATCATTGGAGTATATGCAAAAATTAGTATGATTAGCTATGATGCTAAAAACGCAAACAATGCCTGGGAAGAACTCGCCTACTCTCTAGAAAAAATGATTAAAAGAGATAAGTATAAACCTTATGCCGATATTATATATTTTGAGATGGCAAAAATAGCTATTCAAAATAATGTTTATTCAAAAGCCAATGAATGGCTAATTCAATCTATCAAGAGAAATGTAAGTAACCTAAAACAAAAACAAAAAGCTTTTGAGTTATTAGGGAATATCAATTACACAAATAACCATTACACATTGGCTAAAATAGCCTACGACAGTTTAAATACAGTTTTAAGAACAAACCCTAATTACGAAACTATTCAAGCTAGAAAAAAATGGCTTAGTACTATTAGCGCTAATGAAAAAATAGTAGAAGCTCAAGATACTTTACAATATATATACCAACTAAATCCATCCGATCAAGAAGCCTATTTTAATGTATGGCAAAAAAGAACCAAAATTGAAAATGAATCTTTAAAAGATATTTTTACAGATAAAACGCCTAACGCTGCAAAAAAGAACCAAGCCGATAATGATGCAATAAATAATTTTAATAACCTAAATAACAATACTAGCTTTAACAATACTAGCTTTAACAATAATAGTAATAGTGATTTTTACTTTGATAATAAGTCTGTTTTAGTACAAGGCAAACAAAACTTTACACAAAAATGGGGCAACAGAACTAATAATGATGGATGGAGAAGAAAAACAAGTGCCTCCATGCAATTTGCAGCAAATAATTCAAATAGTAATTCGCTACAAGACCAAATAGTTTCTGGATCTACGAATAAAATATTAACTACGGATTCTTTACAAGCAACTAGCCTATCAAAAGATAAGAAAGGAAATGAAAAAATGGATGAAAAGGAAAATAGTTATGAAATGATTAAAGAGGGTAGTTCTTATATTAAATCTAAAAAAGAATGGAATAAAGCAGCTTTAACGAATGCCCAAACTTTTTTATTAGAATTAAATGATTTTGAAAGGGCCTACCCCCTATTTATTAAAATAATAGCCAATAATATTGATAGTGCTACTACTGAAAGAGCCATGCTGGATATAGCGAGTCAATACCTACATGAAAATTTGAACGAAAAGTCGGATAGTATTATAAATTTAGTAGAAGCTCAATTTCCAAAAGGCTTTTATGTAACAAAGAAAAAAGAAACGAGTTTTAAAAAGAAAAAAGAAGCTGATGTGGTAAATGATTATAAAGAAGCTTATTTCTTATCGCAAATTGGCAATTGGGAAAGCTTAGCTATTTTAAGTACTCAATTAAATACCGATTTAAGAAGAACCAAATGGTATACCCCCTTTAAATTTATACAAGTAAAAATGTATGCTCAACAAAGGATGGATAGTATCGCACTCATTTTATTAGATTCTATTATACTTCAAAACACCAATGAAAAAATAAGAGATAGGGCGAAAAATATAATTGCAGAATTAAAAAATAGAAAAGAAACTGAATCTTATTTAAGTGATTTAATACTTACTAAAGAAATTTTAGATCCAGTTAATGATAATAATAATACACTAGCCACTACTGCAGCCACTACTGCAATTACTACTGCCCCTCTAGAAACGGCAGCTGCCACCTTACAGAAACCTATCATTAAACCCTCGGCCAACCCCCTTATTCCTGCTATTGCCTTCACCAACGATAGCACAGAACCACATTATATAGCCCTCGCCACCCAAAAAGTGACTGCCACTTTTGTAAAGGAAATGCAAACAGCCTTTACCTATTTGAATAATGATGAATTTATAAAACAAAAATTAAATGTAACTTACATACAGTTTAATGAGAATAGTTATATTGTTTGGATTGGCCCCTTTGAAAACAGCCAAGTTGCTAAAACTTATATGAATAAAGTAAAGCCAAGATTAAGTACTGAAATTATTTCGTTTGTGCCCTCCAAACAATATGAAATTTACTTATTAAGCAAGTCGAATATACTGCTCATAAAAGACGAAGCCGATTTAAAACAATACCAGCAGTATATGTTTAAAAATATTTATAAACCTTAATTAAAAATAGTTGTGAGCCAAGATTCAAAAAAACCTAAGAATTGGGTGCGCCTTTTTTGGAAATACTATTTTATTTCTGCAGGTATATTTTTACTATTTATTTTAATGTTGAACTTCGGATGGATTGGTGATATGCCTGACTTAAATGATATTGAAAACCCTACGGCCTCATTAGCTAGTCAGGTATATGCACAAGACGGCACACCCATGGGTAAGTTTTATTTAGAGGACCGTATTTCAGTTAAATATAGAGATATTAGCCCCTACTTACTTCAAGCATTAGTAGCCACTGAGGATAAAAGATTTTATGACCACTATGGAGTAGATGGAGAAGGCCTTATAAGAGCAGTTGCCTTTCTAGGTAGCCAAGGCGGCGCCTCTACCATTACCATGCAAACGGCTAAAAATTTATTTACAGGTAACTGGGGCACTAAAAACAAAATACTTCGTATTATTCAAAAAATTAAAGAAAGTATTATTGCTATTAAATTAGAGCGCAATTTTACCAAGCAAGAAATTATCACCCTTTATTTAAATACAGTTCCTTTTAGTGAAAATGTATTTGGGGTAAGCAATGCCTCTAGAACTTTTTTCCAAAAAGAACCAGACCGCTTAACAGTGGAAGAAGCTGCCTTACTTATTGGTATGATCAATGCACCCACCAAGTACAACCCTAATAGAAATCCTAAGTTGGCCTTAGAAAGAAGAAACTTGGTATTAAGTAGAATGGCAGGACAAAAATATATTAGTCAAGACCAAGCGAACGAGCTTAGAAATTTACCCATTGCCACCAATTTTAAAAAGCTTGACCAAAACAATGGCCTTGGCCCCTACTTTAGAATGACCCTTGGCGAGTATATGAAAAAATGGTGTAAAGAACATAAAAAAAATAATGGCGACGCCTACGATTTATACCGAGATGGTTTAAAAATTTATACCACCATTAATCCTAGAATGCAATTGTATGCAGAACAAGCTGTTGCCCAACACATGTCCTATTTGCAAAAAGAATTTAATCAACAAGCTAATATTAAATCGGGTAGTATTTGGAAAGAGTTTAGCGCGCAGCTAGAATTAGCGGTAAAACAGACCGACAGATGGAAGAATTTGAAAAAAGAAGATATGGAGGATGCCGCTATTAGAAAAACTTTCAACGAGCCCTTGCCCATGCGCATTTTTGCTTGGAATAAAAACCGTTTTATTGACACTATCATGACCCCATATGATTCTTTAAAGTATCATAAGCAAACTTTACAAACCGGATTTTTAGCCGTTGACCCTTTCACAGGAGAAGTAAAAGCATGGGTAGGTGGAGTTGACTTTAAAACATTTAAATACGATCATGTTAATATTAATACGAAAAGACAAGTGGGTTCTACTATCAAACCTTTATTGTATTCTTTAGCCATTGAAGAAGCGGGCTTTACACCTAATACCATTGTACAAGATCAACAACAAAACTTTGATGGCTATGGCATGGTGCCCAATACACCTAAAACTTGTACAGGACAATCCATTCCTATGGCACAGGCCTTAGCGGAATCAAGAAACTGTTCTTCTGCCTATATCATGAAACAAATTAATGGCAAGAGTAATGAAGCTGCTAAACAGTTGGTAGAATATTTAAAGAAGTGTAATATCAAATCCGATCTGCAACCTTATCCTTCTATTGCATTAGGTGCGGTAGAAATTTCATTATTTGAAATGGTGCAAGCCTACACCATGTTCCCAGGAGCAGGTTATAATGCGCAGCCTTTCTTTATTAATAGAATTGAAGATAAGAATGGTAATGTTTTAGAAAGCTATTCTCCTCAAAGAAGAAAAGTAATTAGTGATGTTACTGCTTATTCAGTGGTAAGTATGATGCAAGGCGTGATACAGAAAGGAACAGGTAGAAGTATGTATTCCTATGCAGTACCTACACAATCTATTGCAGGTAAAACAGGCACCACCAACGATAATAGCGACTTATGGTTTATGGGTTATACCCCTCAATTATTAGCAGGTGCTTGGGTAGGTTGTGACGACCGCTATATCCGATTCTCAGATAATTATTTTGGACAAGGCGCACACGCTTCTTTACCTATCTGGGCTTATTTTATGAGCAAGGTAGCCGCAGACCCTGCATGTAATTTAGACCCCAATGCTAATTTTGAAAGGCCTTCTACTATGCTTAACGACTTCAATGTAGATTTTGTTTATAAAGATAGTACTGGACTTGAAAATATGAATGTAATCGAAAACACAGAAGATATTAAAGCAGAATCGGATTATACTATACCTGATGCTGAAATTGCTAGCCCTGTAAAAAATAATATACCATTAAAAAGTACAGCTCCCATAAAAAATAATTCGAAGGATACAAAATCTAAAGATACAAAGGCTAATAAAGAAGGGGCTAAACCAAAAGCACTCTTCCCTGCTAAAAAGAATTAACGCTCATTTTTTAAGGAATAAAAAATAGAGAAGTGGTGGTATAAATTTCTTTGGAAAAAAGCATTTCCATATTGTATGTTAACACGAGGTAGTTTTAAACCTAGTCCTGCACTAAATCCATTGAACCAATTTTGTTGGTTTTGAATATTTAAATCGAAGCGTCGAATAAAATTATACCCAAAATCAAGACTTACCTGCTCTCCTATATTGGCTTCAGCACCGATTATTAAATGATTAAAAATATCTTGTACAGCCGAAGGCGGTTTATACCCTTCCCCACTATAAAAAACTGGGTCGTACAAGGTATTATTCCAAATAGAAAGTCGTTGAGCAGTTATAGAAAATTCAATAGGTGCATTTTCTAACTTTTTTGAAACCCCCATAATAATATTCAAAGGCAGCCTTTCTTTTTCTGTGTAAGATGAAAGCTGGCCTCCTATATTATTGGCAAGTATACTGGCGCGCAGCAAATTACTAGAAGAAGTATAGACCATGGATACATCCAGGGCTAGCCCAGTAGATTTATAAATGCCATAATTAGATTTTATTAATTTAAGCGTGGCGCCTAGGTTTATATTTTTACTAAATAAAGTAGCCATTGAAACTTGTGCCACATAATCGTTGGCTAAAAAATTACCCATCTCATTACCCGATACATCGGTCATTTTAATATTACCATAGCCCATATAATGAATCCCCCAACCAAGTATCCAATTTTTTTTGGGTAAATATTGTGCCCCACTAAAATCGTACTGCTGAATATTTGAAAAATAAGACTTCACACTTAAATGGAGGGTCTTATCCATGGAAGGGTCTAATAAAGCAGGGTTATACATAGATAACCCCAAATCGGATCCAAGATGACTAATATTAATACCTCCTAAGGAAGTAGCTTTAGCACTATAGGGTAAGGTTAAAAATTGATAGACCTCGTTGGCATTAGACTGCTGTGCGCGCAAAGAAAAGGTAGTTACAAAAAATGTAATAAATACAAAAATGCATACTATATATCTTGACTTTACTACCACCCTTCTCATAGAACAAAGCTAGGGATTTAAACCAATGCTAAGTCTAGCACTTGCTGCATATTTTTTACATAATGAAACTGAAGCCCTTTAATAAAACTATGCTCAATTTCATTAATGTCTTTTTCATTCTGCCAACAAAGAATAATTTCTTTCATACCGGCTCTTTTAGCCGCTAATATTTTTTCTTTAATACCTCCCACAGGTAAAACTTGCCCACGTAAGGTAATTTCACCCGTCATGGCTAAATAAGGTTTAACTTTTCTACCTGTAAAGGCTGAACTTAGTGCGGTGAGCATGGTTATACCAGCACTAGGACCATCTTTAGGCACAGCACCTTCAGGTACATGCACATGTATAGCCTTTGTAGTAAACAAAGTTGGGTCAACCCCAATTTTTTTAGCATTACTTTGTAAATAAGTAAGGGCTGTGTCCACACTTTCTTTCATCACATTGCCTAGGTTACCCGTTAATTTTAAACCTCCCTTACCTTCGGCAAGTAATACTTCTATAAATAAAATATCTCCTCCTACATAAGTCCAGGCCAAGCCCACTGCCACCCCTGGCATATTCACTGTTTTATAAATTTCATTACTATACCTTGCCTGTCCTAATATCTTATGTAAATCGGTTTTGGTGACTGTAGGTTTCACTTTATGCTTATAGGCTAGTTCCTTTGCCTGATAACGCATAATAGAAGCGAGTTGTCTGTCTAGTTCACGCACACCACTTTCTCTAGTATAGTCTTCAATGACTTTCTCCAATACATTGTCAAGCACTTTGAAATTTATTTTATCTAATCCGTGTGCTTGTCTTTGCTTAGGCAGTAAATGTCTTTTCGCAATTTCAATTTTCTCTTCCACTGCATAGCCACTTAAATCAATAATTTCTAAACGGTCTCTTAAGGCTGGTTGAATGCGGCTAATATCATTAGCCGTTGCTATAAATAATGTTTTACTTAAATCATATTCCGATTCTAAATAGTTGTCATAAAAACTATGGTTCTGTTCCGGATCTAATACTTCTAATAAAGCAGAAGAAGGATCTCCTCTGTGGTCACTGCCTATTTTATCAATTTCATCTAAAATCATTACCGGATTAGAGGTCTTTACTTTACGCAGGCTTTGTACAATTCTTCCAGGCATAGCGCCAATATAGGTTTTACGGTGCCCTCTTATTTCACTTTCATCGTGTAACCCCCCTAAACTTACTCTAATGTATTTTCTACCAATGGCATGCGCAATAGACTTACCTAAAGAAGTTTTACCAATACCTGGAGGGCCTAAGAAGCATAAAATAGGGCTTTTCATATCGCCTTTAATTTTAAGTACCGCTAAGTACTCTAAAATTCTATTTTTTATTTTACCCATACCATAGTGGTCGGCGTCTAATACTTTTTTAGCATTCTTTAAGTCATAGTTGTCTGCTGTGTACTCTTCCCAAGGTAGGTCTAATAATAAATCTAAATGATTATACACCACCGAATAGTCGGGCGTGCTAGGGTGCATACGCTCCAATTTCTCCAAGCCATTTTGAAATAATTTTTTAGCAGAATCTGGCCACTTCTTTCCTTCGGCTTTCTTTTTCATCTCCGCCAGTTCACGCTCATTAGGGTCTCCGCCTAATTCATCCTTAATACTTTTTAATTGTTGTTGTAAAAAGTAATCGCGTTGTTGCTTGTCAATTTCAGTGCGCGTTTTATTGGCCACCTTATTTTTTAATTCAACAAATTGTAATTCTTGTTGTAAAAATTGAATTAATTTTTCTGCCCTAAGCGTAATATTATTTTGTTCTAATAAAGCTTGCTTATCATTCACCTCTACACTTAAATTACTACTTACAAAATTGATAAGAAATAAGGGGCTTTCAATATTTTTTAAAATCATAGCAGCCTCCGATGGAAAATTAGGAGACAACTGAATAATTTGAGTGGCTAAATCTTTTATGTTAGCTAAGTAGGCTTGAAAATTTTGATTTTCTTTTTCTACATTTTCTTCTACTAATATTTTTACACTGGCTTTAAAAAAAGGATCTTCTTCTTTCATCTCCAATAATTCAAATCGCTTCTTACCTTGTATAATAATGGTGGTACCACCGTCTTGCATCTTAATCATTTTAATGATTTTTGCAACAGTACCTATTTGACATAAATCGGCTGGTGTAGGGTTTTCAATATTGCCATCTTTCTGAGAAACCACTCCAATTAATTTATCCTTGTTATAGGATGCCTTCACCGCTTGAATGCTTTTATCTCTTCCTACTGTAATAGGAATAACAACGCCCGGAAACAGGACCGTATTACGAAGTGGCAAAATGGGTAATAAAGAATCAATCACCATTTCTGGCTCGTTCTCTTCCCCCTGCTCATTAAATGAAAATAAAGGTATAAACTCATTATCTTCTTCCCCCTTAAACAAAAACGTCTTATCCACGCTGGTACAATTTAAAATAAAGTCAAAATGACATACAAGCTTAGCTAGATCATTGATTGACCGTTGCTTTACTAAGCTATATCCTTATGAGGCAATATTGATGCCAAAAACCCATAATTGACTATGGATGCAGAAATCCCTAAAATAAAAATCCTCCCCAATATTATTGGGAAGGACCTTCTTGCAAGAAGTTATTTATAAACTTCTGAAATTACTTTGCTTTAACAGTAGTATCCATTGCAGCAGGAGCAGTAGTATCCATTGTTGCAGCTTTTGTTGTGTCAACAGTTGCAGCAGCAGTGTCAGTTTTAGCTTCAGTTGCAGCACCACCACAAGCAGCTAATGCAGCGATAGCGAAAATTGCGATAACTTTTTTCATTTTTTGGTTTTTTAAGTTTTGTAAAAAATACAAAGGCGAAGATAGTCATCCGCTTCAATTATGCCAAATTTTAACATAAATTTTTTCTTAACACTACTAAACAGACTAAATTCTACTTCTTTCTGAAATAGACCCTAATGGGCACCCCTGTAAACTTGAAATTGGCTCTCAGCTGATTTTCAAGGTAGTTACGATAAGGAACCTTAATATCATCTGGGAAATTGGTAAAAAAGGCAAAGCTAGGTACCCTCGTCGGTAACTGAGATACGAACTTAATCTTAATCACATGGCCTCTAACAACAGGGGCCTGATACTTAAGAATAGCCTTCAACATAATATCGTTTAGCTTAGAAGTAGGCACTTTACGATGCTTATTTTCATATACTTCCAATGCAAGTTCAATAGCCTTAAATATGCGGGTTTTTTCAACTGCAGAGATGAATAGCACAGGCACATCTGTAAAAGGAGCCAGTTTTTCTTTCACCACTTTCTCGTAGTCTCTAGCCGTATTGGTTTCCTTCTCAATTAAATCCCATTTGTTAATCAAAACAACGATACCCTTTCCTTTCTTAGATGCAAGGCTAAATATGCTTAAATCCTGGGCAGTAACACCCTTGGTGGCATCTACGACCAATAAACAAACATCGGCCTCGTCCATGGCCTTTATGGCTCTTATAATGGAGTAAAACTCAAGATCGTCTTTCTCCTTATTCTTACGTCTAATACCTGCTGTGTCAATTAGAATAAATTCCTTTTGAAACATGGTATAATGTGTATGAATAGTATCGCGGGTAGTGCCTGCAATATCACTTACAATGGTTCTGTCCTGTCCAATCATGGCATTCAATAAACTAGACTTGCCTACATTGGGTTGTCCCATAATGGCAATCTTTGGAACCTCTAATACTTCTTCTTCTCCTTCAGCTATTTCTTCATCGTCATTGCTTACTTCCTTACTCTTGATATCGTTGGTAACGGCGTCTAAAAGTTCACCTGTTCCACTTCCTGAAATTGAACTTACAAAGTAGTTATGCTCAAAACCCATTCCGTAGAACTCGGTACCTTCTAAAGCGCGTGTTGAATTATCGACTTTATTTACGCATACATAAACAGGCTTAGTGCTTCTTCTTAGCATATCGGCCATAGAGGCGTCTAAATCGGTCAAACCCACCGCAGCATCTACCATAAATATGATAGAGTTCGCCTCTTCAATAGCAATCTTAACCTGCTTACGAATTTCGGTTTCAAACATATCGCGAGAATCGGGTACAAAACCACCCGTATCAATTACGTTGAAGGTTTTACCTGCCCATTCAGTTACCCCGTATTGACGATCTCTTGTCACACCGCTAATATCGTCCACGATGGCTTTACGCTCCTCTAAGAAACGATTAAACAAAGTGCTTTTTCCTACGTTTGGCCTTCCAACAATAGCCACTGTATAGCTCATAATAATGTATATTTAATATTAAATTGTACTATTTTAATTCATTCATTATCAATATATTAATTAAATATTGATATTTGAATTACTTAGTACCCAAATTCTTTTAATTTTGTCTCATTGTCTCTCCACTTAGGCTTCACTTTTACAAATAATTCTAGGTAAACTTTAGAGCCTATAAAATCCTCAATATCCTTTCTTGCTAAAGTACCAATTTCCTTAATCATCTTACCCTTCTCCCCAATAATTATAGCCTTCTGGGTTTCTCTATTCACTATAATATCGGCCTGTATTTTTATTAATAAAGGCTGCTGCTTAAATGAGTTCACTAGCACGGCTGTATGGTAAGGAATCTCCTCTCCAAAGAGCTGGTATATTTTTTCGCGAATTAATTCACTTACAAAGAACTTAGTGGGCAAATCGCTTAAATCGTCCTCGCTATAAAAAGGAACACCTTCTGGAATCATTTCAATAACAAGTTTCAATAACCTATCTATGTCGCTCTTATTCAATGCACTAACTGAAATAGTTTTAGTACAGTATGACTTCTCTTTAAAAAAGGCAACTGCCTCTTTTACTTGGGTGCCTACTGCTAAATCCGACTTATTTAAGACCACCACACAGGGTACTTTTAGCTTTAAAGAAGCAAATAATTCATCTAGCTCCTTGATATCGTCACGCATATCCACCATTAAAAGCGCCACATCGGCGTCTTCCAAAGCGCTTTTAACCGCCCCCATCATTTTCTCGTGCAGCTTGTACTTAGGGTCGATAATACCAGGTGTGTCTGAAAAGATAATCTGGTACTCGTTTTCCTTGTTTAAAAAGGCCTTAATACGGTGACGGGTAGTTTGTACCTTGGATGAGACAATAGCCATTTTCTCGCCCATAATGGCGTTAAGTAAAGTGCTTTTACCGGCGTTTGGCCTTCCAAATATGTTTACAAAACCCGCTTTCATAGTATAAAAAAAATCCGCTCTCGATAGGAATCGGGAGCGGGATGATGTTGCGAGGGAAGGGATCGAACCTCCGACCTTCGGGTTATGAGCCCGACGAGCTACCGCTGCTCTACCTCGCGATGTTTGGACGGCAAAG
>JBBAJX010000010.1:37999-75674 GCA_040403885.1 Sediminibacterium sp. | reverse complement strand
TAAACAACGAAACGCTCTACAACCAAAAGTCTACATTGGTTTGACGACGGACAAGACCCGACGCTATTACTACAGAAATTTTATACGATAAAGAAACAGGCCGCGCCAAAGGGGTGCGCATATTAGATGCCAACACTAATTTAACAGAAGAATACTTCGCAAAAATAGTTTTCTTAAACGCATCTACTTTAGGCACTGCACATATTTTATTAAGTTCTGTTTCAGAAGTATTCCCAAATGGTTTTGGTAATAGTAGTTTGCAAGTAGGCCATAACTTAATGGATCATCATTATGGAGTAGGTGCTTATGGCGACTATGATGGGTTTCAAGATATATATACTTATGGCCGTCGTCCCAATGGAATTTATATTCCAAGATTTAGAAACTTAGATGGCGGATCCTCTGCAGGATATTTAAGAGGATTTGGTTATCAAGGTGGTGCCTCCAGAAATTCTGGCGAAAAAAATGGTATTGGTGTAGAATTAAAACAAAGTGTAACAGAGCCAGGTAAATGGAGCATTGGCTGGGGCTCATGGGGTGAACATTTACCTTATTATGAAAACAAAGTAACGCTTGATAAAAATAAAAAAGACAAATGGGGACTAGCTTCTTTGAATATTGATTGCGAGTTTAAAGAAAATGAAAAAAAGATGCGCATTGATATGAGAAACAGTGGCGCTGAAATGTTAGAAGCTGCAGGTATTAAAAATGTAGGTTCTTATGATAACATGCCTGCACCTGGTTTTTGTATTCATGAAATGGGCACAGCACGTATGGGTAAAGATCCTAAAACATCGGTATTAAATAAATGGAATCAAATGCATGAAGCCAAAAATGTATTTATAACGGATGGTTCTGCTATGGCTTCTTCTGCCTGTCAAAACCCATCATTAACTTATATGGCACTTACTGCAAGAGCAGCAGACTTTGCTGTAACTGAATTAAAAAAAGGAAACTTATAGGGTTTTCATTTTTAATTCCTACGACGAATACTTGATGCACCTGAAGTAGAAGATTCTTTTACATTCGGGTTGCCTTTATAATTAATATCGCTAGCCCCACTTGAATTGGCTCTTAAAATTTCTGTAACTGTCACACCAATATTACTTGCACCAGAGGCGCGTAGTATCGCACCCTTTGCAGTTAAATTATATAATTTGACATCGCTAGCACCCGATACTTCAACAGCTAAATCATCTACATTTCCTATTAATTCAATGTTTGATGCGCCGCTTCCATTAATATCAATACTATTTGCAGTTACTTCTCCTTTGTAATCTGAAGCGCCTGTTAATTGATACATTAAAACGCCTGCCTTTATATTCCCACGAAAATCAGAAGCCCCCGATAATTTTATTCTTATTTTAGGAGACTCAATGGTATTTACTAAATGTACATTACTAGCGCCTGATGCTGTTAGTGCATCAATATCTTTAATACTAACATAGGCCTTGGTTTTATAATTGCCCCATTTTCTCCAACTCATCCAATTACCTTTATCTCCTAGTCTTATAATTAAAGTGCCGCCAACAACTTCTGTAACAATATGGTCTCTGATCTCATCATTACTAGCACTCACTGCCACTTCATTTTTATTGGACTGAGTCAAATATAAATCAATGGCGCTTGATACACTAATGGCTGTAAAACTGCTTACTTTTCTTACTTGTGCATTTTCGTCATATACAATAGATGTTTTCTCCTGGGCATTCAAGGCAAAGCCCGCAAGTAAGAGGATGGCAAAAAGTAACTTTTTCATAATGTGTATTGTTTATTACTTAAAACGTAAATATTAATATAAAGTTACAGCGCTTTGTATCATTTTCCTGCCTATTTTTGCGGCGTCCTCGGGGTGCTGTAAAAGGCTGAGAAAAACCCGTTGAACCTGAACAGGGTAATGCCTGCGAAGGGAAGGTCATCGCAATTTCTGCGCCACTTCTCATAGCTATTATTCCTGTTCCCAGTATCAATTTTTTGAAACATTTAAACTTTAGTTATGACTAAGTTATTGGGAACATTTGCCTTTTTATTAATGGTAGCTGGTAGTATGGCTCAATCAAAACAGCTGTCTACTCCAAAGAGTAAAGACAGTATTAAATCTTATACAGATAGCATTCGAAACCTTCCTCCATTGGAAGTAAGGTCGGTGAGGGCTAGTGAAAACAGCCCCTTTGCAATAAGCAATTTAAATAAAGCAAGTATTCAACAATTAAATTACGGACAAGACCTTCCCTTTGTCTTACAAAACACACCTTCAGTGGTGGTGAATTCAGATGCTGGAACAGGTGTGGGTTATACTGGCCTTAGAATTAGAGGTAGTGATGGCACCAGAATTATTGTAACCTTAAACGGTATACCTTATAATGATGCGGAAAGTATGATTACGTATTTTGTAGACCTACCCGATTTTAGTTCCAGTTTAAATAGCGTTCAAATACAAAGAGGTGTGGGTACATCTACCAATGGGTCAGGTGCTTTTGGGGCCAGTATTAATTTAGCTACAAATAATTATAATCCTGAAAAATATTTATCCCTTCAATCGAGTGCCGGTTCTTTTAATACTTTAAAAAATACTTTACAATTAGGAACAGGTTTAATGAAAAACCATTTCACCATTGATGGTCGTGTAAGTAATATTAGTAGCGATGGCTATATGGACCGTGCTAGTTCTAAATTAAAATCGTTTTATGTTAGTAGTACTTATTGGGGAGACAACTCTTCTTTAAGATTAAATATATTTTCTGGTTGGGAAAAAACTTATCAATCATGGTATGGTGTACCAGAAGAATTCTTGGCGACGCAAAGAACCTATAACCCAGCAGGTATGGAAAAACCCGATGCCCCTTATAAGAATCAAACCGATAATTATAATCAAACACATTATCAATTATTTTATAATAAAAAGATTAATTCAAAATTAGAGTGGAATACAGCAGTGTTCTTAACAAGAGGCAAGGGATATTATGAAGAGTATAAAGGCGGTGTTCTATTATCTGATTATGTAGCAAAGGCTCCCACTAATTCTATAAATGGAATTAGAACAAACCCTTACACTGTAATTGATTTAGTAAGAAGAAAATGGTTAGATAATAATTTTTATGGCCAGATAGCCTCTTTAGTATATGAAGAAGGCCGTAATAAATTTACTTTAGGTGGCGCTTGGAATACTTATGATGGGCTTCATTATGGAAGACTCCCCTATTTACAATATTTGGGTATTCAACCTAATTTTAATTACTACTTTAATAATGCTATTAAAAAAGATTTTAACACTTATATAAAATGGAACCATCAGCTAACTACTGCATTAAATAGTTTTGTAGATATTCAATACAGAAATGTTGCCCATAATATGTATGGTTTTGATCGCAATGCCAATTTATTGGTGAAAAGAAACTTTAATTTCTTTAACCCCAAGGCAGGTTTGTTTTATAAAACAAAGCATACTAATTATTATACTAGTGTTGCTATTGCGCATAAAGAACCCAATAGAGATGATTTTGAAGCAGCTACCAATGAGCAACCTAAGCAAGAAGTACTTGCCGATATTGAAACCGGATTTAATACCAAGAAGGGGAATTTTGAATGGGGTGCCAATATTTATTTAATGTACTATAAAGACCAACTGGTACTTACAGGCAAAATAAATGATATTGGTGCTTATACTAGAACCAATGTACCCAAGAGTAAAAGAATAGGTATTGAACTTGTTGAAAACTGGAAACTGAACTCATTTATAACTAGTTCTGGAAATATTACAGTAAGTCAAAATAAAATAGATGCTTTTACAGAATATTTTGACGACTATGATGCAGGTGGTCAAAAAGCCATCTTACATAAGAATACCAATATTAGTTTATCTCCTAACTTAACCGCTAATCATAGTTTGGGAATAAAAATCAAGGAAAAATGGAATTTGAATTTAGTAAGTAAATATGTTTCAAAACAATATTTAGATAATACCCAAAATGAATTAAGAACACTGAAAGCATATTTTTTACAAGATATTCAATTGTCGCATAATTTAGTTTCAAAGACTAAATGGGCTATGCAAATTCAATTATATGCCAATAATATATTCGATAAACTATACGAACCCAATGGATATACTTATAGTTATATCTCTAATGGCAGTGTGACCACATCCAATAACTACTACCCGATGGCAGGAAGAAACTATTGGGTTAGTTTAAAGATTGATCTTAAATAGATATAGCCCCTTCCCTCAAAGTAAAAGGTCCTGAATTTTCAGGACCTTTGTTTTATAAAACCATAGATGATAACTAATTTTAAAAACTAGTTAAAAAATAATTTATTTCCTAGTATCTACTCCTTTAATAAACTTCACTAAACCGGTGAAATAAGTAAACTGATCGTCATACATTGACATATGCGAACCTTTAGGGCAGTATAAGAATTGACCGTCTTTTACTAGTTTAGAAAGCTCTTCCATAGCCTTAGGGTCCATGGTATCAAACTCACCACCAATACTTAAGGTAGGGACTGTAATTGTATTTAAATCGGCTTTACGATCTCAGTTTTTTAAAGCTGCATCTCCTACTACCCCAAATTCAGAAGGACCTTGCATTTTTAAATACAAAGGATAGTTCATTCTTGCAAAAGTACGCTTCACTGGATCAGGCCAATTAGCCACAGGCATTCTTAAAACATGTTCAGGATAATAATAGTCTGTAATAATTTTTAAATAAGCTGGATTTGTATAATCGCCCTTGGCTTCAAATGCACGAATTGATGCAAGTACTTCTTTAGGTAATTTTGGCCCCAATACCTCATTGGCATATTTCACATAGTCAGGAATAGAAGGCACCATATTAGAAATAATAAGCCCCTTTAAATTTTTTTGATACTTAAGCGCATACTCAGTGGCTAGTATACCACCCCAAGAATGTCCTAATAAAAAGAAATTAGAAGAGTCCATACCTAAGGCCTTTCTCACAGTTTCTACTTCTTCTACAAACCTTGGTAGATTCCATAAACTAGTATCGTTAGGGTTATCGGAATAAGCCGATCCTAATTGATCATAATAATAATATTCAATTTCTGCTTTAGGGAAATAAGAATCAAAACATTCAAAATATTCGTGGGTAGAACCTGGGCCACCATGTAATAATAAAACCTTAAATTTTTGGATTATTCCCTACTCTTTTTGTCCATACATTAAATACGCCTTTACTTGTAGTAATGGGTATTAATTTAACGCCTCCTGTGAGTGTGTCTTCTCTATTTGCATTATCATGGTAAGCCGATGGCTTATTATTATCAAAATTACAAGCGCTCAGTACTAACGTAGCCATTAACAATAATGAACTTAATTTTTTCATTTTAAATTATTTAGGATATTAAGATACGAATAAAGTATTAAAAATTATGCTGGAAATTTATCCTGCCAGTCTAACATGCCACCTGATACATTTACTACATTTTTAAAGCCATAAGGCTCTAACATTAAACAGGCTTGACCACTTCTATTGCCACTTCTGCAATAAATGTATATGATCTCTTCTTTCATGTCCTCGATATCGTCTAATTGTAAAGTTTGTACATGACCTAAGGGAAGTAATATACCGCCAATATTAAAAGCTTCGTGCTCATGTGGCTCGCGCACATCTACTAAATTTATTTTTTCTCCTGCGTCTAATTTTGCTTTCAAAGCTTCTACTGTAATGGTTTGCATCTTGTAATATTTAAAGTGTATTATTTATAGAATTTATTCAATTGGAATGGGTCTATTTATATCTCTATTGTTATTATTAAAATATATTAGTATTATAATTGGTACTAGCCTTACTTTAAGGAATCTCTTTTAATAATAACAGGAGCTACTTTATCAATGACTAAGTCAATGGCTACTCCTTGTATGGTTACATTTTTAACAGGCATACCTAATGAATCTAATAGGGAAGAATAAGTACTAGGGTTTTGCTGAATGACAAAGGCATTGGCTGTGTCTTGTATAGCACCGTTGGCTGTTATATTTCCAACCAGAAGTCCCATACTTGCTATTTTCATTTTAGCCATACCTACTGTTAAACCAATTAAGTCGGGCACTTCCATACCAATACTAGCACCCCCATCTCCTACTGTAAAATTAATTAAGGTGCCTGATACAATTTTGGTGCCAGGCGCTATGGGCGTATTACCTACTAACTGTTCTACAATTACATTTTTATTTCTATCGGCTACTAAATTAATTGTACCAATTCTTAAACCTAATACTTTCAAATAAGTTTGTGCGCTCTTTAAAGAAAAGCCAATTAAATTTGGCATGTCTACCTGCGGTGCAATGACACGGTTAATGGTTAAAAATATAGTTCTTCCTTTTTTAACTACTTCGTCCGCTTCCGGAGTTTGTCTTAAAACCGAATTTCTTGCCAGCGTGTCTACATATATAGAGTCTTGTAAAACCAAATCAAAGCCTAGGGCTTTAATATTTTTTTCAGCTGCTGTAACATCTAATCCTAAAACATTGGGCACTTTTTCTGTCTTACCATTGCCAGTAATCCAACCTAAGGAAAAGAAGAATATTATTAATATTGATAATACAAGACCAATACCTGTTAAGATATTCACCCATAAAGGCTTTTTCAATAATTTATCAATGAATTCCAAAATAGCGGATATTGTTTAATGACTAATGAATATAATTCGTGTTAATTATTTCGAAGCTAAACTATCTTCTATAATACTTGCATAAAAATCGGTTAAATTCCAGCCCATGGCTCTTACTTGTTGAGGAATAATACTGGCTTCACTTTGTCCTGGCACTGTATTCACTTCTAATAAAAAGGCTTTCTGTGCTTTTTCATCATAAATGAAATCAATTCTTACTACTCCTCTGCAATTTAAAGTAGTATATACTTGCTTGGCTGCATCGGATAAATCCTTGAACATGGTCTCGGTTATTTTTGCAGGCGTAATTTCTTCACTCTTGCCTTCATACTTTGCAGCAAAATCAAAAAATTCGTTTTCAGTTTTAATTTCAGTAATGGGTAAAACAGTAGTTACTCCTTTTGATTTAAATACCCCAATGGTGAACTCTCTTCCACTTATAAATTCTTCTACTAAAACTTGCGTATCTTCTTTAAATGCTTTTTCTAAGGCAGGCGCTAATTCCGCAGTGGTGTTTACTTTACTAATTCCAAAACTACTTCCTCCATTATTAGGCTTCACAAATAAAGGCAGGGTTACTTGAGTTAATATTTGATCCGGTGTAAGTTGAGTAGAAGAAATTAAATGTAATGACTTTGCTACCGCTATGCCACCAAAACCAGCAACGGCCACCGTATATCTTTTATTAAATGTTAAAGCCGATGTGGCTGTATCGCAACTTGTATAAGGCAAACCAATTAAATCGAAATAGCCTTGCATTTTTCCATCTTCCCCTGGTGTACCATGAATACACATTAAAGCAATATCAAAATTAATTTTAAGACCACCTTCCATAATACTGAAGTCGGCTCTATCCACCGCTACTTCTTCCCCTACTATATTTTCATACCACCAACCTGTAGGATGAATATCTATTAAATACACATCGTATTTATTTTTATCCAAGGCAATCATAACAGTTTGAGCACTCTTATAACTAATTTGTGCTTCAGAACTTAAACCGCCTGTAACTAGTGCTACCTTTTTTTTCATGTAGGGAAATTGATGTCTCAAATTTACTTAATAGAAGGCATAAAAAAAGGGAAATTTAATTCCCTTTTTAAAATATGAGTCTAAGTGATGACTTTAAGTGATTACTTTAAGTGATTATTCTTCTATAAGATTATCTTAAGCGTGTAGTCTGTCTTTTTTAGCTAACAACACTTCTACTGTTTCTACATACATTTCATCTGGTACGCAACAATCCACTGGGCAAACAGCAGCACACTGAGGCTCTTCGTGGAAACCTTGACACTCTGTACACTTATTGGGTGTGATATAATAGGTATCGGCAGCTACTGGTGCAATTCTTTGTCCAGCATCTACTGAAGATCCGTCTAATAAAGTGAAAGCACCTTTAACGGTTGTACCATCGGCTACAGCCCATTCTACACCACCTTCATAGATAGCGTTATTTGGACATTCTGGTTCACAAGCACCGCAGTTAATACATTCATCCGTAATTTTGATAGCCATAAAAAATTATTTAAAAATTAGTAACGTAATTTTGCATCACAAATATAAAGAACAAGCATGAACTTACAAGCAAGAATTGAGCATTTTTTTACCTTAGGCGAGACCTTTTTTGATCCCAAAAATGAGGCCTTCCAATTGGCTAAACAAAAGGCTTTTCAACAAAATTCTTGGTTTTTACCGGTTTTTATGGATCATGCTATTAGTCAAATTAAGCAATCTTTTTTATCCTTAGATGCCCTAAAACACTGGGCGAATAGCTATCCAAGCCTTTCCAATGCCCCCACTGGCAAAAAGGTAGGTATAGTAATGGCGGGTAATATTCCTCTAGTGGGTTTTCATGATTTACTCAGCACTTTAATGGCGGGACATACAGCCGTGGTGAAACTTTCCTCAAAAGATACCGTACTTATAAAGTATGTGATTGAATCGCTCATTCAAATTAACCCTGTGTTTCAAGACTTAATTATACAACAAGAACAGCTTAAAAACTGCGATGCCTATATTGCTACAGGCAGTAATAATACCGGCCGCTATTTTGAACAATACTTTGGCAAATACCCACATATTATTAGAAAGAATAAAACCTCTATTGCCATTTTAAACGGGCAGGAGACCAAGGCAGAACTAGATTTACTAGCCGACGATATGCTGCTGTATTTTGGCATGGGTTGTAGAAATGTGACTCAGATTTGGGTGCCCGAGAGCTATGATTTTATCCCCCTACTTGAATCCATGAAAAAATATAACTATTTAGGGGACGAACATAAGTACAAACATAATTATGACTACCAGTTAGCCCTACTTATGATGAACCGACAATTTTACATGGATACTGGCGGTATTCTATTAAGTGAGAACCCTTCTCCCTTTGCGGCCCTATCTCAAATTCATTACCAGTTCTACACCCCTGGGAAATTACCCACTATTGACAGTAGCGAAATTCAATGTATTATAGGCGTAAACGGGATTGCTTTTGGAGCCCCACAAAAGCCCAGCCTATTAGAATATGCCGACGGGGTGGATACCCTTGAATTTTTGAGCAAAATTCAGAAAAAACGAATATTTTCGTAAATATTTTGTTAAAGATGCTTAAACGGTTTTGTGACAAAATTTCAGCTTCGTTAATTTGTACCTGAATTGGTATCAAATTTGTAAAGTTATAGGTAGAACTCATTTTTTACAATAAAAATAAAAGCATGAATATGAACTTTAAAAATGTAGCAGCCATAATGGGTATTAGTGCCATTACTAGCGTTGCAAGTATGTGGGCCTATGGAAAAATTTCAAAATCCAATTCAAGTTTTGAAACAGATGGTAAGCTGCCTGCTAATTATGCCAGTTTTTTTAATGGCAATGCACCAGCTAGTACCGTTGACTTTACCCCTGCTGCCAATGCGGCCTCTCCTGCAGTAGTACATATTAAAACAAAGACCAACGCCAAAAAAGTAGAAAGCAGCAATCAAAAAAGACAAAGAAACCCCTTTGGAGATTTATTTGGCGATGATGATATGTTTGGCGATTTTTTTGGTGGTCCAAGAATGCAACCAGAACAAAGAGCAAGTGGAAGTGGTGTATTAATTACAGAGGACGGATATATTGTAACCAATAACCATGTAGTAAATGGCGCCGATGAAATTAATGTAACGCTAACGAATAAGAAAACTTATAAAGCTAAAGTTATTGGCGTTGATGCAAGTAGTGATATTGCTGTTATAAAAATTGAAGCAAGTAGTTTGCCTTATTTAGTATATGGCAATAGCGATGAAATTAAATTAGGGCAGTGGGTACTTGCTATAGGTTATCCTTTAAATTTAGATGTAACTATTACAGCAGGTATTATTAGTGCTAAAAATAGGTCTATTGATATTAATTCAAGACAGAGCGATAAACCTGTAGAATCGTTTTTACAAACAGACGCTGCGGTGAACCAGGGCAATAGCGGCGGTGCCTTAGTAAACACCAGCGGTGAATTAGTAGGCATTAACTCTGCCATTGCCTCTCCTACTGGTTCTTATGCAGGTTACTCTTATGCTATTCCAGTTAATATTGTAAAGAAAGTAGTTACTGATATTGTAAAATTTGGAGCAGTACAGAGAGCTTATTTAGGCATTAGCTATCCTAGGGATGGATTGTCTGAAGAAGAGTTAAAGAAAGTATTAGAAGAGCTTAACACAAAGTATAAAGAAGGAGAAGGTATTTTAATTTCTGATGTATTAGACGGAGGTGCCGCTAAAGCTGCAGGTATTAAAAAAGGTGATGTACTTTTAAAAATTAATGGAGTAGCTGTGAAAACTTCTCCTGAATTACAAGAACAAGTTTCTAGATACAAGCCAGGAGATAAAATGAATTTAATAATAAAGCGTGAAGGCAAGGATATGACCATGGTTGTAACCTTAAAAGCAAAATTAGGTACTACCGACTTAGTAAAAAGTTCTAAGGCCGCTGAAAAATTAGGTGGTAAATTAGAAACTATTGATAAAGCCACTGCTGAAAAGAACGATTTAGAAGGCGGTGTCTTAATTAAAGAATTAGGAACTGGCATTATTGGTAAAAGTAGAATTGAAAAAGGATTTGTAATTACACATGTGAACGAAGAACCTGTTACTACAGTAGAAGAATTTTATGAGGCTTTGAAAAAAGCTAATTCAAGTAGTGTAAAAATTTCTGGAGTCTACCCTGGTTATTTTGGCAACTACGCCTTTATTTTAAACTTGAATGAATAAGTAAATAATTTAATTAAAAATGTTTTTGGTTGAGTTAGGTGGTAGAAAAAAGCCCTCGATAATTCGGGGGCTTTTAATTTTATTTCATCTTTTGCCAAATGGCCTCTTTTTCGGCCAAACTCAATTTAGCCAAGTCTAAGCCATTGTCCTTGGCATAGGATTCCATGAGTTCAAATCGCTTTTTGAATTTCTTATTGGTTTTTTCTAAGGCGGTCTCAGGGTCTATTTTTAAAAAACGCGCATAATTGATTAAACTAAAAAATACATCCCCTAATTCATCTTCCATCTTCTCATGGTCGTTTTGAGCAACCTCATGCTGCAGCTCTCCAATCTCCTCATTTACTTTATCCCAAACCTGTTCTTTATTCTCCCATTCAAAACCCACTTGTTTTACTTTTTCTTGAATTCTTAAAGCCTTCACCATGGAGGGCAAACTATTAGGCACACCACTTAATATAGTTTTTTTACCATCCCCTTCTTTTAACTTTAGTTGTTCCCAATTTAATTTCACTTGCTCTTCGGTCTCTGCTTTTACATCACCGTAAATATGGGGATGTCTATGAATTAATTTTTTTGAAATGCCTGCAATCACTTCTTCTAAAATGAATTCATTTTTTTCAGAAGCTATTTTAGTATAAAATAAAATATGTAATAATAAATCGCCAAGCTCTTCTTTAATACCCTGCCAATCTTCTTCAATAATAGCATCTACTAATTCATATAACTCTTCAATAGTATTACTTCTTAAGCTATGAATAGTTTGTTTTTTATCCCAAGGGCACTCTGCTCTTAGTCGGTCCATGATGGCCACTAGTTCTAAAAAGTTTTTGGAAATATTTTCTTGAGACATAATTTGAATTATAAATTAAGTTAGACTTATAAATTAAATAAAGAAAGTAGTATAAAAATAAACATGAGGCCTGCCATTAATAATGCGGTCAAGATGTTAAGAATTACAAACTTCAATACAGTCTTTAACCTAGATTGATTGAAGTGATTGAGTAAAGCTTTGTATACGTAATAGAACATTAAGATTGATGTAATAATTGCTGCTGCTAAGATTGGGGGCCTTTTAAAAATAAACTCAGTGGATAAATTAAAAAGTTTTAAAGCAAATAAAATAATAAAAAATGCACAGTAAATATGTATACTGAAAATGAGGTGATCAACAAAGTAGTGATTTTTATTACGGCGGTATAAAATCCATAAGAACAAAGCAAACATAGGTAAGGATATGTAAAGCATTCGTGAAAAATAATGCTCAAACTGCTCCAATAGGGCCGTTCCAAATTTGAATTTATCATTTTTGAATTTATCGTTTAACTCAATTGATTTTCTAATTAATGCGGACTCAAACCAATTATTTTTCTTTGCTGTAGGTAGTTTTGATTGCAATGAATCATAAGCCCCAATTGTTTTATAGGATATAGAATCACCGCCTATTTGAAGATGTAAACTATTTTCTTTTTTAGGATTTACTTTTTTTGGTTCTTCTTGTTTAGGATCTATTTTTTTAAGATCTATTTTTTTTGATACAAGCGAATTGGGTAATACAGGATTGGGTAGAGCTATTGCAGGGATAGGCTTTACTATCTCTGGTTTATTCACTTGTTCTCCTGAAAAAATAAATAAAAAGAAAACAGTAGAGATAAATAAATACATTCTTATAGGATGGATGTAATTAGCCCTTTGGCCATCCATGTATAATTGCGTGAGCTTTGCCGGCTTGAATAAAAGTAGTTTCAATGTTTTGAAAAGCTTCCCATCGAAATGAGTTATGTCTTCTATAAAGTGCATAATTAAATGCCCAAAGCTTTCTTTCACTTCTACATTCTCTTGTCCGCAATAATGACAAAATCTTCCCATTATGGTCTCACCACAGTTCAAACAACTCTTCTCTTTTCTTTCTTGTAAATGGGACATAGGGTTAAGGAATTGTTACTAAGTTACACTTGACTGATGTACAAAAAAAATCCCTCTCGAAAAAATTGAGAGGGATTGTGCCCCAGGCGGGAATCGAACCCGCACGGGCGTTGCGGCCCACAGGATTTTAAGTCCTGCGTGTCTACCAGTTCCACCACCAGGGCGTCTATTTAAAGACTTAAAAAAAAATCCCAGTCCGAAGAACGGGATTTTTGGAGCGAAAGACCGGGCTCGAACCGGCCACCCCGACCTTGGCAAGGTCGTGCTCTACCAAATGAGCTACTTTCGCTTGTATAAGAACTATTTTAGGACTGCAAAAATAACGAAACAGCGCTCTTAAACAAATTTTTTTTCTTACTTATACTCAGGCTTATACTGTGAGCTAGATTGCACTTCTGGATTAGGTTTAACGAAACGGCTATTGTAAAGTTGAGTACAATTACCTAAAACCAATGCTAGTATAGCAAAAAGAGCAACATAGAAAAAGAAACGAGAAGAACTTACCCAGTTAGTGGCGATATCTTTTTCTGCTGTATTATCTTGTAAATCTTGTGACATATTGTTTATTTCGGAGGCAAAAATAGCAACAAGTTCTTAAAAATGAACTAGTTTGGTCACTATTTTGCTAAAATATTGCTTGTTTTTAATAAAGTATTGATAAACCAAGGATCCAGGATAAACGCCCTCTAGTGTTTCTAAGGCTTTGGGAGACTGGCTTCTTTTCAATTTACCAGAGAATACATAAGCCATATAAGCAAAATGCGCTTTGGCAATAGCAAAAAAGAAGCTAGTATCGCCACTTAATAAGCCCTTATAGGCTGAAATGGCATCTAAACTAAACCTAGCAGGTAATTTCCATATAAGTGAGGATAAAGGCAAATTCTTAGTTAACATGATTAAGTTGTTTCTAAAATTTAAAAACACCTTACGCCCCCCTCTTGGCAAGGTACCTGCTCCTACATGATAAACTATAGCTTCAGGACAAGCATAAATCTTGTACCCTGCTAATTGTAATCTCCAACATAAATCTATTTCTTCTTGATGTGCAAAAAAGCTGGCATCAAAACCATTCATTGCATGAAATAACTCAGAACGAATCATCATAGAAGCACCAGTAGCCCAAAATATAGGCGCTGCAGTATCGTACTGCTTATTATCTTTTTCACATACATCAAAAACCCGCCCTCTTGAAAATGGGTAACCTAGTGCATCTATCCAACCTCCTGCAGCCCCTGCATATTCAAATACTTCTTTATTATTATAAGATAATATTTTAGGCTGACAAGCTGCAATAGTTTTATCAGACTCCAATAAATTTACCATGGGCTCTATCCAATGAGGATCCACTGCTACATCTGAATTTAATAAAACATAATAATTGGCTTTCACTTTTTGCAAGGCCCAATTATAACCGCCCGCAAAACCTTCGTTAGTAGAATTGGTAATTATTTTAACTGTTGGAAATTTTTCTTTAACGAGAGTAATAGAATTATCGGAAGAACCATTGTCGGCCACCACCAGTTCAAAATTTTCATATTGAGTCGCTAAAACAGATGGCAAGAATTTTGCTAAATAACCGGCCCCGTTATAATTTAATATGACTATGGAGACTAGCGGTTTCAAAGTAATTGTTTTTGCGAATGTAAGCCCAAAATATGGGAATTTGATGTAAAAAAACTAACTTACAGCTATGAACAAGGGAAGTTTTTTACATAGAAACCTAGATTTACTCAATCATCCCATGGGGTAGTTAAACTATCTCCTATTTTTTTGTATGCAAGCGGAATTTATTTTTCGTATTTGTATCCTGTTTTCAGCACAATTTTATTTTCTAATAATATAGTTTCCAATAATTTAATTTATAGAAATGACTCATTCAACAGTTAGTTCCAATGCCGCTAAATATTTAGCATTAGAAGAACATTATGGCGCTCATAATTACCACCCTCTTCCAGTAGTACTCGAAAGAGGGGAAGGTGTTTATTTATATGATGTAGATGGTAAAAAATATTTCGATTTTCTAAGTGGTTATTCTGCCGTGAACCAAGGGCATTGTCATCCAGCCATTATTGAAGCTTTACAAAAACAAGCCAGCAAACTCACTTTAACTTCTCGCGCTTTTCATAATAATTTATTGGGCGAGTATGAAAAGTACATCACCGAATTTTTCGGATACGATAAAGTGCTTCCCATGAATACAGGTGTGGAAGGTGGAGAGACCGCTATTAAATTGGCGCGTCGATGGGGATACAATGTAAAAGGTATTGCTGAAAATAAAGCCAAAATAATTTTTGCAGAAGGTAATTTTTGGGGACGCACACTTGCAGCCATTTCTTCATCTACCGACCCTTCTAGTTTTAAAGGCTTTGGCCCATATATGCCTGGCTTTGGTTTAGTACCTTATAACAATTTAGTGGCGCTTGAAGAAGCTTTAAAGGACAAAGAAGTAGCTGCTTTTATGGTAGAGCCTATTCAAGGCGAGGCCGGTGTAGTTATTCCAGATGATGGTTATTTAAAAGCAGTGCGTGATTTATGTGATAAGTATAATGTTTTATTTATTGCAGATGAAATTCAAACGGGTTTAGCTAGAACAGGGAAAATGTTAGCCTGCGATCATGAAAATGTAAAACCCGATATATTAATATTAGGTAAAGCATTGAGTGGTGGTACGCTTCCTATTTCTGCAGTACTAGCTAGCAATGAAATTATGATGCAAATTTTACCAGGCGAGCATGGTTCTACCTATGGTGGAAACCCTTTGGCTTGCGCAGTGGCTATAAAGTCATTAGAAGTTTTGAAGTCGGAGAAGATGGCGGAAAATGCAGCAAAAATGGGAGAAAGATTAAGACAAGGATTAGCCAATTTACATTCTCCATTTATAGTTACCATTCGCGGTAAAGGTTTATTAAATGCTATTGTGATAAAACATGAGCACCCTGAAGCAAGTTGGGATTTATGTTTACACTTAAAAGATTTAGGCTTACTCGCCAAACCAACCCATGGAGATAAGATAAGATTTGCGCCTCCCTTAATTATAACGGAAAAACAAATTGATGAAGCCGTTGCAATTATTGGGGCTGGTTTGAAACTTTTATCTTAGGTAAAAAAGTCATTACTAATATACCTGCAGAAATGATGATGCAAGCATATAAGGCCCATTTCTTTTGCGGACACTCTCCCATTTGACAGGTAGACATTATTAAATAATTTCTAAAGCTCCATGCTAAAAGCATAGCAGCAAATACCATATTGAACCTTTTTGCCCATATATAAGGAAGCGCAAAAAATAGCAAAGCTAAAACTGCGAAAAAACTTAAGAACTTACCTGCCTGACCAAAACTACTTCCTGCAGGGTCCCATCCTGTTATTATCCAATTTCTGCTTTCAATAACTACTAAAGGTTGTGTAGTAGCATAAATAAGTAATAAGCAAAGTAGGATACCAATGGTTTGAGAATATTTCATAGTAATTCAAAATTACTATATTTTATGTGAAATATCAATCATAGTAATTCTCTTTGCTTATTGGTTATCCTATTTAATGTATTATCAACCATATCAAATTTAAAAACTATTTAAAATTTACTTTTAAATAGTAATAAATACAGTTATGATTGAGGATATACATAATATAATAATTACAGATATTAATAGGACTTTTTTACTCTTTTTTATAGATGCTTTAACCTTTGTTCCATCATAGATCCAAATAGATGTATTTAAAAAGATTAAAGAAATTAACACAGAGCCAATAAAAGGTAGTGTTAATAAAATAGTTTTATAGACTAACGGAAAAAAATTGTTTGACATAATATTTTTTAATTTTATTTTTTTTCTATAACAACCACTTCATACCTCCCTAACTCGTCCATACTAATCGTAATATTAAAATTAGCATAAGAACTCCAACCAATGGTTAATCCATCAATCTGAATACCATATGTATTGACACCAGTGATTGTAAAATTAGAGGAATAATTTGAAGGATTAAAACTTATACTAGACATATTCATTTGTTGCCAAGAATAGAAACCAATTCCAGTATAGAATAAAGTCGGAGTCCCGACTATTTGACCACTAGTATTTGTATTAAAAAATAAATGTAAAATATACTTCCCAATTTTATCCTTATTCAGAATAGAACCAGTACCAAACTGCGCATGATGATACCCAGCAGTGCCAGGTCCTTCATCTTCGTCATCATCATCAAAAGATTTAATAGAATTTGATTTAATTTTCGAAGTAGGACTTATACTAGAGTCTAAGACTAAAGTTGATCTTACGGCTTCATATTTTATTTCTGTTCCAATTTCCTTAAAGACTTCCTTAAACTCATTTAAGCTTAGATTCTTAATTTTTGCTTGATTTGAATTTTCATCAATTGTAAAAATTGCTTTGCTTTCACTAGGATTAATTATTTTTATCAAACCTTGTTCTCCCACAATTTCTTTCAACTGTTTAATGGCATTAGTTTGTTTGTCCTGTATTGTTAATTCGCTCTCTTTTTTAGTACATGAAATAGTGAACACAAGTAAAAAGAGTAAGCTTATGTTTCTTAGATTAATTTTGGTTTTCATAATTGTTATTATTTTCACCAAAAGTATATTTCTAAAATACTGAAAATCGCAGTATTTATACTTGGCAAAAGACAGGTATTCACCCCTATAAAGTACAGAACAGGATTGGGCATAAAAAAACCCCTCAATGATTGAGAGGTTTTATATTTTAGTGAGGTCGAGAGCGGATTCGAACCGCTGTGGGAGCTTTTGCAGAGCTCTGCCTAGCCACTCGGCCACCCGACCCTAATCTAGTATGCGAAAATAACGCAAAGAACTTAATTATAAAAGAATTTTACAGCTATTCCTATTTAAACGACATTTGTATCACAAATAATTCAATATGCAGGCAATTGGCGCATCAGAACTCATCATTAACGACCGCGGAGCCATTTATCACTTAAATGTACGTCCGGAAGAGATTGCAGACACTATTATCACAGTAGGCGACCCTGAAAGAGTTGCATCCGTGAGTAAATACTTCGACCGCATTGAACATAAACTAGCGCATAGAGAATTTATTACCCATACCGGCACTATTGGACAAAAAAGAATTTCAGTATTAAGTACAGGTATTGGTCCAGACAACATTGACATTGCCTTAAATGAAATAGATGCATTAGTAAATATAAATTTTGATACTAGAACCATTAATGATCAAAAAAAATCGGTTTCAATAATTCGTATGGGTACTTGTGGTTCTTTGCAAGGCGAAGTGGGTGTGAATGAATTAGTAGCAGGCACCCATGGATTAGGCATTGACAATGTTTTACATTTTTATGAGAGGGAAAATAATGAAGAAGAAAAAGCCATCTTAGCTGCTTTTGACGAGCACACAAATATTTCCTCTCATAAAATTCAACCTTATATAGCTTCGGCAAGTGCTGGTTTATTAAAACATTTTACAGAAGGTTATAGTCATGGCATTACAGTTACTTGTCCTGGTTTTTATGGCCCACAAGGTCGTATATTAAGACTTCCCTTAAAAATGCCCAACCTAGTGGATCAAATGACCAGCTTTAGTTATGGCCAACACCGTATTGCTAATTTTGAAATGGAAACATCTGCTATTTATGGTTTATGTAATTTATTAGGGCATCAATGTTTAAGTATTAATGTAATTATTGCTAACAGAGTAAAAAAAGAATACAGCAAGGATATGGGCAAGGCCGTCGATCATATGATACAAAAATCATTAGGCATACTTGCAGGCATTTAAAAGAGCCACTAAATAATTAAATTAAATAATTAGTCAAAAAAATTATTAGTAAGACCCGAATTCAACTAAAAAGTTAAATAGTAAAATGAATATACCTTTTTCAAAATACCAAGGCACGCAGAACGATTTTGTCATTCTAGACAACCGTTCTGGCAATATCAAATTAAGCGAAGCGCAAATTGAATTTATTTGTGATAGAAGAAAAGGCATTGGCGCCGATGGCTTAATGTTACTAGGCACAGCAGCAGGTTATGATTTTTCTATGACTTACTATAATGCCAATGGCAAAGAAGGTTCTATGTGTGGTAATGGTGGCCGTTGTTTAACACAATACGCTTTTGACCAAGGTCTACAAAAAGATACTTACTCCTTTATAGCTATTGATGGCCCTCATGAATCAAAAATTGATGCAGAAGGTTGGGTGCATTTAAAAATGATTGATGTAAAACTGATTGAGAAAAATATTGAAGGCGATGTTACTTTTTATGTGTTGAACACAGGCTCTCCTCATTATATAGAATTTGTTGATAGTGTAAATAGTGTAGATATTGTTGGCCTAGGACAAATGATTCGCTACAACGAAAGATTTAAAGCAGAAGGTATTAATGTAAATTTTGTTCAACAAGACGAAGGACAACTTTTTGTAAGAACTTATGAGCGTGGCGTGGAAAATGAAACTTTTAGTTGTGGTACAGGAGTAACCGCCTCTGCCTTAATTGCTGGTATTGAAAAATTGGGAGAGCAAAAAATAAATATTGAAACCCTGGGTGGAAAATTAGCGGTTAGTTTTAATAATAAAGGAGACAATATATTTGACAATATTTATTTAATGGGTCCCGGTACCTTTGTTTTTAGCGGAGCATTAGATATTTAAAAAAAGTAAACGAAAGATTTACTGAAAATAATAACTGAAAACTTAAATGCTGAAAATTCAATCCAAAATAAAATAGTTTTTTATGGCTTTATTTAACGTTCGTGTTTACGGCTTACTACTAGATTCTCAAAATAGATTACTCGTGAGTGATGAATATATTAGAGGAGAATTTTTTACCAAACTTCCCGGAGGAGGGCTTGAATTTGGAGAAGGTACCCGTGATGGCTTAGCTAGAGAGTTTATGGAGGAAACAGGCATTACTGTCTCAGTAGGAAAACATTTATACACCACCGATTTTTTTCAAATATCTGCCTTTAATAAAAAAGACCAAATCATCCCCATTTATTATATGGTAAATAGCGCTGATACTGCAAAGATTAAAACCAGTGAGAAAAATTTTGACTTCAGCCCAGCACAAATTGCTGATACAAAAGGCACTTTCGAGTCCTTCCGTTGGGTAAATTTTGAAAGTTTAAATGAAGACAGTATGAGCCTTCCTATTGATAAAGTAGCTATTCAAATATTGAAGCAAAGTTTAGCAGTATAATATTTAACTATAATTTATTTAATAAGTTTAAACCCATTAAACTTCATTCTCCAAGCCCATTGCTTGCAATTTCATTTTCTTAGCTAAGTCGTGCCCAACATAATTTTCAATTCTGCCTTCAATAAAAGAAATTAAGGGAGTTAATATAATGGCCATGGTAAACTTGTAAATGTAATTTACTACACAAACAGCTAATACGGTAGACCAACTCCAACCATTTCCTATTTTAAAGGCTATAAATAAAACCACAAAACTATCAACCAATTGAGAAACTAGGGTTGAACCGGTGGCGCGTAACCATATCATTTTATCTCCAGTCATTTTTTTAATTTTATGAAAAACATATACATCAATAAACTGACTTACTAAAAATGCAACCAAGCTTCCGAGTATAATCCACATACCCTGTCCAAAAATAGATTCAAAAGCCAATTGCATATTGGGCATACCATTAGCTGTTTTAGATTCCACCCAAAATTGTGCAGGGGCTATTTTCATCGCTACATAAAACATTATAAAAGCATAACTAATTAATGCCACGGCCGTATAACTAATTCTACGCACTGCTTTTGGTCCAAAATATTCATTGACAATATCTGTTATTACAAACTCAAGTGGCCATAACAAAACACCACAGGTTAAATTAAATGAAAGATTAGGTACACCAAACAAAGTAAAATTAGAGGGAGCTTGTCCAAAAACTTTTTCTAAAGAAAATATTTTACCTCCAATACATTCTGCAATTAAGGCATTGGCTACAAAAAAAGCCATGATACCTAGAAATAATTTAGTGGGTTTGTCTTTTAAAATAGAATGAATCATAATTCAATTTAAATAATAAGTAAGATAATTTGTAAAAATAACATCAAAAGGTTAATAATTGTTTGCCAATGGGGTAAATCAATGCTCTTTTTTCTAAGAAGATTAATTATAAACCAACTAACAAATACTAAGTTCATAAAGGGAGCCATTTCAAGGCCTAAAACAGCCATAAAATTGGCCACCCCAGCGGGTATTTTTAACCAAGAAAAAAACAGAAAAGCGGTTGTAAATAAATAGAAGGCATTACATATGATGGCAAGCTTAGCAGTAAAGGCAAAAGAGGTACTATTTTTCATTCTATTTTTTAACATTTACAAGATACTAAAATTACTTAAAAAGCCTTTTTAGTTGTAGGTTTGTTGGTATAAATATATGAATATGTTGAAGTCTATTTTTAAGTCGGCCCTACCCCATATTATCGCTGTAGCCATTTTTGCCATTGTAGCCATAATTTATTGTAAACCTGCTCTCGAAGGAAAGGTATTGCAACAACAAGATATTACACAATGGAAAGGAATGGCGCAGGACGCAATGGTCTATGCTGAAAAGAACGGACAACACCCTCTATGGACTAATAGTATGTTTGGAGGTATGCCTACTTATCAAATTACAGGAGTTCCTGGCTTCGCCTATTCTATTGGAATCTTAGACCAAATTTTTACTTTAAAATTAGCCGAGCCCATTAGTTTATTTTTCTTAGCCTGCTTATGTTTTTATTTCTTAGCACAGGTACTTGGTTTTAATACCATCATAAGTGTTATTGGGGCGTTGGGTTATAGCTATGCCACCTACAACCCTATTATTGTAACCGTTGGTCATATTACTAAAATGCATGCCATTGCTTATTTACCTTTCTTCATTGCATCCATTCTTTTAATTTTTCAAAAAAAGTATTTATGGGGAAGTCTGCTAACAGGTGTTGCCACTGCTTTATTTGTTGGAGCCAACCACATTCAAATAACTTATTACGGTTTAATTATTGTAGCCTTTATGTCCATTTTCTTTCTAATAAAATGGATTATTGAAAAAGATTATAATCATATACTTAAAACATTTGCAGCAGCATGTATGGGTGGTTTATTGGGTGTTGCGGTGAATGCCCCTTTATTGGCTAGTACTTATGAGTATGGAAAGGAATCTATAAGAGGTGGAAGTGTACTTGTGAATAAGGATAGTAAAACCACTGCTACAGGATTAAATAAGGACTATGCATTTTCTTATAGTATGTTTAACACAGAGCCACTTGTTTTAATGTTCTCAGGTATTTATGGAGGTGCTAGTGGACTTAGTCAAATGGACCCTGCTAATTCCAAAGCAGTAGAAACCTTGCAACAGATGCCAGCACAGATAGGACAACAGCTACAAGGTTTTGTTTCTCTTTATTGGGGTGGTATTGGAGGAACTTCAGGGCCCCCATACGCTGGCTTAGTTATTTGTTTATTTGCTTTTATAGGAATATCAAGTTCAACTAACCCACACCGCTGGTGGATTACAGCCACTATTGTTTTTGCATTAATGCTAAGTGCAGGAAGTTATTTTGAAGCTTTTAATGTTTTCATGTTTGATCATTTACCTCTTTACAATAAGTTCAGAGCCCCTAGCATGATAATGATTATTCCTACATTATTGTTAGGCGTTATGGCTTTATATGGAATGGCTGCTATTAGTGTAGAAAGCGATTTTAAAACTATACTAAAAAAATACAAACCAAGTTTTATTCTTACAGGATTAATTCTTGCTACTGTATTTTATATTTACTTCACCAGTAGTTTCAAAAGCGAATCTGAAACAAATTTATTGTCTCAAATTGCTAAAATTCCAGACGCAAATCAAAAAGCTGCCTTTGATACTCCAGCGCATGATTTAGTAAATGCGATTGTTACCGATAGAAAATCATTAATAGAAGGTGATATTATAAAATTCTTTTTATTCTTAGGCTTAATTATTGCCTTAGTATTTTTAGCCATTAAAAAAGTAATTAACCAAACTATTTTATTAGTTGGTTTTGGGGTTTTATCTATGATTGACTTATTCCAAGTAAATATTAAATATTTAAAATCGGAAAATTTTGTAGAAGCGAATGAAAATGAAAATGTATTTGCCTTAAGCCCCTTAGATATTGCTTTGAAAAAAGATACAAGTACCTACAGAGTATTAGATATTAGAGGCGGCATTAGCAATGCCTTTAATGGTGGCGCCTTAATTGCTTACCACCACAAGACAGTGGGCGGTTATAACCCTGCTAAGCTGAGCATATACCAAGATTTAATAGAAAATCAATGGTATAAGTTTCCAAATTGTATGCCTACCATGAATATGTTAAATACAAAGTATCTTATATCTGGGGATCCTGCATTAGATACTGTTGTTAATAAAGCTGCCTCAGGCAATGTTTGGTTTGTAAAAGGTATTCAGTATGAAAAAGGCCCTGCAGAAGTAATGAAACGATTAGATAATTTTAATCCTAAGGACACAGCCATCATTGAACAAAAAGATAAAATAGATGGCTTAAATGATATTCAAGTGGATGAAGCCGCAACAATAGCTTTAGTAAATAACAACAACGACGAAGTAAATTACAAAAGCAACAGCTCTAAAAAGCAATTAGCCGTATTTAGTGAAATTTATTATAAGCAAGGTTGGAAAGCATACATTGATAATGTAGAAACCCCTATTATAAAAGCCAACTATGTATTAAGAGCCATGGTGGTTCCAGCAGGCAGTCATTCAATTCGTTTTGAGTTTAAACCAGTTATTGTGAACACTGCGCAAAAAGCTTCTTCAGCAGCTTCTATTATACTTTGGGGTTTATTAGTGGGTCTTGGTTTTACTAGTTTTAAAAATTGGAAAAGTAAAAGCAATTAATTGATGACTCTATCTATAATTATATGTAGTTATAACCGCGCTAATTATATAGAAGCTGCATTTGATAGTTTATATAATCAAAGTTCAGGATTAGATAGTTTCGAAACTATTATTGTAGACAATAATTCAACTGACAACACAGCGGATGTATTTAAAAACTGGAGGGCTAATCATACAAATGGCAGCTTTACTTATTTAACTGAATCAAAACAAGGAGCCTCCTTTGCGCGTAACACTGGCGCGGCTAATGCAAAAGGCCAATGGCTTTGTTTTATGGATGACGATGCCATAGCCAATTCAAATTATGTTGAAAATATAATAAAGCATATTGAAACCAAACCAGCAGTCGTAGGTTTTGGAGGTCGTATCATACCTAAATACATTCCTTCGGAACCTAAATGGATGAGTTATTATGTTTCCTCATTAGTAGGCAACTTTGATTACGCTGTTACTGCTTGCGCTTTTGAAAATGGCAAGTACCCATTGGAATCAAATATGATAGTTAGAAAAGATATTTATGATTCTATTGGTGGGTTTAATACTGCATTACCTGGAGTTGTGGGAACTTTAAGAATTGGAGGAGAAGGCAAAGAACTATTCTACAAAATATTAGCACTAGGACATAAAATCTATTACGACCCTACAATAGAAGTGCATCATGTGGTAGAAGTCAAGAAATTAACTTCCGAGTATATGTACCGGGTGGCCAGTGGTATTGGTAGAGGAGAGAAAACTCGAACAAAAGCCATCTCTAATGCAGCATATTTCAAGAAAATAATTGAATATATCTTTAAATTAGGGGCAGCGGTTATTTTAGGAATTAAATATATCTTGCAAGCAACACCTACAAAAACTTGGCCTGTCATACAGTTCAGAATTGACGCTTTGAAAGGTTTGTTAGGTTAATCTTTGAAAGCATAAATCATACCGCTATTCTCAGATACATGATGCTCATGCCTTAATTTGAATTTATTATCTAACAAAACTTTTTCTATTGCTGTATAGCCTTTTTCATGCCATTCAATAATAGCAGCTTCTACAGTATTTAAATAATTAGTTTTTTTTAGCATTTCAAATATTACATATTCTTCTCCCTCACAATCTAGCTTCAATAATATTTTAGCATGGGGGTTTTCGGCTAGTACTAATTCAAACACCTCTTTTATAGAAACTAATTGAACTTCAATCACTTGACCTATTTTTTTCCCATAGTCATTTTTCTGTTCAATGGTAGAGGCCGACAACAATCCACTTTCAAATAAAGTAATAGACCTTTTTTCATTAATATTACTTACTCCCTCATTGATTAATTTTAATTTGCCAGCCCATTGGGGATTTGCTGCTACATTCAAACTTGCTTCTGCAAAAGTTTCAGGGAAGGGCTCATAGCCATATACCTTTTTCACATAGGGTTGAGAAGCAAAATACAAAGAGGCAACCCCCACATTCATTCCAATATCAATGACTACTAAATTAGTATGAGGGGTATGAATGGAATAAATTTTTTCTATAAATATTTCATATAAAACGGCCATATTCGACAGGGAGGCTACTTTAAATAGAAGCCCCTCCACTTCTACTGTAAAATAGGTATTCGTAGTTTCTGTTACCTTAAATAGTGGGTTGGCTAATATTTCAATAAGAAAATGTATACTAAACCCAAACTGATCTAATTGAGCAATGCAGATACTATTACCCGAAGTAGTTAACAATAAAATTTTATTCCTTACTTGCATACTAGCCGCCCAATGTTTGGGAAGTTTGTAAAATGCAAATAAATAAGCAAGCTTTAAATGCTTTAACTTAAAAAAGAAAAAACAAAAAGAAATAAATTTATTTATAATTCTAGTTAGATTCATTATTAATTAATATTTACCCAATTATTCTTTTATATTTTCCTACTATTTATATTTTCCATTAATTCATTTATTTTTTACCCATTTTACCGCGTAGAAAATCAAATATACCTGAAAATAAATGTATGTACACCGAAGCTAGTGCTGGGTTGTAGATTAAATCATTTTTTAAAATTTTAATGCACCTTAGTATGTCTTTTTTCATAGTAGCTGTTAAGCCTTTAGCCTTAAATAATAAATACAAGCCATTACGAATAATATAATACACACGAATAGGTGAATGTGTAATACGCAATGTTTTTTTGAAATTAACCAATGACCTTCCTTCAATTAGTTTTCCCAGTGCATGATTTAATATAATATTTGAAAACATTAAATTGATATACCCACTTCGTATTACTCGGTAGGAAAATTCAGCGTCAACAAAATCAATAAATAAAGCTTCATTAAATGGCCCAATATTTTTAATCAAGGATAAATTTACAATAGAACCCGAAGTGATTAATGTAAGCACTTCTTCGGGCTGGTCTTTAACTATAGTGAAATGAGGTTGGCAGTTTACCCCAAACTGTGCCACATTATTATAAGCAGCTAATTGAATTTGCAGTTTATATTTTTCAAAATCACCTTCTTTGAAGGAAGAGTCCTGATCCATGGTCAATAAATAATCATAGTTATTTCGAGTCGCTTCTTCCACCGCCCTATTTAATCTTTTGGCGATACCTTCATTGGCATTAAAATAATGGTATTGAATGGAAGGGTGTAGTTTTATTAAGGCCTCCTCTATACCTGGAGTCTTGATTTCACTATTGTCATATACATACAATTGCTTAAGACCCTGAACATAGGTTTTTATGTTTTCGGACAAAAGCTGAATATCAGGATGATATAATATGACAACCCCGGCAATGTTCATCCGATGAATGATTTAGTAGTTCAAATTTAAGCCAATTAGATAAAACCACCTTCTTTTGAACTGTAAATATTGAATATGCTTAAATTTTAAGCATAAATATTTATCTTGTACAAGCTATGAGTAGTAAAACAAATAATTTTTCTATTATTATTCCTTTTAAATCGGGTAAGAAATATCTATTAGATTGTTTGCATTCAGTTTTAGCACAAGACTACCCCCACTTTAACATACTTATTTTAGCAGACAATACCAGCAATATCGATGATTCATTAGATGCAGTGCATGCCATTCAGAATAGTAAAATTAGCGTTCATGTTTCAAACCAAAATTTAGATATTCTTCAAAACTGGGGACGCATAAAAGACCTAGCTAAAAATGAATACATGACCATACTAGGTTATGACGACTTATTAGAGAAAACATTCCTCTCCAGTATTAACGTATTAATAAATCAAGAACCAGAAGCAAGTTTATTCCATACGCATTTCAATTATATCAATAGCAAGAGCGAATTCATTAAAACATGTCAACCCTTGCCTACTCGTTTAAACGTAAGCGAATACCTTGAATATGCATTGAATGAAACAATTGACATTATGGCCACTGGTTATGTTTTTAAATCGAGCGACTACGATGCAATGGGCGGTATTCCTATTCAATATCCTAATTTAATATATGCCGATTTACAATTGTGGTTAGCCCTTTCTAAAAAATCTTATTTAGTAGTGGACCCTAGTATTCAATTTTCATTTAGAATTCACGCCTCTACCACCAAAACTTCTAAGGATAAAATTTTATTAGACGCTTTTACCATTTTCTTAAACTATTTGAATGAACTAAAAAATGAGTCTAGTAAATTAGCGGCTATCATTGAAGAAAATGGCAAGAAATTTACAGAAAGTACTACCAAGGCCATTGCCCATAGGTTATTAAGAACACCCAAAGCACTAAGAAAAGGATTAACTATAGATGAAATGATCACTAAGATTGATGAGAAATCGAAACTACTAGGCATTCATTATGCGCCTCTTCAAATTAATTCCATTCGCATGGCTAAATTAATTGAATCCATCCCTTTATTCAATAATTTGTTTTTACTTTTCAAGAAAGTTTATAAAAAACCTGTTTTATAAAAAATTTTAGATCTGGCTTGTCAGATTTAGATATCCTAATCTAGTATTTCAGCAACTTAGCTATTTAAAATTACCAGCCTTAATAGCGTATAAGAATTTTCCAAACTTTGATTGAAGTAAATAATATAAAATACTTAATCTGAATTGCCAAGCACGAGCTGCCAAAGAAAATCTATAATAAGATTCATATACTTTAACATTCTCTTTGAGCGATTTTAAATATTGATTAGTACTTACTCCACCATCATCGAATTTTACGATGGTCTTATTCATGTAACCATATGGTTCGTTTTTCAATCTGCACATTAAATCATAATCCATTGCAATTTTAAGGTCTAATGAAAAATTACCTAATTTTTTATACAGTTCCTTTTTTAGAAACCAAGTAGGATGTGAAACAGACCTCATCCCTTTATATAGTTGACTTGGATCAAAGGGGACACCAATTTGCACCCAAATACCTGCTCGCTTCATTAATATATTTCCACTTGCCCATTGAATACCAGTATTGTTATTAAAATAAGCTAGCACATTTTCAATTACTGCATTAGCATAATAAATATCGGCTGAATTTAAAATATGTATAAGGCTACCAGTTGAAAGCGATAGGCCCTTGTTAAAAGCATCTGAAATTCCCTTATCTCTTTCGCAAAGCCATTTACGGTAATGGGGCTGAGGCGTGTTTTGCAACCATTCAGCAATATCCTTATTACTTGAGCCATCAATAATACAATGCTCATAGGGCTTTACTGACTGTGCATCCACCGAACTGCAAGTACTTTGCAAGTCGCTTAAATTGTTAAAACATATTGTAATGACCGACAATTGTTCCATATGGTAAAAATAAGCTCATTTCATTACATATTTACTTTTACCACAATTACAATATATTTGTGTTATGGGTATTATTCAAAAACAAGGGGTAAAATCATCATTCTTTATCATGATGGGCTTTGTCATAGGCGCCGTCAACCTCTTAATATTATTTCCCTTATTTTTCTCCAAAAATGACCAAGGTTTAATAAGAGCCATGATTGATATTGGTGCTACCTTTTCTTTGTTCTGTACTTTAGGTACATTACCGGTTATTTATAAATTTTTCCCCTTTTATAAGCATTATCTAGGCCCCAAAAAATCAGAGCTCCCATTTATTACCCTTGTCATTAATTTAATTGGATTTAGTATTCTTTTATTTATTGGATGGCAGCAAAAAGATTTTATCATTCGTAAACTTGGAAAGTCTCCTAGCCTTGCACATTATTTTAACTATTTATATCCCTACGCCTTTTTCTTATTGCTATTTTATTGGTTAGAAGCATTTGCCTGGGGATTAAGAAAGGGTGTTTATTCCAATTTTTTAAGAGAAACCCTTATTCGCATTTTAACCACGGTGTTAATTTTAGCTTTTGGTTTTAAATTTATTGACCTCATTAGTTTTTTAACCTTATTCAGTTTGCTGTATGCAGTTCCTGCTATATTGTTACTAATTAATTTGATTCAGTCAAATGGTTTTTCATTTAAAAATTTTAAAATTAGCAGTGTAACTAGACGTCTCAAAGGCAAGATGATCAGCTTTGCCTTATTTGTTTTTGCTGGACAATTTTTCAATTTACTAGCGCGCACCAATGATACTTTTCTAATTGTGGGATTAAGAGGCTTAAGTGATGCAGGTATATTTGCCATTGCTACCTATGTTTCTGCTATTTTAGAAATACCCCAAAGAAGCTTAAACTCTATTAGTATACCTATTCTTGCTACTTCTTGGAAGAACAAGGACTTTGCTAATATCAAAAACATTTACCACAAAAGCGTATCCAATTTACTAGCCATTGGCTTATTGCTGTTTGGTTTGATATGGCTAAACATAGACAACCTAATTAATTTTTTAAACTGGATTAGCCATAAAGAAGCCGGCGGCTATGATGCCATAAGTAAATTAATTTTCATTCTAGGCATTGCAAAATTAATTGATTTAGCCACTGGGGTAAACAGCCAAATTATTGGTACCTCTAATTATTGGAAGTTCGATTTTTACACGAATTTATTTTATATCATTATTTCTATTCCGCTAAATTATTATTTAATAAAAAACTATAATTTAGAAGGGCTTGCCTATTCCAATTTAATTGCCCTTACCTTATATAATACGGTAAGGTTTATATTTATTTATCAAAAGTTCAAATTACAACCCTACACCTATAAGCATGGCTTATTTTTAGTATCAAGTATTGGCTTAATGTTACTCATTCACCTCATTCCTACTGTTAATAATATACTTGCTAATATTTTACTACAGTCCTTTGCTTTTGGAATTAGTTTTTATGTGCTAGTGAACTGGCTGAACCCTGCACCGGAAATACTCAATATGGTACATGATTTTATGAAAGTAAAACTACCCGGGTTCTTTAAAAAGAAATAAGCCTATTTCTTTTCTGCTACACTTACCAAATGAAAAGGTGGATAGGTTTGCTGATGCAACATTTTAAAATCACAATACAGTAGAAGTTCTTTTACTAAATCCAAATTAAAGACATGGTGATGTACTGCCCTGTTTTCTATATTAAGATTGGTTCTTTTTATTAAGTCTTCTTTCGACTGTACAAATGCATCGTGCTTAAAATCGTGCAGCGCTATTACTTCCTCAAAATGTGTACTGTCTTCTTCTGTGGTATTATTTTTATAATCCTCTATTAGATGAGATAATGTGGTTAGAGGCCTTATGTTATCAAATGTAAATTCTTTATCTGGAAGCACTAAAACCAATCGACCTTTACTTTTCATTACCCTAGACCAATCCTTTAAAGCCTTAATAGGATTCGCTACATGCTCTAAAGAATGACAAGAAAGTACAAAATCATAAACGCCCTCTTTTATTTCTTTTAAATGGGAAGCTTCACTAATAAATTGATACCCTTTTTTGTTTTTATAATAAGTATATAAATTACCTTCTTTAATTTTCCCTTCCCAAAGCGTATTATTTGAAAAGTTAACTCCATCAATTTTATTGGCATATAAATAAATAGGGAAAGCACTTTTAAAACTAAAAAAAGCACTAGGGCCGCCTACTTCAATGCCCTCTTGCCCTTTAAATCTAGCAGCTAATTGAATCATTCTTCTTTTAGTTGGCTGCTTTAGATAAGAAATAGTAGTAATTATTTTTTCAAATAAAGTCATGCTAAAATTAATTAAGGTTGAATTAATTTTAAAAAGCTATCAAGGCCTTTCTTTTTTTCTGCTGTAAACGCGTAGCTAATATTTTCAGTATAATATTTATGCAAATCATATACTTGCTCAGCAGCAGGTATCAATGCAATTACTTGCTCCAAATGTGACAACCCATAACCATTGGCTGCATCAAAGGCCTCCATAAATGCTGAAGGAATGGGTTTATTCGCTACCCAGGCAGCAAAAACAAAAGGAAGTCCAGAATACGCTTTCCATGCTAAGCCTAGGTCATAAATATGCTCAAAACGGTTTAAACTTGCAAGCGCCCTGTCTCCAATGATTATTCCAGCCGTTGTGCCTGAAATTTCATTTATATACCCCTCAGTGGCTATTAAAAACTCCACCTCTTTTTTCCAATGCTGCTTAAATAGAATTTTCGCAAGTGCTACCGAGGTTCTACTTTGATAATCTAAATACACCTTTTCAATTTGATCCATGGGTACTTGGCTAAATAAAGCCACTGAAGCCACTTCTCCCTCGGTACCAATCACATACTTTGAAATAATCTGCGGGTTCTTTAATAAAGGCATAATGGCCACAGGAATAAGGCCTATATCAATGGTGTCATCTAATAAAGCTTGGGCTATTTGAGCAGGGTAAGACTTCACTAAATGAATCCTTTCAATAAAAGGACCTTGCTCCATTCCTAGTAATAATGGGCGGGTATTTAAATAACTTACCGCGCCTATGCGCCATTTTTTGTCCAATTGAATTAACTTTGCACAAAGAAAAACCTTTTTTCTAATAATCTAACTACTTGTTTAAATTATCAGCCAATGTCAAAACTTACAGCTATCTCTCCCGTTGACGGTCGTTACCAAAAACAAACCGCCGCTTTAAGCTCCTATTTTTCTGAATTTGGCTTAATCAAATACCGCGTTTTAGTGGAAGTGCATTATTTCCTATTTCTTGCAGATAAGAAATTTTTTAAACTTACACCTGCATTAAGAAAATCTCTACTTGCCGTTGTAAAAAACTTTAGCGAAGCAGATGCCGAAAAAATAAAAACCATTGAAGCTAGCACCAACCACGATGTAAAAGCAGTGGAATATTTTTTAAAAGAAGTACTAGATAAAAACAAGGCGAGTGAATTAAAAGAGTGGATTCACTTTGGTTTAACTTCTCAAGACATTAATAATACAGCTATTCCACTTAGTTGGAAAGAGGCGATGGAAAATATAGTACTGCCTTCTTATATTAATTTGCAAAATAATTTATATCAGTTAGCCAAAAAATGGAAGAAGGTTTCTTTGTTAGCACGCACACATGGCCAAGCGGCCTCTCCTACATCACTTGGAAAAGAACTAATGGTATTTGTAGAAAGACTACATCATCAAGTGGAATTATTTACAGCCATCCCTTATGCTGCAAAATTTGGTGGTGCCACGGGTAATTTTAACGCACACCATATTGCTTTTCCTAAAAAGAATTGGATAAGCTTGGGTAATGAATTTGTAGATGATATATTGGGTTTACAAAGAATGCAGTTCACTACGCAAATTGAACACTACGATCATTTCGCTGCACAGTGTGATACCTTGAAGCGTTTGAATAATATCTTAATTGATTTAAGCCGCGATATCTGGACCTATATTTCTATGGATTATTTCAAACAACAAACCAAGAAAGGCGAAGTAGGCTCTAGCGCAATGCCGCATAAGGTTAACCCCATTGATTTTGAAAACGCTGAAGGTAATTTAGGCATGGCGAATGCTATACTTGAACACTTAGCTGCTAAGCTTCCTATTAGTCGTTTACAACGCGACTTAACCGATTCTACCGTACTTAGAAATATTGGCGTACCAGTAGGACATATTACCATTGCTTTAAATTCTTTAGAAAAAGGTTTGGGTAAATTAATTTTGAATGAAGAAAAAATGCAGGCCGATTTGGAAAACAATTGGGCCGTGGTAGCAGAAGCCATTCAAACTATTTTACGCCGCGAAAAATATCCTAACCCTTACGAGGCTTTAAAAGATTTAACTAGAGGAAAAAATAAGATTGATAAAAAACTGATGCATAAATTTATCGATGGATTAAAAGTAACAGCTGCTATTAAAAAAGAATTAAAAGCCATTACACCTCATAATTATACAGGTGTGACCGCGGACTATTAAAAATCAAAAAGAATAATCCTCCGAGTACTAGTCTATCAGTAAAGTTTGTTTGCTTAATCTTATTAGTTTGAACTAATCTTCTGAGTCTGAATTAATCTTCAGCGTCTGACCTATCATTAGGCATTTCAGTGCGCGGTACTACTTTCTTCCTTGGCTCTTTTTTCGCAAGTAAATTATGAATGGGTTGCATACCTTCTTTTTCAATAGCCATGGTTAATACTTGAGCGGTTGCCGCAGCATCTCCCCAGGCACGGTGTCTTCCTTCTATCTTAATTCCTAAATCACGGGTCAAAGAACCTAGACCATATTTTACAAGCCCTGGAAACACTCGACGACTTAATTTAATGGTACATAATTTAGGAGCCGACCATTGAAAACCCGATCTACCTAATAAATAATGTACAAAGGAATAATCGAAGCTTACATTATGAGCTACAAACACACGGCCATTTAATAAATTGAAAATTTGAGGGGCAACTTCTTCAAACAAAGGGGCTCCAGCCACCATCTCATCACTAATACCCGTCATATTTACAATAAAGGGAGGTATTTTATGTCTAGGGTTAATTAAAGTCACATATTTACCCGTCACTTCCACCCCATTGTGTATCACAATAGCAATTTCAGTAATCCCCGCCGATTGTGGGGTACTGCCTGTGGTTTCAATATCTACAACTGCAAATTCCATGAGGTGGCTAAGTTCGTATTTTTTAGCAACTTATTGCTTGTCGCTTTTCCTTATTTTTGTGGCTTAATATAGGAAAAGACGCAAAGCATGGAATTGAGTAAAAACTACATACCGGGTGAAGTTGAATTGAAATGGTACAAGCATTGGGTAGATAGTGGTTATTTCCACAGCACGCCCAATGATAAAAAAGCCTATACGGTGGTTATTCCTCCTCCGAATGTTACCGGTGTGTTACACATGGGGCATTGTTTGAATAATACTATTCAAGATATACTAGTGCGTCGTGCGCGCATGCAAGGGTTTAATCCTTGTTGGGTGCCTGGAACGGACCACGCTTCAATTGCAACGGAAGCAAAAGTAGTGGCTATGTTAAGAGAAAGAGGTATTGCAAAGTCTTCTTTAACAAGAGATGAATTTTTAGGCTATGCTTGGGAATGGAAAGAAAAATATGGTGGTATTATTTTGCAACAATTAAGAAAGATGGGTTGTAGTTTAGATTGGGAGCGTACTTCCTTTACCATGGACTCTGATTATTACGAATCGGTTATAAAAGTATTTGTTGATTTATACAAGAAAGGAAAAATTTATCGCGGCAAAAGAATGATTAACTGGGATGTACGCGCCAAAACTGCTTTAAGCGATGAAGAAGTTATTCATAAAGAAGTAGCAGGTAAAATTTATCACCTGCGTTATAAATTAGATGTTCCAGATGATAAGTATATTACTATTGCCACTGTTCGTCCAGAAACTATTTTAGGTGATAGTGCAATTTGTGTGCACCCTAAGGATGATCGCTATAAAAAATTAGTAGGCCAATTTGCTTTTGTGCCTTTAATTAATAGACGCATTCCTATTATTGCAGATGATTATGTAGAAATAGAATTTGGAACAGGTGCATTGAAAGTAACACCTGCACATGACATGAACGATTTTGTTTTAGGACAAAAATATAATTTAGAAGTAATAGATACCATGAACGATGATGGTACATTATCTGAAGCAGCAGGCCTATATATTGGACAAGATAGAATTGAGGTAAGAAAAATTATTACCAAGGATTTAGACGCAGCAGGAAATTTAGTAAAGATTGAAGATTACACGCACCAAGTAGGTTTTAGTGAAAGAACCGATGCCATTGTGGAACCAAGATTAAGTTTGCAGTGGTGGGTGGATATGAAAAAGTTAGCAGCGCCTGCGCTGGATGCAGTAATGTCTGATGAAATTAGTTTTCATCCTGCTAAATTTAAAAACTTATACCGCCATTGGATGGAAGGCATAAAGGACTGGTGTATTAGTAGACAATTATGGTGGGGACACCGCATACCAGCCTGGTATGATGAAGAAGGTAATTTTTATGTAGCACATAATGAGGCAGAGGTAAACGCGAATCATCCTGAAACTGTTGGAAAAAAATTAACACAGGATGCCGACTGTTTAGATACTTGGTTTAGTAGTTGGCTATGGCCTTTTGAAGTATTTAAAGGTTTGTCTAACCCAGGTAATACAGAAGTAAATTATTACTACCCTACTAGCACAATTGTAACTGCTCCTGAAATTATTTTTTTCTGGGTAGCTAGAATGATCATGGCCGGTGAAGAATATATGGGTAAGATACCTTTTAAAGATGTTTACTTTACTGGTATTGTACGCGATAAGCAAGGTAGAAAAATGAGTAAGAGTTTAGGCAACTCTCCTGACTTACTAGGACTCATTGACCAATATGGTGCTGACGCTGTTCGTTTTGGTATTATGATTGCCTCTCCTGCAGGGAACGATTTACTATTTGATGAATCAACATTAGAACAAGGAAGAAATTTCAATAATAAATTATGGAACGCCACTAAATTATTGAAGATGTGGGAAGTCCGTCAAAATAATGAAGGCGCTATTTCTGAAGATGCAAAATTTGCCATGGACTGGTTTGAAGCAAAACTAAATACGACTCAAATTGAAGTAGATGAGATGCTTAAAACATTCAGACTTAGCGAAGCCCTTAAAGCCATTTATAGTTTAATATGGGATGATTTTTGTAGCTGGTATTTAGAATGGATTAAGCCAGGCTTTGAACAACCCATGCATGCAGGGGTTTATGAAAAAACAGTGGAGTTTTATGATGCCTTATTACAATTACTACATCCTTTCATGCCATTTATTACAGAAGAGATTCACCATACTTTAAAAACACAGTCTGAGGACTTATGTGTGAAATTGTATACCCCAAATGTTGTTGTAAATAAAGAAGTTTTAAATGCAGGAGCGTTATTACAAAATGTAATCTCTACTTTACGCGATGCGCGTAATAAAAACCAGATCAAACCTAAGGATGCCATTGAACTATATATTCAAACGGCTAACAATGCGCCTTATCAAACTATTCAAAATATTTTAGCGAAACAAATTAACGCAAGCAGCATACAATATACTTCAAGTACTATCGCCTCTTCTATTGTAGTGGCCTTAGAAAAAGATAAATTTTATATTGTTACTAACCAAGCCATTGACACTGCCAGTTTAAAAGAAAACTTATTGAAGGACCTAGCCCATCAACAAGGTTTCTTGCAAAGTGTAGATAAGAAATTACTTAATGAAAAGTTTGTTCAAAACGCGAAACCAGAAGTATTAGCCATAGAACAAAAAAAGAAGGCCGATGCTTTAGCTAGAATTCAAACCATTGAAGAAAGTTTAGCGCAATTGGGATAAGATTTTTGTAGTTTAAATGAATATGTTTTTATTTAACTAAAATTATAAACTTAGGCTTAACTTATTATAACAATAAAATCCAATGACCGAAATTCAAATAACAAGCGCTGGTTTAAACGACAGAGATTTTATTAGATCTGTATCGGAGCGCACTTGGCCTAGCACTTATGGTCATATTATATCTCAAGCGCAAATTGATTTCATGTTGGATTGGATGTACAGTAATGAATCCTTAGAAAAACAAATGAATACGGGTTGCGAGTTTTATATAGCCAGCATTAAAAAAGAAAACGGGCAATGGGAGGCTGTTGGATTTTGCTCGGTGAGCCCTGAAGATGAAGAAGATAAAAGTACAGATGCATCAGAAATCTCAAATGCGCATAAACTAAATAAATTGTATGTACTTCCTGCAGCACAAGGTACTGGCGCAGGCAATGCCTTATTAAATAAATCTATTGAAGTTGCCAAGTCTGCAGACTCTAGCTCCTTATTCTTACAAGTAAACAAGCTTAATACAGCTTATACTTTTTATCTAAAAAAAGGCTTTATTAAAGAACTCGAATTTAAATTCGATATTGGTAATGGCTTTTACATGGACGACTATGTAATGCGCTTGAACTTCTAAATATTAGGTTTTTTATCTTCTTTAAACCCAATAATATTTCTTTCATGCCATTTTACTCTATTCATAGTTAAGTCTAGTAAGTGTTCTATAGTGTCATAAATTTTATTGAGCTGAACATCGTGTTCACCAATTCTTTCTCTCATCTCTTTAAGCTGCCCTTTTATAGTTGCATTTTTAATTAACACTCTTTTCATTTCAATAAACATTCTAATTATTGAAATATTCATTTTAACAGCTTTCTCACTCTTCAAAACTCCTGAAATCATTGCAACGCCATGTTCAGTGAAAGCGAATGGCAATAGTGAATTCTTTCTTTTACTCTGAGATATTATTGAATTTTGTATTAAAAGATATTTCCACTCTTTTTCAGTTAATTTGAACATGAAATCAACCGGAAATCGATCTAAATTTCTTTTGACTGCTTGGTTTAAAATTTTTGTATCTACTTCGTATAAATACGCCAAATCAAAATCAAGCATTACCATCTCCCCCTCTTATTTCATGTATTTTTTGTTGAATCAAATTTATTTCTGTCATAATTTAAAATTTGACAAGTAAAATAGACTTTAAAACAATTGAAGATTTAAGTATAAATACCTTTTCAGGGTATGATGTCACAAATTGTGATATCATACCCTGAAATTTACCTGATGAGGTCACAATTTGTGACCTCATGCCTTAAAATTCACCTGATGAGGTCACAATTTGTGACCTCATGCCTTAAAATTCACCTGATGAGGTC
>JBBAJX010000010.1:0-37899 GCA_040403885.1 Sediminibacterium sp. | reverse complement strand
ACAATTTGTGATATCATACACTTAGAAAATAAGCTATTAAGTAATTAAATCTTAGAAATCACCACCCCTTCTATACTCATTTGGCGGTCGCTTGGATTGATTAGAATATCAATCTTATTTTTATATTTTTTATTCATCAAATCACGAATAAACCAAATGCCATTAAACTTTCCGGCATTGGAAAGTTTTACTTTATCTCCGAAAGAAAATAATTCTTTTAAATCTCTACTAATGGCAATGACTCTATGCTTCATTGGATTGACACTATCTAACTTAAAACCACTTGCCGTAATTAAGGGAGTACTATCTGTTTCAGCAGTATCGGTTTTATAAGTACTTAAAGAAACTTTACTTAAAGGCTTTAACTCTAAAGCATATTTAGCAACAACTCCTCTACCTGCTCTTGGTAATAATACAAGGGTAGTGCAAATAAGACTTGCAATAATTATACCCATTCCAATATTGTTAAGATGCTTCATAATTTTAAATTGAAAGTCTTGACTCCCCTACAAAACCAACCTGATGCCCCTATACTATTAAATGGGTTTGTTTGACTACGCCCATTATAAAAACGCTTTGTACCTGACTTATATTGTCGGCCTGGCTTAATTTGTTCACGTGGAAATTGTAATAACTGTTCATATCCTCGGTCACAATCTTGAGCATAAAGTCAAATTCCCCTGAAATACTATAGCATTCCACCACATCAGGTAAGTCATTTATTAGCTTAATAAACTGCCCTCCCGACTGCTTACTGTGCTGATTTAGAGACACATAACAAATAACCATCAGCCCCTTTTTCACTTTTGTCCCATCAATTAAAGTGGCGTATTGCTTTATCACCCCACCCGCCTCTAGCCTCTTTATACGCTCATGTACCGGCGTAGTACTCAAATGAATTTGGTCGGCAATTTCTTTTACCGTGATCCTCGCATTCTGTTGCAAGAGGCGTAAAATGGCTAAATCCTTATCGTCTAAAGAGATAGATTGTTGAAGACTAGCCGAATCTACTGATGGAGTACTGTTTTTCATGTTATTTTAGCATAAATAATCATAAAATTATAATATAATAGCCGAATATCCTAAAAATATCAAATATTTTATTATTTTATCCTATTTCATACCTTTGTCCTCTAAACAAAAAATATATGTCTAACCTAGAAAACATCGATTTTAGCCTACCTTATAAAGTAGCCGATATCACATTAGCAGATTGGGGTCGTAAAGAGATTCGTTTAGCCGAAGCAGAAATGCCAGGTTTAATGAGTATTCGTGCTGAATATGGACCAAGCCAACCTTTGAAAGGTGCTCGTATTGCGGGTTGCTTACACATGACTATTCAAACAGCTGTATTAATTGAAACTTTAACTGCTTTAGGCGCTGAAGTAAAATGGAGCTCTTGTAATATCTTCTCTACACAAGACCAAGCCGCTGCTGCGATTGCTGCAACAGGTGTGGGTGTATTTGCTTGGAAAGGTCAATCTATCGAAGAAGGCGACTGGTGTATTGAACAAACTTTATTCTTTGGTGGTGCAGACCGTCCTTTGAATATGATCTTAGATGATGGTGGTGATTTAACCAACATGGTTTTAGATAAATATCCTCAATTCGTTTCAGGTATTAAAGGTTTAAGTGAAGAAACAACTACAGGTGTTCACCGTTTATATGAGCGTATGGCGAAAGGTACTTTACCCATGCCTGCCATTAACGTAAACGATTCTGTTACAAAATCTAAATTCGATAATAAATATGGTTGTCAAGAATCATTAGTAGATGCGATTCGTCGTGCTACCGATGTAATGATGGCTGGTAAGGTTGCAGTAGTAGGTTCTTACGGTGACGTAGGAAAAGGTTCTGCCGCATCTTTACGTGGTGCTGGTTGTCGTGTAATGGTAACTGAAATCGATCCTATCTGTGCCTTACAAGCTGCGATGGATGGTTATGAAGTAAGAAAAATGATTGACGCCGTAAAAGAAGCAGATATTATTGTGACTGCATCTGGTTGTCGTGATTTGATCAACGAAAAACATTTCAGAGTGATGAAGGATAAAGCGATTGTATGTAATATTGGTCACTTTGATATTGAAATTGATATGGCTTGGTTAAATAATAACTATGGTCATACAAAAGATACTATTAAACCACAGGTTGATTTATACAATATCGATGGTAAAGATGTAATTGTTTTAGCAGAAGGCCGTTTAGTAAACTTAGGTTGTGCGACTGGTCACCCTAGCTTTGTAATGAGTAACTCTTTCTCTAACCAAACATTAGCTCAAATAGAATTATGGAAAAACCATAAAAACTACGAGAACAAAGTGTACGTATTACCTAAGCATTTAGATGAAAAAGTAGCGCGTTTACATTTAGCGAAAGTGGGTGCTGAATTAGATGAATTAACGACTGAGCAAGCAGCTTATTTAGGTATACCTGTAGCAGGTCCATTCAAGGCTGACGCTTACAGATACTAATCTATAGTTGAAATTAAATTAAGTAACTACTGCTATCTAGTTTCTACAATAGGTTCAAAATTCCTCTAGCCGTTCCCGAGTAATCAGGAACGGCTTTTTTATGTAATTTTATGTATCTTTAAACTCATTGCTTTTACCCCTCAAATAAGCAAGCTATTTTCAATTTTATATGCATTCATTACCTTAAAATAATTACAATAAAATAATTACAATAAAACAATTTTGTATGAAACTGAATAAGATTTTAACCATTGTACTAACCACTACCTTAATTATTGGTGGACTTTCAACTGCAAATGCACAAACAATTAGTATTATCCCCGAGCCTTATCAAATGACTAAAGGCATGGGTACTTATACCCTTCCTAAATCAATTGCGATGAATGCCCCAAGTTCGGCTAATGCTATTTCCGATCTCATGGCAGGTAAATTAAGAACCACCACAGGACGTGTAGTTTATTTCACTAAAAATAAACCCAACATTGATTTACAAATTATCAATGACGCTAATTTAGGCACAGAGGGTTATACCTTGGACATTAATGAAAAAGGAATTCAATTAAAAGCCAATGCGAATGCAGGTTTATTTTTTGGCTGGCAAACAGTGATGCAATTATTACCTGCAGCAGTTTATTCCAATACTTTACAAGCCAATACCAATTGGACCTTACCTTTTGTTTCTATCATTGACAAACCACGCTTTGGTTGGAGAGGTATGATGCTAGATGTAAGTAGACATTTTTTTAGCAAGGTAGATGTGTTAACTTTTATTGACGATATGGCGCGTTATAAGTATAACCGCTTTCATTGGCATTTAACCGATGACCAAGGATGGAGAATTGAAATTAAATCTCTTCCTAAATTAACAAGTGTGGGCGCATGGAGAGCAGAGCGTAAAGGCAAGTGGATGAATATTACAACTCCTGCCATTGACGAACCTAAAACATATGGCGGCTTTTATACGCAAGAAGATATTAAAGAAGTGGTAGCTTATGCTAAAGCCAGATTTATTGAAGTCGTTCCTGAAATTGATGTTCCTGGTCATAGCTTGGCTATGAATACAGCTTATCCTTTTTTAAGTACCACACCTAACTACCCCTTCCAAGTAAATGCGGGTGACGAGTTTATGGACTGGGAAGGATTGAATGGGCATGTAGCTGCTAAAATTGATAACTCATTAGACCCTTCTAATGAAACAGTATACGAATACTTAGATAAAATTTTTGGTGAGATGGCTCCCCTATTTCCATTTGAATACATTCATATGGGTGCAGATGAAAATCCAAAAAACAATTGGGAGAAATCGTCCAATGTACAGGCACTAATGAAAAAAGAAAGCTTGAAGGATATGAATGAAGTACAAAGTTATTTTGTGCGCCGCGTACAAAAAATAATTAATAGCAAAGGAAAGAAAATGATGGGTTGGGATGAAATATTAGAAGGTGGTTTATCGGGAGATGCAGCCGTTATGAGTTGGAGAGGTGTGAAAGGAGGAATTGAAGCTGCTAAACAAGGACATAAAGTAGTGATGTCTCCTAACGATTATAACTATATCGATTTTTACCAAGGCGAAGTCACTGCAGAAGGTAAAGTATACCGTGGACTCAGAATGAAGAAAACTTATTCTTTTGAACCCATACCCGAGGGTGTTGATCCTAATTTGATATTAGGCAACCAAGCGAATCAATGGTCAGAACAAATATTTGATATGAGGTATGCTCAATACATGACTTGGCCTAGAGGCATGGCCGTTGCAGAAACTGGTTGGTCACCTAAAGAGAAGAAAAATTGGAATAGCTTTTCTAAAAAAGTAGAAAACCAATTTGAAAAACTAGATGCTGCAGGTGTGAGATATGCAAGAAGCATGTACGACCCAATTGTAACTACTGAATTAAATTCAAAAGGTGAACTCATTGGTTTTATGGAAGGAGAAGTAGAAGGACTAGATATGTATTATACGATTAACGATCAAATGCCCGATAATTATAGCCAAAAATACATAGCTCCTTTTTTAATTCCAGAAGATGTACTTTCTTTAAGAGTGATAAGCTATAGAAATGGAAAACAAATAGGTAAATATTTAAATATACCCATTGAATCTTTAAGAAAAAGAGCAGTTAAAGTATTGTAATGAAATAACAATACCATGACTTCTGCTTTTCGAAAATTTTTTACTTTATTATTTTTATTATGCTTGCATATTTTAAACTATGCACAAATAAATATTGAAAATAATATTGCATTATCAAAGGACAGCAGTTTATTGAATACAATTATAAAGCAATTCAGGGGTAAGCCCAGCCCTTTTATTGATTCTACTTTTATTAATCTAAATAAATATGTTCAGCAAGTAGCAAAGTACGAAGGAAAAAGAATTAGAAGTATTCAAATTGAACAAAAGCATTTTGGGACAAGCCTTACGAATACTAATAATTTAAAAAAAGATGCCCTTACAAAATTTGCAGATAAATTACATAATAAAACTAGCGAAAATACAATTCGTAAAAATTTATTAATACATGAACAAGAAATTCTAGACCCCTTAGTCATTGCCTATAATGAAAAATGGCTGAGAGACTTACCCTATTTACAAGACGCCCGAATACTTACCTCTCTTTCTACTTTAGATACCAATGAGGTAGACATATATATTATTACAAAAGATATCTTTCCTTTCGGAGGAAGCTTTAATATTAGAAATGCCGATTCTTATACAGCAACATTTAGTACTGAAAATGCAAATGATGGAGGCAATGCCTTTACCTTAAGTCACAATTTTGATAAGAATAGAGAAATAAATACCGGCTGGGGCTTTGATTATACCAATAGAAATTTACAAGGCAGTTTTACCGATATAAATATTGGTGCAAAATCCTTTGCGCCCAATATAGCAGATGGTGAATTATCGGAGTCAACTTTTTATATCAATGGTAACCGCCCCCTACTTACGCCCAATAGTAAATGGACCTGGGGATTTGATTTTAACAAGGCTAATAATAAAAATGTTTTTCTTAGTAAGTGGTCCGACTCATTATTCAATAGCACTTATAATTATAACCTAAAATATTTCGATGCCTGGATAGGCTATCAACTTTTTAGTAAGCAATATTCTCTTAAGGCTAACAATATCCATTATTTTATTCAAATGCGTTATTTTGAAAAACTATTTGAACAAAGACCCACAGATTATTTAGCGCAAATAGATAAAAACTACCAAAATATTCAAGCCTATCTAAGTTCCTTTACTTTATTTAAACAAAAAATTATTAGAACTCAATACTTATATGGTTTTGGAAGAAACGAGGATTTACCCACTGGAAAATCGGCGGTTATTACTGCCGGAACTTATAGCAGAGAAAGAAATACATTACCCTATTTAGGCATTCAACTTGAATTTTATAAATTACTCAAAAATGAAAATTTTAGACATACAACATTAAGTGCAGGTTCAAGTTATGACAATGGTCAATTACAAGATGTTCGATTTATAGCAAGTATTGAGCAAATTAATAAACTACGTTATTTAGAAAGCGGCTTTAAATACAGATCTATTATTAATGTAAGTTTTACCGAGACCCTTAAAAACAAATTTAATGAGGCCTTACTTATAAGTAGTAGCTATGGCATTCCTCAATTAAATAATGAACGTATCTATGGCGGCAGCCGTATCACGGCTAACTGGGAATCGGTTTGGTATAATTCAAAGTCTTTTTTTGGGTTTCGAACTTCCCCTTTTGCTTTTGGTAATATCACCTATCTCAGAACAGTGGGGCAACCCATTGGCGATGGTGATATTTATTCCTCTCTAGGATCGGGTATGAGGCTCAGAAATGAAAACCTTATTTTTGGTACCATTGAATTAAAAGCTTTCTACTTCCCAAGAACCAATCGTCAAGTGAGCCCATGGAATATTAGCCTTATTACCAACCTTCGTTATAAGTATAATTCTAGTATTATTAGCAAACCTAATTTTGTTCAAATAAATTAAGTCTTTTAGCATAAACAACCCATTTTAATTCAACCTTTCGTATTTATTTTTGTTATATAAAATATGGTTCAAGCGTATAATTTTTTAGCAAGCTGGCAGCTTTTCCCGGAAAAAAGCGAATTCGAGTATCAATTAGTTCCTAAATCTGGAAACTACAAAATTGAAAGCGTTGAAAACGGTCATGCCCTTAGCTTTAGCCACAATTGGGTAAATATAGAAAACGAGGCTTTTTATGCCCAATATAGTGTTATACCCAATGGAATGGCACAGGCTTTCGAAAACCCATTATTAGGAAATGAAGTGGTTGCAGAAATAAATAATGGCTCTTGCTTAACCGTTCAATTTAACAAAGACAATAAAGAAGTACTTAAAGTAGTGCATGAAATTTTAGCCAATGGTTTTTTAAAAGTAACGCAGTATGGTTTTAAAGAAAATGGAGAAGCTTTTAAAAATATTGAAATTTACCATAAACAATTAAGCGTTCTACCTTATGCTTCTTCTGCAGGTAGTGTAGCTATTCGCCCTACCAAAGAAGGCGTTATAAAACATAAGGCCTTATCTGCCATGGAGGATCAAACCAATATGCAGCTAAATCAAATTAAAGAGCAAATTGAATTACTAGCAAGACAAGCGCAGGAAATTAAAAAGCGTAAGGAATTAAGTTTAATGATTTACGAAGCTAAAATTACTTTCAAACCACAAATAGGTCAAGTGTATCATGTGTATGAAAAAACAGACGGCTCACATGTACTTTCTTTAGTGGCTCCTAGTGAATGGGGTGGCGGCTCTGGACCCTTTGCAGGTTTTGTTGCCACTGTAAAATTATTAGCCGACCATACTTGGGTAGAAGTGTAAATGATAAATATAGAATCTTTATCTAATACCCATACTTACTTAATAGCTCGGTCACTTTTCTATCTACCTCCGTATCTTTTACAACAGCAGGCGCATGATGCTTTTTAATAGTAGCATCTAGAATTAATGGCCCCTTGCATCCCCAATGTTTATTATTAATATAGCTATCTACCCCATCAATATCCTTAGCAGGATTAGTTCTTGTAAAAGTAGCCCAAATAAAATTATTAAATTCAGCTGCCATCCAAGTAGCGTCCTCAGTAATTATAATCATAGCTACCCCTTCTTTTTCTAATAAGCCCTCTCCTAGTCCCTTCAATTTTTCTTGAATAGAATTTATAGAAGTAGTTGCCGCATTCACAGTATTTACAGTATTCATAACATTTACAGCAATCACACCTGGCATTACTAAGTTTGCGTTGGAGTTTAATGCTTTAATACTTTCTGGAATAGTTGTAGCAAGTTTTCTTCTAACATCGCCATAAGCAGCCAGTACTAATTTAGAACCCGTATTTAAGCCATCGCCAGAATAATCCAAGGTATCCATGGTGGTGTTGGTGTAAAAATGTAAGTCATTTGAAAAGTCCATTCTACTCAACATATACGCTAAAAACTCAGGTATATTATTTACATCTAGTTTTTTTATAGTAGATTCAATTCCACTTATAACAGTTGTTTTATTCTCTAACGTATTAATATCTTTTGATTTAACCTCTTTCAATTTTTTTGCTTCGGCTGTTATCCAAATAAATTTGGCTAAACTTAACTGCCCTGTTCCTAAAATATGATTGGCAATGGTTAAAATTTCTGCAGGTTTTTTATTTTCTAAATAAGGCGTATATCTTTCACTACCTATAGCAAGTAATAAGGGGTGCACTCCTGCTGCATCTACCGCATGTACTTCTTTTAACCCCGGTATTTCATTAGACACAGCCGAGCCTGTGATATGATGTATGAGTTGTCCGAAACTTGTATCTTCTTGCGGAGGTCTTCCCACCACAGTAAAAGCCCAGATGGCATTTTTTCTTGCATACACTTTATGCACTTTCATTACAGGAAAAGGATGTTGCAAACTATAATAGCCTAAATGATCCCCAAAAGGGCCTTCTGGTTTATTCTCTCCAGGAAATACTTCTCCGGTAATTACAAAATCGGCGTCAGTGCTTACGCAAAAACCATCTATATAAGTATAACCAAATCTTTTACCAGCTAGTACCCCTGCAAAATTCATTTCACTCATGCCTTCTGGAAGCGGCATTACAGCTGCAACACTATGAGCAGGTGGTCCGCCCACAAAACAACTTACTTTTAATGGAAGTCCTTTATTATTGGCCTTTGTTTGATGCACACCAATGCCACGATGTAATTGATAATGCAAACCAATTTCTTTATTCAATATATAATCGTTTCCATTTAATTGAATACGGTACATGCCTAAATTAGAACTTCCAATGCCGGGCTTGTCTGCATCTTCTGTATATACTTGTGGAAGCGTTACAAAGGCACCACCATCCATGGGCCAATGATGTATTAAGGGTAAATCGCTAATATTAATCTCTTCAAATAAAACCGGTTTTGAAATTGGATTTTTATTCGGTAATGCATTTATAGCAGCTGGTAAAGCAGCCAAAGATTTTATGGGATTTTGAATAGCTGCAAGTGGATTAATTTTGATATCAATTAATTGCTTTACGGAAGGAAGTGTATCTCTAAAAATAAATTCACTTCTTTCTAGTGTACCAAAAATATTGGAAGCTGCTCGAAACTTAGAACCCTTCACTTTTTCAAATAAAATAGCAGGTCCTTTTTGTTCAAAAATGCGCAAATGAATGGTTGCCATTTCTAAATAAGGGTCTACCTCTTGCTTTATACGCAGAAGCTGCCCTGTGCGTTCTAAATCCAATAAACAAGCCTCCAAACTAGAATAAGCCATTTCTTATATTTGAGATGCAAAAATAACTTAAATTCGCCTATGACTCGTTTAAGTGTGAACATAAATAAAATAGCCACATTAAGAAATAGCCGTGGCGGGGATAACCCTAATGTAGTGCAGGTGGCAAAGGATTGCGAACGTTTTGGGGCCGAGGGTATTACCGTGCACCCAAGACCCGATGAAAGGCATATTCGCTACCAAGATGTTTATGATTTAAGCAAAATTTTGACCACAGAGTTTAACATAGAAGGTAATCCCAAAGAAACTAAGTTTGTGGAATTGGTTTTAGCCAACAAACCACATCAAGTAACCCTGGTTCCAGATATCTTAGGACAATTAACCAGCGACCATGGCTGGGATACCATTAAAGAACAATCTTATTTAAAAGAGATTATTGGGGTGTTTAAAAAAGCAGGCATACGCGTTTCTATTTTTGTAGACCCTATAGAAAAAATGATTGAAGCCGCTGCTACTACTGGAACCGACCGTGTAGAATTATATACCGAAATGTATGCAAAGCAGTTTGCTGCTGGAAATAAAGAAAAAGCCGTTGCACCTTATATGAGCGCTGCAGCTCTTGCTAAAAAATTAGGGCTAGGTATTAACGCAGGCCACGATTTAGATAGATTCAACTTACCTTATTTAATACAATCTATTCCAAGTATTGATGAAGTAAGTATTGGACATGCCTTAATTAGCGATGCCCTTTATATAGGTTTAGAAAATACCATTCAATTATATAAAAGAGCGCTTGTAAATAATTCATAGTAATTGATCGTAATTATAAAAATAACTTTTTACAAATACCTTTTAAAATAATAAGCTCTCTAAATAAATTCTAATATATAAATATCAAATAAAGTTTTATGAAAAAATATATTTATTTATTTTTCACCACTGTTCTTTTCTTTTTAGTATCTAATAAAATATTAGTTGCTCAAGAAAAATTTGGACCCACTCCTACTAAGCAACAACTCGCTTGGCATGAAAAAGAATTTTATTTATTTATGCATTTTGGTCCCAACACTTTTACCAATTTAGAATGGGGAAAAGGAAGTGAAGATCCGAATGTGTTTAATCCCACTCAATTAGATTGTAACCAGTGGGCGCGCATTGCCAAAGCATCAGGTGCCAAAGGAATTATTATTACCGCTAAACACCACGATGGCTTTTGTTTATGGCCTAGTAAATTTAGTAAGCATACAGTAAGAGAATCAAAGTGGATGGGTGGAAAAGGCGATGTCATTAAAATGTTATCAGAAGCTTGTAAGAAAGCGGGTATTGAAATGGGCGTATATATTTCACCATGGGATAGAAACCACCCACAATATGGCACTGCAGCATACAACGATATTTATATTCAAACCATGAAGGAACTTTTAACAGGTTATGGCAATTTTACCGAACTATGGTGGGATGGAGCGAATGGAGAAGGCCCTAATGGTAAAAAGCAAGTATACGATTTTACAAGATTCAAAGATTCTGCAATGTCTTACCAACCCAATATTGTTATCTTCAGTGATATTGGACCACATATTCGTTGGGTAGGTAACGAGAATGGACTAATTAATGAAACCAATTGGAACTTATTGGATACTGCTGGTTTTAAAAGAGGTGAAGGTTCTCCTCCTAATGACACTTTGAATAGAGGAAATTTTAATGGAAAGAATTGGATTGGTGCAGAAGCAGATGTTTCAATTCGCAAGGGTTGGTTTTATCATGCAGAAGAAGACAGTACCGTAAAATCGGGTAAGACCTTATTTAATTTATATTTAAACTCTGTAGGTCATGGTGGTAATATGATATTAAATGTACCTCCTAATAGAAAAGGTTTAATAGCCCCTGAAGACTCTGCCGCTTTAATGGATTTTAGAAAACTAAGAGAGACTGCTTTTAAAAATAACTTATTTAAAAACCCTATTACTAAGAATAATAAAAATGAAATAGATGTTTCTGTAGTGACGCCCATTACTATTAATTCCATTCAACTGCAAGAGCAAATTAAATTTGGACAAAGAGTGATACGCTTTGAAATATATGCGGGAGATAATTTGCAGGACTTGAAAAAAATTGCCGCTAGTACTACTATTGGTAGAAAGAAAATTATTCAATTCCCTTCTGTTACTGCCAAATACTTTAAGGTTAAAATAACTGAAACCAAAGCCAGCCCTGTGATGGGCGCTGTGGCGGGGTATTTTATAAAAAATTAACTAACTTGCATCAAATAAAAATTATGTCTACACCTGCACAAGTTGGTATCATCATGGGAAGCGATAGTGATTTACCTATCATGCAGGCAGCTGCAGATACTTTAAAAACTTTTAATATTCCTTTTGAATTAACGGTAGTGTCTGCACATCGCACACCTGATAGAATGGTTGAATATGCAAAAACAGCACGCAAAAGAGGCTTACAAGTAATTATTGCAGGAGCCGGCGGTGCAGCGCATTTACCAGGTATGGTAGCTGCTTTAACTAGCTTACCGGTTATTGGAGTCCCTATTAAATCAACTAATTCAACAGAAGGCTGGGACAGTATATTATCTATTTTACAAATGCCAGGTGGAGTACCTGTAGCTACTGTTGCATTAAATGGTGCTAAAAATGCAGGCTTATTAGCCGCTCAAATTATTGGATCTACCAATGCTCAGATTGGAGCTGCCATGGACGACTATAAATTAAATATGGAATCGGAAGTAATGACCAAGGTGGAGAATTTGAAAGATACTTGGAACAACGAGTTCGATAAGAAATAATTTTCAAAACTATTTTCTTTATCAATAGTATCTTAAAATTAAGATTACCTGAAACTTTAGAACTTAGTTTTCTAATCCTTGATAATAGTAATTATAGTAAAGCTCGGGTTCAAAGTAGTTGAATTTTGCAAAACAGCTTCCACCCAATCCCATCCGTAGGCACCTACCCACTCTGCAAAGTTTTCTACTCTTTCTTGTACACTATTTCTAGGAAATAAAGAACCCTTAATGGCCTGAATGCGGTCAATAGATATTTGTTGTTTTCTTTTTTCAGCGCGTATCATTTTCTTTTCTAACAAGGTTAATTTCTTTTGCGCCTGTAGCGATAAATTCTTAGCATGGTCCCCTAAAGAAGTATCTATTTTTATAACATCTTGCTGAATAGATGCATATAAATTGTTGAGCGATGCGATATGATTGGTTAGTGCTAAATTTTCTTTGGTTTGATTTTTAATATAGTCCAATTCTAATTCCAACATAGGCTTAAAAATATCTTCTAATGCGAAGCCTAAACTATTCCAATGCGCTGTTTGCTTTTCATTCATAAACATAAATGAATTACGTAATTGCAAAATAGGATAATGTACTTTTACTTCAGAAAATACATTTTTAAGCTCCATCCAATAAGCTAGTTCTCCTCCACCTCCTATAAAGGCTACACCAGGAAGTATTGTTTCTTGGTATACACCTCTTAGTATTACATTGGGGCTAAACCTATCGGGATGTGAATGTAATTCTTTGACTACCTCTTCCTCTGTGAAACGAATATCGGTATCTACTACTGTATAAGTGCTTCCTTGCTTTTCAATTCTTGCCCTACTATTCTCTTTTAAATAAAATAAATTCAAATCACGGCCATCGGACTGCACATGATAAGTACTTGCTAATTTTTCTTTAGTCGCCCCAATGGCTTTTTGAGAAAACCCTGTTCTTAATTCCTTTTCCATTACATCAATAAAAAGCGATTTAAGTGTTGCATTGTCAGGTTGTATAACTACAAGCCCATATTTTCCAAAATACGCATGCACTAATGCCAATGTGGCTTCTGATATAGTCTTCCCTTTTTGATATGCCTGTTTTAAAACTTCCAAAGCCTCTTTACCCAATGGCTTTACCGACCAATAACCTTCTAAGTTTTGTAATAATTGAATAAGCTCGTCATCTACCTTCATTCTTCCTATGGCCCCTTTCTGCTTTGTATTCCACTGGTAAGCTTCACCTGCTAAATTATAAGAACCAACTTCTTGTAAGTCGGCATCCTCAGACCCCATATAATAAACGGGTACAAAATTATTTGTAGGAAATTGTTTTTTAAGCTCGGCTGCTAATTGAATAGCATGAATTATTTTATAAATAAAATAAAGAGGGCCGGTGAAAATATTAGGCTGATGCGCTGTAGTTACAGTGAATGTATTTTCTTTTAATAATAAATGCACATTATCATTAACTAATTTAAATGACTCTTTATTATTTAGCGCACTAGAACCACTAAGCTCTTTTTCTAATTGAGTATACTGATTTTGCAAAACCTCCACCAAGACTTTTCTATTCGTAGGAAAAGATGCTCTTTGTTCTATGGCTTTTTTATAACCTTCTATGTTTTGGGTGTAGTTTACAAAACTTTGCGCCGTGCCCTTCGTTTCAATATAATCATTGATTAAGGCACTGAATAAACCAGTGGAACGATAAGGTATTTGAGTAGCGTTAAATTTCATTAATGATCAAATCTTTCTGGATTGTAAAAACTAATATCAATGCTGGTTGGTTTTTCATCTATAATTTCTGAAACTAATTTACCAGTACCAGCACCAAGGCTTAATCCCACCATGGAATGCCCTGTAGCCATTACTAAATTGTTCCATTTTTTAGTTCTACCAAGATAAGGTAATCCATCGGCAGAACAAGGGCGGTAACCATACCAAACCTTATCCATGGTTGGAACGGGTATATCGAATTCAGGAAAATACCTTTTAACAGCTTTTAAAATACCTACTACTCTATTAATTCTTGGAGCTGCATTAGTGGTAGTAATTTCCATGGTGCCTCCAAAGCGCATTTTATTAGTATCCATGGGGGTGATAGCTACTCGGCCTTCAATAAACACCGCTGGATAATTGGTTCTATAAGGACTGTCTTCTAAAGTAATTGAATAACCACGGCCTGGCATTAAGGGTAAATTAATATCTAATTGCTCCGCTAATTCTCTACTCCAAGAGCCCGTTGCTATAACTACTGCATCTGCTTTATATTTATTCGTATTAGTTATAACTGAATTTATTTTTCCGCCACCCTTTTCAAAATTAACAACCGTTTCATTTATTTTAAATTGAACACCCTTACTTTTTAAATCATCTATTAATTGATGCATTAATTTTGCAGGATATAAATGTCCATCACATGCAAAGTAAATGGCGCCCATTGCATTTAATGTATGATTGGGCTCCATGGCAAATAATTCCTGTTGATTTAACAGCTTTGTATCGGTTAATCCTAACTCATGTGCTCTATGTACTAAATGACGAGAATGTTCTGCTGCTTTTTCTGTTTGAAATATTTCAAGCAAGCCTTTGTGTTCGTATGCAAATTTAAATTGAGGTAAGGCCTCCCACTGTTTATACCAATGTTTACTTAAAAATGCAAAATCTCTTAATGGAATAGCAGCACGCTCTACTTTTTCTGGAGTGGCTTCTTTCATAAACTGCAATCCCCATTTTATTAAACTTAAACTTAGTCTTGGCTTTACATAAAAAGGACTTTCTGAATTCAGCATCCATTTAAATCCTTGTTGTATAATACCTGGAGTAGCTAATGGTGTAAAATGACTTGGACAAACATAACCTGCATTACCATAAGAACAGTTCTGTGTCATATCTGTTTGATCAATAATAGTGACTTGATGCCCTGCCTCTTGTAAAAAGTAAGCACTACTTAGTCCTATAATACCCCCTCCAATGACAACTACTTCCATAGAATAAATTGAAGCATAAATTTCGTTAAAATTGCGTTCATAACACAGTAAAAGGGGATGGAATTTATATAATTACTGAGATTAAAGCACTTGGAAACCAGCTGCATAGGGATCGTCGGCGCTGTCAATGGATATAGTGTTAAACCCGTATATCTTGGCCCAGCCTTCAATAGAGGGAATAATGGCTTGTTTATCACCTATTGTGGTGGTTGATTCTACTTTACCGGTAAATACAGAGCCAATGATGCTTTCATGTAAAAAAGGAAATCCTTGTTTTAGTTTGCCCTTTGCATGCCAATGCGCTAGTCTTGCTGAAGTACCCGTACCACAAGGCGACCTGTCAATGGCTTTATCGCCATAAAAAACAGCATTGCGCGCAGTGTTCTTTGCATCTAATACCTTGCCTGTCCATAATATATGTGAGCAACCATTAATGGTGGGGTCTAATGGATGTACAAATTTATTCGATTCATTAATACGCGTTCTTAAAACACCACTCCATGTAATTAATTGCCCGGCCGTATAATTTTCAATGCCTTTAAAATTTTCTTGTACCTCTACAATGGCATAATAATTTCCACCATAACATACATCTATAGTTAGCATGCCTAAATCGGGGCATTCTACTTGAATATTTTCAGCAGCCATAAAAGAGGCCACATTGGTAAGTTTCACAGAACTTACTTTTTTACCCATCATGGTATATTCTATTTGCACTAGTCCTGCAGGCGCTTCCATGCGAATTTTGCCAGGAATTTTTGGTTGAATTAAACCCGCTTCAATAGCTACAGTTATAGTTCCAATAGTACCATGTCCGCACATGGGTAAACAACCACTGGTTTCAATAAATAAAACGGCTATATCATTTTCAGGATTATGAGGGGGGTATAAAATACTGCCACTCATCATATCGTGCCCACGGGGCTCGAACATTAATCCCTTTCTTATCCAATCAAATTCTTTTAAAAAATGTTGACGTTTTTCGCTCATGGTATTACCCTCTAAAGCAGGTCCCCCATTCACCACCACCCTCACAGGATTGCCACAGGTATGTGCATCAATACATTGAAAAATAGATCCTCCTAATTCGTAGGATCCAAAATTTTCTACACATATTGGTTTTGTTGCGGCCATGAGATAAAATTAATACATTTGTAACGCAAAACTTAATTGTTAGACCAAATTTATTGAATATGGAAACTTACGGTAAAATTTTATTAGTAGCCATGCCTGCCTTTTTATTGCTGGTATTATTTGAAAAGTGGTATGGATGGAAAAAAGGCTTTGAAACAGTGAACACCTTGGATATGATTTCAAGTTTAAGTTCAGGGGTAACTAATTCTACTAAGGATGTATTGGGTTTAAGTATTGTCATTTTAAGTTATGGTTGGTTCGTGGATCATTTGGCCATTATGCGTGTACAAAATAGTATTTGGTTGTATGTGATTGCCTTTATAGCACTTGATTTTGCAGGATATTGGGTGCACCGCTTAGCACATTCTTATAATTTTTTCTGGAATAATCATATAGTGCACCATAGTAGTGAGGAATATAATTTAGCCTGTGCTTTAAGACAAAGCATTTCAGTTATTTTTAGAATTTACACATTCTTATTAATTCCTGCTGCCTTATTTGGTGTACCTGCTAATGTAATTGCAGTAGTAGCACCACTTCATTTATTTGCACAGTTCTGGTATCATACAAGACATATTAAAACGATGGGTTGGCTGGAATATATAATTGTAACGCCTGCTCATCATAGAGTGCATCATGCTATTAACCCAGAATACTTAGATAAAAACTATGGTCAGATATTTATTATTTGGGATAAATTATTTGGCACTTATGTGCAAGAGCAAGAAAGTATACCTGCAGTGTATGGTATTACTCGACCTGTTCAAACCTGGAACCCTATTAAAATTAATTTCATGCACATGTGGCTTCTTATCAAAGATGCATGGCGTACAAAAAACTTGAAAGATAAATTCACCATTTGGTTTAAGCCATTAGGCTGGCGCCCTGCAGATGTAATTGACAATTACCCTGTAGATAAAATAAAGGATGTTTACCAATTTGAAAAGTACAATACCCCTGCCTCCCCTGCTATGAGATTGTATTTATGGATACAACTATTTTGTATGCTTTTATTAGTAAGTTATTTATTTGGAAATATTGCTAGCATTGGGCAAACCAATATATTTATTTACGGTGCCTTTATATTTGTGCAAGTATATGCACTCACTGAATTGATGGATAGAAATAAAAATGCTTGGATATTAGAAGGGGTAAAGAATATACTTTGTATTTATTGGATAGCCACTACTGGTGATTGGTTTGGATCCAATCAATTATCTACTGCTATTGCGCCTGCAACTATTGTTTATTTTATAGCAAGCGCAGCGGCCGTTTATTATTTTTCAACTATTGAAAAAACTGGGAATAACAAGCAAGCAAGTACAATAGCTAAATTATTTATTCAAGACTAATGCTGGTTTATATAGATTACTTAATCTATTTCACCTCATCCTTAGTAAGTCCTCCATTGATATTTCTCCAAATACCTAAAGGGTTATTATTTTGTAATGCCATTGGCAGTAAATGATTCGACCAGTTTTGAAAAGAGATAGGTCTGAGCCATCTTTTAGCTGCATTAACACCTACTGCTGTAAATCTGCTATCGGTGCTTGCAGGATAAGGACCCCCATGTACCATACTATCACAAACTTCCACCCCTGTAGGTACTCCATTTAATAATACACGGCCTGCAATACTTAATGACATATTTAATAGCTCAGGATAGTTTGCAAAGTCAATATCGGTTCCCATTAATGTAGTGGATATTTGCCCTTGAATACTTTTCCAAACTTCTTTTAATTCGTTCATGGAATTACATTGCACAAGTATTGAATAAGGACCAAATACTTCTTCTGCTAAATCGGGGTTACTTAAAAAAGTATCGGCATTTACAGTAGTTAAAACTGGATAGCCATTATTAGAGCTAGGTGTATTTTTTGTTAAACTCGTAATTCCTTTTTGCGCTAGTGCATGTGTACTATTTTTTAAATAGGCTGATTCTATACCTGCATGCAACATAGCAGAAGGTACTATAGAATTCATTTCAGTGGCTAATGTATTTGCAAAAGTATTCAACGCTTCACTTTTAATACCAATTAATATACCAGGGTTCGTACAAAACTGTCCCATTCCTAAAGTAATAGAGCCTGCATAATTTTTTGCAATCGTTTCTGCATTTTTTTCTAGTGCATCTTGCAATAACAGTACCGGGTTCACAGAACCCATTTCAGCAAAAACTGGAATTGGGTTTTTTCTTGTGCTAGCATAATCTAATAAAGCGCGGCCTCCTGTTCTTGAACCCGTAAATCCTACAGCATATATATTTTCATCTTGCACTAAGGCCTTTCCTGTTTCAAAACTAGTATCGGTAACATGCTGAAAAACATTTTCAGGCATTTGAGTTGCTATTGCTGCTTGCATAATAGCTGCTGCCACCATACTTGATGTAGCTAAATGTGCAGGATGTGCTTTTACAATAACAGAACAACCCACCGCTAGCGCACTAGCCGTATCGCCTCCTGCGGTAGAATAGGCAAAAGGAAAATTACTGGCACCAAAAACTACCACGGGGCCTGTGGGGTGCATCATTTTACGAATATCTGGCTTAGGGGGTGCTTTAGTAGCAATAGCTGTATCAATACTTGCTTCTACATAATTACCTTCCTTTAACATGGTCGCAAACATGCGTAATTGAAAACAGGTTCTACCTCTTTCACCTAACAAACGAGGCAGGGGTAAATTGGTTTCTTTATTGGCTTGTTCTAATAAAGCATCACCTAAGGCTTCTATATTTGTAGCAATGGTTTCTAAAAAAAGGGCTCTTTGCAAGGGCGTTGTAAAGGCATACTGCTCAAATGCAAGTGCTGCCTTTTTAGTGATTTCAGAAATATGACTCATTAGGCTATTTGTATAAATTTATAAACTATGGAACTCAGGAAGTGTAGGTCGGTTTTTTAAACCAGTATCAATAATGGATTCAATTCTTTTTCTTTCGGCTCCTTCTAAAATTAATCTTGGCTTTCTAACTGTTTCAGAACCAATACCTGCCTTGGCTTCTGCAAATTTGATGTATTGAACTAGTTTAGGATGAATATCTAATTCTAATAAAGGCATAAACCATCTGTATATTTCTGTAGCTTCTGCAATCTTACCTGCTTTCGCTAATTTATATACCGCAACTGTTTCTGCAGGAAAGGCGCATACTAGGCCTGCTACCCAGCCATCGGCTCCTACTAATATTTCTTCTAAGGCAAGCGTATCCACACCACATAAAATACTAAATCTGTCTCCAAATTTATTACGCATTCTAGTGACATTGGTAACATCGCGTGTCGATTCCTTCACTGCTTGTATATTGGGAACACTTGCTAATTCAGAAAACATATCAATGGTTACTTCTATTTTATAATCTACGGGGTTATTGTAAATCATAATAGGAAGCTTTGTACTAGCTGCTATATCTTTAAAATATTGCACCGTTTCACGGTGATCCGATTTATAACGCATAGGAGGAAGTAACATTAAACCCTTGGCGCCCCAGTTCTCTGCATCCTTCGCACATTGAATAGCCACTGAAGTACTACCTTCTGCTATATTAATAACCACCGGAATTTTTCCGTCAACTATTTTAACTGTTTCTTTTACTAAGATTTCTTTTTCTGCATTGGTAAGTACACTGGACTCACCCAAGGTACCTCCTAAAATAATACCATTCACACCAGCTGCTATTTGCGCTTCAATGTTTTTGGTAAATAAGGCTAAATCTAATGTATCGTTACTAGTGAACTTGGTAGTTACTGCGGGAAATACCCCTTTCCAATCTATTGCCATAACTTAAATTTTAGTGATGAATGCGTATTCAATTTAAGAAATATTATCTATATATGCATCAAAAGTAAATTAATATCTATAAATAGTATTAGCTGTAAATAGTATTAGTTTGTAATTCGAATAAATCAATTAATCAATTAATTCCCCTTCTAAATCGTAATCATAGGCCTTGGTTATTTTAACCATCACAAAGTCGCCTGGCTTCAAACGCTTAGTGGTGTTAATAACTACTTCATTGTCTACTTCTACACTATCAAATTCTGTGCGGCCTAAATACCTGCCTGCTTCCTTTTTATCTACAAGCACTTTTAATACCAACCCTTCTTTGGCTTGGTTTCTAGCTAAACTAATTTCTTGTTGCACTTCCATAATTTCTTCGGCGCGTCTTTGCTTTTCTGCAGCAGGCACATCGTCCACTAAATCATGTGCGGAAGTATTTTCTTCATGGCTATAAGTGAATATACCCACTCTATCAAATTGGTGTTCTATTAAAAATCCTTTTAACTCTTCTATATCTTCTAATGTCTCTCCTGGAAAGCCTGCAATTAAAGTAGTACGAATAGCAATACCCGGAACACGCTTACGAATTTCTTGAATTAATTCACCCATTTCTTCACGCGTAATATTACGCTTCATAGCAGCTAGCATATTATTACTTGCATGTTGTAAAGGAATATCGATGTATTTACAAATATTAGTTCGCTCTCTCATTACATCCAATACTTCTAGTGGAAACTTACTTGGATAAGCATAATGTAAACGTATCCACTCTAAACCTTTTACATCGGCTAGTGCATTTAATAAATCGGGTAATGCTCTTTTTTTATAAATATCTAATCCATAATAAGTTAACTCTTGGGCAATTAACATTACCTCCTTCACTCCTTTTTTAACTAGGCCTTCTGCTTCAGCTACTAATTGCTCCATGGTTTTACTTACATGCTGTCCTCGCATTAATGGTATCGCACAAAAAGAGCAGGTTCTATTACAACCCTCACTAATTTTTAAATAAGCATAATGCGAAGGCGTACTTAATAAACGCTCTCCTAAAAGCTCTGCTTTATAATTAGCATTTAATTGATTCAACATTAAAGGAAGCTCCATGGTACCAAACCAGGCATCCACTTCTGGAATTTCTAAGGCTAGGTCGGTTCTGTATCTTTCACTTAAACAGCCCGTCACATATACCTTGTCTAATTTTCCTTTTTTCTTTAAGGCTACTTGGTCAAGTATGGTATTCACACTCTCCTCCTTGGCTTTATCAATAAAACCACAGGTATTCACTACTACTATATTGTGGTCTAATCTTTTGTTCTCATGTACCACCTCAATTTCATTGGCAAGTAATTGCCCGCTCAGCATTTCACTGTCCACTAGGTTTTTACTACAACCTAATGTGATAATGTTTACTTTATTTTGCTTGAGCGTTTTGGACTTCATAATTATTTTATTAAAACAATACTTAAGTTATTATTAGTCTTCTTTTTAAATTGATTATTTATTGACCTCATTGGTAAAATGAAAAGTAATATCGGGGTTATTCGTAATTTCTGTATTCAAGAACCATTCACTTTGTGCTAAATACACCGGCGACTCATCCTTATCCATGGCTGCATTTTGTTGCTTGAATCTTAAAAAGTCATGTAGTTTATTTTGATCCTTGGAAGTTAACCAACAAGCTTTATAAAAAGGTAGAGTTCTAAATTCACAGGCCGCACCATATTCTTGTAATAAACGGTATTGTATAACTTCAAATTGTAAATCCCCGACACAACCAATAATTTTTTTATTTCCTCCAAACTGAGTGAATAATTGCGCTACCCCTTCGTCTGTTAATTGGGTAATGCCTTTTTCAAGTTGTTTGGTTTTTAAAGGGTCTTTATTCACTAGCTCCTTAAATATCTCTGGTGAGAAAGTAGGTATACCTGTGAAATAAAATTTTTCTCCTTCTGTAAGTGTATCTCCTATTTTAAAGTTACCTGTATCAAATAAACCTACCACATCTCCTGCATAAGCGTCTTCAATAACATCCTTGCTGCGTGCTAAGAAACTATAAGGGTTACTGAAACGAACCTCTTTATCTAGCCTAACATGTTTATAATAGGTATTACGCTCAAACTTTCCGCTACATACACGCATAAAGGCAATACGGTCGCGGTGCTTAGGGTCTAGGTTGGCATGTATTTTAAATATAAAGCCACTGAATTTGTCTTCACCTACTGCTAAAGTTCTCACACTAGTTTCTCTATCTCTAGGGACCGGTGCTATTTGAATAAAAGTATCTAGCATTTCTTTCACTCCAAAATTATTCACAGCCGATCCAAAAAACACAGGCGCAATTTTTCCCGATAAATAATCGGCAGGGCTTAAGGCTCCGTAAACGCCATCAATTAATTCTACGTCCTCTCTTAAAACGGCTGCATCTTTTTCTCCAATTTTTTCTTCTAAAACAGTACTTGCTAAATCTTCAATGGCAACGGTATCTTCTTCAGTAGCCTTCGTGCTTGCAGCAAATAATCTTAAATTTTTATTGTGCAAATTATACACCCCTTTAAATTCCTTACCGCTATTAATAGGCCAGGTCATGGGATGTAAAGAAATTTTTAATTCATTTTCTAATTCTTCTAATAAATCAAATCGGTTCTTTCCATCACGATCCATTTTATTTATAAATACAATTACAGGCGTGTCACGCATACTACAAACTTCCATCAGTCTTCTAGTTTGCGCCTCTACTCCATTCACAGAATCAATAACAAGTATAACGCTATCTACTGCAGTTAAAGTACGGTAAGTATCTTCCGCAAAGTCCTTGTGACCAGGTGTGTCTAATAAATTAATTAAGATATTATTATACTCAAAAGACATTACGGAAGTGGCCACCGAGATACCTCTTTGACGCTCAATTTCCATAAAGTCGCTGGTAGCGTGTTTTTTTATCTTATTGCTTTTTACCGCACCTGCTGTTTGAATGGCACCACCAAACAACAATAACTTTTCAGTTAAAGTAGTTTTACCAGCATCTGGGTGAGAGATAATAGCAAATGTTTTTCTTCGATTAATTTCTTTTTCGTACTTCATTATTGTTAAAAATGGCTCGCACTCAAATAATTTGAATTACGAGCCATTCGTCTATTTTATTTACACTAGTTAGATATCGATTGCTTCACCATAAGCAGCTGCTACTGCTTCTTTTAAACCTTCACTCATGGTTGGATGCGGATGAATTGCGTTTAATAATTCATGAGAAGTAGTTTCTAATTTACGCGCCACAACTGCTTCTGCAATCATTTCTGTTACATTCATTCCAATCATATGACAACCTAAGAACTCGCCATACTTGGCATCAAAAATTACTTTTACAAAACCTTCAGTGGCACCTGCTGCACTTGCCTTACCACTTGCCATAAATGGAAACTTACCCATTTTCACTTCATAGCCCGCTTCTTTAGCTGCTTTTTCTGTGTACCCTACACTCGCAATTTCTGGAATGCAATAAGTACATCCTGGAATATTATTGTAATCAATGCCTTCTGGGATATGATTGTGTTTCTTTTCTTGATAAGCAATATGCTCAGCAGCATTAATACCTTCTTTCGCAGCCACATGCGCTAATGCTTGTCCAGGAGAACAATCGCCAATGGCATATATACTTGCAATGCTTGTTTGTTGGTATTTATCTACAATAACACGGCCTTTATCTGTCTTAATACCATTTTGCTCTAGTCCTATATTTTCAATATTTGCCACTACTCCTACTGCACTTAAAACAATCTCTGCTTCTAATGTTACGAATGAACCGTCTAGTTGTTTCACTTTTGCTTTTACTAAAGCACCCGTTGTATCCAATGACTCTACAGAAGCATTGGTCATAATTTCTATGCCTTGCTTTCTATATTGTTTTTCTAATTCTCTTGAAATATCTTCATCTTCTACAGGAACTATTCTTGGTAAAAATTCTACAATAGTTACTTTAGTGCCCATGCTATTGTATACATAGGCAAACTCAACACCTATGGCACCACTTCCTACAATAATCATGCTTTTTGGTTGCGTAGGAAGCACCATTGCTTCTCTGTAGCCAATTACTTTTTTACCATCTTGCTTTAAGTTGGGTAATTCTCTTGAACGAGTACCTGTTGCAATAATAATATACTTGGTATCTACTACTTGTGTTTTTCCTTCTGCATCTTTCACTTCTACTTTTCCTCTTGATAAAACCTTGCCATAACCCATTATTACTTCAATCTTATTTTTCTTCATTAAGAATTGAACACCCTTGCTCATTTTATCGGCCACTCCACGACTACGTTTAATGACTGCACCAAAATCGTGATTCACACCTGTAGTAGTAATACCATAACTAGCACTATGTTTTACATAATCATACACTTGTGCACTTTTTATCAATGCCTTCGTGGGAATACAGCCCCAGTTTAAACAAACACCGCCTAGGCTTTCCTTTTCCACAATAGCTACTTTTAAGCCTAATTGAGAAGCACGAATTGCCGCAGGATAACCACCTGGACCACTACCAATAACGATTACGTCGTATGCCATTGTATAACTAATTTGAGTAATGAATGAGGGTGCAAAAATACCCCCAAAAACGCAAAAGAAAAAACAAATAGGGAACTATTCAAAGAATACCCGAACCATCTGAAAAAACCATTTATTATCGTTGGGACGCTGCTTATTCATCTGATTTTCATCAAACTTGCTTAGTCCAAATAGCCCGGCCATATTACCGCCTCGAACAGCTATCTCTAAATAGCCTGCCGAATTAAACCAGGCTAGCTTATCCGAGATGGGCACTTCCCCATAATGTTTGCTTAAATCGGTGATGGTTTCATTGCGGGTAAACATAATTTTGAAAGTTCTACCCTGGGCTTGTAGATCAAATTCTTCTTTACGAATATTCACTACCACATTTTCAAACTGATCTATAAATAAAATTTGCCCCTCCATCCAATTCGGACCTAAAGTAGGTTGCATTGGATAAATTTCTTCTATCTCCTGAAAGGCAACACCTGCATCTGCGATATTATTTGTTTTTACAAAAGCAGCAATGGCTTTAAAAATTTCTTGTGTAATTTCTAAAAAAGTATTGGCCGAATTAAAATCTATTTTAATAATTTCTTTAGGCTTACCTCCCAACATCATGGTTAAAAAACCATTATCGGGCGTGATAAAATATTGATTATTATGTTTGGTTAAAAGCGCATGCCTTTTAGGAAATTGGAAAAAGTTCACCATAATAAAATGCAGCGTGCCTGCTGGATAATGCTTGGCTGCATTATTAAAAATATAAGCCCCTTGTTGATAATTCTTGCTGGATAAATAATGCGTGATATCGGCAATACCCATACCCGGAATAGTTGACAGTATTTGCCCCTTGAGTGCGCCAATGATAAAATCTTCTTGGCCAATATCGGATGTTAAAGTAATGATGGGCATTGATTAATAACGAAAAACTAAGTTTTATATTTTAGAAAAATAGGTATTTATTTTTAATCTCTTACTTCACTAGTACGCCATCTTTAAAGAAAAATTGATGCACTAATTTATCGGCCCAGGCTGGAAAATATTTATTCATAAATACGGTGCGCTTGCCTGTGAAAGTGAGCACCAAGCTTCTACTTCTTTTTTCAATAGCATGAATTATATGCGTTGCACAGTCCTCTGAGCTCATCATGGTACCTTCATCCATAGGAGATTCTCCTTGTGCATTTGCATTCTTGTCCAAGGCTGCATTTCTAATATTGGATGTAGTGAACCCAGGGCAAACCCACATTACATGGGTACCAGATGCATATAGTTCCGTTTTCAAAGCTTCTAACCAACCGTTCAAAGCAAATTTAGAGGCGGAATACCCACTTCTTCCTGGAAGTCCTCTATATCCTGCAATGGAGGAAACACCTACTATTACCCCCTTATTTTGCTGAATAGAAGGAAGTGCTGCCTTTGTGCAATAGACCGTTCCCCAAAAGTTAATATCCATGACATTATGCAGTGTTTGCACTGAAACCTCAGAAACCAATGCCCTCATAGAAATGCCTGCATTATTTATTAAAACATCTATTCTGCCCCAGTTATCAACAACTTGCTTGATAAATGCTTCCGACTGGTCTTGTTTACTCACATCAACTTGTGCAGTCAATAAATTGGAAGATGGAAATTCAGTAGCTAATAAAGAGAGTTTATTTTCATTTCTACCACAAGTAGCCACTTTTGCACCTAATGCCAAAAACTGCGCCACCAAAGCCTTTCCGATGCCATCAGAACCACCAGTTATAACTACAATTTTGTCTGTGAAAATGGACATCTTTTAGAGTTTCTACAAATATAATTCTTATTTGAAGATGAACGACTTAGAAGGGTTTTGAGTGGGGAAAATAAAAACCCCCTTTTATTTGGATAGTTTTCATTAAAGCTTATTTTTGCACTCCCCTAAAAAGGGCGGTTAGAATTGGTAGCTCAGTTGGTAGAGCAATACACTTTTAATGTATGGGCCCTGGGTTCGAGTCCCAGCCAGTTCACAAGAACAGATAAAAGGTCGTTGTAAATGAATAGTTTACAGCGACTTTTTTCATTTTGGTCAAACATAGTTAAAACATTTTAGTGCATCTGTAAACTGATTGTGGCACGTTTTTGTAGTCTTTTGTAGTGTTTTGTGTGGCACGGTTGGAGTGACCTTATTTTTTCCTCCACTTAAAAATTGGTATATCTGAGAATTTCAAATTTGGTGGTGCAACATATTTTTTAAACTTCTTTACTCCTCCTTTGTTTTCCAAATATATAGTAAAGTTGGTATAATGATTAGTAACATTAGACACTAATGGTGTTCCCGAAATATATAGATTAGGTGTTTGTGAAATTGTCAAGCTAGGATAGATATTTACATATTTTAAGCTAAATTTATATTTAATCCCATATTGAAAACCTAAATAATTTTTTAACTTAAACATACCTCCACTTCCAAACAGTGCGTCATACTTTGGGCCAATAAAAAAATAATTTGGAATAAAAAAAAGAAAATCTGGCTTACTTCTTAATAATCGTGCATTAAAATTTATACTTGAACTAAATATTGAGAAAGCAGAATTAATAGACCTCTGTAAATTTAAGCTTGAATTCGTATAATTCGTATTGTACAAATTAGTCAATGAGGTTTTACTAAAATTGTAATAATTAAAACTCGACCCAATTAAGGCTAATACTGCCCCTTCAATTATTAGCCCTTCATTAATTCTATAATTAGACCCAATTCCTAAATTAAGTACATTTAATTTTGAAGTTAAATTAGTTGAAGGTCCAATAATTTCTTGCTCAACTGTTGACATACCAAATCCCACAAATGGATAAAATTTATTTTTAGTTATTTTTTCATCTATAACTGAATCTTTATTATTTAATGCTTGCGAATAACTTTTAATACAAACAATTGAACTTAAGATAAAATTAAAAATTAGCTTTTTCATTTTAAAATTTAAAAACAAATTTTTAAATTAAATTGATTAAAATATTTTATAACTAACCATTACCATAAAGGCTTTGTTTCTTATATCGGTATTCAAATCGCTACTAAAGGAGCTCGATGCAATATTTGACATACCCATACCATATCTAACACCAGCTCCAATTTTATCTGTAAAATTCAGAGAGGCACCTATCAATACTTGAAAATCAGATGATTTAAAAGCATCTTTAATGTCTTCATCTGCAGCCTTAGAGCTAACTAATAGGCTAAATTGAGGGCCTGCTTCTAAATAAAAATTATCAGTAATACCATATCTCAATAAGACTGGAATAGATACATATTCATTTTTAAATATGACATTTTCTATAGAACCACCCATTCCTTGATATAAAAATTCAGGTTGTAATTTTAATTTATCTGACATGCTAATTGTAGCGTACCCTCCAAGCACAAAGCCAGTTCTATTGTCACTTGTTGATTTCATACTTTGAGAGGACTCTTTAATTTGAATAGAAGAAAAGCTAGTACCACCTTTTAAACCTACTGATACTTGTGCATTAAGACTAATACCAACTATCATCACTAAACCGAATAAGATAATTTTTTTCATAGATTATATTTTAATAGTTTTTAAATTTGAAATTTTAAAACCTTGTTAATTGGACTTTTATTGCTTAAACTTCCATTTTGACCATTCTTTTTCAACTTCCACTCCAATATTTTTTTGTGGATTTTGTTCTTTACTATTAATTTTTACAGATTCAAAACTTACTCTATTTTTTACCTTCTCCCACATATCACCATAAGTTATATCTCCATTAGCCTCTTGAATAGATTTTAATAAAAAATAAGTGAACATCCCATGATTTTTAGAAGCATAGGCATATGAAGATTGATTTCCACTACTTGCAGAAAAACTTACAATATTACCCTTTAATAAATCATATTTTGGAACTACTTTAACACCACGAGCCATAACTAGTTCTTGATTTCGGGCACCCCCGCTAAAGCAAGCATCAACAAAAATAGTAACGCTATGTGTAGGGAATTCAGTTAATGAAGAGTAAATATCTTTGAGTTTAATGCCATTTTCAATATTAGAAGCACTTACGTCAACAGGTATAATATAAGGTTCTTTAGTTTGCTCATCTGGAAGGCCATGCCCAGCATAGTAAAAGAAGATATCCAAATTGCCTTGTGAATTTTTTATAAGCTTATTTATTTTCTCTACTGCTTGTTTAATCTTACCATAAGTTCCATTAGGAATGTAGGTAATATTAATAGAAGGTACTCCAAAAGTTTTTTCACAATACTCTCTAAAAACCTTAGCATCATTTAAAGCAAATTCAACATTTACTTCTTTAGACAAATCCGTTTGAAAACTTGAATAATCTTCATTTCCAATAATTAAAGCAAATTTATTTTCATACTTAATTTTTGATTCAGGAATATTTCTATCAACATCAGAAATTAATGAAATATTAGTATAAGCGACCTTTTCTTCTTCCTTGCCAATCACATCTACTCTTAGCACCTTTGCTAATGTTGTCTCCAATGATATAGATTTAGTTTCATTTAAAGAGTAGCGCTGCATAGACTCTGTAACCTTAATTGAAATAGGTATTTCAGCTTCGTTATACTGTTTATTGGCAAAAAATTCATAATCTATTTTTTTTACTTCATTTGCTTTTAATATTGGAATAGTAAAATTAGTTTCAGAAAAGGGGTTTATATTATTAGGATTTCCAAAATCGATATTTATATTTTTTGCATCCCCCTCCCCTGTATTATGAAGTACAATAGAAAGTTGAATAACCTTACCCTTTGTTATTTTTCCTTCTTGATCTTTGTTCGCAAAAACATAATCATCTATTTTGAAATTAGGTTTCTTAAGCTCTTGCGATTTAAAAGAAACTGACAAAGGATCTGCATCAAACTTATTTCCTTCAACTACTTTTATATTTAAATCAGGGCTTGAAGTTTCTAACTCTTGTAAACCGCTAATTGGTATTATAACATTTTTCTTTGCCCCGGCTTGCAAATCGCCAATTGTATAGGCAGTTGGTATTTGAGTACCTTTTACCTTCTTACCATCTTCAATTTGAGCAATAATAGCATAGGCATCTCCCTGTCCTTTATTTTCAATGGTAAATCTTATTTCAGCCTTCTCCTCTGCATCTAAAATTTTATTCTTGTTTCCTCCGTCATCATTGAAGGACACATCTGTAATTATCAAATTAGCAGGTGCCTTAGGCTTAGGAATAGCATTGAGCGATACATACTTAAACTTACTTGTACCGGTTTGCGCAATTAATACATTAGTTACAAGTAAAAAGAGTAGAATTAAGATATTTTTCATAAAAATTTATTTTATTACGGTAAAGTATTAAATGTAATCTCAGGACCATAAGAATAACCACTACTGTTTAGCGCATAGGTACGAACATAATACTTCTGGTTTCTTATCAATGTTGTAACAGAAGTTGTGAAAGCACCAAGACCAGTTCCAGTTGCTTGTTTATTATCGCTTACAGTAGGTCCGCTAGTTGTTTTCCAAACAACTCCTTTTTCAGTAACTGAAGCCCCTCCTTCATTTGTCACTTCGCCTCCCAATATAGCTGAAGTAATTGTAATTGAGGTTGCTGGATTAGTTGTTAAAACAGCCAAGCCAGCTAAAGTGGTAAATGAAACTTCAGCACCATAACCTGTACCACCAGAATTTGTAGCATATGACCTTACATAATATTTAGTCACAGGATCTAAACCGGTAATTGAAGAAGTATAATTTGAGCTACCTGATCCATTGGATGTTTTTGTAGACAACGCTATTGTTGGTTCTGTAGAAGTGCTCCATACAACACCTTTTGCAGTAATGGATCCAAGTCCATCAGAGGTAATTGTACCACCTGAACTTGCTGAAGTAGAAGTAATTGAAGATATGGCAACTGTACTTAGTGTGGCAGGATTAGCAGTAGTTGTAAAACTATATTGAGTACCATATGCTGTACTATAGCTAGTTGTGACATAAGCCCTTAAGTAATATATTGTTAAAGGTGATAATGATTTAGCTGTGTCAGTGAATGAAGATGTCCCTATACCTCTAGTTGTTTTTGTAGATAACGCAATTGTTGGTAATGACGAAGTACTCCAAACAATTCCTTTTTCTAATACATCTGAACCTCCATCATAAATATTTGTACCGCCTGATACAGCTCGACTACCTGTTATACTAGTTATACTATAAGTTTGTATAGTTGGATTTGTTGCTAAGGTTTTAAAAGTTACTTCATTACCATAGGCAGTTCCATTACTATTGGTAGCATAGGCCTTTACATAGTATGTAGCACCAGGAGTTAATCCTGTAGGGCCCACTGCAATTGAACCTAATCCTGCACCAACAATTAAATTACCCAAATTGGAACTTATATTAGGGCCTGTAGTCATAGCCCAAACAATTCCTTTTTGTGTAACAGCACTACCAGCATCTGCAGTTACGTTGCCATTAAGTACCGCTGTTGTAGCCGTAATTGAAGTGACATCGTTGGTAACTAGTATAGGTAAATTATTAAGTGTGGTAAATGTAGTTTCATCTCCATAAGACGTCCCAGCTGAATTGGTAGCATAAGCACGCACATAATATTTTGTATTAGTGGATAAACCTGTCATTGAAGAAGTAAAGGCGCCAGTACCACCACCATCATTAGTTCTAGTGGATAATGAAATAGTTGGTAAAGTAGATGTACCCCAAACAATCCCTCTTGCAGTTACCAAACCGCCACCATCAGAACTTATATTTCCTCCACCTGTTGCGCTAATGGCTGTAATATTAGTTATTCCAATTGTAGTTGTAACTGTAGGAGTGGCAGGTGAAGTTATGAAAGAAGTTTCAGCCCCATAAGAGGTTCCTGAAGAATTAGTTGCATATGCCCTTACATAATAAGTAGTAGCAGGCTTTAATGAAGTTATAGAAGATGTATAAGCACCAAATCCAGTTCCATCTGTTGTTTTAGTATCCAATGCGATTGTAGGTCCTGATGATGTTCCCCATACTACTCCTCTAGCAGTAACTGACCCACCACCTTCAGAGGTAACATTTCCTCCACTTATAGCTGAGGTAGCAGTTATATTTGAAATAGAATTAGTAGAAACTGTAGCAGGAAATGCTTTTGCAGAAAAACTTAATTCAGCACCATATGATGTTCCAATAGAATTAGTTGCATAAGCACGAACATAATATATTTTACCAGCTGTCAATGATGTAATAGAAGATTCAAAAGTACCTAGTCCAGACCCGTCAATAGTTTTAGTTGTTAATGTTATTGTGGGAGCAGTATTTGTACTCCATACCACCCCTCTTGCCGTAACAGCACTTCCACCATCTGAACTTACATTGCCCCCTGAAGTAGCTGAGGTTGTTAAAATACTAGAAATATCAGTTGTTGTAACAGTAGGCGGAATAGCTGTAGTTTGGAATTGAATTTCATTACCATAAGCAGTACCAATAGCATTAGTCGCATAAGCACGAGCATAATATAGTTTACCAGGTAGAAGTGGTTTTAAGGCACTAACAAAGGCTCCTTTACCAGTACTATCTTTTGTTTTAGTAGCTAAATCAATTGTAGGAGTAGCACTGGTATTCCACACTACCCCTCTAGCAGTAACTGCACTACCATTATCAGTACTAATATTTCCACCTGAATTAGCTGAAGTTGATAATATATCATTAGCGGCCGAAGTTGTCAAAGTTGGAATGGCAGCTAATGTTCTGAATTGAGTTTCTGGGCCATAAGCTGTTCCTACAATATTAGTAGCATAAGAACGAATGTAATAATTAGTAAAAGGTATTAAACCAGACAAACTACTATTAAAATTACCTATAACACCCACCCCGTCATTTGTTCTGGTAGATAACGCAATTGTTGGTCCTGTAGTAATTGACCAAACAACGCCCTTATTGTTAATAGAGGCCTTACCATCACCAGAAATAGTACTAGCAACAGATGCTGAAGTTGCAGTAATATTTGAGACAGAACTACCTGAAATGGTAGCTAATGTTTTTCCATCAAGTGGATTACTCCTTTCAAGTGATTTAGAACAAGAAACGAAAAAGAACAGCGTAAAAAGAGGTAAAAATTTTTTCATAAAAGATTAAAATGTTTTTACCAAGGAAAATTGATAAGAAGAAAACCCCTTATCTAATTTAATCTTTGGACTGAACTTTATTGAATTGTAACCAAAGGTTTTATTTTTAACATTTTTATTCCCTTTGACTATTACATGTATAACATCATAAATTAAAATAGCAGCAGCTAGACCAGAAAACATTTGAGATTGGCTTAAGCTTGAGGTAGCAGTATTATAATTTTCATCCATTACACTTTGCTGTGTGGCTTTTAAATAATTATCATATTTAATATTTACATTATTAAAAGAACTATAAGCCATATAAGCACTTCCTAAGTATAAGGCCGATATTAATATAGGCGATGTTTTATCTGTTTCATTAACATAGAAATCACCCCAACCTGGAAGCAAAAGAGATAACATTGCATTTCCCGGACCATGTTTAATCGCAGGCGGCGGAGGGATTGGCTCAGAACCTGCTAAACTAACAGTTACACTTAAGTCCCCAGTGAATTCAATTTTATCATTTTTGAAATCCCAGATTAAAACTTTTTCTCTTCCAGGATAAATTCCATTTAAGGTTGATATGGATTTAGGTGTAATTTTTGTACCATCAGCTTTAGTGAAAAATACATTTAAATTATATATTGTATTATCAGGACAGTTTATTAGATCAAATTTAATTTTTATAGAATAATTTGATACTTCAAAATCTACATTATCTATAGTTTGCGCGCTTATAATATTCGGCAAAAACAACACCAAAAGTGAAAATAAAATTAAACGCATGTAGTTAATATTGAATTAAAATAGGGTTTGTGATTATTTTTTTTTGATCTAAAGGAATTGAATTGATCCAAGAATAAATACTTTCAGGAGTAGTTATTTGATCTTCATTCATTTGAATATATTTCATAGGTGATTTAGTAAAAACACAAATCAATCTTCCCTTTTCACTCCTCTTATTATCTGCTGTTAAAATATAATCTACCTTACCAATAGGGAAGAAATAAGTAGTATCTTTCTTAAATAACTGCTCTTTCTCATTAATATTTGGATATATTAATGTTGCTTCATCTTCGATAAATGAAAACAAGTATAGATAACAATCTATACTTGTTTTCATTGAAAAATTTATTTTTTCAGGATTATTATAAACATTTTTAATCCCAAATAATTTTACATCAAAATTTAAATCCGACTTTGTGTCATACTTAATAATAGTTGCATCAATAAGCACAGAAACTAACAATAAATTCTCCTTTGTTTGAATAGTGTTAGAGGAAATAACTTGATAATCAAGTATAGCCCCTTCTAAATGTGACTGGAATTCACTACTCAGAAAATCGGAATTTTTCTCGTTCTTAGAATCAGTGATTAACATTACGCTAGACTGTAGAAATTCACTAATTCCTGCCTTCTTAAGCGCATTTCTTTGAGCGTCTTTTAAAGCCTCTTCTTTAGCCTCTTTTGGAGTAATACGTTCATTTATATAAGCAGTCCCGGCAATACCGGTTACTTTTATTATATTACTATTTTGAGCAAAAAGATTGTAATTTAAAAAAAGAAAAAGAAAAACTAATTTAATTTTTCTGACTTGCTTTAAATTTTTCATAATCTTCTTCTATTTTCTTCTTTTCAAACAAAATTTTCATTTTGTCATCATCGGAAATGGTTTTTGAGTATGCTTTGTTTAATACAGCAGACCTTGATTTTTCAACTAAAGTATAGCAAGTATATCTACCATCTTGTTCCTTATACATTTTACTATCTACAACAATGGCATCTGAAACCATATCTTCAGATAGTTGAGCTATTCTGGTAATTAAAATACCTGAAACATCTTGACCATCTTTATCATAAGTAGTTTCATTACCTTTAATAAAGGCAGATAAATCTGATTTTACCTGAGCTAATAATTCTGCTCTAGCTAAAGTTGCTGCATAAGTTCTTGCAGTATTTTCATTGGGGTGTTTATATGACTGAAAAGATCTGAAAAAATCTTTATCAGTTCTAAACTTAGGCTCGTCAAAAGGTCCTTTAATCTCAACTCTTCCAGTAGCTTCTTCTACTGTAATAACTTTTGCTGACTTACAACCTACAAACCCTAAAAAAAAGATACCAAAGATAAACGAATAAATAACTGTTTTCATATTAACTTTATTTATGATTAAAAAAAACGAAATAATAGAAATATACAGTGGGGGTGTGTATAGGAGGAATATAAATATACGAAAAAATCAGAAATATATTACAAATGAATAGATATAATAACAACATAACAATTTCAAAATATGCAATCCTCTCATATACACTAGCTTTTTTACTTGTCTCTTGCATACAAAAAGATAAATTAAACATTCAGGATCAATTAGTTACAAGCGAAACGTTACTGACAAATACCTTAAATAACGAAAATTTCAGTGTAAAAAGAACTAATTCTATTTATGCAGAAAGCTTTATAGCTTTTAATGAAGTTTATCTATTAGGTGCTAAAAATTATATTAGCATCAACAACCAAATTAATGGCTTTTCAAAAATACAACCTACAACAGAAAATATCGATTTTGATTTTTCATCATTTGCTGCATTTTATAAAGTTTTAGAAATAAATAAAATTGGTAGTAAAGCTTTGGATAGCCAAAAAAATATAATATTCAAATATTATGAAAATGAACTTAGCTCTAATAAGTATAAAAAATCTTATGAATATGGTTCAAAAGTTGCAGAAATAGTAACAAACAATTTTCAAAATCACAAAGGATTTTTAATTATCAATGATATTGATGAGCTAGGATATAATCATCCAAAAAACTTTAAGAATATTACTAAATCAGAATTAATTAATAGCGGCAAAGAATTAATTAAAATAAATAAAAAACTTTCCGATTTACAAAAAATAATATGCAACTATTGGGAAGGAAATAATGATAAACAAATAAAGAAAATAAATATAGAAGGTCATTGGTTTAGCATTTTATCGCAAAAAATAAGAAATACCAAAATCTCAATTTCTGAAATTTCAAAAATATATGCAATACTTGGCCTTACTATAAATGAAGCATATAAAATAGGAGAATACGAGGAATATAAAACAACCTATATTACACCAACTAATATTATTATTAATAATTTAGATAAAAATTGGGTACCCTATTTGAATAATAAAAAAGATGAATTTAATAGCATTACAAGTGTAGTTTCTTTAAGCGCATCAAATATTATATCAAACTATCTAAAAGACAACTCTACTTTTATAGATTCAAGTATATATAAATACACTAGTCAAGCTAGAAATTATAGTTCACTTGAGGAAGCAGCTTCAGAAGCTTCCATTAGTAGAGCATATGGTGGGATACACTATATATTCACAGCAAATGAAGCAGCGGGACAAGGTAAAGTCCTAGCAAATAAAATTTTAAATAAAATGAAATGAAATATCTACTTATTTTTATTTTCAATTTAATATTCTTTGCTGCAAATGCGCAAGTTATATCAAAAGAATTTGTAGAGTTTAAAAAATCACAAAATTTAGAGTTCAAAGATTTCAAAGATAAAAGAGATCAGGAATTTTCAAATTTATTAAAAAATAAATGGAAAACATTCGAGTCGCTTAAAGGAAACGAACCTCCAGCAGTTCCAAAACCTCCTAAACAACCTGATACACTACCCTCAGCACCTATTCAGCAAGATTTAAATAATTTAAAGAAAATAATAATAATTGATACTCATAAACTAATAATTGACTCATCCGTATCAACATCTAAAATTGATAGCTTAGAAAAACTTCCAAATACCTTAAAATTTAAATTTTATAGTAAAAATATTTTAATTAAATATGATACCAAACTACTATCACATTTAACAGCAATTAACGAAAAAGGTATTAGTGATTATTGGGTTAGTATTAGCAAATCGGAATATGAACTATTTTTAACTCAACTAAATAAAATTAGTCAGGAATTACAATTAAATGACTGGGGTAAATTTGACTTAATTGACAAAATAAGTAATGAACTTTTTGAAGATAAAAATGACCGAGCCCTATTTGTATTTTTCATATTAAATCATTGGGGCATGGAGGCCAAGGTGGGTAAAATCAATGAGGAAATTGCTTTGTTAATACCATTCCAAAATATTATCTATAAAAAATCATTCTTACTACTTAATAAGAATAAATATTATATTATGAATGATATGCCAGATGGCCTAATTCAAACATTTGAACAGAAATTTTCTAATTCAAATAAGATTTTAGACTTAAAACTTTTAAAGTCTCCGAATTTAGGTTCAGATTACACTACAAATAACATAATTTTTAAAAAGTATAATACACTCCTTGAAATAAATTTTAATAAAAGCCTTATTGCTTTCAATAAACACTACCCATTAACCGATTTAAATATTTTTTTCACTGCAAAAGTTGACCCTATTACTGAAAATAATATAATAAAAAATCTTTACCCTCTTCTAAAGGATAAAAATGAATTAGAAGCAGTAAATATTCTATTAGATTTTGTTGAAAATTCTTTTGAATATAAAACAGATTTAGAACAATTCGGATATGAGAAATTTTATTTTCCAGAGGATATTTTATTCTATCCCTATTCGGATTGCGAAGATCGTGCTATCTTTTTTTCCTATTTAGTTAGAACACTTTTAAAACTAGAAGTGATAGGACTAGATTATAAGACTCATGTTGCAACAGCAATTAAGTTTAATTCTAATGTAAATGGTGATTATGTATTAATTAATAACGAGCGATATATAATATGCGACCCCACCTATATTGGAGCCTCTGCTGGTATGTGTATGCCTCAATTTAAATCTGAAAATCCTGAAATAATACGGTTTAATTAATATGTAAAGGTTACTATAGAAATTTTTTAAAAATATCTTATTGCTCTTACTTTATATGGTGTGCCACCAGCTCCTTTATAACCACCAATACCGTCAAAATTTCCTGTCATAAAATTTAATGCTTCAGCATAAGAGGCATTAATTTCACTTGATGTCCAGTACCAATCAGACAGTAAATCAAGGGTATCAGTATTAAACTCGCCAATTTTAGATCTATTTAAATATAATTTAGATAATTCGTCTTTACTTGGTAAAGACCAATCATTAAATCCACCTCCATTATAATTTCTTGCAACAATTGCAGCGAATGTACTTGTGGGAGAATTGTAAAATGTTAATATTTTATCAGTATTAGTTGCACCAGTACCAATTTTGGTTCCATTTGCCCCTGTTAAATTAAAGTCATATCTATCAATTAATGAATTCCATTGAACTTTTTGACTTTGATCCTCAATTGCAGATATAATTCCATGTTGAACATTAACATCATAATTTAGATCTCCAGATTTTGTCTAACGTCAGCATAAAGTGGACTAAAAAAGGTCTAAATTAGTAGAGCG
>JBBAJX010000009.1:3692-76252 GCA_040403885.1 Sediminibacterium sp. | reverse complement strand
AAGAATAAACGAATTAAGAATAAACGAATTAAGAATAAACGAATAAAGAACTAAAGACAAAAGAATAATAAATAACAAATTAGATGCAAATTATACCGGCTATAGATATTATTGAAGGCAAATGTGTAAGATTAACTGAGGGAGATTATGCGCAAAAGAAAATATATAATGCAAACCCTTTAGAAGTAGCCAAGGCTTTTGAAGGTATTGGTTTAATGCGGTTACATTTAGTAGACTTAGACGGTGCAAAGGCTGGAGAGGTAGTGAATTGGAAAGTTTTAGAAAAAATAGCCAATATTACCGAACTTAAAATAGATTTTGGAGGGGGTATTAAAACAGAAGCCATTTTAAAAACAGTATTGGATACAGGGGCCACTTATGCGACCATTGGAAGTTTGGCAGTTAAAAATGAATTGCTGTTTCAGGAGTGGATTGCACGCTTTGGGGCTAATACTTTTATGTTAGGCGCCGATGTTTTTGAAGAAAAAATTGCCATTGGTGGTTGGTTAGAAAAAACGGAGATATCGGTATTTGATTTTATGAAATCATATATAGACAAAGGGGTGAAGCAAATATTTTGTACCGATATAAAAAAAGACGGTAAACTACAAGGCCCTTCCATTGAGCTATATCAAAAAATTATAGAAAAGTTTCCTTCTTTGCAATTAATTGCCAGTGGAGGAGTAAGTTGCTTAGATGATTTAATAGAACTAGAAGAAATAGGATGCACTGCCGCTATTATAGGGAAGGCCATATATGAAAATAAAATTACCATTTCGGAATTAGCCAGTTTCAATTAATTCATTTATACAATCAATTATTTCAATTTTTAACGAATACCATTCATGTTAACCAAACGCATTATACCTTGTTTAGATATCAAAGACGGTCGCACGGTGAAGGGTGTGAACTTTGAGCAACTCAGAGATGCAGGAGACCCTATTGAACTAGCTGCTTTCTATGCAAATGAGGGTGCAGACGAATTGGTATTTTTAGATATTACAGCTACCGTTGAAAAAAGAAAAACATTAAGTGAGCTAGTTAATAAAATTGCACATAAAATTAATATTCCTTTTACGGTGGGAGGTGGTATTCAAACAGAAGAGGATGTGAGTATATTATTACAAAACGGTGCCGATAAAATTTCTATCAATACAGCGGCCTTTCAAAACCCATCTATCATAAACCGTTTTGCCAAAAACTTTGGTAGTCAGTGCGTGGTACTTGCTATTGATACCAAATTAGAAGCCGATGGTAACTGGTATGTATATTTAAAGGGTGGCAGAGAAAAGACCCATACCTTAACTATGGACTGGGCTAAGCAAGCAGTGGATTTAGGGGTAGGTGAAATTTTATTAACCTCTATGAACCATGATGGCACTAAACAAGGTTTTGCATTGGATATTACGGCAGCTTTATCTTCAGCCTTACCTGTTCCTATTATTGCATCGGGTGGTGGAGGCAATGAGGCTCATTTCTATGATGTGTTTACTGAAGGCAAGGCCGATGCTGCATTGGCTGCCAGTATATTTCATTATAAAGAAGTAGCCATTCCCCATTTAAAAAAATATTTAAACAATAAAGGGATTGCTGTAAGAATTTAATAAACTAGTAAAATTTTAAATAGCAAGTTTAGTATAAAAACTAGAAAAGACTAAAAATAAGAACGAAGAATAAAAGAATAAAAGAATAAAAGAATAAAAGAATAAATATAATAATAACTAATAAGAAAGTAATAAATAACTAATTATACCATTCACTATGAATATCAATTTTACAAAATACGCAGACGGACTAGTGCCCGCCATTGTGCAAGACGCTAATACTAATACAGTATTAATGTTGGGCTTTATGAATCAAGCAGCAATAGATGCTACACTTGCTGAAGGTAAAGTCACTTTCTATAGCCGATCTAAAAATAGATTATGGACAAAGGGAGAAGAGAGTGGTCATTTCTTGAATTATATAAGTATGAAGGAGGACTGTGATCAGGATAGTTTATTAATACAAGCAAGCCCTGAAGGTCCTGTTTGTCATATGGGAACTGACACTTGCTGGGGAGAGGACAATAATAATAGTACGGCTTTTTTAAATAAATTAGAACAAATAATTGCAGATAGAAAAAAGGCGGATCCTTCAAGCTCTTATGTAGCTAGTTTATTTGCTAAGGGAATTAATAAAATAGCGCAGAAAGTAGGGGAAGAAGCAGTAGAATTAGTCATTGAGGCAAAGGACAATAATGAACAGTTATTCTTGGATGAGTCGGCCGATTTACTGTTTCATTACCTAATTCTTTTACAGTCAAAAGGTTATCAATTAGCCGATGTGGTGAAAGTTTTAGCCCAAAGACATAAGCCCTAATTTTTAATGCTTATCTTTAAACTCTTATAATCTATACCAATAACAGTTTCAATTAATTTTATGAATACAATAGTTCGCAAAATAGTAATGGTATTTATGCTTGCATTTTGCAGCATGAATTTAATGGCGCAGTCTTTAGAAATTACAGGGAGCATAAAAAATGTTCCAGACCAAACCATAGTTACCTTATTAGATGGTATGGCCAATAAAGAAGTTGCTACAGCAACCGTAGTGGGAGGAAAGTTTGAATTAAAAACAACGCTAGTAAATACAGGTATTTATGTAGTCTCCTTTAAAGGTACTAAAACACAAATTCCTTTATTTATTGGCAATGATAAGCTTACTATGGACGGTGATTTAAATGCATCTAAAGAAATAGTATACCAAGGTTCTCCAAGTCAAGATGTATACCAATCCTATATGAAAAAATTAGACCCTTTAATGTCTAGTTATTTTGGCAGCTTAGGAGCGGTACAAGCAGAAAAAGATGCGAGCAAAAAAGATTCTATTGGTAAACAAGCTGAATTACAATCACAAGCAATTATAGCCGAGTATGTTAATGTTAGTAAAGTAAATAATCAGTCTCCAGTTTCTACTTTTTTCTTATTTCAAATGGCAAATATATTTCCCGCTGTAAAGGAAACCTTACCTGATTATTACGCTGTTTTAGAAGGCGATGCTAAAAAAGGAACTTTTGCAGACGTGATTGAGAAAACTTTACAAACTACAGGCGTAGGGAAAATGGGTACTGTACTTCCAGAATTTACCCAAAACGATGTTAATGGAAAGCCATTTAAATTGTCTTCTTTGAGAGGCAAATATGTACTAGTTGATTTTTGGGCTAGCTGGTGTGGCCCTTGTCGTGCAGAAAACCCGAATGTGGTAAAAACGTACAATACATTTAAAAATAAAAACTTTACGGTCTTAGGGGTGTCTTTAGATCAAGATAAACCAAGATGGTTAGATGCTATTAAAAAAGATGGCCTTAGTTGGGCACATGTAAGTGATTTAAAATACTGGAATAATGAGGTAGCGGTTCAATTTGGTATTCAAAGTATACCTGCTAGTTTTTTAATTGATCCTAATGGTGTCATTATTGGTAGAGACTTAAGAGGAGATGATTTAGTGAAAGCGCTTAAGGCAGTTATTAAATAGAATTATAGAAAATATTCTAAAAGCCCTCTGAATTTCAGGGGGCTTTTTTTATGCGTATAAATACGCTGTTTTTGAGTTTTTCAATTTTATATTTTTATTCCTCAAATTTTAAATTATTAATTATGAAAAAAAATCAAATTAACAGGGTGTTCATTCCAATTGTATTAGCTTTCTTATTTTTATTACAAGCTTGTCAAAAAGAGCCCACAATCCCAAAGACTCCAGAGGCAAAACTTGAAGTTAAAAGTTTAAATCAACTCTTGCCAGAAGTGGAAACTACAACCATAGTTAACATTCAAGATAATCAAGTCAAAGAATTATTGGAATCAAGTGATTTAGTAGAAAGTAATATCAATTTTAAAAATGCAGTTTTCTACAAAATTAAATTTAAGGGGTTTACTACTCTAAGTGGTATACATATAGTATTAGATGGTACCGACTCTGCTACTAAAGATTTATTTTATGTAGTTGATTTAGCAACAAAAATAGATTTATCGGTAGTAAGAGAAAAAATTGGCTTTAAGGAGAATAAAAAAGGACGAGTTATTTTCAAGGAGCCTAATGGAAATGAATTTGCAAATGATTATTTTGATAATCAAAAAATAATTTCTGACCCTATGGTTTCCATAGACAATAGTCGAAATTCCTTTGTCTTTGCAAACAAAAAGAATTTAAAATCAAATGCATCATGGAAATGTTCGAATGCGCAATTTAATGCCTATTATCAAGAAGCTAAAAATACTTGTTCAAACGATTGGCTTTGCGATTTTGCATGTACCTTTAATCCATGTGCGATAAGTTATGTAGCTTTTGCAGTAGGAAAATGCAGCGGCCTTATTAAATAATTTAAAAACTTATATTTTATGAAATTCTCACTTAATAGTTTAAGCCCTATAGCTAAATTTTTAATTGGTATGGCGTTGGTTTTAGTTGGTGTTTTTTTAGAAGTATCAAGTGAAAGCAAATATCCATTTTTTCAAGGCGCATTCATAGGGTGCGGTATAGCTATGCAATTGATTGCAGTGATCGCTTTTTTCAAAAAGCGTAAATTAGAGAAGCAGACTAATATTTAAAATCATTTTCTAATAAAAAAGCCCTCTGATTTTCAGAGGGCTTTTTTTGGCTATTAATAAACGAGTATTTTATTTTAATACTATTTTATATATTTTTTACCTAACCAGCTTTCTGAAATAGGTTGTAACCAATCTTTTTCCATAGCGGCTTTACTGCCCACTAAATTATTAAAGTATAAAGTATCTTTTGCTAAAATGCCATTTTCTAGGGCATAGCCCACTTGTGCAAGTGGAATAGTTTGTACTTTATCTTTTACCCAAAATGCCAATAGTTCACGATTGAACATTTGTACATTGTTCATTACTTCTATTTGCTTTATAATATGCACCGAACTATCGGTGCTACAGCCACCCACGCCGGTTTGTGACTCGTCTGCCATTATCACAATAAACTGACCATATAATATAGTGGCAAAACCCTTCACCGCTGCGCCATGGCTTTTCCAGTTATCGGTAAATGCTTCTAGTATTTCTTCCGCTTGAAATAGTTCTGGCAAAGTAAAGGTTCTATTACTTTGGTATATCCATGTCTTGGAGAACGGATGAAAATTCTCGGGCAGTATGGTCTTTAATTCAACAGTCATTTTATTTATTTATTTAAAATCAATTGAATCCTATTGCATCGCTTTTGCAATCATTTCGGCAATGTCTAATACTTGAGTATTTAATTCTTCGTCTCTATTTTTAATACCATCGCTTAGCATGGTATTACAAAAAGGGCAGGCGCTAGCTACAAAATCGGACTTGGTTTCAATGGCCTCATCTGCTCTTTCCATATTCACTCTTTTATCTCCTTTTTCTTCTTCTTTAAACATTTGCGCACCGCCGGCTCCACAACAAAGCCCCTTGGACTTACATCTTTTCATTTCTCTTAATTCCATATCCAAACTCTCTAATACTTTTCTAGGGGCTTCGTAAATTTCATTGGCTCTGCCTAAATAACAACTATCGTGGTAAGTAATGGATTTTCCTTTCCATTCGTTGCTATCGGTAATTTTAATTTTGCCTTGTTCAATCAGTTCTTGTAAAAATTGGGTGTGATGAATGACTTCATAATTACCTCCTAGAACAGGGTACTCATTTTTTAAAATATTAAAACAGTGTGGACAAGTAGTCACAATTTTTTTGATAGAGTAACCATTCAAAATTTGAATATTTTGATAGGCCATCATTTGAAACATAAATTCATTACCGGCTCTTCTTGCAGGATCGCCAGTGCAAGATTCTTCCTTGCCTAAGATGGCATAGTTAACACCTGCTTTATCTAATATGGTAGCAAAGGCCTTGGTAATTTTCTGTGCTCTTTGATCAAAGCTACCAGCACAACCCACCCAAAATAAAACTTCAGGGGTTTGACCACTTGCTATCATCTCAGCCATTGTATTTACTTTCATAGCTACTTTTTTATGCTTGATTTGTCCAGGCATCTCTATCGTCTGGTGCAAATTTCCAAGGTGCAAAATTATTTTCAATATTACTAAACATGCTATTCCACTCTTGTGGTGCATTACTTTCTTCCATCACTAGTGACCTACGTAGTTCCATAATAATATCTAAGGGAGAAATACTGATAGGACATTCTTCTACACAAGCATTGCAAGTAGTACATGCCCTTAATTCTTCCACTGTAATATAATCGTGTAATAAAGATTTATTATCAGGCACAAATTTTTTATGTAGGTCAATATTTTTACCTACTGCTTCTAATCTGTCTCTGGTAGCCATCATAATCTTACGAGGGCTTAATAATTTACCTGTTATATTAGCAGGGCAGGCCGCCATGCATCTTCCACATTCGGTGCAACTATAAGCGTCCATTAAATTTTTTGAAGGTAGGTCCATTACATCCTTGGCGCCAAAGCTAGCAGGAGCCGCGGCCCCTGTGGGCGCTAGTTCAGGTTGCATAGCATACAATACTTCGTTTTGCACTTCCGGCATATTATGCATCATGCCCTTGGGTGAAAGGGGCGCATAATAAGTGTTCGGGAAGGCTAAAATAATATGTAAGTGTTTTGAATAAGGTAGGTAGTTCATAAATATATAAATACCCATAATATGCAACCACCAAGCACTATGTTCAATAATAAAAAGGGTATCATTATTTATGCCACTCAATAAGGGTTGAAGGCTTGATGAAATAATAAAATGTGTTTGCGTATCGGCTGCGTTCATCATTAGAAACAAACCCATTAAAATAATTTCAGCAATTAAAATATAATTAGCATCGGAGCGAGGCCAGCCTGCTAAGTCGTTACTCATAAATCTTTTTAGTTTCAACATATTTCTTCTCACTAAAAAAATAATACAAGCCACAAACACCAAGGCTGCTAGTATTTCAAAACTATTTATAACAAAATTATATATTGAAATGGCATCCATCTTTTCAAAATAGGTTTCAAAAATTCGGCGGGTACCTAGTATTCCATCTGCCATAATTTCAAGTAGCTCAATATTAATAATGATAAAACCAACGTATAGAATTATATGCAAAATAGCAACGATAGGTTTTGTAAACATTTTCTTCTGCCCCAAGGCTAGCAAAAAAACATTTTTCCAACGCCTTGCTTTTTGATCATTCACAAAACCAGCCTTACCTATTAAAATATTTCTTCTAATGCGAAGTAAATTTTTACCAAAAACAGATAGTGCCGTTGCTGTAAGAATAATAAAGAGGATTTGAGCTATGATAGCCATAATGGTAATTGAATGATCAAAATTAGTACAAATTTAACCCATTTTTGAAAGCCAAAAATCTAAAATGCCTACTTAATTGGATAACTTGCAATTATTGCTTAAAATTGCTTTTTAATTAGTGTAAATATGAGTCTGACAATAGCCCAAAAAGTTGAACAATGGTTAGCTGGTAATTATGACCAGGCCACTAAGGACGCTATTGCCTTTATGCAATCACAGCCAGGCGATGAATTGGCCGATAGTTTTTATAAAAATTTAGAATTTGGAACGGGAGGCTTAAGAGGTATTATGGGGGTGGGTACCAATAGAATAAATAAGTATACCATTGGAATGGCTACCCAAGGTTTTGCGAATTATCTAAATAAGACTTACCCCAATGAAAAAATTTCGGTGGTAGTGGGTCATGACAGTAGAAATAATGCAAGGTTTTTCGCCGAAACTACGGCAGAAGTATTTGCTGCCAATGGTATTAAAGTTTATTTATTTGAGGCCTTACGTCCTACCCCTGAATTAAGTTTTGCAATTCGAACACTGGCTGCAAAGGGAGGGGTGGTTTGCACCGCTTCTCATAATCCCAAAGAATATAATGGCTACAAGGCTTATTGGAATGATGGAGGTCAGTTAGTACCCCCTCATGATAAAAATGTTATTATAGAAGTGGAATCCATTCAGTCTATTGATGATGTTAAATGGGAGGGAGGCGCTGCTAATATTGAACTCATTGGCAATTCAATGGATGATGCTTATATAAAAATGCTTCAAACATTAAGTGTGTATCCGGAAGTCATTGCAAAGCAACATAATTTAAAAATTGTTTACACGCCCATACATGGTACTGGTATAACCTTAGTGCCAAAAGTTTTAGCTGCTTATGGATTTACCAATGTGTATGTAGTAGAAGAGCAGTCCATACCCGATGGTAATTTTCCTACCGTACATTATCCTAATCCAGAGGAAACGGAGACCATGAGCATTGGTTTAAATAAAGCCAAAGCATTAGACGCAGATATTGTTCTTGGAACCGACCCTGATGCAGATAGAGTAGGTGTGGGTGTTAAAAATCATAAGGGGGAATGGGTGCTCATGAATGGAAATCAAACAGCAGTGTTGGCTTTTGCTTATATGATGGAGGCCCGCAAGGCCAAAGGCGTTGCCAAACCCAATGATATGGTTATAACCACTATTGTAACCACTGCTATGATTAATGAGGTGGCCAAGCAAAATAAGGTGAACTGCTACAATGTATTAACGGGTTTTAAATGGGTGGCTGAATTAGTAAAAGAAAAAGAAGGCAAGGAAAATTATATTATTGGAGGGGAAGAGAGTTTTGGTTTAATGATTGGAGATCAAATTAGAGACAAGGATGCGGTAAGTGCAGTGGCTATATTATGTGAAATGGCGGCCTATGAAAAAGCAAAAGGCAGCACCTTATTTGATAAGTTAATTGAGCTTTATTTGCAATATGGTTTTTACTATGAAAACTTAATTAGTATTACCAAAAAAGGAATGAATGGACAAGCAGCCATTGCCAAAATGATGGAAGACTATAGACAATCACCGCCTAGCACTATTGACGGAGAAGCGGTGACAACCTTATTGGATTATGAATTACAAATTGGAAAGAATTTAGTAACTGGAGAAACTTGGAAGCTTGAATTACCTAAGAGTAATGTTTTACAATTTATAACAGCAGAGGGCAGTAAGATTTCAGCAAGACCAAGTGGTACAGAGCCTAAAATAAAATTTTATTTTAGTGTAAATACAAAATTAAAAGACAAGGCTAGCTTTGATATCACTTATCAAATGCTTCAAGATAAAATTAAGGCCATCATTTCTTCAATGCAATTAAATTAATAGCATGAGAAAATGGGAAGATTTAGTAGATACTTATTTGCATAAAGGACTTCGAAAAAAATTAGTAGAAATTTTAAAGGAGAAAGGCATTACGGATATTAAAGTCTTGGAAGCTATTCACTCTATACCAAGGCATTATTTTTTAGACTCGGCCTTTGATAAAATTGCTTATGAAGACCGCGCCTTCCCTATAGCTGCGGACCAGACCATTTCACAGCCTTATACGGTGGCTTATCAAACACAACTACTACAAATTAAGAAGGGGGAGAAAGTGCTTGAAATAGGAACGGGAAGTATGTATCAAACCACGGTGCTTGCCGCTATGGGTGCTCAAGTATTTACTATTGAAAGACAAAAACAATTATTTGAGCAAACGCCCACTTATTTATTTAAAGAGCAATATCCTACTATACAATTTTTCTTTGGAGATGGATTTGAAGGGCTGCCTTTATTAGCACCCTTCGATAAAATATTAATTACTGCAGCCGCGCCCAAAATTCCTGAAAAATTATGGGCTCAATTAAAAATAAGTGGTAAGATGGTCATTCCTTTAGATGCATCCGATGGGGCACAAAGAATGCTAAGGCTGACTAAAAAAAGAGATGGCTCTGTAAAGCAAGAAAAGTTTGACACTTTTTCTTTTGTACCCATGCTGCAAGGAAAAACCCAGAAATAAACTGAATTATTTATTGAGGAGGCATTTGGTCCATACCACCACCGTCTTCTGATTTATTATTCTTACGTTTTAATAAGTTCACATCAAATTTTCCAAAACGATAAGAGAAGTTTAATCTAAATGTTTGTTGGTCTCTAACTCTTGAAACATTTTGAATGAAATATTGACTCTCTGAATAAGTTTTATTCACTCTAGTTTTGAAAACGTCATTTACACTTAGTGATAAACTTGCAGTTCTGCCTCCCGTTAAAGTCCAATCTTTTCTAATGGCCATATCAAAGTCATAAGAAGGTAGGTTATACCCTTGTGCTGTAGACTGAGGGCCGCCAAAACCACCAAAACCTCCACCACCACCACCAAATCCGCCTCCACCACCGCGACCTCCACCACCAGGAGGTAGAATAGTTTTAGCTTGGTATTGACCACTAAACTGAAAAGAATACCCTTTTGATAATTTGAAAGTATTATTCATCTTGCTAAACCAGCTAGTTAAATTATTATTTACATCTTGACCGGGAATGGTGGCTTGAATGGAAGAATTGAATAAATTAAAACTTAAGTTCATATCCCACCACTTAGTAATAGCAGTTTTATTACTTAACTCAAGACCATAAGTAATAGCCGTATTGGCATTAATATAAGAACTGTAAAAAGCAGAATCGTTGGTAAGAGGATTAATAGCCTTATAGATGTAGTTGGTAATTAAGTTAGTGCTATACTTATAGTAAGCATTGGCTAAAAAGTTAGATCCTTTTTGATAAGCATTATTATAACCTAATTCAAAAGAATGAGTGAACTGAGGATCTAAGTTAGGATTACCCACTGTAATATTTAAAGGGTCGGTATAATCGGGGAAGGGTTGCAATTGAAAGAAGTTAGGCGCATTAATACGCTTAGAATAATTCAATTGAATATCTTGTTTGTCAGTTAATTTGTAAGTTACAAAAGCACTTGGGAAAAGTGAAATAGGGAATGATTTTTTGAAATGTAAAGAATCCATTCCTTTATTATTTTGAACATTCACAGTATAAGACCTGTTCTCCGCTCTTAAACCTATTTGATAACTTAATTTATTCTTTTTCCCATTTAAGTTTACATAACCTGCTAAAATATTTTCACCATAGTTATATTTTGTACTAATACTACTTAAGTAAATATCATTTCTAAATTGGTCTCTGCTATTAAATTCATCTCTTGTATTATATCGAAGACCTGTTTCAAATTTTACCGCATTTTTAAACTCACGCGTATAGTCAATATTAGTCGTATAGTTTTTATTATTACCTACGCCCTTACTTCTTTGATTTAAGTAGCTTGAATTTATAATAGACCAATTATCATTTGTAGCATTATTGTAGTTAAAATCGGCAGTTAATTCGTGACCCTGTTCTGCAAATAAATGTTTAAAACTTATTTGTGCCCCTTTATTCATGTAGGCGAAATTTGAACTATTATCGTAGGACACAGATTTTCTATAACTTTGTTTTATAGAATCAATGATTTGATTTCCACTCGATAAGGACCCTCCCTCTGAGATATTACCATAAAATGAAAAACTATTTCTATTATCGGGTAAATAATCTAGGCCAGCGCGGTAAAAATTAAAAGATCCATTGCTTGTGCTATTATTCATTGTATTTACAAAACTTGGAAGAGCGTTTCCTAGAATTTCTCTATTACTTATGTTATTGGATATTGATTTACGTCCAAACATATTAGCACTTAATGAAAAGTTCAATTTATTATCTCTAACATTTAAATCTCCACCACCATTGAATTTTCCACGCATATCAATACCAGTTCTAATACCACCATTATAACCATTTTTTTTATTCTTTTTTAGGACAATGTTTAAAATACCTGCATTACCACCCGATGCATCATACTTAGCAGAAGGGTTGGTGATAATTTCAACTCTATCAATGATGTCTGCTGGAATTTGATCCATAGTTAAAGTAGTAGGTCGATTGTCTATAAGTAAAGTGGGTGTTGCATTTCTCAATGTTACATTGCCATCAATGTCAACATTTAAATTAGGAATACTCTTCATCACTTCTACTGCAGTTTGACCTGCGCTGACTAAGTTTTTATCGACATTAAATATTTTACGGTCAATGCCCATTTCAAATTGCGGCTTGGCGGTGGAAGTAACAGTTACACTTTGTAAATCGGTAGGGGACTCTTCTAATCTAATATTACCTAAGTCTTTATCTACTAAGGCCATCATTTCTTGCATGCTTTGACCACCTCCCATTTTAATACCAAAGCTTAATTGCTTTTCTAATTTTTTATAACCCACACTTGAAATACTTAGCTTAAAATTCCCCATCACTGGTAAGCTTTCAAAACTAAAATCACCATTGGTGGCTGTTAACATAGTACCTAAAATAGCCTCTGTTGTTTTTTTGGTAGCAGGGTCAAATTTGCTTCCTTTTATTTGTAGCGTAACGCCTTCAATTCCTTTTTTATTAGCATCCACTATTTTACCATAAAAATGCCCCTGATTCATATTAGCACCACCTGCTCTGGCTCCTGCCGCAGCAGGATATTGTGCGTTGGAATTAATTTGAATGAGTAAAAAAGAAATAACGATATAAATATTTTTCATATTATTTGGATGCGATTTTATGCTGAGGGTTTATTTAATTTGCAAATATCTTATATAATCTCTAAGGAAGGCAGCTAGAATGTATAAACGGCAATTTAGATAGCAGTTAAAATAAACTGTATAATGAGCCCCCCCATAAAACCAAGGAAGAAAGCGATAATTCTTAATTTTTGGGTGGCTTTAAGCAAGTATGTTTCAAGTTCTTTAGACCATTTAGTCTCTATGTTCAACAAAAATTGTTCCTTGGCTATTTGACTAAATTGACTAATGAGTGCAGGGAATAGTTTTTCTAATTCTTCTAGAAATACTTCTTTTAATTGGATAATAGTTTTATCTCCAATAAACATAGAAATGACAGGCATTTTTTGGACCAGCCTTTCTTTAAAAAAATCATCCAATTGGGCATCCATAAAAGGAAGTAAAGCTTTAAAACTATCACCCTTGGTTAACTTAGGTAAAAAATCCTCTAAAGATATTTTAGAAGCTATTTTGACAAAGGGACTTTGCCAATGCATACCGAAAACTAGCATACTTTTAGGAGGAAAGAATAGGAGTTTAATAAAAACCCAGCCAATAAGCCAACCAAGGCCAGCCACTAATAAAGGCAATAAAAGTATATGCATACAAAACTGGTTTACATAAAAAAACCTATCCTCTGACCGAATGTTCGGAAAGGATAGGTTTTGGGGAGAACGATGGGTCTCGAACCCACGACCTACAGATCCACAAACTGTCGCTCTAACCTACTGAGCTACGCCCTCCATTTAGGGTCGCAAAAATACGTTAAATAAGGAACCAAAGAAAGAAGTTTTCGATGTTTTTATAAATTTGTCACAAAAATGCTGGCTTTATTTCAATTATAGTCCTATGATAGGCATTTTATACTATTTTTGAAATACTTCATGCGTAATATTATGACATACATAAAACAAAATAAGTGGAAATTCTTTGCCACTTTAGTACTGGTAGGTGGGTTGTTCTTTGCTTTTAACACCTTTAATACTCCTAATTCTGAAACTTCAGAAATAAGACATAGAAAACTATTATCTACAGTAGGCCGCTTATTAGAAAGCGAACATTATAGCCCAAGAACTATTGATGATAAATTTTCAAAAGAAGTTTTTGATGCTTATTTAAAAACCTTAGATCCTGAAAAAAATATTTTACTACAACCAGATATTGATTCTTTAAAAGTTTTTGCCACCACTATTGACGATGAAATCCATGGAGCAGCTATTCAATTTGAACCAGCGGCTAATGCTATTTATGAAAGAAGGGCTAAAGAAATAAAAGTCATTTTTGAATCCATTATTGATAAATCATTCAATTTTACTACAGATGATTCTTTAATGGTAGATGCAGATAAAATGACTTATGCTTTGAACGAAGCAGAAAGAGTAAAAAGATGGAACCAGGCTATTAAGTATAAAGTATTAGATAGGTATGTGAATTTATTAGAAGACAGGGAAAAACATGCTAAGGCAAAAGCTGAAAAAGCATTGGCCGATACTAGTAAAATAAAAGATACTGTAAAAGATAATTTCATAGTTAAAACAGACATGGAATTAGAAGCAGATGCGCGCGCCTCTATCAAAAAAACTTATCTAAAGAGATTTAGCCTTTTAGAAAAAACTTTTGATAAAGAAAAGAGGTTTGAATCTTTTTTAAATACCATTACAGGTTTAATGGACCCACACACCGATTATTTAGCGCCCGTTGAAAAAAGGTCATTCACCGAACAAATGAGTGGTACTTTTTATGGCATTGGTGCTCAATTAACGCAAGACGATAATGGTGTGAAAATTGCAAGCATTCAGCCAGGTGGGGCTGCATGGAAGTCGGGGCTTTTAGTGGTGAACGATGTTATTGTAAAAATTGCACAAGGCGCTGAAGAGCCAGTGGACGTATCAGGATATGAAACCACAGATGCCGTAAAATTAATAAGAGGAGACCTAGGTACTGAAGTAAGATTAACAGTAAGAAAGCCAGATGGTACCAATAAAGTGGTGGTATTAATAAGAGAGAAAATTGTACTTGATGAAGGTTTTGCAAGAAGTGCAATTATTCAAAATGGCAATGAAAAAATTGGCTATATATTACTACCCGATTTTTATGCCGACTTTGAAAGAGAAGATGGTGCAAGATGTTCAAAAGATATTGCGAAGGAAGTAGAAAAATTAAAAGCAGAAAAAGTAAAAGGTATTATTATTGATGTTAGGTATAATGGGGGTGGTTCTTTATATGAAGTTGTTCAAATGGTGGGCCTATTTATTGATAAAGGACCCATTGTGCAAATTAGAAGTAAAGAAGGAAGGTCTCAGCTACTAGCCGATGAAACACCTGGTATTTTATACGATGGTCCACTAGTGGTAATGGTGAATGAGTTCAGTGCTTCTGCTAGTGAAATTTTTGCAGCGGCTATTCAAGATTACAAAAGAGGTTTAATTGTAGGAAGTACTTCGACATATGGTAAGGGTACCGTTCAAAGAAATGTGGCCTTCGGAAAACCACTAGATGCGATGGGTATTCAAACAGAATATGGTGCAGTGAAATTAACCTTCCAAAAGTTTTATAGAGTGACTGGTAGTTCAACGCAAAGAAAAGGCGTAGTGCCAGATGTGGTATTCCCAGATGATTACGAGTTCTTGAAGTACCGTGAAAAAGATAATCCTGCTGCCTTGCCTTGGGATGAGATGGAGCGAGCTAAGTTTTCTCCTTGGACAAGTTCAAACGAAATTGCCAGCATTGCCGCTAAAGCAAATAATAAAATTAAGAACGATACTGCCAATATTCGATTTAAGAAAAATTTACAATGGGTTTCTACTCAGGTAGATAAGCCTGTTGCATTAGAGCTCAATAAATACAGATTGTATAAAAAAGAAATTCAAAATGTCATTCAACAAAACGAAGGAATATTGAAATTAAAGACACCTATGACAGTGTCTGCTTTAAAAGCAGATTATGAAAAATTTTATAATAATCCAGATAAAACAAAACAAGATAGGTATCAGGCTTGGTTGAAAATGGTTGCTAAGGATATTCAAATAAATGAGTCTAGTAAATTATTGACAGAGTTTGCTAAACCTAATTTAATCGCTAAAAAAGTATAGAGAGGTATGAAAGTAGAAGCTGGAGCCAATGTTAAAACTTGGCATGTCATATATACCAAGTCTAAATGGGAGAAAAAGGTAGACGGCTTATTAACCAAGAATGGTTTTGAAAGCTGGTGCCCGGTTCAAAAAAGAGAAAGGCAATGGTCAGATAGAAAAAAGATTATCGAAGAGCCACTTTTTAGATCTTATGTTTTTATCAAAGCCAGCAAAGAAGACCATACTAAAATTTTATCAACCATAGGAGTCGTTAATTTTTTATATTTTCTAAGAAAACCTGCCATTATAAGAGATAATGAAATCGAGGCTATTCGTAAATACTTAGGACAATCGGATGCGCGTATAGAAGTGGTAGATATGACATCGATTCCTGCACAAACTAAAGTAGCTATTAATCAGGGCTTATTTATGGGACAGAAGGGGGAGGTTGTGAAAACGAGTAAAAAAACGGTTTATGTAAAGTTGGAAAGTATTAATATGATGATGATTGTTGAGTTTAAAGCTTCCGAAGTTTCGCTCCAATAATTCTTTTTAATAATCTTTATACAATAATCTTTTTAATACTCTTTCTAATAATTTTTTTTACACTAAGTTCCAATCAATAATTTGATTACTCCACTCGGCGCGATAAGGTGTTTCTATTTTAATATAGTTATCGGTATATCCTTCTAACATTATCATTGCTTCATTTTCTTTGTTCACTTTAGGTGACTCAAATAAAACTTTTCTGTTTGAACCTAATTGTGATGCAGTAAAGTATTGTAATTTTTGATAAGATAAATTTCTAAGTATTTTATTTCTCTCATGCCTCTCTTGTATAGGCACAATGGGCTTAATAGTGAGTGCTTTTGTAGCGGCTCTTTCTGAATAAGTAAACACATGTAAATAAGCAATATCTAATGCATGAATAAAATTTAGACTTTCTTTAAAATATTCTTCTGTTTCACCAGGAGAGCCCACAATCACATCTACTCCAATACAAGCATGGGGCATTAATTTTTTAATAAAGTCAACACGCTCTTGGTATAAATCACGGGTATATCTTCTTTGCATTAATTTTAAAACCGCATCGGATCCACTTTGTAATGGAATGTGAAAATGAGGCATGATGCGTTTACTATTAGAAACAAATTCAATAATTTCATTGGTGAGTAAATTAGGTTCAATAGAGGAGATACGGTACCTAGGCATGGTGGTGTTCTTTTCAAGTGCCTTCAATAAATCAAAGAAGTTTTCTGTATGTTTTTTACCGCCTTCTTCACTTTTTCCAAAGTCTCCTAAATTAATACCCGTTAATACAATTTCTTTTACGCCCTTGCTAGCAAGTGATTGTGCATCTGCTACCACATTTTCAATACGGTCACTTCTGCTTTTACCGCGGGCCATGGGAATGGTGCAAAAAGTACAACTGTAATCGCAGCCATCCTGTACTTTTAAAAATGTACGGGTTCTATCATTTACTGAATAAGAACTTTTAAAATCGGTAACGGTTTCAATATCGCAACTGCATATTTTAGTGGCATCGCCCTTGGTTAAATTAGCTAAATGGGGAACAAGATTAAATTTTTCAGAAGCGCCTAGTACTAGATCCACACCAGGAATTTCAGCAATTTCCTTGGGCTTTAATTGCGCATAACATCCAGTAATGACCACAAAGCTCTCTGGAGCCAATCTCTGAATTCTTCTCACCAACTGGCGACATTCCTTATCTGCATTTTCAGTGACTGAGCAGGTATTGATCACATAAATATCGGCCTTCTCCGTAAATGCTTTTTTTTCAAAGCCTTCCTTTTCTAATTGTCTAGAGAGGGTGGATGTCTCTGAAAAATTGAGTTTACAGCCTAAAGTGTGAAAAGCGACCGATTGGTTTTTCTGCATGAGGGCTCAAAGATAAAAAACCTAGGGGGAATGGGGAAATCTTAAAATATACTTAAAGCGCCCATTATAGGCCTATTAATTTCCCATTTTGGCTAGTTTCAATTAAGTTTGCAACTAATAAAACGCTAAAAATGGACTTTAAGAAAATTAATAATTGGACGGGTTGGATAGTCACTTTAATTGCATGTACAGTGTATGTTATGACAATTGAGGCAACAGGTAGTTTTTGGGACTGCGGAGAGTTTATAAGTAGTGCCTATAAATTACAAATTCCGCATCCTCCGGGAGCGCCCATGTTTGTTTTATTAGGCCGTGTATTTATTATTTTTTTTGGAGACAATCCTTTAACAGCAGCTAAGGCAGTCAATACGATGAGTGCACTTGCCAGTGGCTTTACCATTCTATTTTTATTTTGGACCATCACGCATTTTGCCAAAAGAATGGTGGAGGCAGGTAAAGAGGTAGCCTTAACGACTCAGCAAATTATTTTAATCATGGGTACTGGTATAGTAGGTGCCTTGGGATATGCCTTTAGTGATACAGCTTGGTATAGTGCAGTAGAAGGGGAAGTATATGCACTTAGCTCATTTTTCACCGCCTTGGTTTTTTGGGCCATTTTAAAATGGGAGCATAAAGCAGATGAAGCAGGTGCCGACAAATGGATCATTTTCATTTTCTATATCATGGGTGTTTCTATAGGAGTGCATTTATTAAACTTATTAACCATTCCTGCTATTGTAATGGTGTATTATTTCAGACAATATAAGCCAAGTCTAAAAGGCGGTCTTTTAGCATTTTTAATTGGAATTATCATAACAGGTTTTATACAAGTAGTTTTAATTCAGTATACCATCAAATGGGCAGGCGCCTTTGACGTTAATTTTGTCAATTCAATGGGCCTACCTTTCTTTACTGGTTTTATTTTCTTCTTTGTTTTAGTAGCCGTTATTTTAGCCCTAGGTATTCGATATGCCAATAAAAAAGGTTTTTACTTTTTAAAATTAGGCATCTGGTGTACCACCTTTTTCTTATTAGGCTATACAAGTTATTTAACGACCATGGTACGTTCTAATGCAGATCCTTCAGTGGATATGTACAATGTCGATAATCCTGTTACCTTAATGGGGTATTTAGGAAGAGAGCAGTATGGCGATTGGCCTATTTTATTTGGACCAGACTATGTAGACAAAGTAGAGAATGTAGAAAATGGAGATCAATATGTGAAAGCAAAAACTACTTATGAGATTGCTGGTAAAAACTATAAAAGAGATTGGGCATCTGCGCCCTCAGCACATTTATTCCCAAGAATGTGGGACTCCGAAAATGACAGAGGTCAGATGGATAGCTTTAAAGCCTTTGCGGGCGTGGAAGACGGAACGCCTCCCACCTTGAGAGATAATATCAAGTACTTCACTAATTACCAATTTGGGTTTATGTATCTGCGTTATTTCTTATGGAATTTTGCAGGTAAGCAAAACGATTTACAAGGTTTTGGAAATGTAAGAGATGGTAATTTTAGTACAGGTATATCTTTTATTGATAATTTCATTTTTGGCGACCAATCTAAATTGCCAGATTCCATCAAGAATAATAATAAAGCACATAACTCTTTATTTATGTTGCCTTTTATTTTAGGTATACTTGGATTTATTTTTCAATATCAAAAAAATAAAAAAGATTTTATAGTCACCGGACTTCTCTTCTTCTTTACAGGTATTGCCATTGTTATTTATTTGAATCAACAAAGCTTGCAACCACGTGAGCGTGATTATGCTTATGTAGGTTCTTTTTATGCGTTTGCTATTTGGATAGGTTTAGGTGTATTACAAGTAGCCATTTGGTTAGAGAAATTCTTAACTAAAAAAATAGCGGCTATTGCAGCCACCGTTATAACATTCATGGCAGTGCCGGCATTAATGGCGCAACAAGAATGGGATGACCATGATAGAAGTCAAAAAACATTACCACGCGATTTAGCACGTAATTATTTAGAAAGCTGTCCTCCGAATGCCATTTTATTTTCTTTTGGTGATAATGATACCTACCCTTTATGGTATGCGCAAGAGGTAGAAGGCATTAGACCTGACGTGCGTGTGGTGGTAAATAGTTTATTAGGTTCTGATTGGTATATGAAAGAGCTTAGATATAAAGTAAACAAGAGTGAAAAATTTGATCTCATCTTTACAGAAGAACAAGTATCTGGTAGTAAGTTAAATGTAGCCTATTACAATGCGCTACCTGGTTTTGGGGACGCTACTTACCATGATTTAGATTCTGTATTTAGAAATGTAATTGCCGATCCTTCAGGAAAGTTCCAAGCTTCTACCCAAGAAGGTCCAGTGAATATATTTCCTACCCATAAATTCAAAGTACCCGTTAATAAGGCCAATGCATTGGCATCAGGTATTGCAAAACCTACCGATAACATAGTAGATGAATTATTGATTGACTTTAATCCTAATAGACAATACTTACTTAAAAATGAAATGGCTATTTATGCCATTATTGCTACTTCACAATTTAAAAGGCCTATTTGCTTTACTTCTACTCAGGAGTTAAAAGAAATGGGCTTAGATAAATATGTGCGTCAAACAGGTATGTCTTATCAATTAGTTCCAGCAATAGGTCAAAGTATTGATGCAGATGTTTCTTATAAAAACATTATGACGAAGTTTACTTATGGCAATGCAAAAAACCCGAATGTTTATTATGATGAAGAAAATCGTAGACATTTAAATTCCATTCGTTTAACGGTTGCACAAATAGCCCAGGCTTTAGTGAGCGAAGGTAAATTAGATAGTGCTAGACAAATTATTAGAAAATTAGATAGTGAGACAAACGAAAAGAGTTTCCCTTATGGTATGACTTCTAATAGAGGTAATCAACATAACTATTTCTCTTATATATTTTTACAATCATGTTATGCTGCTGGTGAAATGAATGTTGCTAAGAAGGTATCTAGTTCAGTGCTTAAGGACTTAAATCAAGAAATTGCTTATTATAAGTCACTGGGCGATCCCATGTCTGAAGACCAGTTTATGCAAAACCTTGAAAATGCTTATCAGAGTAAGCCTAATAGTTTAGCCAATAAGCAAATAGTTTTTGTACAAGACGCCTTAACGACTTATCAATTAATTGCAGCTATCAAAAAAATGGATCAGGACTTTGCAGTTAAAAAATAGTAGAAATTAATTCTAGAAAGGAATATAAAGTCTGAATACTATAAATTCATAACTCTACAAAAGGTCCTCCGATTTATCGGAGGACCTTTTTTTATTAACTAAGTGTAAATGAATAAATTTATAAAATGGTTAATAGGGTAGCTACTAATTTATCAATTTCTGCTTTTGTATTGTGCTTAGAGAAAGAAAAACGAACAGTTACCTCATTACTTCCTTTGTGTAACGCATGAATTACATGAGAACCTGTTTGCGCTCCACTTGAGCAGGCGCTGCCCCCACTTGCGCAAATATGTTGAATGTCTAAATTAAATAAAATCATTTCTGTTCTTTCTGATTTAGGGAAATTAACGCTAAGGGTAGTGTAAAGGCTTGTACCAAAAGGGTCGCCATTAAAATTCACCCCAGGTACTTTATCAACCATTTCATCGTGCATGTATTTTTTTAAACCAGCAATGGTAGCACTGTCTTTTTCAAAATTTTCAGTAGCTATTTCTAACGCTTTTGCTAAGCCAACAATGCCATATAAATTTTCAGTACCCGCGCGCATATTTCTTTCTTGTGCACCACCATGCAATAAAGGGTTAATCTTTATATTTTCACTAATGTATAATATGCCTACTCCTTTAGGGCCATGAAATTTATGTCCTGCTCCTGTGATAAAATCTACAGGGGTATTCGCTAAGTCAAAAGGGAAATGGCCTACTGTCTGCACTGTATCGCTATGGAAATAAGCATTATACTTTTTACAAATGCCACCTACTTCCACAAGGTCAATCATATTGCCAATTTCATTATTAGCATGCATAATACTTACAATGGTTTTCTCGGTACTGGCTGCAAGTATTTGTTCTAAATGGTCAGTATCTATATGTCCATTGGGAAGAATATTCACCAGGCTAAGCTTTGCATTATGTTTTTTAGCCAAATGATTTACTGTATGAAGGGTAGCATGGTGTTCGATAGCAGAGCTAACAATATGCTTGCACTCTAAGTTTTCCATGGCTGCATGTAAAACTGTATTGCTGCTTTCAGTACCCCCACTTGTAAAAAATATTTCAGCAGGACGTGCGCCTAAAATTTTAGCAACTTGCTTTCTTGCTTGTTCAATGGCCATTCTTGTCTCACGTCCATAACTATATATAGAAGAAGGATTACCAAATTTCTCGGTCATATAAGGCATCATGGCTTCTAAGACCAAGGGGTCTAGTGAAGTAGTAGCCGCATTATCAAAATAAATTCTTTCCATTTATCTATATATAACTAGTCTATAATGTAGTTTCTAAATTTTTTCTAAGTTAGTTAATTGTTCCAATAATTGAAATAATCTCGTCCGCTAATTTATCTGCAGCTACCTGTGAGGTGGCTTCTGTATAAATGCGTATGATAGGTTCCGTATTACTAGACCTTAGATGTACCCATTCGTTTTCGAAGTCTATTTTAAAACCATCTTCTTTATTAATAGGGAAGGCTGCATACTTTGTAGCTAGTACCTCAAATATTTTACTAAGTGAAATAGAGGCGTCTATATCCATTTTTTTCTTACTCATAAAATAAGCAGGATAGCTGGCTCTTAAAACAGAAGCGCTCATTTTACTTTTCGCTAAATGTGTTAAAAACAAAGCAATACCCATTAGCGCGTCTCTTCCATAATGTAAATCAGGTACAATAATACCACCGTTACCTTCACCACCTATAACGGCTTTGTCTTTTTTCATTTTATTCACCACATTCACTTCACCTACAGTACTTGCGAAATAACTACAGCCGTATTTTTCAGTGACATCTCTTAAAGCACGGGTAGAAGATAAATTACTTACAGTTGCGCCCTTTTTATTTTGTAAAATATAATCAGCCACGGCTACAAGTGTATATTCTTCTCCAAATAATGCTCCGTTTTCACTTACAAAACATAAGCGGTCTACATCTGGGTCTACAGCAATACCTATACTTGCTTTTTTAGAAAGCACTGTATCGCAAAGTTCAGTAAGGTTTTCTTTTAAAGGCTCTGGGTTATGTGCAAAATTGCCATGCATATCGCCATTCAAAATAGTAATATCATTCACGCCAATGGCTTTTAATAAGGCAGGTACTGTGAAAGCCCCAGAACTATTAATGGCGTCCACTACCACAGAGAATTGAGCTGCTTTTATAGCATTCACATCTACTAATGGGTAATTAACAATGGCTTGAATATGTTTCTCAAGACTATCATTATTTGTAATTATTTTTCCTAAATCGTCTATGCTTGCATAATTAAAATCTTCATTGGCGGCTAATGTCAAAATAGTTTTTCCTTCTTCGCCACTTACAAACTCTCCTTTTTCATTTAATAATTTTAAAGCATTCCACTGTTTAGGGTTATGGCTAGCTGTTAAAATAATACCACCATCTGCTTTTTCAAAAACCACGGCCATTTCAACGGTAGGCGTAGTACTTAATCCAAGATGTATTACATCTATGCCTAAGGCTAAAAGGCTCTGTTCTACCAATACTTCTACCATTTCCCCACTCATTCTTCCGTCTCTACCCACCACCACTTTTTTCTTGCCAGGCGCTTTATGTAGCAGCCAGCTGCCATAGGCAGAGGCAAACTTAACAATATCGATAGGAGTGAGGTTTTCATTGGGTTTACCCCCAATGGTGCCCCTAAATCCTGAAATACTTTTAATAAGTGCCATAGCTGCTCTTTTTACTTTAAAAATTGGTTCTGCAAATTTACTTTATTTTTTTACACTTCCTTGTATCTTTATGGCATGATACTAGACATTTGGACATCTTTAGAGAAGGCAGATATAGCTTTATTTGAGCTTATCAATGGTCATGAGATATTGCCCTACTTTGATGTATTGATGCCTTGGATGCGAACTTCTGAACATTGGATCCCCTTTTACCTGGCGCTAGTAGGCTATGTATTCTATCGTTGGGGCTGGAAGGCTTGGAAATGGCTATTAGCAGTTGCCATCACTATTGCACTGACGGACCAAGTAAGTAGTTTTATATTTAAACCTTTTATTCATCGTTTAAGACCCTGTGCCGACCCTGCGATGCTAACTCAAGTAAAGTTATTAATTCCTGCCTGTCCTAGTAGTTTCAGTTTCACCTCTTCTCATGCGGCTAATCATTTTAGTTTGGCCATATTTGTATTTATGACTTTACAACCACTCTTTAAAAAATATACTTATTTATTTTTTCTATGGGCAGGTCTTATTTCTTATGCGCAAATTTATGTGGGGGTGCATTATCCATTAGATGTATTAGCAGGAACCTTCATAGGGCTTGTTATGGGCTATGTTGGCGCAAAACTATATTCAAAGTGGTTGTCCATTTCGAATAAACATTAATTAAAATAATGCTGTGCTGTCTTAAAAATTAAATTGTGTCGAATTTTTAGGGTAGATGAGTTCGTAACTTTTTCTAATACCTTTTGTATTTACATGAAAAATATTTATTTGCTGATCGTTGATGCCAAATAAAATCTCGCAAAAAACATTAAGTTGACTTAGCTGCTTTATATTCTTTACTTCAAAATAAGTCCAAGTACTTTCTTTTTGGATTTCAAATCCAACATATTCTAAAGTAGATTTATTACCATTTGCAGACAATCTTAATTTTTTGGTTAAATAAGCTTTAAGGAGTGCATCTGCTTTAATTTTTTGATTAGCCTGTGATAAATCAATGGTGGTTTTAGTATCGGCAGTGATCATTTTTTCGAGGTCGCTAGTGAAGCAGCGCACACTAATTTCAATGGTGGCCTCTTTTTCATTATGATTAATATCAATCACGGATACGAAAAAAGGATGCAGTAAACTAAGCATTGCAGTAAAAAGGGTATTCCATCCAACTAAAAGCATATAAATTTATTTGTATCTTACAAATGTCTTGATTAATTTACCATTTTAAAAATTTTCATTAAATGAATGATGTATTTATTTTTGTGCATCTTGGATTTAGGCATATTATAGATGTCAATGGGTCTGATCATATGTTGTTTATTCTAGCCCTGGTGATTCGATATTTGGTGACAGATTGGAAAAAGATACTCGTTTTAGTGACTTCATTTACCATAGGCCATTCTATTACCTTGGCTTTAAGTACTTTATCATGGATTCATTTTCCTATGCATTTGATTGAACTACTTATCCCCATTACCATCTTATTGACAGCGATTTCAAACCTTTTTGTAAAAGATTTTAGTTTTTCTTCCAAGTATCATATTATATATTATTTCGCTTTGTTTTTTGGCCTCATTCATGGTTTGGGTTTTAGTAATTACCTCAAAAGCTTACTCGGTAAAGAGGAAAGCATTGTACTGCCTCTATTTTCATTCAATATAGGACTGGAACTTGGTCAGCTATTGATTGTGGGGGGTATTTTAGTTTTATCTTTTATCTTCATAAATCACCTCAAAATAAACCGAAAATCGTATATTCGAATTGGATATATTATTACCATTGGACTTTCTTTAATGATGATAATAGATCGTATTAACCCTTTTTTAAATAAATAGATTTTATGCCAATCAAAAAATTATTTTCTTTGAGTTTTATTTTCTTAACAAGCCTGACTTATTTATTGGCACAAGACATTCACAACAATCCAAGCTCTAATCATGGTAATAAGTTTGAACAGTTGGGTACCATCTTAGCTACACCTAATGAGTACCGAACAGCAAGTGGAGCTCCAGGCCCTAAGTATTGGCAACAAAGAGCAGACTATGATATCAAGGCTACATTGGATGAAAAAAAGTTAATGCTATCTGGTGCTGAAACAGTTACTTACTATAACAATTCACCCGATGTACTTACTTATTTATGGTTGCAATTAGATGAAAATGAACATAGCACAGTTAATAACGCAGGCTTCCCAGATGAAACTCGTTTAGGAAGAGGTATAACTACTGCCACTATTGATAAATTAATTGAACAAAAAACCGATAATGGTCTTGGGCATGTTATATCCTCTTTAACAGATGCGATGGGTGCAAAATTAAAATAATGGTACGATGATGCGTATTGAAACGCCAACACCCTTAAAGCCTGGTCAAAAAATTGTTTTTAAATTAAACTGGACTTATAAAATTACCGATCGTTTAACCTATGCAGGAAGAGGCGGGTATGAATATTTCCCAGAGGACGGCAACTATTTATTTACCATGGCACAATGGTACCCTCGTTTATGCGTGTACTCCGATTTTCAAGGATGGCAAAATCATCAATTTACCGGTAGAGGAGAATTTGCTTTAGTTTTTGGTAATTATAAAGTGGCTATCACAGTTCCGGGTGACCACGTGGTGATGGCTACTGGTCAAGCACAAAATTATCCTGCGGTACTTTCTGCAGCACAGTTAGCTAGATGGAATAAAGCGCAAACGGCTACTGAGCCAGTGGAAGTGGTTACTTTAGAAGAAGCAAAAAATGCAGAAAAAAATAAAGCGACTACACAAAAGACTTGGGTGTTTAATGCTGAGAATGTACGTGACTTTGCTTTTGGAAGCAGTCGTAAATTTATATGGGATGCAATGGCTGCTAATGTAGAAGGAAAAAAAGTAATGTGCATGAGTGCTTATGGTAAAGAAGCTTATGGTTTATACCGTAAGTTTTCAACGAAGGCCGTTGCGCATACTATTACATCATATTCTAAGTTTAGTATTGCATATCCTTACCCAGTAGCACAAAGTATTGAAGCCGCTAATGGAATGGAATACCCAATGATATGTTTTAATTATGGTCGTACCGAAAAAGATGGTACTTATACAGAAGCTACAAAAAATGGAATGTTGGGTGTGGTAATTCATGAAGTAGGGCATAACTTTTTCCCCATGATTGTTAATAGCGATGAGCGCCAATGGTCATGGATGGATGAAGGATTAAATTCATTCGTAGAATATTTAACAGAAGAATTATACGATAATAAATTTCCTACAAGAGGAGGTCCGGCCTGGACCATTGCAGATTACATGCGCTTACCAAAGGATCAATTGGAACCCATCATGACCAATAGTGAAAATATTATTCAGTTTGGACCCAATGCTTACACAAAACCTGCAACAGCTTTAAATATTTTAAGAGAAACGGTTATGGGGCGTGAATTGTTTGACTATTCATTTAAAGAATATGCACGTCGTTGGGCATTTAAACATCCAACACCTGCCGATTTATTCAGAACCATGGAAGATGCAAGTGCGGTAGATTTAGATTGGTATTGGAGAGGATGGTTTTATGGTATTGATCCCGTAGATATTGCCATAGATACGGTTAGACATGCTGTCTATGACCCAAATTCAACAGCTGCGCCAGCAATGGGTGGCCGTGGTGGTAGAAATATGTCAGGTAGTAACGGACCTAGAGGCTTAGATAAACCTATACTACCTGGTTTTGATGATATTTCAAAAGTTAGAAATAGAGCCGATAAGTCAATTGTTTTTTTAACAGATGCAGATACAAGTTTGCGTGATTTTTATTGGAGATATGATAGAGGTTTGGAGCCTTATGATACAGTCACTAAGCAGCCCGCTATGAGTTATGGTGCGATAGAAACATTGACAGATGCCGAAAAAGCAAAATATGCCGATGTCAATTTATATGAAATTACTTTTTTAAATAAAGGCGGTTTGGTGATGCCAATAATTGTTGAGTTTACATTTGAAGACGGTAGCAAAGAATTAAAAAAGTTATCTGCTCAAATTTGGAGACATAATGAAAATAAAGTGGTGAGTACTTTTTTAACCAACAAAAAAGCAGTCTCTATTCAATTAGATCCAATGCGTGAAACAGCCGATATTAATGAGAACAATAATAGCTGGCCAAAAGTGGCGGCAGCTTCTAATTTTTCATTATTCAAAATGAAAGGTATGGGACGTGGACAATCGATGGGAGTATCACCTATGCAAAATGCTCAAAACAAAAAATAAGAAACTAGTTACTACCTATCAATTGTAGGTATAAAAAAAGGCGCTCCGGAAATGGAAGCGCCTTTTTTTATTGATGAGCTGAAGCTTTATAATATTTCCATTTTTCAATCACTGCTTGCATATCGGATGGCAGCGGGCTGTCAAAACTAATTTTCTTTTCAGTGGTAGGGTGAATAAAGCCAAGGGTTTGCGCATGTAAAGCACATCTAGGACAGGCCTCAAAGCAATTATCTACAAACTGTTTGTATTTGGTATAAATAGTTCCTTTTAAAATTCTATCGCCACCATATTCAAAATCGTTGAAAAGGGTATGGCCAATATGTTTCATGTGTACTCTAATTTGATGTGTTCTTCCTGTCTCCAAAATACAAGACACTAGGGTTACATAATTATAACGCTCTATAACTTTATAGTGTGTAATAGCATGCTTGCCAATTTCTTCATCGGGGTAAGCATCAAACATTTTTCTATTCGACTTATGGCGTGCAATATTAGCCACAATGGTGCCTTCTTCTTGTTCCATATCTCCCCAAACAACTGCAACGTATTTTCTTTCTACGGTATGATTAAAAAATTGTTTAGCTAAATGACTCGCTGCTTCAGGTGTTTTAGCAAGTACAATTAAACCTGTGGTATTTTTATCAATGCGATGCACTAATCCAAAACGGGGAAGTACTTCTTCATTTAAATTGGGATTTTGGGAAAGTAAATGATGTGCTACGCCGTTTAGTAATGTGCCCGTATAATTTCCAATACCCGGGTGCACCACCATATTGGAAGGCTTATTAATCACCATGACGGCTTCATCTTCATAGACAATATCTAAGTTCATGGCCTCCGGCTTCAGGTCGGTGTATTCTGGATTGATAATACTTAAATACACCACTTCGTCACCGGGTCTTGTTTTGTAATTGCTCTTTACTACTTTACCATTCACGGTTAAAAAACCGCCGTCAATGCCGTTTTGTAATTTGTTTCTGGTAATACCTTCAATTCTTGCTTGCACCCATTTATCAATACGCATAGGGGCTTGTCCTTTATCTACAGTAAAGGAAACTTTTTCATAAAGGGACTCACTATTTTCTTCCGCTATGGACTCTAATTCTTCTGACATGATGCAAAAGTAGGATATTGCTGCTTAGTTTGTAACTTTGCTTTATGCGTCAAAAAGTTTTTTTCGAGGATATGGGCATTCGTTCCTATCAGCCCAGCTGGGATTACCAGGAGGCATTATTGCTAAAAAATACGCAAATCAAGTGGGCCGCAAGGCAAAATGAACAGGATGTAAAAACTACCCACACAGAACATAGATTATTAATGGTGGAGCATAATCCCGTATTTACCTTAGGGAAAAGCGGTAAAAGAGAGCATGTTTTAGTGTCTGAAGAGCAATTAAAAAATTTAGGTATTGAGTTTTTTCAAATCAATAGAGGAGGCGATGTGACTTACCATGGCTTGCAACAAATTGTAGGTTATCCCATACTTGATTTAGATAAATTTAAAACCGATCTTGGTTGGTATTTAAGAAGTCTAGAACAAGTTATCATTGATGTCATTGCTGAATATGGATTGAAAGGTGAAAGAAGTGCTGGTGAAACAGGCGTTTGGTTAGAACCTAATGACCCCTTTATGGCTAGAAAAATTTGTGCCATGGGCATTAAATGTAGCAGATGGATTACCATGCATGGCTTTGCCCTCAATGTAAATACCGATTTGTCTCATTTTGAATTTATAGTGCCCTGTGGTATACAAGGGAAAACAGTTACTTCCTTAGAAAAAGAATTAGGGCATAAAGTAAATTACGAAGCCGTAAAAGAAAAAGTGAAAAAACATTTCCAATTAATATTTGATTGCGAACTAGTTTAAAGGAAGAGTGCTGGTTTATCATAACAGTATTAGTTGTGTAAACTACAATAGTTTTAAGGGTGCGAGTTTTAATAAACTAAAGTCCCTAAGGGCAATGATCTATTGCCTTGTAGGCCCCCACTATGTATTACTAATAATTTAGTTCCTTCTTGGAAATAATTTTCTTTCAATAAATTTTCAACCGCAAATAATAGTTTGCCTGTATATACAATATCAGTAGGTATTTTTTCTAAAGTCCAAAGCTGGTTCATAAAAGCAAAAAGTGCAGGATTTGTTTTGGCATAGCCTCCCTGGTGGTAAGCATGTAATAAGGTAAATGGCTTACCGCTATTTGTTAATAATGATTTTATTTTTGCTTCAATACTATTTTCATTTTTTAAAATGGGGATACCTATTACTTTTTGGTTTGCCGCTGCCGCATTAATTAATCCAGCTAGCATCGTACCTGTACCTACTGCCGCAATAATTGTTGTATAGTCTTTGCAGTGCTCGTTTAAAATAGTAGCCGCTCCTTTAGCACCTGGTGCGCCATAACCACCTTCGTCAATGTAATAAATATGACTATCTATACTGTTGCCTTTATTATTATTTTTATTATTATCATTTTTATTATTATTATTAACATTATTATTTCCTATATTAATACTATTATTTGTTTTGAGTAAATCATTTTTTATTTCTTGAAAATGAGTTCTTCCCATAAATTCTAATTGCATTCCATAGGCATGGGCTTCTTTTAAACTTTCAGTAATTCTATCTTCCTTAGTAGCTCTTACATACCCTATACTTTTTATATTATTTTCTTTTGCAGCATAGGCCAAGGCGACCAAGTGATTAGAATAGGGACCGCCGAAACTAGCGATGGTTTTGCAAGATTGACTAATAGCTTCTTCTATATAATACCTTAGCTTAAACCATTTATTGCCACTTACAATAGGGTGCAATTTATCTAGCCTTAGAATACTAGTTTCAATAGTTGGACTACTAAAGCTAGCAATAGGATCAATGGATATAGGATCTAATGTAATGGTACCTTTCAATGTTTTTTTATTTAAGGGAAATCAGTTATTTTTACCTGCTGAATTTGGATTAATATTCAGTAGTTCTCTACCCCAAAAATAGGACTTAATTACATTTTTAATTAATTGAAAAAATATGGCACCCACATTAGTAATTTTGGCAGCAGGTATGGCAAGTAGGTATGGCAGTATGAAACAAACCGAGGGTTTTGGTCCAGCTGGAGAAACTATTATGGAGTATTCAATTTATGATGCCATTCGAGCAGGTTTTGGAAAAGTGGTATTTATAATTCGTGCCGATTTTGCAGAAGCCTTTAAGCAAGCCTTAGAACCAAAATTGAAAGGCAAAATAGAAATAGAATATGTTTATCAATCCTTAGATAAATTTACGGATGGGTATGCCATTGCAACTGATAGGGTGAAGCCTTGGGGTACAGCGCATGCTTTATTATGTTGCAAAGAAGTAGTAAAAGAAGCATTTGCTGTTATTAATGCCGATGATTATTATGGTAAAGAGGCATTTGAGCTAGCCCATACTTTTTTAACTAAAGAGTGCAACGAAAAAACGAACTGTATACTAGGGTATGAGTTATCAAATACTTTAAGCGAGAATGGCACAGTGAGTAGAGGAGTTTGTTCTATTGATGCAGAAGGTTATTTGAATCAAATTAATGAACGCACTACTATATTCCGAAGAGCAGATGGCCAAATCGTATTTGAAGAAAATAAGGTAGAAACGCCTTTGCAAGAAGATACAAGAGTAAGTATGAACTTTATGTGCTTTGGTCCTGGTTTCATTGACTTATGTGAAAATGAATTTGACTTATTTTTAAAAGCTAAGGGGCAAGAATTAAAATCGGAGTTTTATATACCTTATGTCGCGGGCAGGTTCCATGAATTAGGCCTAGGAAAAGTAAAACTTATTCCAACGAATGCAAAATGGTTTGGAGTCACTTATAAAGAAGACGCACCTGGTGTGAAAGCAAGTATTAATGCACTGGTAGATACTAAAGTGTATCCTTCTAGTTTGTGGTAGGATATTGATAAAAGAAAAGAGAGAGGAGAAAACTAATTGTAAGACCTAATACTGTAGATGTAATTTTTCAAATTACTTATTTGATCTTTTCTATTATTTAAATTGGCTGTATTACTTTTAGGCAATTTAATTTTATCTACCTTTTTACTTTCGGTTTCATTTACAGACTCTATTAAATCAAATATTTTATTAGACTTCACCGCAAAGGCAACACCTTCAGCTTGTTTTTGTCTAGTATTAATAATGCCAATAATTTCTCCCTTGTCATTGAATAAAGGTGCGCCAGAATAGCCAGGATTAGCACTTATTTGAATTTGGTAAGAATTGCTATCTCCATTATATCCTGTTTGTGCACTAAGGTATCCCTTACCATATACAATATCATTATCGTTTCTTGGGTAACCTAAAGTAAAAATTTCTTCTCCAAGGTCTGTCATTTTTTTACGAATAACAAAGGGGATATTTTTAGGAGCTTTAAAATCTTCATCGTCTATTTTAAGTAAAGCAAGATCGGAATTTATATCGCTGTAAATAATATTGGCATGTAATTCTTGACCAAGATTATTTATAACAATGGCGCCATTACCTTTTAATACATGGGTATTGGTGATAATAAAACCTTTGGTATCAATTAAAAATCCAGAGCCTCCGCTTAACATTTTTGCGTTTTCTGGTATCTTAGACTTTACTTCATTAATTAAATGCCCTTGTACTTGTTGGTTTTTCTTAATCACCTCAATGGCCTTACTTAATTGTAGTAATTGATTGCCATTTAAACTTGGTGACAAAGACATCACTAATACAGTAGTCGTTAATGCAATGAAACCTGCCACAGAAGCAGCAATAGCAGTGACTCTTTTATATCTATTCCAAAGTTGGATGACCTTGGTTTTAGTGCTAATGGTATCATCGGTCATCCATTCGCCTGCGGCCATTAATTTATTGAATGTCTGGCTAGTTAATTTAGCAAAGCTGCGTCTAATAGCATAAGCCTGCATATGGTCTAAGAATAATTTATGCTCCACCACCAGCTGATCAATTTCAGGTGTATTTTTTCTTAGGGCCTCAAATTCAGTCCTTTCTTGACTAGACATTGCGCCTGTCAAGTAATTTTCAATCGTTTCTATTAATTCTTTGTCTTCCATTTTGCTTTTTCTCTTTTCTCTTCAATAATTATTACCTCTCTGCTCTATCTTTATTCTCCTATATTATATTGCGCAAAAAATAATTTTTTCAAACGCATCAAACATTTGTATTTCTGGTTTTTTGCATTGTCGGCGTTGGTGTATCCAAAATCAGCGGCTAATTCCTGCATTCCTTTTTTATTCAAATAATAACCTTCTAATAAACTTTTACAGGGTTCCCCTAAACTATTTAAGGCCCGATGCATTATTTCAAAAGAAGCCTCTTTCTTATCAAACTCTCTAATATCTTGGTCTATAGATATGGTTTCTTCCTGACTACTTAATGGGCCACTATACTTTCCTAATTGATGCAAGCGTTTTAACCATAAATGTTTACAAATGGAGAAAAGATAGGTTTTGATTTGGCAGGTAAGTACAAATGAATTGGATTGAACCTTTTCATATAAAGTAATCATTGCTTCCTGAAATACATCCCTTGCGTCATCAAAAGAGCCATTGTTGTTTAGAACAAAGTGCTGAATAGAACTAAAATGATTTTTATAGAGGGTTTCCACCGCCTTGGAGTCATTATTCGCTAGTCCTTTTAAAAGGGCTTGTTCGTTCAGTTCAGCTTTCAAGAGGTTAATACTTAAGTTGAGCAAAAGTAACCCAAAATGGGTTCTTTTTTAATTTTTTCAGGTTTAGGGGGTTACCTTTTCTTAGTGGGGGTATTAAAAGTATTAATTAATTAATAAAATCAAACTCAAATGAAAAAAGTAATCGCAATTTTCGCTATCGCTGCATTAGCTGCTTGTGGTGGTGCTGCAACTGAAGCTAAAACTGACACTGCTGCTGCAACAGTTGACACAACTAAAGCTGCAACAGTTGACACAACTAAAGCTGCAACAATGGATACTACTGCTAAAGCAAAATAAATTATTGCGCTACCCACTAGAAGGCTATACTATTAATAGCTTAACTTTTTAGATAGGAAAGCAAAATTTCTGAGCCCTTGGTTACGACCAGGGGCTTTTTTTGCATGAACCGATAACTTTCAAAAACGAATATCTGTTAGTTTTTAGGTCTGAAAAGGGAAAGATTTTTGACAAATAAGCTATAAAAGCCTATCTTTGGACCCGATGAAAGCAAATATTAACAATTGGTTTTACTTTTTCTTTTATTTCTACTTTAACCAAAGTAGCCGGGTAGTATTTGTAAAAGCGTAAACGAAAAAACTAAATATACAATCCCGGCCCAAAAAGCCGGGATTTTTGTTTAAAAAATAGTAGGGTCAAAAAGAATGAATAAAAAAGTAGCCATACAAGGGTACGAAGGAAGTTTCCACCAAGTGGCAGCTAGGCATTTTTTTGGTAAAAATGTGGAAGTGATTACTTGCGACACATTTAGACAAGTAGTTCAATTGGGAGCCGACGCCACATTATCTGATGGAGCGGTAATGGCTATTGAAAACTCTATTGCAGGCAGCATACTGCCTAATTACAATTTATTACAAAAAAGCAAGTTGCAAGTTACCGGTGAAGTGTATTTATCTATCAGCCAAAACCTATTAACTTACCCGGGGGTGAAATTAGAAGATATTAAAGAAGTGCATAGTCATCCGATGGCTATCTTACAATGTTTAGATTATTTAGAAAAGTATAATTGGAAATTAGTAGAATCAGAAGATACTGCCTTAAGCGCCAAAATAGTGCATCAACATAAAAGCAAGCATACAGCAGCTATTGCAAGTAAGCTAGCCGCTCAAATGTTTGATTTAAATATTATCACACCAGATATTCATACTTTAAAAAATAATATTACTCGTTTTTTAATAGTAAGTCCCGCAAGTACTAAAACTTTGGTAGACCAAGCTAATAAGGCCTCTATTTATTTTCAAACCAATCACTCTAAAGGCATACTCTCCAAGGTACTAGCCAAAATTGCCAATGGAAATGTGAATTTGAGTAAGCTACAAAGCATGCCCATTCCTGGCAGTACTTTTAAATATGGGTTTTACGCCGATTTAGAATTTGATAATAAAAAACAAATTGAAAAAGTATTAGAAGAATTGAAAGGGCTTACCAATAGTATTAGAATATTTGGCATGTATCAAAAAGGTAAAGTTGTAAAAGGATAAACATGAATTGGACTGTATCAGATAGATTAGAGGGTATTGGAGAATATTATTTTTCTACCAAACTGCGCGAAATTGATGAGCTCAATAAAGCCGGTAAGGGCATTATTAATTTAGGTATTGGTAGTCCCGATTTACCTCCACATCCAGAGGTGGTTAAAGTGCTACAAGTTGAGGCAAGCAAAGACAATCAACATTCTTATCAATCCTACAAAGGCGTTCCAGTATTAAGAGAAGCGGTAGCAGGTTGGTATAAAAAATATTTCAAGGTAGCGGATTTAAATCCTGCTACTGAGATACTTCCTTTATTAGGAAGTAAAGAAGGGATCATGCATATATGCATGACCTATTTAAATGAAGGTGATCAGGTATTAATTCCAAATCCTGGTTATCCTACATATACAAGTGCAGTTAAATTAGCGGGTGGGACCCCGTTATACTATGAGTTGACTGCCGATAACAGTTGGGCGCCTGACTTTGAAAATTTAGAAAAATCAGATTTATCAAAAGTCAAGTTAATGTGGGTGAACTATCCACATATGCCAACAGGCCAAAGGCCTACGAAAGAACTATTTGAAAAAATAGTCGCCTTTGGAATTAAGCATCAAATATTGATTTGTCATGATAATCCTTATGCCTTCATTTTAAATGATAAGCCTGAAAGCTTATTGTCTATTGATAGGGCCAAAGAGGTAGTGATAGAATTAAACTCTCTAAGTAAAAGTCAGAATATGGCAGGATGGAGGGTAGGCATGTTAATTGCTGCCGAAGACAGAATCAATGAAATACTTAGGTTTAAATCCAACATGGACAGTGGTATGTTTTTACCCGTGCAATTAGCAGCTGCTAAAGCATTAAGTCTTGATCAAAGTTGGTATGACTCCGTGAATAAAATATATACAGCACGACGCGAAAAAGTATTCGAGTTATTAGATGTTTTAAAATGTGTCTATACTAAACAACAAGTAGGCATGTTTGTATGGGCCAAAATTCCCGCAACTTACAAAGATGCATATGCATTAAGTGATAAAGTATTATACGATGCAAATGTTTTTATTACCCCAGGAGGCATTTTTGGTTCCGCAGGCAATGACTATATCAGAATGAGTTTATGTGGTTCCATAGAAAAATTTAGTGAAGCCATTAAAAGAATTGAAGCATGCGTTTAACAGTCATTGGAATTGGTTTAATGGGAGGTTCACTGGCTTTGTCTTTGAAAAAGAAAGGCTTAGTCTCCAATGTCATTGGAGTGGATCAAAACATGGGACACCAAAAACTGGCATTGCAATTAGGCATTGTGGATGAAATTATGTCTTTAGAAGATGCGATAGCAGCTTCTGATTTGATTGCCATTGCAACACCTATTAACGTAGCTGAAAATTTATTGCCCACTATTTTAAACTTAGTGAACAAGCAAGTTGTTTTTGATTTAGGTTCTACCAAAGAAAGTATTGTAAACATTGCCAAAGCGCATATTAACAAAGGTCGTTTTGTTCCTACCCATCCAATGTGGGGAACAGAATTTAGTGGTCCAGCAGCCGCGCAAGATGATGCTTTTGCTGAAAAAGCCACCATCATTTGTAATAAAGAGCAGGTGGATGCAGACGCTTTACAATTGGTAGAAAAAATGTATCAAGCTTTAGGTATGCACATGCTTTATATGGATGCCATTAAACATGACATTCATGTAGCCTATGTGAGTCATATCTCACATATCACTTCTTTTGCATTGGCGAATACGGTGTTAGAGAAGGAAAAAGAGTCTGATGCTATTTTTGAGTTAGCAAGTAGTGGTTTTGAAAGCACCGTTCGTTTGGCTAAGTCCAATGCGGAAATGTGGGTGCCCATTTTTATGCAAAACAAAGAAAATGTATTAGATGTTTTGAATGAGCATATTAGTCAATTAAAAAAATTCAAGGCAAGTTTGGAAAAAGAAAACCCAGACTATCTCTTGGAATTGATTCAAAATGCCAATAAAATAAAAAGAATTTTAAAATAATTAAAAAAGCGAAGCACTTTAAGTGACTTAGCAAAAAATAGTAAAAATGAAGAAGAAAGAAGAAGTAGAAATTAAAAATGATTTGATAGAAGCCGTAAAGTCGAAAAAAACATTTACTGAAATTGGTATTAATGATCAATTGGTTAAGGCCGTTACAGAATTAGGGTATACGCATGCCACTGAAATTCAAGAGCGTTCTATTCCGGTTTTAATAAGTGGAACCAAGGATTTTATTGGTTTAGCGCAAACAGGTACTGGAAAAACAGCCGCCTTTGGTTTGCCCTTATTACAATTAATTAAAACGGCAGATAAATTCCCCCAAGCCTTAATAGTTTGTCCAACTAGAGAATTATGTATGCAAATTGTAAACGAAATGAATTTGTTTAAAAAGCATATTCCAGGTTTGCAAGTGTTAGCCGTATATGGTGGGACATCCATTGGACTACAAATTAAAGACTTGAAAAGAGGTGTGCAAGTAGTAGTAGCCACTCCAGGTAGGTTAATTGATTTAATAGAAAGAAAGGCTATTAATTTAGAAAAGATTGAATACGTTGTTTTAGATGAGGCCGATGAAATGTTAAACATGGGATTCCAAGACGATATTGAATTTATCTTAAAAAATACACCGAATAGAGAAAGTATTTGGTTATTTAGTGCCACTATGCCTGCTGAAATTAGAAAAGTAAGTAAGCGTTACATGAAAGAGCCAGTGGAAGTAACTATTGGTAAGGTTAATGCGACGAACAAAAGTATTGACCATCAGTACTATTTAACTTCTGCACAACATCGTTATGAGACTTTAAAAAGAATCATCGATTTTAATCCAGGCATTTATGGTATTATCTTTACTAGAACCAAGGCCGATGCACAAGAAGTAGCGCAGCGTTTAACGCGTGAGGGTTATGATATTGATGCCATCCATGGCGATTTAACACAACAACAACGTGATAGAGTCATGGGTCAATTCCGTGAAAAGAGTTTACAATTATTAATTGCCACCGATGTTGCTGCAAGAGGTATTGACGTAAAGGGTATTACCCACGTTATCAATTTTGAATTACCTGATGATGTAGAAGTTTATACCCATAGAAGTGGAAGAACTGGTCGTGCAGGTAGTGAAGGTATTTGTATATCTATTGTACATGCGCGTGAGTCTTACCGTTTGCGTCAGATTGAAAACATGAACAAGTGTACTTTCCATAAATTAGATATTCCTAGTGGTAAGGATGTTTGTAGAAAACAATTTTTCCATGTAATGGATAAGTTAATGTCTACCGATGTAAGCCATGGCGATTATGAAACTTATGTTCCAATGCTAGCAGAGAAATTTGCTGATATGAGCAAGGAAGAAATTTTAAAGCGTGTCGCTGCTTTAGAGTTCAACCGTTTTTTAAGTTATTATGAGAATGCACAGGATTTAAATATCCGCACTGCAGATAAAGGTCGTCGTGAGCCGATGCAACAACAAGATCGTAACCGTGATAGAGGTCGTCAAGAATTTGGCGGCGCCGATCGTGGTCGCACAAGAAGTAATGATCGTGGAATGCAGCGTAGTGCAGATGATCGTGGAAGTCGCGGTGCAGAAAGAGGCGCTAGCGGTTATACTCGTTTATTTGTGAACTTAGGAACCAAGGATGGTTTTTACAAGGCTAGTTTTTTACAATTTATTTTAGACATGAGCGATTTAAGAAAAGAAGCTTTAGGAAAAATAGATATGCGTGATATGAATAGCTGGGTAGAAATTGAGTCAGGTGCTGCTATGCAAATGATTAATGCCGTAGATGGTAAAAACTATAAAGGGCGTCGTATTAGAATGAATGATGCAGATAGTGGCGGACCAAAAGGCTTTTCTAAAAGAGAAGGTTAATTAGAAAAATCAATAGTATTGATAAAAAAGAGAGATCAAAAAGTAAGATTAAAAAAAACAGTTTCAAAAAGGTAAAATAAATATTCAAATATTAAAATTGGGAAAAATGGGAGACTTAACAGCACAACAAGAAAAAGTAAGCATTTTATTAAAAAAATCGCCCTTGATCATTTCTGGTCCCTGCAGTGCAGAGACCGAAGAACAAGTGATGCAAACAGCGATTCGGTTAGCTGCTACTGGTAAAGTAGATATTATGCGTGCAGGCATATGGAAGCCAAGAACCAGACCCGGAAGTTTTGAAGGTATTGGAACAAAAGGTTTGCCATGGATGCAACAAGCTAAAAAAGAAACGGGCTTGCCTATTGCTATAGAAGTAGCGACTGCTAAGCAAGTAGAAGATGCTTTACATTTTGGTGTGGATGTATTATGGATAGGTGCTCGTACTACGGTTAACCCTTTTAGTGTGCAAGAAATTGCAGACTCCTTAAAAGGAGTGAAAGTGCCTGTATTAATTAAGAATCCCATTAATCCAGATTTAGAATTATGGATTGGTGGCATGGAACGTATTGCCAAAGCGGGTATTGAAGAATTAGGACTCATTCACCGTGGATTTAGTTCTTATGGAAATACTGAATACCGTAATGCACCTATGTGGCATTTGGCCATTGAAATGAAACGTCGTTATCCAGGTATTCCTATGATCAATGACCCTTCACATATTTGTGGACGCCGCGATATTTTACATGAAGTAGCACAACAAGCCATTGACTTAGACTTTGATGGTTTAATTATTGAATCACATATCGACCCAGACAATGCTTGGAGTGACGCGAAACAACAAATTACCCCTGAGGTATTGAAAACAATGTTAGAAGCCATTCGTTGGAGAAAAGAAGACGTGGCTTCTGCAGAATACCATGCAGCGCTAGAAAAATTACGTCAACAAATTAACCAATTAGATGACGAGTTGTTGCAAGTATTATCAACGCGTATGAAAGTAGCTGAAAAAATTGGTGAGTATAAGAAAAACAATGATATCACTATTTTACAAACCAATCGTTGGAATGAAATTTTAGAACGTGCGGTAGGTAAAGGAAGTAAAGTAGGCTTAAGTGAAGACTTTATCACTAAGTATATGGACGCCGTACATATGGAAAGTATCAATCATCAAAATAAAATAATGAATAGCTAGTTAGTATTTATAGTATTTGTTCACATTTATAATTTTGTACACTATAAAAATATAAAATGTGTATTTCTACTATAAACTAATTCTCATTAATCAATGTAAAGTATCCAAAATCTAAAGCATCATTCAATGAAAAACTGGAAAGTAAAATTTTCGTCTCAGACAGTATCCTTTTTCTTAGAAGGTAAGTTTGCTGCCATTAATAGTATGGTAGACAAGTCGAATGCTTTATATATTACAGATGAAAATGTATATGCTTTACATGAAAAAAAGTTTAAAGGAAAGAAGACCATTGTCATTCCTGCTGGCGAAGAACATAAGCAACAAGCGACTGTAGATTTTATCATTGAAGCCTTGCTTAATTTAGGCGCCACAAGAGAGGCGGTATTAATTGGAGTGGGAGGCGGTGTGGTAACTGATATGGTAGGTTATGTGGCAGGCATTTACATGCGTGGAGTAGCCGTAGGTTTTGTGCCTACTACTTTACTTGCCATGGTCGATGCTTCTATTGGCGGAAAAAACGGAATAGATGTAGGCTTGTATAAAAATATGGTGGGCTTAATAAGACAACCTTCTTTTTTAGTATACGATATTGATTTTTTAAAAACCTTACCTAAACATCAGTGGGAAAATGGGTTTGCTGAAATTATTAAACATGCTGCTATTAAAGATGCAGCCATGATGAAGGCATTAGCAAGTCATGACTTATCTTTTTATCAGAAAAATAAAAAAGCCTTACAGCTTTTAATAGAAAAAAATGTGCAGATAAAAGTGAAAGTGGTACAACAGGATGAGTTTGAAAAAGGCGATCGCAAATTGCTGAATTTTGGACATACCCTTGGGCATGCTATCGAAAATCAACATGCACTTTTACATGGCCATGCCATTAGTATTGGAATGGTCTATGCTGCTAAAATTTCTCAAGTAATAGAAGGTTTTAATGATACAGGTTTATTAGTAGATACTTTGAAAAAATATGGACTACCCACTGGTATGCGTTTTGATATAGACCAAGCCATGCAAATTATGCAGAAGGATAAGAAAAAGACAGGGGCATCGATGCAATATGTACTACTGAAAAAAATAGGAAAGGCAGTGTATCAAACTGTACCAATGAAATCATTAGAAAAATTAATAAAATTATATTCTTAAAATGCGCGCGATAGTTCATCCAAGTAAACTAAGTGGTTCGCAAATAGCACCAGCGAGTAAAAGCTCTATGCAAAGGGCATGTGCTGCAGCTTTACTACATATTGGAAAAACTATTATTCATAATCCGGGACATTCAAATGATGATATATCCGCCTTGGAAGTGATTCAGAAATTAGGAGCTGTTGTTGAGATAGAGAATGCATCGAATGAAAATGAAAATGGAAATGGAAATGCAGGTAGTATAGTAGTGAACTCTAATGGCATAAAACCTATGGGTCCTTCAATGAACTGTGGGGAAAGTGGCTTAGGTATTAGAATGTTTACACCTATTGCAGCATTAAGCGATCAATTAATAAACATAGAAGGCAGAGGAAGCCTGGTGAAAAGACCCATGCATTTTTTTGATGAAATATTACCATTAGTGGGTGTAAAAGTACAGTCACAGAAAGGTTTTTTACCCATACAAATTCAAGGTCCCTTAGTGCCAGCGAATATTACTATTGACGGTTCATTAAGTTCTCAATTCTTAACGGGTATGTTAATGGCTTATGCAGCTAGCGAAAAGCACAACGTTGAAATTAAAGTCATAGACTTAAAAAGTAAACCCTATATCGATTTAACTTTATCGGTTCTAAATGCATTTGGTTGGAAGGTAGAACATACGAATTATGAAAGCTTTCGTTTTTTAGCGCATGCACCATTAAAACCTTTGATAGAATACACGGTGGAAGGAGACTGGAGTGGCGCTGCTTTTTTATTAGTAGCAGGTGCTATTGCAGGTCCCATAAAAGTAAAAGGGTTGCAATTAAATTCTACACAGGCTGATAAAAAAATAATGGAAGCGCTTCAAACTGCAAAGGCAAATATGAAGCTAGAAGAAGATGGAATTTTAATAGGCCCTGCAGAGAATATTATAAGTAATAACGCTACTAATAACTCTAATAATAACTCTGATAATAATTCAAACTATTCTAATAGTTTAATAGCTTTTGAATTTGATGCCACAGATTGCCCCGATTTATTTCCTCCACTTGTTGCATTAGCAATTGTTTGTAATGGTATTACCAAAATAAAGGGAGTGAGCAGGCTTGCACATAAAGAAAGTGATAGAGGGCTTACTTTGCAAACAGAATTTGCAAAAATGGGCATTCAAATAGATTTACTGGGAGACGAGATGCTTATTCATGGGGGAGCTGTCATTCAATCAGCTACTGTTTTCTCTCAACACGATCATAGAATTGCTATGGCATGTGGGGTGGCGGCTTTAGTGGCTAATGGTCCTATTGAAATTACAGAAGCGGAATCGATCAATAAATCTTATACCAATTTCTTTACCCATTTGCAAGAATTGGGGGCAAAAGTAGATATACAATAAATTTCTTACCTTGTATTAACGAAATAAAAATATGAACAAATTCGGGACCTTATTTACAGTACAAATTTTTGGCGAGTCGCATGGTGCTTGTGTGGGTATTACTATTGATGGATGCCCAGCGGGTTTGCCATTACAAGTAGCAGATTTTGAAGAAGATATGGAGCGCCGTAAAGGGGGCAAGCAGAAAGGAACAACACCACGTCAAGAAGATGATATACCTATTTTTAAAGCAGGTTTATTTAATAATATTAGTACAGGAGCGCCTATCATGATGCTTTTCGAAAATAACAATACCAGAAGTGGTGATTATGAAAAACAACGCGCTGTGCCAAGACCTGGGCATGCCGATTTTACAGCGCACCATAAATTTGGAGGCTTTGAAGATTATAGAGGAGGTGGGCATTTTAGCGGTAGGTTAACAGCCGCTTTAGTGGGTGCTGGTGTGGTGGCTAAAAAATTATTAAATGCAGGTCAGGTAGAAGAAATAATTAAAGTAGAAGCTACTATTATAAGTATTGGTGGAGAATCAGATGTAGAAAAAGGGATACAAAAAGCTATTGAACAAAAAGATAGTGTAGGCGGTATTGTTGAATGTGTGGTGAAAGGGTTGCCCATTGGACTCGGAGAACATTTTTTTAATTCAGTAGAGTCTTTAATTAGCCATGCAGTTTTTGCCATTCCTGCTATTCGTGGTATTGAATTTGGAACTGGCTTTGCTGCAGCTAAGATGTTTGGTGCGGATCATAATGATGCTATTATAGACGCTTCAGGAAAAACAAAAACCAATCATGCAGGTGGAGTGGTAGGGGGTTATACGAATGGCAATGACCTAGTATTTAGAATTGCTGTGAAACCAACTTCTTCTACCCCCAAAGAACAAGTAACGCTAAATTGGGAAACCAATGAAACAGCGCCCTTTTCAGTAAAAGGAAGACACGATTTATGTATCGCCCTTAGAGTACCTGTCGTTTTAGAAGCAGTCACTGCCATTGTGCTTGCAGACTTAATGTTAATAGATCAAAAAATTCCAAGAATCATTAAATAATAATTATTTATGGAAAGCGAATATATATACCACATAACTACTTTAAAAGATTGGGAATCTGCTAAATTAAAGAACGAGTACACGCCTATTACCTATGAGCAGGATGGCTTTATTCACTGTTCTGTTGAAAAACAAATCCAGGGCGTACTAGATCGTTTTTATAAAGGTCAAACAGGCTTGGTTAAACTTAAAATAGAAAAAGTAAAAGTGCAAAGGCCCGTATTATTTGAATTAGCACTGGATTTAGATGAATTATTCCCCCATATTTATGGGCCCTTAAACTTAGACAGTGTAGTAGAAGTAATTACAATTAACTAATTATTTATAAAGCTAATTACTTAATTAAATTACATATAAAGCTTAGTTTTTTAAAGTTTATATAAAGAATACTCTATGAATATTAAATTAAACTTCTTTTTTATTTTAGTATTCCCTCTACTAAGCTTCATTCAACTTCTTGCTCAAAATAAAACCCAAAAAATTTATCCTACTAGTTTAACTACCATTAACTATTTGGACAGTGCTGCTGTAAGAAAGTACCATAAAAAAATAGATACCCATCGTATTAAGATAGAATTAAACCACATTACGGGTATTGCTAGTTTTTATAGTGCCAATTTAGATGGTACCTTAACGGCTACTGGTGAAATTTTTAAAAATAGTAAATACACAGCGGCTTGTAATTTGTATAAGTTAAATACTTTAGTGCGTGTAACCAATATGAGAAATGGGCAATCTGTACTAGTGAGAATTAATGATCGTATGCATCCTAGTATGTTAAAATTGGGCAGGGTAGTAGACCTAAGCTCCACGGCTGCTAAAAAATTACATCTAAGTGCTAAAGGAATTGTCAAAGTAGCACTTGATGCTGTGGGGTATTCTAAAATCAACCCTAAAAAGCAGTAGACTATTCAAGGATAATCTTTATTTTACACTTAATAAAAAATTCGTCTTAGTAAAATAAACCGTCCTAGTAAAATAAACCGCCTTAGTAAAATATACCTTCTTGGTACAAAAATCCTTCTTCTTAAAATAAATAATTTTAGAAAAATGTACAATAGTATGAAAAAAATAATGGTAATTATCTTAGCCTCAACCTTTGCGCTAACAGTTATGGGTCAAGATACAGCAAGTATTAAACCTTCTTCTATTGCTTTTAAAATAGGTTTATTTAACTTTAAAAAAACGCCTATTACCGATAACGCCAGTGAAACAGTACTACAAGGAGGGTTACAATATTTTAAAGGCATTACACAGCATCTTGATTTAATGATGAACTTAGACTTTACTAGTTTGAAATATCCTTTTTATACTTCTTCAAAAATTGGCATTCCTAAAACCAATGAAATGTATACAGCATTAGATGCTAGTTTAAATTACAAGTTATTGACAGATGAGCATAAATTAGTTCCTTTTATTAGTGCAGGTTTGGGGTTGGCTTCTATTAAAAATAACTATTATACTGCCTATGCACCTCTGGGTTTGGGGCTTCAAATTAAAGCCAAACAAGGTTCCTTTATAAACATTCTTAGTACTTATAGGGCAGAAGCTTCGGCGCTTACCAAAATGCATTATAATCATTCTATAAGTTATACTTTGCCTTTAAAACTGAGAGAGAAAAAGCCAGTATTGCTTCCACCAGCGCCTGTTGTTTCTGATGATGATGGTGATGGAGTAGTGGGCAGTGAAGATGATTGTCCTAATAAGGCTGGTTTAGCAAAATATCATGGATGTCCTATTCCAGATGCTGATAATGATGGAATCGATGATGAAAATGATAAATGTCCAAATGTAGAAGGGACTATTAAATATAAAGGATGCCCTATTCCTGATGCAGATAAAGATGGTATTAATGATGAAAATGATAAATGTCCAAATACCAAGGGGCTGGCAAGATACGAAGGCTGCCCTATTCCAGATACAGATAAAGATGGCATCAATGATGAAGAAGATAAATGTCCAACCATTGCAGGAATTATAGGTAATCATGGTTGTGCCGATTTACAACCTATGATCAATGAGCTAGCTTCCTATTTAAAATTTGAATCTGGTAAAGTAGTAGTCAGTAAAAAAGGGTATGCTGGGCTTGATGCTTTAGTGGTTTTATTACAAAATAATGCAACTATTTCATTAATTATTAATGGGCATACCGATAATACGGGCACTACTAAAATTAATGAAAAATTATCCTTAAAAAGAGCCTCCGTGGTGGCTACTTATTTAGTGAAAAAAGGAATTGATAGGAAGAGAATTAGCCAAAAAGGCTATGCAGATACAAAACCATTGGCAGATAATAAAACTTTAAAAGGAAGAGCACAAAATAGAAGAGTAGATGTAGAAGTTATTTATTAATTGATATAATTTAATTAAATAACTTAATAAATTAACTTAATAAAGAATTTAATAAAGAAGCTTAATAAATAATAACTTCTCTTTCAAGTAAAATTTCAAATTTTGCAAGTACAGACTGAATAATTTCCTCAGAGAAATTATATATTTCAATGCCTGGCCCATTATTGTAATGTACAATGACTAATGACTGCTTTTCATAACAACCTACATTACCTTTTTGTACACCCTTCCAACCGCAAGCTTCAATTAGCCAGCCCGCCGCTATTTTATACATGTCATCAGTGATAGGGTAAGCAATAAGTTTAGGATATTTTGCAATCAGTACTTCATAAAAGTCCTTGGTGATGGTAGGATTTTTAAAAAAGCTTCCCGCATTACCTATTTTTTTAGGATCGGGTAGTTTCTCTGTTCTTATTTGAATCACTGCATTAGAAATAGCTTCTACACTAGGCTGTTTATTATTTTTTTTATGTAGTACTTCTTTAATGGCGCCGTATTCGGTTCTAAAAATGGGTTGTTTTTGTAAAATAAATTGAACGGAGCTTATTATATATCTAGTTTTTTCCATTTTAAATAAGCTAGTCCTGTATCCAAACTTACAATCGGCATTGTTAAGTGTAATGAATTGGCTAGTATGGGTATCATAGGCTGTAACTAATTCTATACAATCTTTGGCTTCCACTCCATAGGCTCCAATATTTTGAATAGGGGCGGCACCCACGGTACCTGGAATTAAACTTAAATTTTCAATACCACCCCAACCTTTTTGAACGCAGTAAATTACAAAATGATGCCAGTTTTCACCCGCACCTACTTCTAAAAAAACTTCAGAGGCCGTTTCTTTTAATTTTTTAATGCCCATTATTTCCATCTTTAATACTAAGCCTTTAAAAGTGCTGGTAAAAAGTATATTAGAGCCTGACCCTAGTATTAAATAAGGGGTATTTTTTTCTTTAGCCCATTGAATACTTTTTTCAATTGCATCGTTGGAATCAATTTTAGCAAAATAACTTGCTTTTTCATTACAGCCAAAACTATGTAAAGCTTGAAGAGATATATTTTCGCTTATTTCCATAATTATTTAATTGATGCTGGGGATTGATCTTGGTTTAATACTAATTAGGGTCGATATCAATAATAATGCTAACCGATTTATATCTAGGGTGTACTTGTAGTAATCGTATATAATGTAATAATTGTTTTTTAGCTAACTGTAATTGCTGTGGTTGTTTTGAAATTTTAATAGCAAGTTCCCAAATATATTTATTGCGCACCCTGTTTACAATGGGTTGTGCTGGGCCTAATACTGTTTTTTGAATCTCTCGGGTAAGTGAATGTAAAAAATGGTTAGCAGCCTCTTCTGCAATATTATTTTCTTTATGTTTAAATAGCAAGCTCATAAGCCTGCTAAAGGGAGGATAGGAAAATTGCTTTCTATTTTGAATTTCAAAATTATAAAATCCAAAATAATCGTGCTGTTGCACTAATTGTACAATAGGGTGCTGCAATTGACTCACTTGTATAATCACTGTTCCATTATCATTTTTTCTGCCTGCTCTACCACTTACTTGTTCCATCATTTGAAATGCACGCTCATTCACTCTATAATGATTAAAGTTAAGTAAGCTGTCTGCGTCCACTATGCCCACTAAGTCTACGTTTTCAAAATCAAGCCCTTTTACTACCATTTGGGTGCCCACTAAAATATCAATTTGTCTTTGTTCAAATTTTTGAATGAGTTGGTCGTGCTCGTTTTTGCCTTTCACATTATCTAAATCCATTCTTGCAACAGTCACCCCTGGTAAAGATTGATTTAATTTTTCTTCAATTTGTTCTGTGCCAAAACTTTTTTGTTTAAAATTTTGTTTGCCACAAGCTTTACAAGTATTGACGATGGGGTAAGAGGCGCCGCAATAATGACAAGAAAGTAAGTTTTTAGCTTTATGATAGGTAAGGGTTACATCACAATGTTCGCAATGCGGTATCCATCCGCAGGTTTCGCAAATTAAATAAGGGGCGTAGCCTCTTCTATTTTGAAATAAAATAACCTGCTTTTTATTCGCAATAGTTTTTGAAATAGAAGCCAAAAGCTGAGGGGTAAGAATGGCAGTTCCAGCAGGTTGTTTCTTAGTGTCAATTAATTCAATTTTAGGAAGTGCACCTGTGCTAAACCTTTCATTTAAATAAGTATACCCAAATTTCTTAGATATAGCATTATAATAGGTTTCCACCGAAGGGGTAGCAGAACCTAATACCACTTTTGCTTTTAATTGGTTGGCATAGTATATAGCGGTATCTCTTGCCTGGTACCTAGGAGCGGGTTCTTGTTGTTTATAAGAGGGGTCGTGTTCTTCGTCAATGATAATAAGTGATAAATTTTTATAAGGCAAGAAAAGTGCTGAGCGGGCACCTAATACAATTTTAATTTCACCAGATTTTACTTTATTCCAAATCTCTACTCTTTCATTAGGGTTGAACTTGGAATGATATATAGCAATAGACCCACCAAAATATTGTTTCAGCCTTCTTATCATTTGTGCAGTAAGTGCAATTTCTGGTAGCATATACAAGGCTTGCTTATTTTCCTTGATCACTTCATTAATAAGTGCTACATATATTTGTGTTTTTCCACTGCCCGTAATACCATGCAATAGTCCTACGGGATGTGTAAGAAGTTGCGCTTGCACGGAGGCCAAGGCTTCTTTCTGTTTTTCGGATAAGCTATGCAGTGCGGTATTACCCGTATTTGGATCAGTGGCTAACCTGTCTATTTTTCTTTTCTCAGCCACTAAAATACCTTTATCAATCAGGGCTTTTAATTGAGCGTGGGTAGCGTTGGCTTTCTCTAAAATAGATTTTTGTTGAACACTGCCTTCTGTTTTTTCAAAATGTAAAAATGCTAGTAATAAATCTAATTGTTTAGGAGCCCTTGTCCATTCATTCAATAGTTTTTCTAAGGCGGCCTCGTTTTTATAGTCTGCATGCAAGCTTAAAAATATTTCTACTTTACTACTATATTTATCTTTCATATTTTCCTGCACAAAACAAATTCCTTTTTGAATGAGTTTATTAATAACAGGGTAGACCGATTTTTTATCTAATAGTTTTTGAATTTCTAATAAGCTTAAAGTTTTTTTAATTTCCAAGGCTTCTGAAATAATATATTCAGCGTCGCTTAAGTTCTTAGTGTCTTGTTCTTGTTGTTCATTTAAAATAAATACACTTTCGCTAGATATTTTTAAGTGACTAGGAATGGCCGCTTGCATCACTTCACCTTCGGTGCACATATAATATTCCGCCATCCACTCCCACAAAGCCAATTGATGTTCATACACAATAGGTGCATCGTCTAAAACAGAAAGAATGGGTTTAGGCGTAAAGGCATCCGGTGCTTTGCTGCTCATTTTTTTTACAATGCCTGCGTATCTTTTATTGGCGCCTAACATTACTTCTACGCGCATGCCAATAGCTACTTCCTCCTGCATGGAAGCGGGAATCATCCAAGTATAATTTTTGGGAAGCGCTAAGGGTATGATTATTTCTGCGTACATGATATAGGGTTGCAAAAATACATTATGAATTTGGATACTTTCTATATCTTCTCATTCCTTCTTCCATTTTTTTAAAAACAAGGTCTTTTAGGGTATCCACTTTATCAAGGGTATAGTCACTTACTTCCACCGTTTCTAAATACACCACTCTATGCTTGCCCGGGGTAAGTGTAAGGGCGCTGCTAAAATGCATTCGATCAACGGAATCCACCAATAGCACTGGTTGAATAGGAATATTCATTTCAATAGCTAATTTAAAAGCACCATTGAAAAAAGATTTTAAGGGATATTCTTCGGTCATACTAAAAGTACCTTCGGGGAATATAAAAATGGAAATATGCTTTTCTAAGGCTGCTTTTAAATTGCGTAAACTTTGGGCTCTTTTTTCTGGGTCGCTTCTGTCTACCATGACTACCGCATTTCGATAAATTAAACCAAACAAAGGAATTTTGGAAGATTCAAATTTAGCTAAGGGGCGAATGGGTTGATGTTTAAGTTGAACAATGGAGGGAATGTCCATATAGGAATTATGGTTACCTACAAAAATATGCGCTCGATTAAAGTCATGGGGCGCTTCAAAAATTTCTGAGTGTCGAACGCCCATAAATAGGTATAAAATCTTACCCCAATACCGGCAGATAAAATAAACATGCTCGCTTATCTTTTCTTTACCGAAGGGTAGCATTAAAAACATGGCTGTCACCGATAGGATAGTGAGTATTGAAAACAATACAATAGCATAGAGACAGTATAGTAGCTGAAGGGCTCTTTTAAGGATTTTCATCTGTCTGCTAATATAATAAAAAAGCCCCGAAAACCTTTATAAACTAGGCTTTTAGGGGGTTTCTACCATATTTTTCATCATGTTGCGTTGCATCTAAGCCTAATTCTTCATCTTCTTCAGTCACACGAAGTGGCATGATAACGCTTATAAATTTGAATATTAAAAACGATACTGTAAAGCTATACGCAACCACAATGAGCATTGCTTTTAATTGTATTAAAAAAAATGCTGGGTTGCCATAAAATAAACCGTCATTGCCCGCTGCATTTACGCCTTTTGATGCAAAAATACCAGTCATTAACATACCTACCATTCCACCAATGCCATGACAAGGGAATACATCTAAAGTATCATCTACTCTTGATAATTTAAATGCATGGCTAGCGGCATTAGAAATGATAGCGGCCACCAAACCAATAAATATACTTTGAGGAATACCTACAAAACCAGCTGCTGGCGTAATGGCTACTAAACCTACAACTGCACCAATGCAAAATCCTAGTACAGAAGGTTTTCTTCCTTTCATTACATCAAAAAACATCCAAGCTAAACCCGCAGCAGCAGCTGCAGTATTTGTAGTAGCGAATGCATTAATGGCTAAGCTATTGGCGCCTAATGCAGAGCCTGCATTAAATCCAAACCAACCAAACCAAAGTAAGCCCGTTCCAATTAATACATAAGGAATATTAGCTGGAGGAATTTCATGTTGTTCTAATTTAGAGCGACGAGATTTTAATACAATGGCACCTGCTAGGGCAGCACAACCCGCACTAATATGTACCACTGTTCCACCCGCGAAATCTAAGGCACCCATTTTAAATAAAAACCCTTGTGGATGCCAAGACCAATGTGCTAAAGGTGCATATACTAATATAATAAACAGCACAATAAATAAAATATAAGCAGTGAATTTGATACGCTCTGCCACCGCACCTACTACTAGACCTGGTGTGATAATGGCAAACATTAATTGAAATAATGCAAATAATAATAAAGGAATGGTCATAGCTGTGCCGCCTTGTAAACTAGGGGCGCCATTGACCACACCTTTAAAGAATAAATGCGTCATTGGGTTTCCTATAATACCATTCATGCTTTCACCAAAACTTAAGCTGTACCCAAAGCTTATCCAAATAACTGAAACTACCCCTGCAGATACCATGCTTTTAATCATGGTTGAGATAATATTCTTACGGTGCACCATTCCACCATAGAAAAAGGCAAGACCAGGGGTCATGATAAATACAAGTGCTGTTGCTACTAAAATCCATGCAATATCGGCTCCGCTATAAGTTGAAGCATCTCCCTGAAAACTAGGTAGTTGTGGTACAAACAAAGCAAGTATTGCTACTATTAGTAAAACAATAAAAGGAGCAAATTTTTGTACAAATTTATTTTTCATGCATTAGAGGTTTAGTATTATAAAATAATATATATGTTATTTATACGATAAAATTACTTAAAATTTATAATTATTTAATCACGATAAATATATATAAAAAATTACAATATAATGTTAAAAATGTGTGAATTGAATGAAAAACCATACTGGCATTCACTTTTAGATAATTATCTTAGCTTGATTAAAAAGGGAGATGTGGAAAAAAACTGAATATCTTCAGTAATATCTTCAATTATGCTTACTGAAAAAACAGACTACTATCCTTGGATTCTAATAAAGAGGAGCCAGTTAAGAAGATATCTACTTTACGGGCACATTCACGGCCTTCACTGATAGCCCAAACGACTAATGATTGTCCTCGACGCATATCACCTGCGGTAAATACCTTGGCTATATTGGTTTGATATTGTTTTTCTGTTGCTTTTACATTTCCTCTTTCGTCTAATTGAACGCCTAGTTGATCAATGATGCCTGTTGGGTCGGGATGTAAAAACCCCATGGCAAGTAAGGCAAGTTCACAAGGAATTTCTCTTTCAGTTCCTATTTTTTGTATAAATTTTGAAGGACTTCCATCTGCACTAGCGCTCCACTCTAAATCTACAATTTGTAATGCTTTTAAATTTCCTTTATCATCGCCAATGAAAGCTTTAGTGGCTATGCCCCAAATTCTCTCTGCCCCCTCTTCATGTGAAGTGGTTGTTTTTAATAACATAGGGTAGGTAGGCCATGGCATATAATCGGCTCTTGTTTCTGGAGGCTTAGGTAATAATTCAAATTGAGTAACCGATTTTGCTTTATGTCTGTTAGAAGTTCCAACACAATCACTTCCTGTATCACCTCCGCCAATCACCACTACATTTTTTTTAGTGGCTAGTAAATCTTCTTCCTCTAATGGAATTGCGCTTACTCTTTGGTTTTGTTGCTTTAAAAATTCCATGGCATAGTGCACACCTTTCAAGTTTCTTCCTGGAATGGTTAAATCTCTTGGAATAGTTGAGCCTCCTGCTAATACCACGGCATGGTAATCACGCATAATATCATTCACTCTTATATTCACACCCACATTGGCATTGCAAATAAAACGAACACCTTCTTCTTCTAATAAACTAATACGTCTTTCAACAACTGTTTTTTCTAATTTAAAATCGGGTATACCAAAGCGTAATAAACCCCCTGGTTTTGGATCACGCTCATACACTGTTACTTCATGGCCTGCATAATTTAATTGTGCAGCAGTGGCTAGTCCGGCAGGGCCAGAACCAATTACTGCTACTTTTTTGCCAGAGCGAACCTTAGGTTTACGAGGTGTTACAAAACCTTTTTCAAAAGCTATTTCAATAATATGTTTTTCAATTTCTTCAATAGTCACTGCGGGTTGATTAATACCTAATACGCAGGCGCTCTCGCAAGGTGCCGGGCAAATTCTTCCAGTGAACTCGGGAAAATTATTGGTAGATATTAAAATCTCATAAGCATCTTTCCATTCTTTATGGTAGACTGCATCATTGAACTCTGGAATAATATTACCCAAAGGGCATCCATTGTGACAGAAGGGTACACCGCAATTCATACAACGCGCCGACTGTTCATTTAACTTCTGCTCAGGTAGTAAGTTAATAAACTCGTTGTAGTTTTTCTTGCGCTCCGCTACTGAAACTTTAGAAGGAAGTTCTCTCGTAAATTCTTTAAATCCTGTTGGTTTGCCCATATACTTTATACTTGTCCTTTATACTTTAATATAACTCTATTTTTCTTCTCTATTTTTCTTATCTAATCTTCTTATTTATTCTTATCAATTCATCTTAACTATTACTTAGTGGCTACTAATTTTGATTTTTGTTTTGCTAATGCCACTTTGTAATCAGAAGGGAACACTTTTACAAACTGTTTTAATTGATTATCAAAGTCAGCTAAAATAAATTTAGCCACGGCACTACCCGTTTTATCAAAATGCGCTTGAATTAGTTTTTTAAGTAAAGCTTCATCTTCTTTATCAGGCGCTTCTAATTCTACCATTTCCTTATTGCACAAAACTTCAAAATTATTTTCGACATCATATACAAAAGCAATACCACCGCTCATGCCCGCTGCAAAGTTTCTACCTGTCTTACCTAATACTATGGCTACACCTCCTGTCATATACTCACAACCATGATCACCAATACCTTCCACCACCACTGTAGCACCGGAATTACGCACAGCAAACCTTTCACCAGCCTTACCTCTTATAAAAGCTACTCCGCTGGTTGCACCATATAGGGCAACATTACCAATAATAATATTTTCTTCAGGTATAAAAATTGCTTTTTTATCGGGGTATACAATTAACTGTGCACCACTTAATCCTTTTCCAAAATAGTCATTCGCATCCCCTTCTAATTCTAAGGTTACGCCCTTGGTATTAAAGGCGCCAAAGCTTTGTCCTGCGGTTCCTTTAAAATTAAAGTGAATGGTATCTTCTGGTAAGCCTTCTGCTTTGTAAATTTTCGTTATTTCATTAGATACAATGGTGCCTGTCGTACGATCGGTATTTTTAATAGGGAAGCTTGCCTTTACTTTTTCTTTCTTTTCAATAGCAGGCTTCGCTACTGCTAATAATTGCCAATCCAACACTTCAGACATCAAATGATCCTGTGCTTCAGTTTGGTATAAACCCACACCGGCTTCAGCTGGTTCTTTATATAATACATCAGATAAATCTAAATTCTTATACTTCCAATGATTTATGTTTTCACGCATGGTTAAGGCGTCTACTTGACCTACCATTTCATTAATAGTACGGTAGCCTAATTCAGCCATAATTTCACGAAGCTCTTGCGTAATAAATTCAAAGAAGCGCACTACATGATCGGGGTCGCCTTTAAAACGTTTACGTAGTTCTGGGTCTTGTGTTGCCACACCCACTGGGCATGTATTCATATGACATTTACGCATCATAATACATCCTTCCACTATTAATGCAGCAGTGGCCACGCCCCATTCTTCTGCACCTAATAAAGTTGCAATGGCAATATCGCGACCTGTTTTCATTTGTCCATCGGCTTGCACCACCACACGACTTCTTAATTTATTTTTTACCAAGGTTTGATGTGTTTCGGCTAATCCTAATTCCCAAGGCAATCCTGCATGCTTAATAGAACTTAATGGAGAAGCGCCTGTGCCTCCATCAAAACCGGCAATTAAAACTACGTCGGCTTTTGCTTTCGTTACCCCTGCGGCAATGGTGCCTACACCTGCTTTAGAAACTAATTTTACATTAATTCTTGCAGTGCGGTTGGCGTTTTTTAAATCAAATATGAGTTGAGATAAATCTTCGATAGAATAAATATCATGATGGGGTGGAGGAGAAATTAATCCCACACCAGGAGTGGCATATCTTGTTTTACCAATCCAATCATCTACTTTATATCCAGGCAATTGACCACCTTCACCAGGTTTTGCACCCTGTGCCATTTTTATTTGTAATTCATCTGCTTCAGATAAATAATAACTTGTTACACCAAATCTTGCACTGGCTACTTGTTTAATGGCGCTTCGCATAGAATCGCCATTCGGTAATTTTTGATAACGAATTTCATCTTCACCACCTTCTCCAGTATTTGATTTTCCACCCAATCGGTTCATGGCAATAGCAAGGGTAGTATGTGCTTCCCATGAAATAGATCCAAAAGACATAGCCCCTGTTGCAAAGCGTCGGTAGATAGCAGATGCGGGTTCTACTTCGTCAATAGAAATAGAGGGTTGTGTGGGTTTGAAATCAAATAAGCCTCTTAGGGTACAAGCTTTCTCTGTTTGATCATTCACTAGTTTTGAATATTTTTTAAAGCTAGGATAATCATTCATTTTAGTAGAGTGCTGTAATAAATGAATGGTTTGTGGATTGAATAAATGAAATTCACCACGACGCTTCCACTGATAAACCCCACCTTCCGTTAAACGGTCAATAGGAGATGATTTTTTAGCAAAGGCTAGTTCATGTTTGGCTAAAATTTCTTTAGCAATTTCATCTAAGCCCATTCCATCTATACGAGAAGTGGCGCCTGTAAAATGACGGTTCACTACTTCTTTATTAATACCAATAATTTCAAAAATTTGTGCACCCTGATAAGATTGTAAAGTAGAGATACCCATCTTAGAGAATACTTTATACAATCCTTCATTCACCGCTTTAATATAATTTTTCTTTAATTTTTCTGCGTCGTATTCAGATTTAATTTTATCGTGCAATTTCATATCACGAATAGTAGAGAGCGCCATGTAGGGGTTAATAGCCGTGGCACCAAAGCCAATCAAACAAGCATAATGGTGAACTTCCCAAACATCGCCGGCCTCCACTATAATACCTACTTTGCCTCTTAAACCTTTTCTAATTAAATGATGATGCACACTCGCACAGGCAAGAAGTGTTGGAATAGCAGCATGTTCAGAATCGATGGAGCGGTCGGTTAAAATAATAACTTCAAATCCGTCTTCTACAGCGTCTACTGCATAGCGACATAAGCGATCTAATGCTTTTTTCAAAGAACCTTCTTTGCCATCTGCTCTGAAATAACATTGCAATGTTTTCGCTTGAAACACACCAGTATCAATGCTTCTAATTTTCTCTAATTCGTGGTTATTTAAAATAGGATGTTTTAAAGCAACGCAGTGACTTGCCATCGGGTCTTCTGTCAATAGATTTCCTTGGCTTCCCACAAAAGTAGCAAGTGACATCACCATTCTTTCACGAATAGGATCAATGGGCGGGTTGGTTACTTGAGCAAATAATTGCTTGAAGTAACTAGTAATATGTTGAGGTTGGTCGCTCAATACTGCTAAAGGGGTATCGGTACCCATCGAACCTATAGGTTCTTTACCATCGGTAGCCATGGGTGTAATGATATTCTCTAAATCTTCCTTTGTATAACCAAATGCTTTTTGGTATTTAAAAATTTGATCGTGCTCTAAATGAGTGAATTGAATTCTTGGTTCAGGTAATTCTTCCAAACGAATTTTATATTTATTCAACCAATCTGCGTAAGGTTGTTGCGCGCAAATACTTTGTTTTAAATCGGTATCGCTAATAATTTTACCCGCTTCCATATCTACCACAAACATTTTTCCTGGTTGTAAACGACCTTTTTCAATAATAGTAGAAGGGTCGATAGGTAATACACCTGTTTCAGAGGCCATGATAACACGGTCGTCATTGGTGACGCAGTAACGGGAAGGCCTTAAACCATTTCTATCTAAAGTGGCACCAATCATTTTTCCATCAGTGAATGAAATAGAAGCGGGGCCGTCCCAAGGTTCCATAAAGGCAGCATGAAATTCATAGAAAGCTTTTTTCACAGGGTCCATTAACTCATTGCCATCCCAAGCTTCTGGAATAAGCATCATCATTACATGGGGTAAAGAGCGACCCGATAAAGTGAGTAGCTCAATAACATTGTCTAAACAAGCAGAGTCTGATTGGCCATTGTTGACGACGGGTAAAATCATTTCTAATTCTTCCTTAGAAAAATAGGGAGAGAAAAAACTAGACTCATTGGATCTTAACCAATTTAAATTTCCTTGTAAGGTGTTAATTTCTCCATTATGGGCAATGTATCTGAAGGGCTGTGCTAATTTCCAGGAAGGGAAAGTATTAGTGGCAAAACGAGAATGCACTAATCCAAAAGCAGACACCACTCTTTTATCGCTTAAATCGGGGAAATATTCTCTTACTTGATGACTTGTTAATTGTCCTTTGTATACTATTACTCTTTGAGATAAAGAGGCCATATAAAAACCAATGGCTTCCTTTTTGATAGAATTATTTATGGTATGAGAAGCGTAATTTTTTAAAACAAAAAGTTTTCTTTCAAAATCTTCTGGGTCACTGATATGATCTGGCTTTTTTAAAAACACTTGTTCCATTGCAGGCTCTACCGATAAAGCAGAAGGGCCAATGGTAGCTCTGTTAACGGGTACTTTTCTATAACCAATAATTTCAATATCTAATTTTTCAGCAGCCCTTGCAAAAATTTCTTTACACTCAGTAACAATTGATTTATCTGAAGGGAAAAATATAAATCCAACACCATAAACATTTAAGTCGGGCAGGTGAATGCCTTGTTGTAATAATTCATCAAAGAAAAATTCATGCGGAATTTGAATCATGATACCTGCACCATCCCCTGTATTAATTTCACAACCGCAGGCTCCACGGTGTTCCATATTTTCTAAAATAGTTAATCCATCAATTACATGCTGATGTGATTTTACACCTTTGATATTAGCAACAAATCCAATACCACATGCGTCGTGTTCATAAGCAGGATCGTATAATCCTAATTGTTCTTTTTTTGTCATTTACAACCAGTTGTTTTTAGGGAAACCCTATTCGATTAGCGGTTCGTTTGAAATTACGAAAAAACAAGTATTTTTTATAGCAGAATCCCAATAAATTTATCAACCATTTAATATTGTTTAAAGAATTAAACCAATTAGTTGAAATATATAAAATAACGAACGTTAGCAATTATTTTTTAAATGAATTGACAACTGAAATCAAAAACTAAATCAATAAATAAAATCTAATGAATAGGGGATTCTATCTTGGTTCCCTTGGGAAGATGCCAAATAGTGAACTGCCAGAACCACTCATACTTGCGTAAATAGCCCCTTGCTCGTATAAATTATTTTTTAAATCTTCTAATGCAGGATGAGCTTTGAAAACAGGGACTTCGAAATCATTGATTAATTCAGCCTTCCAAGTTTCAATGGGTTGCTTGATAATGGTAGCAATAGATTTTTCTTTTACACAAGGGCTTAATTGTTGAAATGCCCAAGGCGTAGCAATATGAATACCAGGGTGAATGAGTGCAATGGTATACTCACTTAAGTCAATTGAAGTGGGCTCTAGTATTTCTCCTCTTCCAGTGGCATGACAGGCTTCGTTGAAAATAAAAAAAGGACAATCACTTCCAAGCCTTGCAGCGTAATCAAGTAATTGTTTCTGAGTTAATTTCAATTCAAATAATTGATTCAATAATATAAGTACCGTAGTTCCATCTGCAGAGCCACCTCCCAAACCCGCACCCATGGGAATATTTTTATGTAAATGTATTTTAACAGTAGCCATTTGAGGAAAATCGGCTTTCAATAAATGATAAGCTTTCACACATAAATTATTAGAAGCCTCGCCTGGAATAGAAATACCAGAATGTGAAAAGGCTACTGCATTTAAAGTATTTGAATTTTCTTTACCAGCTAATTTTGCTGGAATTATTTCTACAATATCATGCAAGCCTATTGGATAAAATACAGTTTCTAATGCATGAAAACCATCTGCTCTTTTTGCTAAGATAGATAAGCCTAAATTAATTTTGCAAGGAGAGAATTGAATCATTGGTTATGATTTCTTTTGCGCAGTTTTCTTATTGATTTCATCCCGAATATCAATAGCGCGGATATAGTCTTCCTGTTCTAAAACTTCTTGTAATAATTTATTTAATTCGGCTAAGGACATATTTGTTAAGTCATTAGCTACTGGATCGGCAGTAATAGAAGTGGGCGTAACATTTTTCTCTGCATTTTCATTTTCTAAGCCTGCTTGTTCTAGTATATTAGAATATACATAAATAGGACAACCAAAACGAACGGCTAATGCTAGTGCATCACTGGTTCTGCTATCAATTTCAATAGTATCATTGGCAGTAAAGCAAACTAGTTTTGAATAAAAAATACCTTCTTGTAAATCACATATATATACTTCCTGCAATTGAATATCAAAGGCAGTCATAAAATTTTTCATTAAGTCATGCGTCAGCGGGCGAGAAGGATGCATATTTTCCAAAGCCACTGCAATAGCTTGTGCCTCGAAACCTCCAATGACAATGGGAAGCCTGCGAAGTCCATTCACCTCTCCTAAAATAACTGCATAGGAGTTAGATTGGGTGATGCTATGGGATAAAGCCACTATTTCAAGTTCAATTTTCTGCATAGGTTTACTTTGCTCCCCCAAAGTTAAATAATTATGCTATGCGGTTGACTTCATTTTTAAAATTGCTGAAGTAAGGGCAGGCACCACTTCAAAGGCATCTCCAATGACTCCATAATCGGCAGCTTTAAAGAAAGGGGCTTCTGGGTCTTTATTAATAACTACAATAGTCTTACTTCTATTTACGCCTGCTAAATGCTGGATAGCTCCAGAAATACCAATGGCTATATATAAGTTAGGGGCAATTTGAATTCCCGTTTGACCCACATGTTCGTGGTGGGGTCTCCAATCTGAGTCTGATACAGGGCGGCTACAAGCGGTAGAGGCACCAAGTGACTTGGCAAGATCTAATAAAATACTCCAATGCTCAGGTCCTTTTAATCCGCGTCCACCACTTACCACTAGGCTAGCTTCTGTTAATGGAATCTCGCCTTCTACTTTTTCTACTTTAGTAATTTTTATAGAGGCTGCAGGAATAGGAATATTTATTTCTTCTACAGTGGCAGTATATTCATAAGCCACCAGGCCAAAACTATTTTGGTTAATGGCAATAACTTTAATAGCTGTTTCAATTTGAATAGATGCAAAGGCCTTGCCTGAAAAAACAGTTTTAGTAACCACAAAACCATTTTCCGTATTCGGTAAACTAGAAGCACCCGTTACTATACCTGCCTCTAATTTTACAGCTACTGCTGGCGCAATGGCCTTACCATTTATATTATGTGCAAAAACCAGCACTGTTGCATTTGCATTTTTTGCTGCAGTAGCAATTAAGGTAGAATGTGATTTCACATCTAATGCATTCAAGCTTTCATTTTTAAGATGATACACTTTTTGTGCACCATGCTTTCCTAAGTCTGCAAGGTTATCTTGTACCGTGCCTAAAACTAAGGCAGCTACTTCGCAGCCTAATTGTTTAGCAATGGCTGCACCATAAGACATGGCTTCTAGGGAAGATTTTTTTATTTGTTGATCGGCTTGATCTATATATACTAGTACCATATAATAATTTTAAAATGCTTTTAAATAACTTTTGCTTCTTCTTTTAATAGTCTTACTAATTCATCCATATTGGCAGGGTCTACTAATTTCACGCCTGACTTTGCTATTGGACTTTCAAATTTTTTGATGCTTGTTCTGGCGATAGTTTCAATAGGTTCAACTACTTTCAAAGGTTTGGTGCGGGCTGCCATAATGCCTCTCATATTGGGTATTCTTTGTTCAGCCATTCCTTTTTGACAACTTATCACTACTGGTAAATTCACTTCGCAGGTTTCTTCTCCGCCTTCAATTTCTCTTCTAACAGTGGCTGTATTTCCATCCAAATCCAATTTATTCGCAAGCGATACAAAAGGCATATCTAATAGAGCCGATAGCATAGAACCAATAGAGGAACTATTATAATCGATGGTTTCTTTTCCAGTGAAAATAAGTTCGTAACCACCTTCATTGGCAATAGCAGCAATTTGTTTGGCTATATAAAAAGAGTCATTGCTATTACTATTTACTCTAATGGCTTCGTCACCACCCAATGCTAATGCTTTTCTAATAATAGGCTCAGCATCTGCAATGCCCACTGTTACTAAATGAATAATAGTACTTGCGTCTTTTTCTTTTAATTCAATGGCTTTTACTAAAGCATACCATTCGTCATAAGGGTTGATAATCCACTGCACTCCATTTTCATCGAACTTTGTATTACCTTCGGTGAAGGCAATTTTAGCAGTCGTATCGGGTGTTTTACTAATACAAACTAAGATTTTCATGATCGCTAATTTTGATAAATTGTTAGTTGTTTATGCAACTAAAGCAAATATAAGCCAAGATGCAACGAATCGAAAGAATTATTGAGTTTTTAAATCAACAACCTAAGGATAACTTTTTAAGGCATGCCCTAGCCATGGAATATATTAAATTAGGGGAGGACCCCAAGGCCCATGATTTACTGCTAGCCATACTTACAGATTCCCCCAATTATATTGGGTCCTACTATCATTTTGCCAAATGCTTAGAGCGAATGGGTCAAAAAGACCAGGCAATTATTTGGTATGAAAAAGGAATGGCGGCGGCTAAATTAGCCAAGGACAATCATGCATATAATGAGTTGCAGGGTGCCTATGAGGACTTAGCGTATTAATATTTTTTATAATAACCTTTGAGAAATCTTATCATCAATGAGTTGGAAAAAGTCTTCGGGCTTAAATGTTCTCCAAGCTGGTATTTCCATTAGTTCAATGTAGCGGTTTAATTTTCTGAGTAAAAAATCGTGTTGGGAAGCTTGGTGAAAATTAATTAAAACGGCCCAGCCATTTTCATCTGCTACTTCGTCGTATAATTCTTCATAATAGTCTTTATCGCCACTATGAAAATTAAAAACACTTTCGGCAATCATAATAAATTTATAAATACCTTCTTCCATTAATTTATCTAAGACTTCTCTTTTTAATTCCATGATATCGTTCTCAATGGCATCGTTCCACTCGCCAATCATTTCAATGATGGCAAATTTTGCATCGTAGTCTGCGAAAAGAATTTTAAGGTATAAAGTTTTGCTACCGAACTCATCCCATTGAGGATGTATAAAATAATTATACACGGCTTGAGAAAATTCAAACTCGCTGTAAGTACGCCCAAAAAAAATAGATCTTGGATCTTCTTCTGCCATATATAAATGGCGCCAATGATAATGAGGTTCTATATCATGCATATACTTGCACTGCTATACTAAAGCTATTTATTTTTTTGATGAAAAGCTATAAGGCCTTGCATCGGAGATTTAACAATACTGCCTAATTCAATTTCGTAACTTAAAGCTAGTTGCTTAATAATATCTTTAAAGCCAAAGGCCACACTGCCTACAAAATGAATAGGATACAACCAGGCCTCATTCATTTTATTAATATGGGCATAGAAAAAATCGTTCAAGCCATCTTCAATAATATTTTCAATCATATAATGTCCTCTATTCTCTACTAAGAATTCGGTGAATTTTGCAAGGTATCTGTTAGGCGTAGCTTCTTTGTATACATTGTTTAAAATTTCATCCTTAGTAGTAGCAAATTTCTTCTCAAACCTGGACATTAAATCCTCGTCAAAGGTTTTATATAAATAATATTGAATTACTTTTTTGCCTAAATAAGAACCACTGCCTTCGTCGCCTAATACATAGCCTAGGCCAGGACTATTTTTGGTAATTTTTTTCCCATTATAAAAACCTGTATTAGAACCAGTACCTAAAATACAGACAACTCCTTTTGCATTCTGACAAGTAGCTCTTGCAGCAGCTACTAAATCGGTTTGAATATCTAGTTTTGCTTTGGTGAAAACAGCTTTCAACGCTTTTTTTAGTTGTAATACGTTTTGAGTATTGCTTAAGCCCGTGCCATAAAAATAAACCGCATCAACGCTGTCTAATTTAATTTTATTTTTAAAAGTTTTTTCTATCAGTGTTTGAATTTCAGCAGCACTTAAAAAATAGGGACTAATACCTATACTTTGAACAGTAGTTTTCTTATTGGAACTCACAATGGTCCATTGGCATTTGGTAGCTCCGCTGTCTGCAATAATATAATTCTTTGCCATAGGTAATAATCTTGTGTGTGAAAATAGCCTTTTTAGTGTAATTTTAGCCCGAATAAAACTAGCATGCAAGAAAAAAATAAATCAAATTGGGCCACCCCGCTTTTTTATGCCTTTTTGGTAATAATAGGAGTGTTGATAGGGGTGTTTTTTAAAGGAAGTTTACCCTTAAATGTTTTTAGATCAGGACCCAAGGATCCTATGCAAGAAATTTTGCAGTTAATTCAATCTAAGTATGTCGAAAAATTAGATACAGATAGTGCAAGTAATCGTTTGGCTAATTATTATTTATCTCAATTAGACCCGCACTCCGTGTATATACCGCCTACTGATTTAGTAGAAGTGAATGAACAATTGCAACCTAATTTTAAAGGTATTGGTATTGAATTTATGCAGTTCAGAGATACTATCTTTGTTTCTTATGTGATGAAGGAAGGGCCCGCCGCTAAAGCAGGTTTGCAAATTGGAGATATACTTTTAAAAGCAGACGATAGCATACAATTATCGGGTAAAAAATGGGAGTCGGAAGAAATTAGAAAAAAAATCAAAGGACCTTCTAATACAAGCGTAAAATTATTAATAGCCAGAGAGGGTAAACAAATTTCTATAACTATTCCAAGAGATAATGTGTCGGTTTCGCCTATAGATGCTTTTTATTTAATAAGTCCTACTGTGGGATATATAAAAATTAACAAATTTGCAGACAGAACCTATGAAGCCTTTATGCAAGCCTTAGATTCTTTAGTGCAGAAAGGCATTAAATCTTTGGTGATTGATTTAAGAGGTAATGGAGGCGGGCTACTTTCAGAAGCAGTGGCCATTGCAGATGAAGTTTTGAGTGGTAATAAATTAATTGTATATACGCAAGGAGCCAATTCTCCTAGGGTAGATTATTTTAGTAAAAGAGAAGGGCTTTTTGAAGAAGGCCCCTTAACTATTCTAATGGATGAAACATCTGCATCGGCCAGCGAAGTTTTAGCTGGTGCATTACAGGATTGGGACCGTGCCAACATTGTAGGACAACGTTCTTTTGGTAAAGGCTTAGTACAACAACAATACAATTTATCCAATGGGGGTGCGCTTCGTTTAACCACTGCAAAATATTATACGCCACTTGGTAGAAATATTCAACGCCCTTATGAAAAAGGAAAGCAGGCTTATGAAGATGATTTTATAACAAGAATGCATGAGGGTGCGATGGGTATGCAAGATTCAAGTTATAAAGGAGAAAAATACAAGACCCCTAAAGGGCATTTGGTCTATGGTGGGGGAGGAATTTATCCGGATAAATGGGTAAGTGAAAAAAATGTACTCATGGATACGAGCTTTGCCATATTATGGAAGCAAAGTTTATTGAACGATTTTGTATTTCAGTGGTATTTGAAAAATAAAGCTGCTATGAATACTACAGCAACGCCCTCGGATTTTTTAAAGCAATATCAGTATTATGATTATTGGACTGCGCTAAATGGTTTTGCCAATAGTCAAGAAAAGCAAAGCTTAAAAGCTATTGAAAAAAACAAGGCCTTGGTTCAAAGACAAATATTAGCCTTAGTGGCCCGCACTAAGTGGTATAAGCAAGGTTATTATGAAGTGCAGAATAGCTTGGATCCGCTATTTTCTACCATGCTTACTAAATAGTATTATTTTTTATCATTCGTATAATTTCTATTCTAGAAAATTAGGTAAACAGCCTTTTCCCATATCTTCATTAAACATTATAATTATAAATATGTATTAATAATTATAAAATTATATAAAAAATTATATAATTTAGCATGGTATATATAATATGTAAATAAATATAATATATTAAAATTATTAATTATCAAGGATGAAATCAACCTTAATTTTACCTATTATTCTATTTCTTTGCCATATTTCTGAGGCTCAAACAAATACTACTGCCAAGGCAGCGCAGGCAAGCAATAGGTATACCATTTACTTTGATGGGTATTATAAGAGTGATTTTTCTAAAAAGGCTACCAATAATAAAACCAGTTATACGAATTCTAATCAATCATTACAATTGGGGATGGCTTCTATTAAGATAGACCGTACCAATGGAAAATTTACAGGAATAATTGATCTAGGTTTGGGCAAAAGAGCCCAAGAGTTTTCTTATAATGACAATGGGCTTACTCAAGTTATTAAACAGGCCTTTGTAAGTTATGCGCCAAATTCAATTATAAAATTTACCCTTGGTAAATGGGCAACACATTTTGGTTATGAATTAACAGATGCATATTCTAATAGAAACTATAGTACGAGTTATGGGTTTTCCTATAGTCCTTTTTATCATGCAGGGCTTAGAGCAGATATTAATTTAGGTGGAAAATCGGCCATGATGATTGGATTTGCGCAACCCACCGATTTTACTTTTTCTTCTTCTCCCTATAAAATGTTTATTGCACAGTTGAGCACAAGTTCAAAGGAAGATAAATTAAAAGCTTTTTTAAATTATCAAGGTGGTCATGATAAATCTCAATTTGAATTAATATTAAATGCAGTAGTAAGTAGTCAAGTAGGCATTAATTATGATGGTACTATTGCCAATCTTGGTGGAAAAAATTGGACAAGCAATGCAGTGTATGTAAACTATGACCCAACTGAAAAATTTGGTTTCACATTAAGGTCGGAATATTTTAATGATACTAAAAATGCTGTGGGCCTGGGTACTTCCATTTTTCAAAATACAATCTCTGCGAATATTCATTTTTCTAAGCTAACCCTTATTCCAGAAATAAGATTTGATAATGCGAAAGACAAAATTTTCTTTAACTCAAATAATAATTTAAATAAATATGCAGGCAATTTCTTAATAGCAGCTGTATATAAATTTTAATTGTGTAGCATTGAATAAGTAGTATAAAATTTTTAATAGTTCAGTTTTATTGTTTTAAGCAAGCAATCGTTAATCTGGCCCCATTTCTATGGGGCCCTCTTTTTTCATATCTAGTCCAATGTTTATTTAAATAAAACTGGGGGTTATTAATCCGAAAAGCATTAAATTCATTATCGATATAACCTTATTGGCCTTACTCAAATTTAAAATTATGAAAATGAAGTCTTTATTTATTATAACCCTAGTTAGTTTGTTTTGCATAACAAATAATTTAGAGGCACAAACAGGTAAAACAGGTGCAGTAAGAGTGGTGGTGGCAGGAATTACACATGGCCATGTATCTTGGATTTTAAATAAGTCTAAATCCGATGTGGTTGAGATTGTAGGTATTTATGAACCTAATAAAGCCATCGCTGAGAAAAATGCCATTAAATTTAATTTAAGTAAAGATTTATTTTACAGTAATTTAGAAACAGCCCTTGATAAAACAAAACCAGAAGCAGTATTGGCATTTGGTTCTATTCACGAACATTTAAAAGTAGCTGAAGCAGCAGCCCCAAGAGGTATTCATATTATGGTGGAAAAACCACTTGCCTCTAATTTAAAAGAAGCCTTAGCTATGCAGGCAGTAGCTAAAAAGAATAATGTAATGCTACTTACCAATTATGAGACTTCGTGGTATCCTTCTACTTTTGAAACTTTTAGACTTATTAAAGAAGAAAACTATGTGGGGCAAATTAGAAAAGTAGTTTTCCATCATGGTCATCAAGGTCCTAAAGAAATAGGGGTAAGCCCAGAATTTTTTAATTGGTTAACCGATCCTATTGAAAATGGGGGAGGTTCTATTGTAGACTTTGGATGTTATGGGACAAATTTAATTACCTATTTAATGCATGGGGAAATGCCTATTTCTGTAACAGCTGTAACCAATCAGTTCAAGCCTTCAATTTATCCTAAGGTAGATGACAACGCTACTATTATTGTGAACTATGCTAAGACACAGGCTGTATTGCAACCTTCATGGGCCTGGACTTTTGCTAGAAAGGATATGGAGGTGTATGGCGACTCTGCTTATATTATAGCTGTGAATGCGCAAAAAATGAGATTGAGAAATAAAGAAGCTGCCCCTGAAACAGAAAAAACAGTCACTGATAAAGATATTCATGTATTCACCGACCCCTTCTCCTATTTACATGCGGTACTTAGAGGTAAGGAGAAAATAGAACCCTATGGTTTATATTCTACAGAAAATAATGTAATGGTGAATCGTATTTTAGAAGCGGCTATACAATCGGCTAAAACAGGTAAGACTATTTATATGAAATAAATGAGCAGAAGATTTTAAAATATAATAATTTAAATATCCAATTATGAATAGTAGTATGTGTCAGAATAGTAGTATGCCTCATCGAATCAAGTCATTGTTTTTTATATTCTTTTTTTCAGCCTCTACTTTATTGGCTCAAAATACAAAACTTATTAATCCTGTTTTATTAAAAAGTAATTGGTCGGCAAATTGGATAGCTGCACCCAATAGCCCCTCTAAGGAATACGGGGTATATCATTTTAGAAAAAGTTTTTCAGTGAATGTAATTCCTAATTCATTTGTGGTGAATGTATCTGCCGATAACCGTTATAGGTTATTTGTAAATGGCAAAGCAGTATGTAGTGGCCCAGCTAGAGGAGACTTATATAATTGGTATTATGAAACCATCGATATTGCCCCTTTTTTAGTGAAGGGTAATAATACCATTGCAGCCCTGGTATGGAACATGGGAGTGTTGGCACCAGTGGCGCAAATATCAAATCAAACTGCTTTTTTATTACAAGGTAATGGAGATGCAGAAAAAACTATTAACAGTAATAAGAGCTGGAAAGTATTTAAAGACGAAGCTTATTTACCTTGTTCCACCAATAATGCAGAGAAGCTAAGAACCTATATGGTAGTGGGTCCTGGTGATAGTGTGGTGGCCAGTAAATATCCTTGGGGTTGGGAGCAAACCAATTACAACGATGCTGCTTGGTTAAATGCTAAAGTAATTGCAAGTCCGGCATCTGTGGGATATGGTACCGATAATTTATGGACATTAAAGCCTAGTATAATTCCACAAATGTTTGAAAGAAAACAATCCATTAATTTACTTCGAAAAATAAATGGTGAATTAGTCAATACTAGTTTTGCCGCAGGCAATGCGGCTATTAAAAAAGCTGGTACGCATTCTACCATTAGTTTATTATTCGACCAAAGCTTTAATACAGTGGCTTATCCCACTTTGGTGGTAAGTGGAGGTAAGGATGCTGAAATAAAAATAACTTATGCGGAAGCCTTATTTGATAAAAATGGAACCAAGGGTAATAGATCGGTGATTGAAGAGAAAAATATTATGGGTAACTATGATGTATTTGTAGCAGATGGTTCTAGTAATAGAACTTTTAGACCTCTTTGGTTTAGAACTTATCGATATATTCAAATAGATATTACTGTAAAAGAAGATCCTATAGAGATTAATGATTTTTATGGTATGGCCACAGGTTATCCTTTTGAAGTGAAAGCCAACTTTACTAGCAATGACGCTTCCATGAAAGAAATTTGGGATATAGGTTGGCGCACTGCACAGTCTTGTGCGGGTGAAACTTATTTCGATTGTCCTTATTACGAGCAGTTACAATATGAAGGCGATACAAGAATTCAATCCTTAATTTCTTTATATGTTACAGGCGATGACAGATTAATGCGTAAAGCCATTTTAGATTTTTATCATTCAAGAGTGCCTGAAGGTTTGACACAAGGAAGGTACCCAAGTAGTCGATTACAAGTTATTCCTACTTTCTCTTTGTTTTGGGTTTCGATGGTCTATGATTATTGGATGCATAGAAAAGACGATGCCTTTATTGAAGAGTTTATAGTGCCTATAACAGGCGTATTAGATTGGTACGAGAAAAAAATAGACCAAGAAAAAAAGATGTTGGGCCCTATGAAGTGGTGGAGTTTTGTGGACTGGAATTTGTCTTTTGAAAATGGAGTAGCTGATGGTGCCACCGATGGTAATTCTGCTGTTATTACTTTACAATATGTGGCTACCTTAGAACAAGCGGCTAAACTATTTAAACAATTTGGAAAATTAGAACAAGCCAAACATTATCAAGCATTGGCTAGTCAATTAAAAGCAGCTACTTATGCGCAGTGTTTTGATGCACGTAAAAATTTAATGGCCAATACACCTGAGAAAAAAGCATACAGCCAACACGCTAGTATAATGGGTGTTTTAACTGGAGCAGTGCCTGCAAGCCAAGAAAGAATAGTGATGCAAAATGTTTTAAAAGATACCAGCTTAAGTCAGGCGACTTTTTATTACCGTTTTTATTTAAACCAAGCTTTGAAAAAAGCAGGTATGGCAAATAGTTATTATGCAGAATTAAAACCTTGGAGAGATATGATTGCCAATGGGCTTACCACTTTTGCAGAAAATCCAGATCCTACCAGGTCGGATTGTCATGCATGGAGTGCTAGTCCTAATTATGATTATTTTGCCACCATTTGCGGTATTGTTCCCACTCAGCCTGGTTTTGCTGCAGTAAAAATAGAGCCAGCCTTAGGCGAATTAACACATGTTAAAGCAAGTATGCCACATCCTAGTGGAACTATTGCAGTTGAATTTACCAAGACAAACAATAATGGAGTAGAAGCTTCCATAGAACTTCCTACTAAAGTGGGAGGTGTATTTATTTGGAATGGTAAAACATTTATTCTACATGCAGGAGCACAGAAAATAAAAGTTGGTTAATCTTTCCAGCGCCATTCGCCTGCAATTTGTAATGGCTCTTTTAAATTATTTTTAATTAAAAATGCCTTTGTTTCGGCATCTGTAAAATGTTTTGATTTTATTTCTTCCGCATCTGCCACACCATATAATAACATCGATCCAAAACGAACTGTGTTTTTCATGCCTTGTTCTTCTACTAAACTGAATACATCACAATCGGCATGGTAACAAGGTCCTGCATTTTTTGGAAGCCCGCCACCAGCGCCACCGCCTGTAGGAACGCCTTGCAACATGAAGGGTTGATGATCGCTATGAAGTCCAGCACCTGCTCTAAATAAATTAGTAAAAGAAGTATCAATTGAATTGGCAATAGCACCAATGCCCGTAAATAAATCTTTACTATCTTCTGCACTAGTGGAATAGCCCTTGATATCATTACTCATATCATAATTCATCATGTATCTAATTTGATCAATGGTTTTATTTTTAATCGCATCATCTACATAGGCTCTTGAACCTAATAAACCTTCTTCTTCTCCCATAAACATGACAAAGTCAATACTGCGAGCAGGAGCAAGGTTTAACTTTTTAAAAGTTCTAGCCATATCTAAAACAGAAAAAGAACCAATGCCATTGTCAATAGCACCTGTTGCTAAATCCCAGCTATCTAGGTGCCCACCAATCACAATTTTTTCATTCGGTAAAGTTTTACCTTTTAAAGTAGCAACCACATTACGCGCTTTAATCATTCCAGAGAAATTAGTCATTTTAATATGACTATATAATTTACCTGTAACTAATTGTTCTTTTAATAAAAGTCCATCTTCTTTACCCACACAAACAGCAGGAATGGGAATTAGTTTACCCGTTACAGAAGCAGTACCTGTAAGAAGCACTCCATTAGGAGGAGTATTGATAACTATAATTCCTTTCGCACCATATTTAGTAGCAATAGCTGTTTTTTCAGAACGGTGTAAACCTGGAGTACCTGGCTTTGAACCTGGCAAAACACCTAAATACACTAAGGCAATTTTACCTTTTACTTTGTCAGGGTTGGCTGCATAATCTTCTTCTACACCATTGCCCATGTCAACTACTTCAAGGGCAAGGTCTACTTTCACGGGTGAATGCGCTAAGGAAACCGATTTAATACTTTTCAAATTATCCATAGCACCACCAATGGTTACCTCTAAGCTACCGCGACTCCAGCTTTCCACTTCAAAAGGTTGAAAACGAAGGTTGGTAAAGCCATAAGACTTTAATAAGTCATAAGCATATTGCTCGGCTTTTTTACCGTTCTCGGAACCTGTTAGACGATGTCCAATGGTTTCAGAGGAAATTTTAAGTGAAGTATAGGCATTTGAATTTGCTTGAACTTCTTTATTAATGCTAGCAAAAATGCTGTTCCAAGCAGGCTTGGTCTGCGCCATTAGAGATAGGCTAGAAGTCGATACTAGAAAGGCAAAAAATAGGCTAATTTTTTTCATATTTTGTATAGGATGAATGGTTTGAAATTTGATTAGAATGCTAATTTATTCAAATTAGACCATAATCTAGTAATCTTTTTAATAGCGGCAAAATTAAATATTGTAATTTTAGGTAGACAAAATTGTCAATCCCTAGACGTCTTTTCTGCGTTTAGTTAAATTTTATTTTATGTTATTTATTTTAATTGGAATTGCACTATTTTTTGCAGCAGGCGCTGTTGAAAATTTTAATTTACCTGCTTCTTTTAGTAAGGGTACTTTTCGTACAATTGGATTAGTGGTTATAGTAATTGGTGTATTCACTTCTTGCATTAAACAAATAGACGCTGGACAAATTGGAGTACAGTCCATGTTCGGAAAAGTACAAGATGAAGTGATTACCAGTGGTTTGAATTTTGTGAATCCTTTAATGACTATTAACCCCATAGATGTTAGAACACAAAACTATACCATGAGTGGTGTGCATACGGAAGGTGAAATGGCAGGAGATGATGCCATTCGCGTTCTAACAGCAGATGGTTTAGAAGTAGTAATTGATTTAACGGTACTATATCGTGTACAATCTACTGAAGCGCCAAAAATTGTAAGAGAGATAGGCTATGATTTTAAAAATGTAATTGTACGCCCTATTACTAGAACTAAAATTAGAGACAACGCTGTTTATTATACAGCTGTTGATTTATATTCTGTAAAAAGAGATGAGTTTCAAAGCAGAATTTTCAAAACCATTGAAGAGAACTTAAAAATTCGTGGTTTAGTGCTTGAGCAATTATTAGTGCGCAATATTGTTTTACCAACTACAGTAAAAGCATCTATTGAAGATAAAATTAAGGCCGAGCAAGATGCTCAAAAAATGCAGTTTGTCTTACAAAAAGAAAAGCAAGAGGCAGAGCGTAAAAGAGTGGAGGCTCAAGGTATTGCCGATTATCAAAAAATTATAAGCTCAGGTTTAGGCGATAAACAATTACAGTATGAGCAAATACAAATAATGAAAGGACTTATCACTTCTCCCAATGCTAAAGTAATAATTATGGGTGGTGGAAAAACCCCTGTTATTTTAGATGCTAAGAATAATTAATACCTATTTTAGCAGCATCATTTAATTTGGTCTAAGATAGATATGGTTAAACAAATACTTTTTTCCTTGCTCGTTATTTTGCTGCTTTCTAGCTGTGGCTATACTTCACGTAAGGGTTTAGCTTCTTACTATGCCGATAGCTATGAAGGGAAAACCACTGCGAATGGAGAAATTTATAGACAAGGTAAAATAACGGCTGCCCATAAAACACTTCCCTTCGGCACCAAGGTGGAGGTAACGAATCTTTCCAATAATAAATCGGTGGTGGTGCGTATTAATGATAGAGGCCCTTATATTAGAGGAAGAATTATAGATTTAACCAAGGCGGCTGCTAGAGAAATTGATATGGTAGGCGCTGGAGTAGCAAAGGTTAAAATAAGATATAAGAGAAAGTAGGAGATTTTAGAAATAAAAGATTAAAAAATAAAAGATTAAAAAATAAAAGATT
>JBBAJX010000009.1:0-3592 GCA_040403885.1 Sediminibacterium sp. | reverse complement strand
TTTATTCTAAACAATAAAACATGAAGAACAAAATTATTTTTTTAGTAGTTTTCTTATTAGGTGCGGTAGCCAATTCATTTTCTCAACAAATCATTAAAAAAGATGCAGAGATAGATGCGATGGTGAAAGAAATTAGTGTAGATAGCTTAACACAGAATTTAAATAAGCTAGTTAGTTTTGGTACTAGGGCAACACTTAGTAACCAATCAAGTACTACAAAAGGTATTGGCGCTGCAAGGGCTTGGATATTAAGTAGGTTTAATGAATATGCAAAGGCAAGCAGCGGAAGGTTATCTGCTTTTATAGACACCACTACTTATAATGCCGATAAAAAAAGAGTTGACAGGCCCATTAATTTAGCCAATGTAGTAGCTACTTTAAAAGGTACCGACCCTAACGATAAAAGAATTTTTCTTATTAGTGGACATTTAGATAGTAGACGTTCCAATGAAATGGATAGTGTAGGTGATTCACCAGGAGCGAATGATGATGGAAGTGGAACAGTGGCTGTAATGGAATGTGCAAGAGTGATGAGTAAACATAGTTTTCCTGCTACCATTATTTTTGTTACAGTAAGTGGAGAAGAACAAGGTTTATTGGGCGCCTATTTTATGGCAGCTAAAGCCAAGAAAGAAAATTGGAAAATTGAGGCAGTTTTGAATAATGATATTATGGGCTCTAATAATAGTAATGAAACCAATATTGTTGACAATACACGCATTCGTGTTTTTAGTGAAGGCTTATCCGTAACCGATACCGGAAGAGTAGCCATGCAAATTCGTAATCTTGGATTAGAAAACGATGGTAGGTCAAGACAATTGGCTCGTTATGTGAAAGAAATTGGAGAGCGTTATGTAGAAAACCTACAAGTAATGATGATTTATAGAAACGACCGTTTTTTAAGAGGCGGTGACCATACTGCTTTTGTGGAAAATGGGTTTGCTGCCGTAAGAATTACGGAGATGAATGAAAACTATACTCGTCAGCATCAAGACATAAGAGTAGAGAACGGAATTCGTTATGGTGATGTAGTAGAACATGTCGATTTTGAATACCTCAGAAAAAATACCAGCATGAACTTAGCCAACTTAGCCAATTTAGCGAAGGCGCCAGCTATTCCGGATGAAGTTAAAATAGATGTGAAAAAATTAACCAATTCAACCTACTTATATTGGAAGGCGCCTATAACAGGATCGGTAAAAGGTTACTATATATTAATGAGAGAAACCACTAGCCCGGTTTGGCAAAAGAAAATTTATACAGAAGCTTTATCAATGACCCTTCCGTATAGCAAGGACAACTATTTCTTTGCAGTACAAGCTGTGAATGAAACGGGCAACGAAAGTTTACCTGTGATACCGGCAGTAGGTAGATAGAAACTGGTTCTAATCTAAATTTAGTTCATTAAGCTCTGTCGTGATCGGCTTTCCAATTTTTAATCAATTCTTTGATTTGTTTATTGGAAAGGTTATCTGCAACAGCTTTTGCTGTTAAGTCGACGAATTCTTTATCACTTGCAAAACGTAAAGCTATAATTTGGCCCATGCGTAATTCTTTTGGAAATACTTTTCCAGTGGCTAAATAATACCTGAAATTTTCTTCAGCACGAATGGCTCTGTCCTGTGCTTTTAAAGCAAAGCCACGTGCATACCATGCTAGCAAAAATACAATAACAGCAAGTAGACATAAGCAAGCGCCTAAATACTTATTTTCTGCGGTGCTTTGAATAAAATAGTTCACAGAGGCTATTAGAAAAATTAGAATAGCAGGTAGTGTTAGATAGTGAAATCCTGGAACCATTTTAGCATGGTTTTTGAAATTTTGATCTTCCATAGTTATTTGTTTTGCTAAAATTAGGCAATGTTTTAAACATAGGAATAACTATTTCAAGAATATTGCTTGTTTTAAGTAAATTCATAGTCATAATAAATCTTCAAGAACTTAGAAATGCTTAAAAAAATAAAAATATAATAATTATGAAAAAAATAATTAACCTATGAAAAAAAATACAAACCATTTTATCAAAATTATGCTAGGGTCTTTGATTTCAATAGTTGCTTTCAGTTGTTCGCAACCTAAAACAGAGGCAAAGCTGCCTCGTATTGCTATTCTAGGTTTGGCCATTGAGTCAAGTACTTTTTCACCAGCGCTCACTCATGAAGAAGATTTTCATGCAAGTATAGGAGATTCTATTTTTAAGGAATATCCTTTTTTAGAAAAGGATTCTAGTTTAAGAAAACAAGCCAATTGGATTCCATTATTATATGGCCATGCATTGCCCGGTGGCGTGGTAACTAAAGAAGCTTATGATGCTCTTGTATCAAAGTCCATTCAAATGTTAAAACAAAATGCTCCCTATGATGGAATATTTTTCGATATACATGGTGCGATGAGTGTGCAAGGCATGGACGACCCTGAAGCCGATTTTATAAAACAAATTAGAGCCGTAGTGGGGACTAAAGTATTAATTTCTACTTCCATGGATTTGCATGGTAATGTATCATTAGACTTAGCAAAGAATTCTGATTTTATTACTTGTTTTAGAATGGCTCCGCATGAAGATGCAATAGAATCAAAAAGAAGAGCGGTCTCTAATTTAGTGACTAGACTTATGAATGGAAAAGGAAAACCAAAGTATAAAGCTTGGGTAGGCGTTCCTATTTTATTACCAGGAGAAAAAACAAGTACAAGAATTGAACCGGGTAAATCTTTATATGCCCAACTGCCAGCAGCGACTAGTCAAGAAGGTATTATAGATGCAGCAATTTGGATTGGCTATGCATGGGCAGATGCTCCTCGTAACCATGCAGCCGTGGTGGTAACAGGAGATGACCAACAAAAAGTGACTGCTACAGCAGAAGCTCTTGCCAAAAGTTTTTGGGCAGTTAGAAACGACTTTGTTTTTGTAGCACCTAATGCTAGTTTAGAAGAGAGTTTGCAGTTAGCCATTGCAAGTAAAGTACATCCTTATTTAATAAGTGATATGGGAGATAACCCCACAGCAGGTGGAGCCGGAGATGTTACTTGGACATTGAAACAAATTCTAGAAAGAAAAGAATTTAAAAAAGATGCAGGGCCATCGGTTATTTATGCCTCTATTCCTGGGCCTGCACTTGTGAAAGAAGCTATTAAAGTAGGAGTGGGTGGAAAAGTAAGCGCACTTGTGGGAGCGGCAATTGATCATAGATATGCCCCACCTGTTTTATTAACAGGTATAGTAGAGTCTATTTACAAAGGGGATATTAATGCGGAAGTGGAAGTAGCTGTTAAAGTGGGATCGGTACATGTGATTGTTACACAGAAAAGAAAACCTTATCATTTAGAATCGGATTATACAAGACTTGGATTAAATCCAAGAAAATCGGATATAGTTATAGTTAAAATTGGCTACTTGGTGCCTGAGTTATATGATTTAAGAGCAGACTGGATCATGGCCACTACACCAGGTGGGGTAGACCAAGATTTAAAAAGGCTGCCTTATAAAAAAATAAAAAGACCCATGTTTCCTTTAGACAACTTTGAAACTGAGCCTAGTTTAAAGGCAGTAATGTATTAGTTAAATATATTATATGTATAATTTAGTTTATACAAG
>JBBAJX010000008.1:0-77948 GCA_040403885.1 Sediminibacterium sp. | reverse complement strand
AATAAATCTTTTGCATTTTTAGATGATTATGCAAGTTTAATTCAAGCTTATATTCATTTGCAAGAAATTACAGGCGATGTTACTTATTTAGAAAAAGCAAAAAATTGGATGAACTATGTACAAGCGCATTTTATAGCAGAAGACAAACTTTTTTATTATTACACCCCAGACTATCAAAAAGACATTATTGTCAGAAAAAAAGAAACCTATGATGGGGCGCAACCAAGTGGCAATTCAATGATTTGCTCCAATTTATATTATTTAGGCACCCTATTTGAAAACGATCAGTGGACGAAGCAGGCGGAACAAATGATAAGGTCGATGCGTAAACTTATATTGCAATATCCATCGGCCTATAGCTATTGGGCGCAATGTTTTTCCATCATGACCGAAGGATATCAGTCTTTGGTGGCGGTGGGACCAAGCGTAAGAACAGATATTGAAAAACTAATTTCTAAGTTTTTACCTCAGAAGATGCTTCTTTTCATACCTAGACATTTCTCTAGTATACCCATGTCTTTATCGAAAAAAAGTAATGATAATCAGTACTTTATATGTAAGAATAAAACATGCTATGCACCTGTATCAAGTTTGAGCGAATTTTTAGCAAAAGTCTAACAACTAATGTTTTAATTTGCATTTCCTATTTATGCAGTGAGAATCAATACTTTCTGCTAAAAAAAGTCCTAATTTTTTTGTTAAAAATGAAATTTTATCGAAAAAAATTCGTTCTTTAGGAGATAAGAACCGGTAAAAATAAAATATGATTACAAGATTGAAAAAACTGCCATACAAACTGCCATTGGTATTAGTTATAATTATACTAGGTTCTATCAGTATATTATCATTTAAACCTACTAAGTTTCGTTCCGACCCTAACATGATTTCAATACCAGGAGGATCTTTTTATATGGGACCTAGCGACGAGCAGATAGATATGGCCATGGTTAATAGAAAAAAATTAGTGTCTATTTCAGGTTTTTGGATGGACCGTACGGAAGTAACCAATCAGCAATATCGCAAATTTGTAAAATATGTATCCGATTCTCTTAAATATTTAGCCGTATATGGAGGTGGCGTGAATCAAGCAGAAGATACTGTGAAAGTAGATTGGAATAGAGCCTTAAAAATTAATACTAATAGTAAGGCAGTCATAGAAAAATTAAATGAACTATTGTTAAGTCCCGATAATCGCATTCAGGGTAAAGTGGAAATAGATCCTACTAAATTAATTTACAGGTATTCTTATGTCGATTTAAGAGCAGCTGCAAAAGCTTCTAAAGGATTAGAACAACCCTTGAGTAATTTTTTGGTTTCTCAAACAGAAGCCGTTTATCCCGATTCACTTGTATGGATGAGAGATTTTTCTTATTCTTATAACGAACCTTTTACCCGTTTATACTTTTCACACCCATCTTATAATGAATATCCAGTGGTAGGGGTTACTTGGAAGCAAGCTATTGCTTTCTGTCATTGGAGAACTAATAATAGTAATTTTTATTTAGACAAAGGAAATAAGAAAGACGAAAAAATTGATGGTATTTATCGTTTACCCACAGAGGCAGAGTGGGAATATGCTGCAAGAGGCAATTCCAAAACAAATAATATGTATCCATGGGGTTCTCCTTATACAAGAACTAAGGAAGGAAGATTGCTTGCTAATTTTAAACCAGGAAGAGGTGATTATTTTGGATCAGATGCGAAGAACGACAATATTTACACCACTAAAGTCCAATCTTTTCCAGAAAATGGTTTTAGATTATATGATATGGCAGGTAATGTAGCGGAATGGACAAGCTCTGTATATTATGAAGGTGGCTATAATTTTATGGGAGATTTTAGCCCCGATTTACAATACAATGCAAAAGAGGAAGACCCCATTTCTATGAAAAGAAAAGTAGTAAGAGGAGGTTCTTGGAAAGATATCGCTTACAATATTCAGGTAAGTACTAGAAATTATGAATACCAAGACACCGCTAAATCTTATATTGGGTTCAGATGTGTATTGTCAATGGCGCCAAGAATTAATTAAAAATTATTTCTAATTATAATCATTATTTTATAATCATCATTTCGAATTAAATAGTATCCTATAAAATTTATAAATTTTTCAAATGTCAAATTCCATTTCTCCCAAAACCAATAAGATCATTAACGTAGTTTTCTCTTTAGGAGCTGCGGTAGTTATTATAGCTACATTGGCAAAAATCTTACATCTAGCATGGGCCGATTATGCTTTAATAGTTGGTTTCATTACAGAAGCCGTAATTTTTACTATCTATGCTTTCTTGCCACCGCCAGAAGTAGGGGATGCAACGCATGCTCCACAAGCAGGTGCAGTAGATTCTGTCATGGCGCATTTGGAAGCAGCCAAATTAGACGGCGCTGCTTTTGAAAAATTAAGTAATAGTTTTCAGCGCTTAAATGATACTGCTATGTATTTGGGTGATTTAGCAGATATGTCAAAAGCAAGTAAAGATTTTACACATAATACCAAGGATGCAGCCATTGCTTTAAGTTCTATCAAAGATGCGGCAGGAGTTGTTTCTAGTAATTTAGGAAGTTTTGCATCGGCTACCGATGGTGTTAAAAACTTAAATGAACAGTTTGCTATGATGAGTAAAAGTATGGAAGCCATGAATACCTATTATACAAAGTTAACAGATGCTGCTGATGCCATGTCAAGTTCTGCGCAAGATGCTATTAGAGCTAAAGAGCAAATTGCATTATTAGCTGACAACCTTACTCAATTAAACAAAGTGTATGGCAATATGATTATTGCAATGCAAGGACGTTAATTCAATTATTCAAACATTCATTTTTTAAAATCTAGTATACATGTCATTACCTAAGGAGCCAAGGCAGAAGATGATAAACATTATGTATATAGTGTTAACTGCGTTGTTGGCATTAAATGTATCTAGTGAAATTCTCAATGCATTTAAAACAATCGAGCAAAGTTTAAATAGTGCAAGTAATATTATAGAGAGAAAAAACGCAGATATTTATAAATCTTTGAAGGCAAAAATGTCGGATCCAAAATCGGCAGAAAAAGCTGCAATATGGGCACCTAAAGCAGAAAAAGCACATGCCTTTGCTGACGCAGTCTATACTTATGTAGAATCATTGAAGCATGCTTTAAAAGTAGAGTCAGGTTTGAAAACAAAGAACGGTAAAGAGGAATATAAAGAAGATGATTTAGATGCCACTTCAAGGTTGTTCTTGAATAATAAAGCAGGCAATTCAAAAGGAAAGGAACTCTATAATAGATTAGTTCAATTTAAAGCCGATTTATCAGCTATTGATCCTGCAATTGCGAAAGAAGTGATTCCTAATTTACCATTAGACTTATCTATTCCTGCTACTTCAAGTATTGCAGGTAAAGACGATTGGGCCTATGCTTACTTTCATATGACGCCTAGTGTAGCAGCTATTACTATCTTAACTAAGTTTCAAAACGATATTCGTAATAGTGAAGCACAAGTAGCTGAATACTGCCATAAAGAAATTGGAGAAGTAGAATTAATTTACGATCAGTTCAATGCCTTTGCGGCTTCTAATTCTCAATACTTAATGCAAGGAGAAGAATTAGTGATTACTGCAGGGGTAGGTGCATTTAGTAGTGCAGCCAAGCCTTCTATTTCAATAGATGGTGTGAACTTACCTATCACTGCCGATGGTTCTGCTATCTATAAATCAACAGCAGGGGCACCAGGGATTAATTCAAAAAGAGTAAGAATTTCTTTTTTAAAGCCTAATGGAGAAACCGCTATTGTAGAGAAGGATGTAAAGTATACAGTAGGTACACCTGCTGGTTTAGTGGTGTCAACAGATAAAACAAGAGTATTTTATAAAGGCTTAGATAATCCATTAAGTGTAACAGGCGGGGGCGGCGCTGAAAAAATAAATGTAACAGTAGAAGGAATAGGTGCAAGCGTTAGTAAAGCGGGCGCTGGACAATATATAGTGAAGTGTACGCAACTTGGCAATGTAATGGTGAATGTGAATGATGGTAAATTATCTCAAAAAATTAATATACCCGTTAAGCGTGTTCCAGATCCAATTGCCATTATTGGTGGAAGTGCAGGAGGCAATATGACTGCTAATAAATTTAGAGTTCAACAAGGGGTGATTGCCGATTTAAGAGACTTTGTATTTGAGGGTATTAAATTTAATGTAGTTTCATTTATTGTCATTGCAACTGGAAAAGGTTTTGACGAACCTGAAGTAGCCGAAGTCAATGGAGCTGCTTTTGCAGGTGGCGCACAATCTTTAATTAGAAGATGTCAACCAGGCACCACGGTGACTATTGGTGAAATTAAAGTAACAGAGCCAGGAGGGGGCACTAGAAAATTAGATCAAACCATTACTTTTATCTTGCAATAATTAAGTTGAAAAAATATTACTAAATATTGTATAGAAAAGTTGAAAAATATAAGACATGAAAAAATTAATATTCCATAGTTGCCTATTAGTGTTAGCGTTTAGCATAGTCAATAGTGCTAATGCTCAGTTTAATTACAAGAAAAAAGGGGCACCTGCTACAAAAGACACCGTGGCCAGTAACACGGTCGATGTACCTGCCCCTACAGTGGCCGTATCGAAAGTGGCCATTGATTCCAATATAAAATCGACTAAAACAATTGACACCACTATGGTGGGTGGGTTTAATGCGAATAACAAAAGAAGTTTAAGACCTAATTATGGATTCTTTTCCGAGAATAATACAAAAAAAGCCATTCAACAAAGAACACCCATGGCTTATGAAAATTTAAGAGAAGAGGACGCCTTGTTTAGTGAGTTTGTTTGGGAAGAAGTAGATGGCAGAGAAAAAATTAATCGCCCTTTTATTTACCAAGCTTATGATGATAATGGGGACCAACGTTTTTTTGCTCTTTTATTAAGAGCTATTGAAAAAGACGGTGTCGTACCCTTTTCAGCAGAAGGAGGAGACGACCGTTTTACCAAACCATTGGGTATCGACGAAGTGAACGCCATGTTGAAAGGAAGTTTAGATACGCAGTTAGTACAAAATATTAATAATCCCAATGTATTTGATACAAGTATTATTTACAATACCAAACTAGCGCCTAATCCAGATTCCATTTATACATTCAGGTTAAAAGAGCAATTCATCTTTGATAATAGAACTAGCAGAATGTATTGCAGAATTATTGGTATTGCGCCTGTGGCTACCATTGTCATTAATAATAAGCCTATTAAACGTACCTTATTTTGGATTTACTATCCAGAATTAAGAGCTACACTTGCTAAGAACCAAGTATATAATCCTAAAAATATTTCAAATAGAATTACTTGGGAAGAACTTTTTGAAAGCAGATACTTTAATGGATATGTTGTAAAGTCTACACTAGACAATTACAACGATAAAATGTTGAATGCTTTGTATAAAGATCCTAGTAAAAGATTATTAGAAGGGGAGAAGATTAGACAAAGAATTTTCGATTACGAGCAAGACAGATGGGTGTATTAATCTGCGCTTATTAATCCTTTATTATTCAAGCTCTCTTTTTTCAAATGCGGCCTTTAGTATTTGAGCTTTACTTGGGCCTATAATTTCTGAAAGCAATTCAAGCTTAGCTTCTTTTATTTTTTGTACCGATTTAAAATAAATCAATAATAAGTCCTTGGTCTTAGGTCCAATGCCTTCAATTTGATCCAAGCTGTTTTCAAGCGCTCCTTTAGACCTCTTGCTTCTATGAAACTGTATACCAAAACGGTGTACTTCATCCCTTATATTTCTAATTAATCGGTGTGCGTCGGACTGCCAGTTTAATTTCAGGGAGTCTTTATCGCCTACAAAGAAAATTTCTTCTAAATTTTTAGCAAGTCCAACGGTGGTGACCTGCTGTTGAATACCTAACTCAGACAAAGCTTCAATAGCGGCATTTAACTGCCCCTTACCACCATCTATTATTATAAGCTGAGGAAGAGCCTGCTTTTTTTCTATTACCGATTTATACCTTCTATACACCGATTCCTTCATGCTGGCAAAATCATTAATACCCACTACTGTTTTGATATTAAATTTACGGTAATCCGATTTACTAGGCTGCCCATTTTTAAAACAAATCATGGCCGATACAGGAAAGGCTCCTTGTATATTTGAGTTATCAAAACATTCTATATGCACGGGCATGGCACCCAAATGAAGTTGGTCTTTAAGTTCCTGTAAAACGCTATCGTCTTTGATAGGGTTGACTTGTACTAGCTTTTGTTTATATTCCCAATCCTTTAAAGCATAGTCGGCATTTTTTTGAGATAAGGCTAAAAGTTGTTCTTTATCTCCTTGTAAGGGAATGGTATATTTCACGCCTGGTAATGTACCTTCCAATTCAAGGGACAGAATAATCTCTTTGGCCTCAGAGCTAAGATTCGTTCTGAAATAATGTATCGCGAAAGACAAAATAGTTTCTTTGTTTTCATCTAGAGGCACTGTTAAAGGCAATATATGTGTTTGTATAATTCTACCTTCTTGCACCATTAAATAACTCACATAGGCTTGGTCTTCATTATGGGCAATACTAAAAACATCTATGGGGTGTTGATGTTTTGTATAAACAACCGATTTAATTTGGTAGGTTTCTAGTTCTTCTATTTTTCTTTTGGTCAATCCTGCTTTTTCAAATTGCATAGCAGTGGCCTGCTCTTGCATTTTTGTTTGCAAAGTTTGAATGACGGGTTTGATATTACCTTTCAATAAATTTTGTACCTGCTCTATAGATTCGTTATAATTAGTTTCTGACTGAAAATTTTGACAAGGCCCCAAGCAGTTTCCAATATGATATTCTAAACAAACTTTAAACTTACCTAATTCAATATTTTTTTTAGTAAGCGGAAGGGTACAGGTTCTTAAGGGAATAGTTTGTTTAATATGGTTCATTAATTCCCTTACCGCTAGTGCATGCGTAAAAGGGCCTATATAAGTGGATCCATCTTTTATTTTTCTTCTTGTAATATATACCCTAGGGAAGGACTCGTTTTTGATAATAATATAAGGGTAGGTTTTATCGTCCTTTAAATTAATATTATACTTGGGCTGATAGTTTTTAATGAGTTCATTTTCCAGTATAAATGCATCATGCTCTGAATTCACAATGGTAAATTGGATGTCTTTAATTTTTTCTACTAATTCAATTGTTTTCTGATTTTCTTGGGTGGCTAAGAAATAGGAACTCACCCTTTTTCGTATGTTTTTAGCCTTGCCTACATATAATAAAGCCCCCTTTCCATCAAAATATTGATAGATCCCTGGTTCTTGGGGTATACTGGACTGAATTTCCTTAAACTGCTCTTTTTCCATAATAGACGCTATGGTCGCAAAAATACTAATTAATTAGCCATTCTTCTTTCTCCAATTTGTTGTCTCCACATGGCATAGTATAAACCCTTCTCTAATAATAATGAGTCATGGGTTCCTTTTTCTATCACTTGCCCTTTCTCTAATACATAAATTCTTGTAGCATGAATAATGGTAGATAGCCTATGCGCAATCATAATAGTTATTTGTTCTCTTTCAGCTGATAATTGTCTGATGGTATCGGTGATAGATTCTTCAGTAATACTATCTAATGAAGAAGTGGCTTCATCAAATATTAATAAATGAGGATGCCTTAATAAGGCCCTGGCAATAGATAGTCTTTGTTTTTCCCCTCCACTTAATTTCAAACCACCTTCTCCAATTAAAGTAGCTAGGCCATTGCCACCTTTGTCTAAAATATTGGTACAACTAGCCTTGGTAAGTGCAATTAGCATTTCTTCTTCTGTCGCATTAGGTGCTACAAAGGCTAAGTTTTCTCTAATAGTGCCTGCAAATAATTGTGTGTCTTGGGTAACAAAACTAATTTGATTGCGAAGTCCAGTCATATCAATATTATTTGAATTCACATCATTGACTAAAATTTGTCCCTCTTGTGGCTCATATAATCCCACTAATAATTTCACCAAGGTACTTTTACCTGCTCCTGAAGGTCCCACAAAGGCAACGGTTTCGCCCTTCTTTGCTTCAAAACTAATATTATCAATGGCTTTAAAATTAGCTGTTTGATGTTGAAAGCCTACTTGATTGAATGCCAAGTGTTGTATATCTCCAATAGCAACGGGGTTGCTAGGGGTTTGTTCGATAGGCTTTTTCATTAAAGCGTCGAAATTATTTAAAGAGGCTTCTGTTTCTCTATAGCTTAAAATAATACTTCCAATTTCTTGTAATGGACCAAATATAAAAAAGCTATAAAATTGCAATGAAATTAATTGACCCACAGTTAGTATTTCTTTAAAAATGAGCCACATTAAAGTAAAAGTAATAACCTGTCTTAAAAAGTTCACCATGGTGCCTTGTATAAAACTCAAGGAGCGAACATTTTTTACTTTTTTTAATTCGAGTGCTAAAATTTTATAAGTATTATTATTGAGTCTTTGAATTTCTTGTGTGGTTAAGCCTAAACTTTTAATTAATTCAATATTGCGTAAGCTTTCTGTGGTAGTACCTGCCAAAGAAGTGGTTTCTTTGACAATTGTTTTTTGAATCACTTTTATTTGCTTACTTAACAAATTGGTAACATAGGCAATAAGGCTGGCTCCTCCAATATATATGGGAATAATGGACCAATGTAATCTGGTAGCATAAATAGACACAAAAATGACGCTTACAATAATGCCAAATAATACATTTACCACATAGCTAATAAACTTTTCACAATCGGCTCTTGCCTTGGTTAAGATAGAAAGGGTTTCTCCACTTCTTTGGTCTTCAAAGGCTTGATAAGGAAGTTGCATGGAATGCTTTAATCCATCGGTAAATAAGGCGGCCCCAAATTTTTGAATAATTACATTCACTGTATAATCTTGAAAGGCTTTGGCTATTCTACTTACCATGGCAGTGCCCACTAATAACAATAACATATTACTCACGCCCCTTAAAAAATCGGATTGTGTTCTGTGGTGACCCGCTGCATCTACGATTGGGTTTTTGGCAAATTCATCAATTAGTTTACCAAAAATCATGGGGTCGAATAAGGAAAAGGTTTGGTTAATACCTGCTAATATAAAAGCGAGTAAAACAAGGCTTCTAAAGGGTTTAATGTATTGGAATAATATCTTCATAATGGGCTTTCTATTAAGTGATCAAAGGTAATAAATATAGGTGGCTTTTAGGCAAAAGAGGGGATTATCCACCTGCTGTTGAAAACTGTAGCTTCTACTAAAAGGGCCATTCAAATCTTATAACTAATTTAGGTTACTGATTTAGGCAACTTATTCTATAGAACTTATAATATTGAATCTATGTTATGGAGAAAATTTAATGGAGAAAAAATAGTACTACCTATTAAAGAGGCCGTCAAACAAACAATCATTGCCGAGTCTGCAAAAAAGACAAAATTAAAAGTTTGTATTGGAACAGATAGTCAAGTAAAAGCCAATGTTACTGAATTTGCAACAGTGATTGTTTTTTTAAGAGAGCATAATGGAGGTTTCATGTATATCCATAATGATAAAACCACACAAAAATATCATCTAAAAGAAAGAATGTTATTGGAAGTGGCTAAAAGCATTGAAATTGCTTATGAGCTATGTGATTTATTTATAGAATATAATATTGAAATGGAAGTACACGCCGATATTAATACGAATCCGCAATTTAAAAGTAATGACGCTTTAAAAGAAGCCATGGGTTATATATTAGGAATGGGTTTTGCCTTTAAAGCCAAGCCGGAAGCTTTTGCAAGCAGTTGCTGTGCAGATAAAGCAGTGAATTAAAAAATTGAATTATTGACAGGCTTACATCCCCTCGGCGTCTAATTTATTGTATTGGTCTATACAGGCTATCACTTCATCCACGCCTGTTCTTTTTTCTGCACTCGTTACAAAGCCTTGTGGTAAAAAAGGTAGTATTTTATTTAATGCCTCAAAAAATGACTTTACATTTCTTGCAACCACACCCGGTTTCTCTTTGTCTGACTTAGTGAATATAAGGGTGAAGGGAATTTCCCATTTGAATAATTGTTCGACAAATTCTAAATCAATTTTTTGGGGAGCATGCCTGCTATCAATTAAAACAAATACTCGATTCAAGTTTTCTCTTTTTCTTAAATAGTTTTCTATCATTTGCTCCCATCTTCTTCTACTACTTTGGGATACTTTTGCAAATCCGTAACCGGGTAAATCTACAATATACCATTTGTCTTGTTTCCCTTTAGCCACACTATTACTTACAATTTCAAAATGGTTAATAAGCTGCGTCTTTCCTGGTGTGCCCGAAGTTTTAGCTAAATTTTTTTGTGCGCAAAGTGCATTAATAATAGAAGACTTGCCCACATTACTTCTTCCAATAAAGGCATATTCTGGCGCTTTCAATGCGGGGCATTGATCAAAATTGGGACTAGAAATTAAATAAGTTGCTTTTACAATTTTCATACTAGGCTATCAGCAGAATAATTAGCTTGCAATGTATCCATACTATTTTGACTGCTTATTCTTAATTAAATTTATATTTTGAGGCCCTAGGAAATTTTATATTGACCTTATAATTGTTTAAAGATAATATTAATTAACAATTTTATTAGATTAATACATCACCGGTCATTTCCTTAGGTATATCCAAGCCCATTACTTTTAAAATAGTAGGCGCTAAATCACCTAGTTTACCGGGTTTTATGCTGCCTTTCCACTGCTTGTCAATAATAAAGAAGGGTACTAAATTGAGGGAATGCGCTGTATTAGGACTTCCGTCTTCATTAATCATATAATCGGCATTACCATGGTCCGCTGTTAAAAAAATACTGTATCCATTTTCTAAACCAGTAGTGACAATTTTTTCAACGCAGGCGTCCACCGTTTCTACCGCCTTCATTACTGCAGTAAATACACCGGTATGTCCTACCATATCGGCATTGGCAAAATTCAAGCAAACAAAATCGGGGTTACCTACTTTTAATTCCGGCAATAATTTATTAGTTAATTCAGCAGCACTCATTTCAGGTTGCAAATCATAAGTGGCAACTTTAGCAGAAGGGGCCATAATTCTTGTTTCTCCTTCAAAAGGCAATTCTCTTCCGCCACTAAAGAAAAATGTCACATGCGGATATTTCTCCGTCTCCGCAATTCTAATTTGTTTCTTATTATATTTTGCTAAAACTTCGCCCAAGGTATTTTCTAAATTATCATTCTCAAAAATGACATTTATATTTTTAAAAGTCTCATTGTATTTTGTAATGGTGGTATAATCTAAGTCCAATTTTTTCATACCAAAGTCTGGAAAATCTTTTTGGCTTAGCACTTCTGTAATTTCTCTACAACGATCGGTTCTAAAATTAAAACAAAGCACTGCATCGCCGTCTTTAATTGTAGCAATGGCTATGCCGTTTTCTGTTAAGACGGTTGGTTTTATAAATTCATCTGTAATATTACCAGCATAGTTTGCTTTAATCGCATCTATAGCCGCAGTCGCTGTTGGCCCTTCTGCTTTTACTAATGCGTTATAAGCTAGTTGAACCCTTTCCCATCTTTTATCTCTATCCATAGCGTAATACCTACCACTTACTGTCGCAATTTTTCCTGCTGAATTTTGTAAATAATTTTCAAGATCTTCTATATAGCTTAATCCACTTTTAGGATCGGTATCTCTTCCGTCCGTAAAGGCATGAATATAGACTTGGCTTAAACCTTTGATTTTACATACATCACAAATGGCTTTCAAATGACTTGTATGAGAATGCACGCCACCATCGCTCACTAAACCTAATAAGTGTAAGGGTTTATTATTTTGTTTTGCATAATCGATGCTTGCTAGTAAACTAGGGTTGCTAGCTAATGCACCTGTTTTAATGGCCACATTAATTCTTTGTAATTCTTGGTATACAATACGTCCTGCCCCTAAGTTTAAATGACCTACTTCGCTATTGCCCATTTGTCCATCGGGCAGGCCCACTGCTTCTCCGCAAGTAACAAGTGTAGTATGAGGGTAAGCCTTATATAAACTTGACACGAAGGGTACTTTTGCTTGTTGTATAGCATCTGAAGCAGGTACAAGCCCAAGACCCCAACCATCCATGATTACTAAGATTACTTTTTTAGACATAATGGTTACTTTATTTTTAGCCTTAACTTTGTTTTATTAATTTGTATTACAAAGTTTCAAAATACTAGGCAGACTACAAACTTTAAACTGTTATAATACCTGAAAAATGAACAAAAAAGGCAAATCAAATACAACTAGTCAAAATACTTCCCCTTTAGTGTATAGCACTAATCCCAATTATATGCTCCCCAAGGAAGAAGCATCCACCGTAACACTAGCGCCAGCAGAACAAGCACTGCGCATTATTTTAGAGACAAAACATAGAGCAGGAAAAACAGTGACCATTGTGTATGGTTTTGAAGGTAGTTTAGACGCAATGAATGATTTAGGGAAGGCTTTAAAAAATCATTGCGGTACAGGGGGCTCGGTGAAAGATGGAGAAATTATTATTCAAGGTGATCACCGCCAAAAAATATTCCAATATCTAAAACAAAAGGGATACCAAAAGGCTAGGCTTTAGTAGTAAAAATTCTAGTAATAAAATTCTAGTAATAAAGCTTTAGTACTAATACTTTAATAGTAAATCTCTAAGTTCAATCTTGTTTTTAATTCCTGCACCAAGGGGTACATTGCTGCAATGCGTTCGTATTTTTGTTTGCTATTCAAACTTAAATGTAAGGGCACGTCTTCTTTTTCGCTAGCGGCTACTAGTATACTAAATTGAATGGCGCGGTTGTGGAAATGATCCCATACTCTTTCTAACACATTCATGCGTTCTTGTTCTACAAATTTTTGTGCTGTTAAAGCAGGAACAGTAATGGTGAAATGAGTTTCATTTTCTATATCTAATGCTGCTAATTTAAAAGTGCTGGCCGCAGAATGTTTTAAAGCTGTTTCTAAAGTAAGGGTGAAATCATCCCAACATTTTCTTAAATCCGCTATGGTGAGTGGAACAGAATCGATGACCTCCTCTATCTTGTATTTTTCTCCGTATTTATTTTGAAGAACGGCAAGTAAGTTTTTATTGCTGCCTTTTTCAGTAGGCGTTGAATTCGTGGTAGCACTATTTTCTTCTTTGGATAATGGCAAAGTTGCAGTTATAGGTTCAGATGCTATAGCTATAGGTTCCGCTGCTTGAGTAGTTTTGGTAAGAGCTGCTTTTGTAACTGCTGGCTTTTGTTCTATAATTAATTTGGCCTCCTTGGTGACAACTGAATTGCTTAAAGGAATAATTTTTTTTAAACGAATAGGGTAATGACTATCCACTAATTTTTTTTTTACAACTTGGCTGTCTTCCATGCTTAGTTCAATAGCTTGTTGTAAAAAATTGAGTTTGATAATGGCCATTTCTACATGCAGTCTTTTATTACGCGCCATTTTAAATTGAATCTCGGCTTCATTTAATAAGTTAAGTGCACTTACTAAATAAGGAGTACTTATTTCTTTGGCAACACTTATATATTGTTCTCTCCATCCCTCAATCGATTCTAATAATTTGGCACTGGCTGGGTCCTTGCATACTAATAAGTTTCTGATAAAGCTAGCAAGTCCGTATAAAACCATATCACCCTCGAATCCTTTTTGATTAATTTCATCATACAACAACATGGCCTGGGTAAGGTCCTGTGTGGTAAGGTATTCTAGTAATTTAAAAAAGTAAGCTTCGTCTAAAATATTTAAATGCTCAAGTGTATTTTCGTAAGTTAAAGCTCCGTTAGAGAAACTTACTATTTTATCTAAAATACTTAATGCATCACGCATACAACCTTCACTTTTTTGCGCAATCAATTGCAATGCATTTTTTTCAGCCTTGATATTTTCTTTGCCAATAATTTCTTCTAAATGTGCTACGGTATCATTGGACGTAATGCGTCTGAAATCAAAAATTTGACAGCGACTTAAAATAGTCGGAAGAATTTTATGTTTTTCAGTAGTGGCTAAAATAAAAATGGCATAGGGTGGTGGCTCTTCTAATGTTTTTAAAAAGGCATTAAAGGCACTGGTACTTAACATATGTACCTCATCTACTATATATACTTTGTATTTACCAGCTTGAGGTGCAAAACGAACCTGTTCTACTAAGGTTCTGATATCATCTACTGAATTATTAGAAGCTGCATCTAATTCATGAATATTTAAACTAGCCCCTTTTTCAAAAGAAACACAAGACTCACAAGTATTACAGGCTTCACCTTCCTTGGTAATACTAGTACAGTTAATGGTTTTAGCTAAAATACGAGCGCAAGTTGTTTTACCTACCCCTCTTGGTCCACAAAACAAAAAGGCATGTGCCAAATGATTGTTTAAAATGGCATTCTTTAAAGTAGTAGTAATAGGCGCCTGTCCCACCACTGTATTAAAGTTTTGGGGCCTGTATTTTCTAGCTGAAACGACGAAATTATCCATAGTTGACGCGCAATATACACATTCAAAATCAAAAGTATTCACCGGGGAAATAAATCTTATCCCCTAATTGTTAAAGCCCCTTTTAGGCCCTTATTTTCGCCCTTTATTTTGAAGTATAATCCATGGGAGGGTGCCTTTCAAAAGTATGAACGCTTGGTTTAAAAATATGCCTGAAAGTGACCATCTGTCTGCTAGGTTGAGCGTCTAAGCTTTTATAAATATTCACCATTTTAGGATTCCAGTCCGCAGCCCAGCCCATTTCATAGCCGCTATATAGTTTTATTTTATCGAGCATTTTATAGCAGCAGTTAATTAAATAACTATCTATGCCCAAGGCTTGGTATTTAGGTACTACTCCAAAAGCTAAACCTGTTAATTTATTATTGTTTCCTCTACATTTCATCCAAAGCAAATGTAGTTTTTGAAATAGCCCCAACTTCCCATTAAAATATTTAAAGTATTGATTCACATCTGGAATATTAATAAACATAGCAATGGGCTCCTGCTTATAATAGGCAAACCAAATAGCCCTTTCATCCATTACGGCTTTCAAAGTTTTAAATAGTTTTAATATTTGTTCTAGGGTAATGGCTTTTTCTTCTCCATGCTGCGCCCAAGCGCTATTATAAATATGTACAAAGTCCTTGGCAAATTTTTCTAAATTATTTTTATCCAAATGCAAGGCAGAATAATCGGGCTTGGCTTTAAACTTATTGTAACGCTCTTCAAATCTTGGAGGAAGGGGTTCGCGTAAATCTTTTTGATAATAATATTGGTTATAGTAATTCTGAAAACCATAATTCGTTATAAGCGACTCGTAATAGCTTGGATTGAAAGACATGCCATACATAGGTTCTGTTTCAAATCCTTTCACCATCAGTCCCCACCATTTATCTCTGTCTCCAAAATTAATAGGGCCATCCATAGCTTCCATACCACTATCACTCAGCCATGCTTGGGCGGTTGAAAAAAGTAAATTAGCGGTAGCTTTTTCATTAATGCAATCAAAAAAACCAATACAACCCACAGGAAATTCAGTGCCTTTATTTTTATAGCTCTCGTAATAAAAAGCTGCAATGCGTCCAATGCAAATACCCTCTTCATTATGAGCGATCCATCTTTTAGCATCACCTTGTTGAAATAATTTATTGAGGCTTCGATCAAATACTTGGCTTACTTCATTATCCAAAGGGCGTATATAATTTGGGTTGCTTTTATTCAAAGAAGCATTAATAAGTAGAAATTGTTTTTCTAATAAGGGGGTATTTACTTCAATAATGCTTGCAGCCATATTCATTTATTGAAATTAGAATTTTTTTAAGACACTTAGTGCAAATAAGGCAGCGGTTTCTGTTCTAAGCCTGGTAGGTCCCAAATGAATGGCTTGGTAATTATTTGCAAGGGCTAATTCAATTTCGGCAGTAGAAAAATCGCCCTCAGGACCAATTAATAATAGACAGTCTGTGGAGGCCTCTATTTTTTTAATATCTAATTTATCGCTGGCTTCGCAGTGCGCTATTAATTTCTGTGTTTGTTTTTGATTTTGAATAGCTTCTTTAAATTTAACAGGCGTTCCTAATAAAGGAAGCCAAACCTGCCTACTTTGTATCATGGCCGATTGCAAAATATTTTGAAACCTTTCCAACTTAAATTTTTCAAATAAGGTATGCTCGCATAAAAGCGGCATAATTTCATATACGCCCATCTCCGTTGCTTTTTCTAAAAGCCATTCTAATCTTGTAAGATTTTTTAGTAGGCCAATGCCTAAAGTAATTTTTTGTGATGTCGCTGCAATAAATTTTTCTGATTGTATTTGAACAATAGTATTTTTTTTATGAGCACTTACAATAATGGCTTCAAATAAATAGCCAACGCCATTGGTAATATCTACTCTTTGATTTTCTTGCATTCTAAGTACTTGAACGCAATGCTTGCTGCTTATTTCGTTTAAGGTAAAACTAGTTTGACCCGCTACAATACTAGGCTCGTAAAAATAAGGTATCGACATAGCTTCGACTTATTTAAAACGGTTGGTCGTCATTAATGCCTTCATCAAATTCTCCCTCATTCATTTTACTTCCTTGAATAAAAAACTTGCCACCATCAGGAGCCCCACCACTATTTAAGCTGGGTTGTAAAGGTTTATAGTTACTAGCAAGTCCCGGAATGCCCGCATCGCCTTCCCATTCTTCAAATCTTTGAATATCTAAATTAGCCCTTAGTTTAATTAAATCTAATCGACCATTTCTATGCTTCGCAATTCTAATATGTGTTTCCCCCTGTGTACTTTCTCCCATCTCATTACTCATTACTTCATAATATTCAGGACGATAAATAAACATAACCATATCCGCATCTTGCTCAATCGCACCCGATTCACGTAAATCACTCAACTGAGGCATCTTACTTTCTTTTCTAGTTTCTACCGCACGACTTAATTGAGAAAGTGCAATAATAGGAATATTTAATTCCTTCGCTAAGGCTTTTAAACTTCTTGAGATATTACTAATTTCTTGTTCCCGATTGGAGTTTCTATCACCCGAGCCACTCATTAATTGTAAGTAGTCAATGATGATCATTTTAACTTGGTGTTTATTTACCAGTCTTCTTGCCTTTGCTCTAAATTCAAAAATATTTAATGCCGCTGTATCGTCAATATAAATAGGGGCTTGTTCTAATTTTTTAATACCCTTGCTATGTAATTGTTGGTATTCGTATTCTTCTAATTTACCTCTTGAAATTTTTTCCATTTTAATTTCACTCTCCGCACTCAAGATACGTTGCACTAATTGACTTGCACTCATCTCTAAACTAAAAAATCCAACCGCCTGCGGTTTAGTAGGATGCAGTGCCGCATTACGTGCTAGGTTTAAGGCAAAAGCGGTTTTACCCACAGAAGGACGGGCTGCTAAAATAATTAAATCCGTTGGTTGCCATCCATAAGTAATTCTATCAAGTGCGGTGAATCCGCTAGGCACACCCGATATCTCGTCTTTCTTAGTTCTTAATTGATCGATACGTGTTACAGCATGTGCTAAGGCGTCTCCAATATCCACGAAGTTTTTCTTCAAATAGTTATTGGTGATATTAAACATTTTTGTTTCGCTATCATCTAGTAAATCAAAAACATCGGTGCTGTCTTCATAAGCGTTCGCAATCACTTCGCCACTTATTCTTATTAATTCTCTTTGAATAAATTTTTGTAAAACAATTCTTCCATGTGCTTCAATGTTCGCAGTAGAAACAACGACATTGGTTAATTTAGAAACATAGTAGGCGCCACCGATAATATCTAACTGCTCGCGCATTTTTAATTCTTCCACCATGGTCAACATGTCAATAGGCATGTTCTTTTGTTGCAAGCCCTGCATAGCGCTAAAAATAAGTTGATGCGCTTCTACATAAAAACATTCTGGCTTTAATATTTCACTAATAGTATCGAATGCACTTTTGTCCAAGAGTATCGCACCTAGCACTGCTTCTTCTAATTCTCTTGCTTGTGGTGGAATCTTTCCGTACATCATAGAACTAATATCTATATTGCTATTTTTTTTCTTTGTTCTGTTTGTATTTATACTAGGAATAGCCATAGTGATTGATCAATTGTTTAGCGGTGAGATGCAAATTTTCTTACTGCGAAAATCAAACCAAATTGGGACTTCAAGAAATTTAGTTTTGCAATAGGGTTGTACACAGGTCTTCTCCATCTGAAATCCACAAAAAAAGGGGGTTATTAACGGGTTTTGCACCTAGTTTTTAACTAAAAGCACTTAAAAATTAGTATTTTTGAAGCTATACCATAAAGTTGTTCTATGACGATTAGTTATCGCTGGCTGAGTGAATATTTACCGCATACGGTGAGCCCTGAAAAGTTATCCCTTATTTTAACTTCTATTGGGCTTGAGGTGGAGTCATTAGAAAAATATGAAAATTTCAAAGGAGGCCTTGCTGGTTTGGTGGTAGGCGAGGTTTTAGAAGTGGTAAAGCATCCGGATGCAGATAAATTAAATTTAACCAAGGTAAATATTGGAAAGGACCAACCCTTAAATATTGTATGTGGCGCAAGCAATGTAGCCCAAGGACAAAAAGTAGTAGTGGCCACCATTGGAACTACTATATATCCAAAAGGCGGAGAACCTATTACCATGAAGCTTGCTAAAATTAGAGGAGAGCAAAGTGAAGGTATGATTTGTGCAGAAGATGAAATTGGTTTAAGCGATGACCATGGAGGCATTATAGTTTTAGATGAAAGTTTAAAAGCAGGTACCCTAGTTTCAACTATTTATGCATCTTATGAAGATTGGATTTATGAAATTGGCCTTACGCCCAATAGAATGGATGCCATGAGTCATTATGGTGTAGCCAAGGATGTTTGTGCTTATTTATCTTATCATGAATCGCCGGTTTCGGCTATTAGCCCATTTAAAAAGCAGGCAAGCAAAGATAAATCAGTAACGCCTTTTAAAGTAAGCATTGAAGATACAGCAGGTTGTAAAAGATATAGTAGCCTAGTAATAGAAGGAGTTAAGGTGAAAGACTCACCTACTTGGTTAAAAAATAAATTACAAGCTATTGGTGTTCGTAGCATTAATAATATTGTAGACATTACGAATTATATTTTGCATGAAACAGGACAGCCACTGCATGCTTTTGATGCTAATGAAATTAAGGATAAAACTATTCTAGTAAAAAAATATCCAGCAGGCACTAAGTTTACTACACTTGATGGTGTAGAGAGAACATTAACAGCCAATGATCTAATGATTAGCGATACGCAGAAACCTCTATGTATTGCAGGTGTATTTGGTGGACTTACAAGTGGCGTAAAAGCTAGTACCACGAATTTATTTTTAGAAAGTGCCTTATTTGAAAATGTACATATCAGAAAAACATCGGTGCACCATGGTTTAAGAACCGATGCAGCTACTCGTTTTGAAAAGGGCGTGGCTATTGACGGCACCGTGCATGCCTTAGAACATGCGGCTCAATTAATACAAGAATTAGCCGGTGGAAAATGTAGTGAAGTGATTGACGTGTATCCTGCACCAGCCCCTAAAACCAAGGTGAATATTTCCTTTGCTTATTTAAAAAAGTTAAGCGGTAAACTATATCCAACAGATAAAGTAAAAACCATTCTTAGTAGTTTAGGTTTTGAAATTTTAAATCAAACAGCAGAAGGTTTGGAATTAGCCGTACCTTATCATAAGCCAGATATTAGTATTGCTGCCGACATTGTGGAAGAAGTATTAAGAATTGATGGCCTAGATAATATTGCAATTCCTACTGTGATTACCATGAGTCCTGCTATTGACCCACTAGAGAAAAAAGAAAAGTTCAAAGATAAAATTGCACAATATTTAGTAGGTCGTGGCTTTACTGAAATCTTAACTAACTCTATTACCAACAGTGCTTATTTTTCCGAAGAAGTCATTGCGCGTTCTGTCAAAATGTTGAATAATTTAACAGCAGAATTAGATCTGATGCGTCCCTCTATGTTAGAGACAGGACTTGAAACCATTGCTTATAATATAAACAGAAAAAATACGGCTATTTCCTTTTTTGAAATGGGAAAAGTATATGGAAAATCGGGTAATGGTAAATATTATGAGTCGGAGCAATTGGCTATTTATATTTCAGGAAAGCAAAATGCAGAAGGTTGGAGAACCAAGGCCTTACCTGCCGATTTTTTTGTAGCCAAAGGAATGGCCACTGCACTTTTTAAACTATTAGGACTTCCCCATGGACAGTGGAAAAGCGCAGACCCAGGACAAGTCAATTATATTATTGATAAAAAAACAGTTTGTAGTGTTGAAGTAATAGGTACAAAAAAACTACAAGCATTTGGCATTAAGCAATCGGTATTATATATTCAATTCGATTTAGCCAATTTACTTGCACTGTATCAAAGCCAACAAGTAGTTTATCAGGAGGTTTCTAAATATCCTTCAGTGGAGCGCGACATTGCACTAGTGCTTCCAAGTGATACAGCCTATGCAGCTATTGAACAAAGTATTGCATCCGTTAAATTAGCAGCACTTCAACAAACCAGTGTTTTTGATATTTTTGAAAGTGAAAAATTGGGAGATCAGAAAAAATCGGTGGCTATAAATTTTGTTTTTAATGCAAATGATAAAACATTGACCGATGTGGAGATAGATACCATGATGAAAAAATTGGTTCAGACTTTTGAAAAAAACCTGCTAGCAGAAATTAGAAAATAATTATTTTCAGTAAATCAAAATACAAGTATGGTGGATATTGCTACTTCATTAACTAATTTACAAGACAAACTGCAACTCTTATTAAAGCGAACTGCTTTGATAGAAAAAGAAAATATGCAGTTAAAGGCAAGTCTTAATAAAGAGCAAAACCATGTAAAGGAATTAATGGACGAAGTGCAAGAAGCTAGGTCTAAAATAGCCGCTGCCATGGTGAATACAGCAGGCATGCAACCCACTGACAAGGCTGCCCTTATGAAAAAAGTAGATCATTATATTAAAGAAATAGATACTGCCATTAAAAATTTGAACCCTTAATTTATGTCAGACAACCAAGCCATCTCAGACAACCAAGAAGACTTTTTAATTCCTGTTAATATTACCATTGCTGATAGGTCCTACCGTATAAAGCTAGCTGCCAAGGACGAGGAAGCGGTCCGTAAAACAGCAGCCCTTATTAACCAGAAAATAGTGGAGTTTAAAAATGCCTATGCGGGCAAGGATATGCAGGACTATATTTCCATGGTTTTACTTTGGTTCACCACCGAGCAGCAGCAGACAGGCCAGAACCTATATGAGCTAGAAGATATTCAAAATCAGATTGATGCGCTCGCTAATTCTATTGAAAAGGTGCTGTAGGCCACATAATTTGCCTGCTTCGACTCCATTCTTTCCATTATTTGATTATCTTCGTAGCGGAACCTTTGACGCATTATGAATAATTTAAATACGTCATCCTAGAGTTAAAGAAGAAATGAAGCTTGCTATAGGTGACTATCAATGATTTATAAATAATATAGGATTAATGTTTTAACCTCACTCACCATGAAGTCTTAACCTCATTAACAACGAAAAAGGGGAGTATGCATTATTTACAAACAACAAGATTTAAACAATGGACCAGACCATATTATTCGTCATCATTGGAGGCGCTTCCTTACTCGGAGGCTTACTCGTAGGCAAATTCGTATTTGCCCGCAATACCAAAAAACAAGTTGAAGAAGCCGAAGCACAAGCTGCTAATATTTTAAAAGAAACCGAATTAAGAGCGGAGACAATTAAAAAAGAAAAGCAATTGGAAGCGAAGGAGCGTTTCGTGCAATTAAAGTCCGAATACGATCGTGACTTATTGGAGAAAAATAAAAAAATAGGGGAGGCGGAAAATAGAATTAAGCAAAAAGAACTTACCATTAATCAAAAAGAAGCGTCCATTGACAAACAAGTCAAAGACAATGATGTGATTAAAGAAAAATTAAATCGTGAGATTGACTTAATTAATGTTAAGCGTTCTGAATTAGAGAAAAACCAAGAAGAGCATATCCGTAGATTAGAAAAGATAGCTAACCTTAGTGCAGAAGATGCTAAGCAACAATTAATTGAAAGTTTAAAGCACGAGGCGCAAACACAGGCCCTTGTTTTACAACAAGAGATTATTGAAGACGCGAAGCAGAAGGCTAATAAAGAAGCTAGAAAAATTATTATCCAGTCTATTCAAAGAACGGCTGCAGAAATAGCCATCGAAAATACAGTGACTGTATTTAATTTGGAGTCGGATGAAATGAAAGGTCAAATTATTGGAAGAGAAGGTCGTAATATTCGCGCCATTGAAGCAGCTACAGGAGTAGATTTAATTGTAGATGATACACCAGAAGCCATTTTACTTTCTTCATTTGATCCACTTCGTCGTGAAATTGCACGATTAAGTTTGCAACGTTTAGTAACAGATGGTCGTATACATCCTGCCCGTATTGAAGAAGTGGTAGAAAAAACACGTCGTCAATTAGAAGATCAAATTGCAGAAATTGGAGAGCGTACCGTTATTGAATTAGGTATTCATGGATTACATAAAGAGTTGATTCGTATTATTGGTAAAATGAGATTCCGTTCTTCTTATGGTCAAAACTTATTAATGCACTCTCGTGAGACCGCTAATTTATGTGGTATCATGGCGGCTGAATTAGGATTGAATCCAAAACTAGCGAAAAGAGCAGGTCTATTACATGATATTGGTAAAGTGCCTGACGAAGAAACTGAATTAAGCCACGCTTTATTAGGGGCAAAACTAGCTGAAAAATACGGTGAAAACCCTGCGGTAGTGAATGCCATTGGGGCCCACCATGATGAAATGGAAATGGAATATGTGATTTCTCCAATTATCCAGGCTTGTGACGCTATTAGCGGTGCTAGACCAGGAGCAAGAAGAGAGATTATGCAACAATATATTCAGAGAATCAAGGACTTAGAAAACTTAGCGATGAACTACCAAGGGGTAGAAAAAGCCTATGCGATTCAAGCGGGCCGTGAGTTAAGAGTTATTGTAGAGGCTGAAAAGGTAACGGATGCCAGTTCTGATCAATTGAGCTTCGAAATAGCCCAAAAAATACAAACTGAGATGACTTACCCTGGTCAGATTAAAGTAACCGTTATAAGGGAGAAAAGGGCTGTGAACATTGCCAGATAGGCGATTATTAATTTTGGATCAAATAATTTGGATTATAAGGTGGGTTCTCCTACCTTTGCCGTCCGCAAAAACAATGTATTATGAGCGAAGCAGTAAAATTTGTACACGAGCAATTGACCGCAAAAAAAGACTATCCAGCCTTCAAAGCTGGTGATAATATTACCGTAAACTACAAAATTGTAGAGGGTGGTAAAGAGCGTATTCAAAGTTTCCGTGGTGATGTAATTAAAACACAAGGAACAGGCGCAACTGCCTCTTTTACAGTGCGTAAAATTTCTGATGGAGTAGGCGTAGAGCGTTTATTCCCTTTCTTATCACCAAATATCGATGGTATTTTGTTGAACAAGTCTGGTAAAGTACGTCGTGCTAAATTGTATTACTTACGCGAGAGAAGCGGTAAGAGTGCTCGTATCAAAGAAAAAAGATTCTAAAGAGAAAGATTTTAAGGAGATAGCTAGTAAACCACTAGTAAACGATACAAAGCCCCGTTTTCATATCCATGAAATCGGGGCTTTTTTTGGCCCTCATTTTTAGCTTTATATTGGCTTATTTCTTATAAATATTCCCCTTCTATTTTAGAATTACCTTACCTTTAAACTTCTAAATTTAATATTATGGGCAACTTAGGATTTCAAGAATTATTAATTATCGGTGTGGTTATTTTAGTAATGTTTGGCGGACGTAAAATCCCTGAATTCATGCGTGGATTAGGAAAGGGTATTCGCGAATTCAACGATGCTAAAAACAACGTGAAAAAAGAAATCGAAGACGGAATCAAAGAAAAAGACGAAAAACCTGCTTAATTTATAAGCCTTTGTTTCGGTTTACTTCCATCAAAGACTATCATGCTGCATTAGTAGCAGAGCATACAACTTGTACCCAAGCGGTAAAATATTACTTGGATCAAATTGCTACACATGAAAATTTAAATGCTTATTTAGAAGTATTTGCTGAAGAAGCCTTCAGCCAAGCAGCTAGTTTAGATGCAGAAGCAAAGCAAGGAAAAAGGCTAGGAAAATTGCACGGAGTTATTATAGGTATCAAGGATGTGCTTTCTTATAAAGGACATAAGCTTAGCGCTTCATCTAAAATCTTAGAAAATTATACGGCTATTTATACAGCCACAGCCATTCAAAAATTAGTAGACGAGGGTGGCATTATTATTGGGCGTCAGAACTGTGATGAATTTGCCATGGGTAGTAGTAATGAAAATTCTGCTTATGGTCCGGTAAAAAATGCCATAGATATTTCAAAAGTGCCGGGTGGTTCTTCAGGAGGATCGGCTGTTTCTGTGCAAGCTAATTTGTCCATGATTAGTATTGGATCCGATACAGGAGGTTCTGTAAGACAGCCTGCAGATTTTTGCGGAGTAGTAGGATTAAAACCAAGTTATGGTCGTATTTCTCGTTATGGTTTAATTGCCTATGCTTCCTCCTTTGATCAAATAGGTATTTTTTCAAAAACCATTGACGATGCTGCCCTTGTTTTAGAAGTAATGGCAGGAGCAGATGAGTTTGATAGTACTGTTTCAACAAAAGCAGTTCCTGCTTATAGCAAAGAAATAGGTAGTAAAGAAATAGGTAGTAAAGAAATTGAAAAGGAAAATAATCCTAAAAGAATTGCCTATTTTAAAGAAACTCTTTTTCATCCTGGCCTAGATGCAGAAATTAAAACGAAAATAGAAAGCTATTTAAAAGATTTGACGGTGAAGGGGTACATCGTAGAAGCCATTGATTTCTCTTTATTATCTTATTTAGTACCCACTTATTATGTATTAACTACGGCAGAGGCTTCCAGTAATTTATCCAGGTTTGATGGTATTAAGTTTGGACATAGAACCAAGGAAAGTATTGCTGATTTGAATGACCTATATAAAAAAACAAGAACAGAAGGATTCGGCGAAGAAGTACAAAGAAGAATTTTACTGGGCAGTTTTGTTTTAAGTGCTGGTTATTTTGATGCCTATTTTACCAAGGCGCAACAAGTAAGACAAAAATTAGTGGACTTGACAAATACTGTGTTCTCAAAATATGATCTTATTGTATCGCCTACTGTTCCCACAACGGCCTTTGGTTTAGGAGAGAATAATCATAGTGCTACTGAAATGTTTTTAGCAGATATCTATACTGTATATGCGAATTTGGTGGGCATACCTGCCATATCTATTCCTTTATTTACGCATAGTAATGGTATGCCATTTGGCTTACAAGTTATGAGTGCTAGTTTTAATGAGGTTGGCTTGTTAAGCTTTTCTAAAGAGCAGATGCTTAATAAATTATAGAGAGTTGAGTAGGTCAAGAGTAGTGTTATTGAGTTAGACTTATTAACTGCTTAAAATTGAACTACTAAAAATCGTCTTCTAATTCATCTTTATCGTCAAATAAATCATCGTCGTCAATATCTTTGAGATCGTCATTTAAATTAAAGTCATCATCTTCCTCACCTGCCTTAAATTTACCTGGTTTTTTTGCCGATTTTTTAGGCATATCAAATTCTTCGAAGTCTGGATCCCAACTTGTATCATCTTCGGCTTTTTCCCAATCATCCTTCACCTCTTCTTCTTGATCCAAGTCATCTTCATCTACGTCTTTTTTCTTCGCAGCTGATTTACTTGCTTTCTCTGCTTTCAAAACACCATTTTTGGGTGCAGCAGCCTTTTTTTCTTTGATAGTTTTTAATGCCATAGGTAATTATAAAATTGTCAATGTAAAATTTCAACTCAAAATTGTATTTACCAAAAAAAATGAACCTTTTTTTTAAAATACTTGTATTAAATTTTTACGCAGTTTTAATATAATTAAAATTAAATATGTACTATTTGATCTCTTCCTGGTCCGTTGGAAACATATTTTACAGGAACACCTAAGTAACTATTAATAAAGTCTATGTATGTTTTCATGGTAGCTGGTAATTCTTTCTCAGCCTTCATTTTAGTTGTATCAATATTCCATCCTTGCATTTTTTTCCAAATAGGGGCCACCGGCGTGCCTACTAACTGAAAAGGAACATAATCTATCTCTTTACCTTCCATTTCATAAGCGATACCTAGTTCTAGTTCTTTAAATGTATCTAGAATATCGGCCTTGGTCATAATAATTTGTGTTACACCATTGATCATGCAAGTATATTTAAGGGCCACTAAGTCAATCCAGCCACATCTTCTTGGCCTGCCGGTAGTGGCTCCAAATTCGCTACCTAGTTTTCTTAACTCTTCACCTACCTCATCGTGTAATTCGGTAGGGAAGGGACCGCTACCTACTCTTGTACAATAAGCCTTTGTAATACCAAATACTTCATTGATTAATTTTGGCGCAATACCTAAACCAGTACAAACACCTGCAGAAATAGTATTAGAAGAAGTTACAAAAGGGAAGGTACCAAAGTCAATATCTAACATAGAGCCTTGTGCGCCTTCAGCTAGTACTTTTTTACCTTTTGAAATTTGATCGTTAATAAAATATTCGCAATTAATGATATTCATGCTTTTTAAAAACTCTAAGGCTTCAAAAAACTCATTTTCCATTTCGCTAATATCTTCATTGAAATTAAAGCTATCTAAAATTTTCTGATGCTTCATTCTTAAAGTAATGTACTTGCTAATGAAGTTCTTACTCAATAAATCACCTACTCTTAAAGCATTACGACCCGTCTTATCCATATAGGCGGGGCCAATACCTTTTAAAGTAGACCCAATCTTACTCTCGCCTTTGGCTAGTTCAGAAGCCTTGTCTAAAGCACGGTGGGTAGGAATAATAATATTAGTTCTCTCAGAGATAAATAAATTCTTTTTTACATCTACACCCATGGCAGCTACCGCATCACATTCTTTTTTTAATGTAACGGGATCTAATACCACTCCATTACCTATAATATTAATTTTATCTTGGTGAAATATACCAGAAGGTATTTGATGTAAAACCATTTTAGTGCCATTCACATATAGGGTATGACCTGCATTCGGTCCACCTTGAAAACGCGCAATGATGTCGTAGTTAGGAGCGAAATAATCTACAATCTTTCCTTTTCCTTCATCGCCCCATTGGAGGCCTAAAATTACATCTACCATAGTTGAATATTTGAAAGGGCAAAAATAAGTCTTGGCAAGTTTATTACCTATTTAAACTCAAAATAATTAGCTCAACTTTTACACAGTTTCGGTGTCAAATCGTATAACTTGTTGAATACCGTTCAATGACTTAATTCTAGTCACCAATTCTTCTAATTCATCCTTATCGTGGACATATACTTTAATAGTACCATTGAATAATCCTTCCGTTGATTCAATGGTGAGTGCGGCTATATTAATTTTCAACTCTCCACTTATAATATTGGTAATTTTATTCACCACCCCCACATCATCTAGTCCAATGATACTAAGGCCTGTTAGGAAGGAGATTTCTTTATTTTTAGCCCACTTGGTTTTTACCACTCTATGACCATAATTCGCTAAAAGTTGGGTGGCATTGGGGCAGTTGTTGCGGTGAATAATTAAACCCTTTCCAGTACTCACAAAACCAAAAACATCGTCCCCAGGAATAGGGTTGCAGCATTTGCCTAAAGTGTATTTAATTTTATCACTAGACTCTCCAAAAATAATTAACTCAGAGTCCTTCTTGGAAGCCGCTTTAATACCGGGGTTTTCCAAGTTTATTTCAGGGCTCAAATTTACTGGCTTAGGCGCTTCAATTTTATCTCCTATAACTTGAAATAATTTTAATTCTTTTAAGTCGATGATTTTAGTAGCTATTTTAAATAAAAGATCTAGTTGGCTAGATAATTTATAGTAAAACATGACTTGGTCTATATTATAAGTATTGTATACCGCACCAATGCCCTCTAATTTTCTTTGCAATGTATATTTACCTTCTTCAGCTATTATTTTCTTCTCTTCTCTTAAAGCATCTTTAATACTATTTTTTGCTTTGGCCGTTACTACATTACTTAACCAGTCTTCAGAAGGTTTTTGCTTATTGCTCGTAATAATTTCAATTTGGTCCCCGCTTCTTAATTTATGGCTAATGGGTACTAGCTTATGATTCACTTTAGCGCCAATACATTTAGAACCAATGGCCGTATGTATATAAAAAGCAAAGTCTAAGGCTGAACTATTAATAGGAAGCATTTTTACATCTCCCTTTGGTGTGTATACATAAATTTCTTCTGCTAAAAAAGAGGTTTTAAAGTCTTGTAAAAAATCAATGCCTTCCTCTTGCTGATTGCCGAGGGCTTCTCTAATTTGAACAAACCATTTATCGAACCTATCTTCATTTTGAGAACCTTCTTTGTATTTAAAATGCGCCGCCAAACCTTTTTCAGCTATCTCATTCATTCTCTTTGTTCTAATTTGCACTTCTACCCATTTCCCCTGTGGGCCCATTACCGTGGTGTGCAAGGCTTCATAACCATTGCTCTTTGGATTGCTTAACCAGTCTCTCAATCTTTCTGGCGAAGGGTTATATTCATCAGTTATCAAAGAATATACTTTCCAACAATCTTCTTTTTCTTTATCTAAGTCAGCATTTAAAATAACGCGAATGGCAAAAAGATCATACACTTCTTCAAAGCTTACTTCTTTCTTTTTTATTTTATTCCAAATAGAATGAATGCTTTTAGGGCGCCCTTGAATTTCGAAGTCAAATTCAGCGCCCGTTAATTTTTCTTTCAAAGGACGAATAAATTCATTGATATATTTAGTGCGTTCTCTTTTTGTTTCTGCTAATTTTTGGGCAATCTCTTTATATATGGCAGGCTCCATATATTTCATAGACAAATCCTCTAATTCGGTTTTTACATTGTATAATCCCATACGATGTGCCAGTGGGGCATATACCCAAATGGTTTCAGAGGCAATTTTTAATTGCTTCTCTTGCTTCATCGCATCCAATGTGCGCATATTGTGCAGCCTGTCTGCTAGCTTAATTAATATAACCCTAGGATCATCTGTGAGTGTAAGTAGAATTTTTTTGAAATTTTCTGCTTGCTGACTGCTATTGGTATCCATCACCGTGGATATCTTGGTCAAGCCATCTACAATTTTGGCAATCTCATTTCCAAATTCACTTTTAATATCGTCAAGCGCAATATTGGTATCTTCTACTGTATCATGTAATAAAGCACAAATAGTACTTCTTACGCCGAGGCCTATTTCTTCCACACAAATCATAGCCACGGCAAGTGGGTGCAATACATAAGGCTCACCACTTTTTCGACGCATGGTTTTATGGGCCTCCGCAGCCATCTCAAATGCAGTTCTTAGTAATTCTTTATCTCCTTTTTTTAATTTTTCTCTTAGTGCCCTTAATAATGCACGATAATGACGAACAATTTCTTTTTTCTCTTGTTCTTCATCTAAATTGTAATTTGTTACAATCTCAGCATGGGTATTGATATTCAAGGCTTCCATCTTCTTACGAAAATACGTAAAAGCGCTAGGATTTTTACAAAGAACAAACAGATAGTGTAACTTTGTACCGCAATGCCCAGCAAAGAACCCAAGAAAATATTTCAATTATCGCTCTTAAAACGCGTTTTTTCGTTTGTACAGCCTTATCGCTTCGTGTTTTTGGTATCTGTGTTTTTATCCATATTACTTGCCTTTACCACCCCTGTCAGACCTTATCTCATTCAGGCCACAGTGAATGCCGCTATTGGCAAAACAGTAAGCCTGCCTTTATGGGTACATTGGTTTTTACCAGGCAATGCTTTTGAATCGGTTATACATCTCATCTTATCTATTACTTTATTTCAGGTGGCCTTTATTATTTTTGAAACCATTATTCGCTTTTTTTTCACTTTTGGCATGGCATGGTTGGGGCAACAGGTCATTAGAGATTTACGCAATAAAGTATATGATAAAATTATGCATTGGGAAATGCGTCAATTTGATAAAACGCCCATTGGCACTTTAACCACCCGCACTATTAATGATATTGAAAGCATCAATGATATTTTTTCTGATGGGCTCATTCCTATATTAGCAGACCTACTTACCATTATAGTAACCCTCACCACTATGTTTGTGATAGATTGGAAATTGACACTTATTTGTTTGATCCCTTTTCCTATTATGCTAGTGGCTACTTACTTTTTTAAAGAAAGTGTTAATAAAAGTTTTATACAAGTAAGAAATGCAGTGGCTGCTTTAAATGCTTTTGTGCAAGAACATATTTCTGGTATGCAAGTAGTGCAAACTTTTGCAGCAGAAGAAAAAGAAATGTCCAAGTTTACTAAAATTAATGAAGGCCATAAGGTAGCGAACGTAAGAGCCATTTTTGCCTATTCGGTATTCTTTCCTGTGGTAGAAGTAGTGCTAGCCTTAAGTATTGGTTTAATTGTTTGGTGGGTGGCAGGTAATTCTCTAGACGCAGGTTTGTTAGTAGCATTCATTTTATTTTTAAATCAAATTTTTAGACCCCTTCGAATGATTGCCGATAAATTTAATGTGCTACAAATGGGTATGGTGGCGGCCGAGCGCGTATTTAAAGTTTTAGACAATGAAGATATAACGCTGAATGAAGGTACTTATGCGCCAGCAAAAATTGAAGGTAAAATAGAATTTAAAAACGTTTCTTTTGCTTATAACGAGCCCAATTTTGTGCTTCGTAATATTAACTTTACAGTGCAAGCAGGCGAGACTATTGCGCTGGTGGGACAAACAGGATCGGGTAAAACTTCTATTATAAGTATACTCAACCGTTTGTATCCCTATCAATTAGGTAATATATTATTAGATGATCATCCAATAGAATCTTTTGCATTGAATCGTTTGCGTGCTTCTGTAGGTGTGGTATTGCAAGATGTATTCTTATTTTCAGGCTCGGTCTACGATAATATAACACTGCGCAATACCAGTATTTCAAAAGAGCAGGTACATGCGGCGGCAAAGATGATTGGCATGCATGACTTTATCATGCAACTTCCTGGTAACTATGATTATCAAGTAATGGAAAGAGGCGCTACTTTAAGTTTGGGACAACGACAATTACTTAGTTTTATTAGGGCTTTATTATACAACCCTTCTATTTTAATCTTAGACGAAGCCACTTCTTCTATCGATACTGAAAGTGAGCAGCTCATTGAAAAAGCTATTGAAACCTTGATTAAGGGCAGAACTTCTATTGTAATTGCCCACCGCCTTTCTACTATTCGAAAAGCCTCTAAAATTATTGTTTTAGACAAGGGATCAATTATGGAAATGGGTACGCACAATGAGCTTTTAGCTGTAGGTGGTTTTTATGCAAAATTGAGTGAAATGCAGTTTGCTGTGCAGAAAAAAATGGCAGGCGTATAAAGCATTGATTTTCAATTTTTTAGCATCAATTCAAATTTCTATTTTTGCGTAGAATTTCTCTTTAAATTTATTCAAATTCAGGTGCTTATTTCTTATCTTTGCAGCAAATTTTGAAATTCGTATGGTCCTTCAGCGTCTTAAACCCCTATTGATAGTCAGTTTCGTAAGTATTTTCTTATTAAATACGCTTAATTTATTTGCGAATGAAAAAGCAGCTGCTGCGAAAGAAGAAGGTAGCTTTAATGTAACCCAAACTATTTTGGAGCATATTAAAGATGACCATAGCTGGCATTTATGGGGACATACCACTATTTCTTTACCAGTTTTATTATATACACCAGCTGGCTTTGAAGTTTTTTCTTCCGCTAAACTAGTGGACGAACATCATGAGCCAGTTGTATACAAAGGAAATTTTAATTACAAATTAGTAGAAGGCAAAACTAAAATTGTAAACGAAGCGGGTGAAGTAGACTTAGTCGCCAGTAAAAAATTATGGGACTTCTCTATTACTAAAAACGTAGCTAGTTTATTTATATCAGTTATCATTTTATTGTTGGTGATATTAACTGCTGCAGGCGCTTATAAGAAAACAGGGATTACCTCTGCTCCTAAAGGTTTGCAATCTTTTATGGAGCCCATTGTTTTATTTGTAAGAGATGAAATTGCGCTTCCAAATATTGGTGCGAAGCGTTATGCAAAGTACATGCCTTTCTTATTGACTATTTTCTTTTTAATATTAACGAATAATTTTTTAGGCTTAATTCCAATATTTCCAGGCGGTGCGAATGTGAGTGGTAACATTGCTTTTACCATGACTTTAGCCGTTTGTGTTTTTATTGTAGTTAATTTAAGTTCTAATAAAAACTATTGGAAGCATATTTTTTGGATGCCTGGCATGCATTGGTCTATGAAATTATTTTTAGCACCTATTGAATTAATTGGGGTGTTCAACAAGCCTATTTCTTTAATGATTCGACTTTTTGCAAACATTACGGCGGGTCATATCTTGGTATTGAGTTTGGTTTGTTTAATATTTATTTTTAAAACAGTATATGCAGCTGCAGTAGCAGTGCCTTTTGTAATATTTATATTCTTGATAGAATTGCTAGTCGCTTTTTTACAAGCTTATATTTTTACGATGCTCACTGCAATGTATATTGGAATGGCATCAGAAGAAGGGCATCATGATCAAGCATATCATTAATAATATTTATAATTTTTTTTTCAATAACAATTAAAACGTAAAAAAATGGTAGTAGGAAGTGTTGCCGCAATCGGCGCTGGATTAGCTGCTATCGGTGCTGGAATTGGCATCGGTCTAATTGGTAAAGGAGCGGTAGAAAGTATTGCTCGTCAACCAGAAGCAGTGAATGATATTCGTTCTAACATGATCGTAATGGCTGCCTTCGTTGAGGCCGTAGCCTTATTTGCGGTGGTGGTAGCCCTATTGGGGAACGGATAATCTATCAAAAGATTTCCCAAAGCATTATAGGCCCTAGCACAGGGCGAAGGGCCTATAATTTTTTAAACAAAGCGTTGTAGAAAAAGATTTTTTAAAGAAAAGATTTTAGATAAAAATATTTTACATCATTAAGATAAATTAAGGATTATGTTTTTAGAAATAAACCCATTAGTGTTGCCAGATATCGGATTGGTATTCTGGAATACTGTTGCCTTTCTTGGACTACTTGTTGTATTAGGCAAGTTTGCATGGAAGCCGATGTTGAAAGCCATCTCTGATAGAGAGAAAGGCATCGAGGATTCTTTAGCCAAGGCAGACAAAATGAAAGCAGACTTAACTGCTATGCAAAATGAAAATGAAACTTTGTTAGCTAAAGCGAGAGAAGAAAGAGCTACCCTCATCAAAGAAGCTAAAGAAGCTTCTGAGAAAATGATAGCAGAAGCAAAAGATAAAGCGAAGTCTGAATATGAAAGAATTGTAGCGGATGCACAAGTGGCTATTAACCAACAAAAAAATGCAGCCTTAACGGAAGTGAAAAACCAAGTGGGTAGCTTAGTGGTAGAAGTAGCTGAGAAAGTATTAAGACGCGAGCTTGCTAATAAAGCGGAACAAGAAACCTATATTAAGCAATTAGCAGACGGAGTTAAGCTAAACTAAATTTTTAAAAAATGCCCAACGCACGTTTAGCAGGTATATACGCAAAGAGCTTATTAGATTTAGCCACAGAACAAGGTCAATTAGAGGCCGTGTATACAGATATGAAATACATTCATGCCGTCTGCCATGCAAGTAGCGATTTTGTAAACATGTTACGCAGTCCTATTATTAAAGCCGATCAAAAAAATAGTATCATTAATGAAGTACTTAAAAATAAAGTAGGCGTTTTAACAAATTCATTCACTATTCTATTGGTTAAAAAAGGCAGAGAATTAGAATTACCTGAAATGGCCACTGCTTTTATTGAGCAGTACAATGCCATCAAAGGAATTCATCAAGTTACCTTAACTACTGCAGTAGCGGTAAGTGAAGAAATAAAAAAATCAATTGAGGAAAAAGTAAAATCGGCTTCCCATTTTACAACCATAGAATTAACCACTAAAATAGATGAAAGTTTAATTGGTGGTTTTGTACTAGAGTTTAATAATAATTTAGTAGACGCTAGTATTGCCAGAGATTTAAAAGACATTAAAAAACAATTTTTGAACAACGCGTTCATTAGTAAAATATAAATAATCATACATTAAAATAGACTGTTATGGCGGACATTAAACCAGATGAAATTTCGGCGATTCTTAGACAACAATTAAGCAACTTTAATGCTTCTGCAGATTTAGAAGAAGTAGGAACTGTACTACAGGTGGGTGATGGTATTGCCCGTGTATATGGTTTGAATGGTGTTAGAAGTGGTGAGCTAGTTGAATTTGAGAATGGCACTAAAGCCATTGCGCTTAACCTTGAAGAAGACAATGTGGGTGTGGTATTGATGGGTGATAGTAAAGGTATTAAAGAAGGAAATAAAGTAAAAAGAACAGGCGAGATTGCTTCTATTAAAGTAGGAGATGGTCTTACAGGTCGTGTTATTAATACATTAGGGGAGCCAATCGATGGTAAGGGTCCTATTAAAGGTGACTTATATGAAATGCCTTTGGAGCGTAAAGCGCCAGGGGTAATTTTTCGTGAGCCAGTTAAAGAACCATTACAAACTGGTATCAAAGCCATTGATGCGATGATTCCTATTGGTCGTGGACAACGTGAGTTAGTTATTGGTGACCGTCAAACAGGTAAGACTGCAATTTGTGTAGATACCATTATCAATCAAAAAGAATTTTTTGATGCAGGTAAACCAGTGTATTGTATTTATGTAGCCATTGGACAAAAAGCATCTACGATTGCAGGTGTTATGAAAACATTAGAAGACAATGGTGCGATGGCTTATACTATTATTGTAGCGGCTCCTGCAGCAGATCCAGCTCCACTTCAATTCTACGCTCCATTTGCGGGTGCAGCTATTGGAGAGTTCTTCCGTGATACAGGTCGTCCAGCATTAATTGTTTATGACGATTTATCTAAACAAGCCGTGGCTTATCGTGAGGTTTCTTTATTATTACGTCGCCCTCCAGGACGTGAAGCATATCCTGGTGATGTATTCTATTTGCATAGTCGTTTATTAGAGCGTGCTGCAAAAGTTATTGCCAATGATGAAGTAGCAAAAAATATGAACGATTTACCAGTCTCTATTAAGCATTTAGTAAAAGGAGGAGGATCTCTTACAGCCTTACCTATTATTGAAACACAGGCGGGTGACGTTTCTGCCTATATTCCTACCAACGTAATTTCTATTACCGACGGACAAATCTTCTTAGAAGGTAACTTGTTTAACGCAGGTATTCGTCCAGCGATTAACGTAGGTATCTCTGTAAGTCGTGTGGGTGGTAATGCGCAAATTAAATCCATGAAAAAAGTATCTGGTACTTTGAAATTAGACCAGGCCTTATACCGTGAGTTGGAAGCCTTCTCAAAATTTGGTGGTGACTTAGATGCTGCTACTAAATCGGTAATTGATAAAGGTGCTAGAAACGTGGAAATCTTAAAGCAAGCGCAGTACACTCCATTCTCTGTTGAAAAACAAGTAGCCATTATTTACTTAGGTACCAATGGTTTATTGAAAGAAGTGTCGGTACGTAAGGTAAAAGAATTCGAAGCTCATTTCTTATTAGAGATGACTAACAAATTACCCAATGTACTTTCTGAATTTAAGAAAGGCAACTTACCTGAAGATGGATTGAAGCAAATGGTAGAATTAGCCAACAGCATCATTCCTCAATACAAATAGTATTAGTTAATATTAAATTGATATAAAACCCCGAACTATGTTTGGGGTTTTTTGTTATAAACATAGTATGGCAGTTATTAAAGTAGAAAATATTAGTAAAAATTTTGGTGCACTGAAAGCAGTGGATGACCTCAGCTTTGAAGTAGAGGCAGGACAGGTCTTTGGCTTTTTGGGTCAAAACGGGTCTGGGAAAAGCACCACCATTCGTATGTTATTGTCTTTGATCCATCCCAGTAGTGGAAACATTGAGCTATTTGGAAAGTCGATACAAAAAAATAGAGCCTCTATTTTAGAAAAAGTGGGTGCTATTATTGAAAGGCCCGACTTATACCCTTATTTAAGTGCTACAGAACATTTACAGTTATTTGCTAAAGTAAGAAAGCAAAAAGTAGCTGCCATAAGTATTACCAAAACCTTAGAGCAAGTAGGCTTATCGAATCGTTCCCAAGATAAAGTACAAACATTTTCATTAGGGATGAAGCAGCGTTTAGGCATTGCCATTGCGCTGGTGCATAATCCAAGTTTAATTATATTAGACGAACCTACCAATGGACTAGATCCTCAAGGTATTGCAGATATTCGAGCACTCATACAGCATTTAGCCAAAGAGGAAGGCAAGACTGTATTTGTTTCTTCTCATTTACTTTCTGAAATAGAACAAGTGGCGCATCAGATATTAATTATACATCAGGGTAAAAAAATGGTAGAAGGGGTGACTAAAGAATTATTAGATCCTGAAAAAAGAATTGTACAAATAAAAACAATGGATGATGTAAAGGCCTTGTCAATTATTGTGGCAGGTGGGTTTAGTCAATACTTACTTAGCAGAAAAGAAGGTATTTTTTTAAAATTACCCACCAGTGCTATTTCTATGCTTAATGAAAGCCTTGTCCAGTCAGGGATTGCGGTCTTGGGTATCGAAACCAAGAATTCTTTAGAAGATTATTTTTTACAAATTACTTCAAACGCTTAGCTATGTGGTCGCTTATACAAATAGAATTATATAAAATATTTAGACGCCCTAGAACCTATATTGCTTTTGGAGCCGTAGCGGTGCTGATTGTGGTCATTCAATTTGGATTAAAAATTGATGGGGATACTTATGCAGGTTTTCTTATGAAGGATATCAACGATACTCTAACGGTCGATGGTAAAGTATTGAATGGCTATTTAATTTGTTATATTTTATTACAATTATTATTAGTTCATGTGCCCTTGCTGGTAGCCTTAATTGCTGCTGACATGATTTCCGGTGAAGCCAATTTAGGCACGCTTCGTTTATTATTCAGCTCGCCTTATAGTAGAACGCATTGGGTACTTGCCAAGTTTATTGCAGCTAGTATGTATACTATTTTACTTTTAATATGGCTAGCCTTCTTAGCACTTTTTGTAAGTATGTGGATATTTGGCACCGATGATTTATTTTTAATGAAGTCTAATTATGTAGTATTAATAGAGCAGTCAGATGTTTTGTGGAGATATGTAGGCGCCTTTGTATTTGCTAGCTTTTCTTTGTTAACCGTTACCAGCCTTGGTTTTCTAATGTCAAGTTTGTCTAGTAATTCCATTGGACCCATTGTAGGTACCATGAGCGCTATTGTTTTTTTTACCATTCTAAGCACTTTAAATATTCCTTTATTCAATGTAGTGAAGCCTTATTTATTCACTACCCATATGAATAACTGGAAAGAATTTTTTGATATTAAAGTGAATCTAGACAATGAAGCTATTAGAGGGAGTATTTTAAATATACCTAAAATTAAAACCTCTATAATAGTATTAACCCTGCACATTATTTTATTTGTAACGGCCTCTGTTATTATTATTAAGAAAAAAGATATATTAAGTTAAGATGTACCCGAAAAATTTTAAAAATATTGTATGTTACTTTTTGGCTTTCGCCTTCCTTTTATTTTTATCGGTGAATGCGATGGCGCAAACCGATCCCTTGATTGAAAAGGTAAGTCAAAAACTAGCACAGGTAAACGACTATGTTGCGGAAGCGGTCATGAAAACAGATGTTGCTTTTATCAAGGCCTCTTTAGGGAAAGTGAAAGTGTATTTTAAAAAACCCAATTTATTAAAAGTAAAAAAAGAAGGGGGTATTTCCTTATTACCAAGAGGTGGGGTATCGCTTACTATTAATACTTTATTAAATACAAAGCAGTATACCACTATACCCGCAGGCAACCAGGTATTGAATGGTAAGAATTTAACGGTAATTAAATTAATTCCAACAGACGATAACCTAGACTGGGTTATTTCTACTTTATGGATTGATCCGGTAGAAGCCTTAGTATATAAGACTGCTACTACCACGAAGGAAAACGGTAGTTATGAAATTACCATGCAATATGGCGATTACGCTAAAGAGGGTCTAGCTAGTAAAATTGTTTTTAGTTTTAACACTAAAGATTATAAATTACCGAATGGTATTACTTTAGAATTTGGAGACGAAGACCCAACGGCTAAACAAAAGGCCCTTAAAAATAAAAAAGGGACTATAGAAATCACTTATTCTAAGTATACGATTAATAAAGGCATACCTAATAATATTTTTTAACTATGCGTAGTTATTTATTTATTTTATTTTTTTCAATTTGCTTTTTGAAGGTGCAAGCGCAGGTAAACAGTACAAATAAAACTTTGGAGATAGCTGTCATGCAATTCAATCAGGCAAATAAAAACCTAAACTATCAAGAATTGTATCTACAATTTGAACAACTTTATACTGTTAATAAAACCAATTGGTTAATCCCTTATTATGCTGGAATGACTAGATCTATCATGTGTCTTTTGAAAATGGGCGATAAAGATGTGCTAGCCAATGATGCTTTATTATGGGTGGGTAGGGCGAAATCTATTATGGCGAATGACGAAGTGTATTGCGCAGAAAGTTTAGCCTATACTGCAAAGATGTCAGTGAATCCTACATTGAGGTGGTTTAGCTATGAAGGTAAAATTAAAAAAGCCTTAAGCCTTGCTAAGAAGTTGAATCCAAATAATCCTAGGGCCTATGTTTTGGAAGCCAATATCCAACAAAAAATACCTTTTATATTTGGTGGTGGGTGTAAGTCAGTAAAGCCATTGATTGAAAAAGCAGAATTGTGTTTTAATACTCAAACTAAATCAAATTCACTGCAGCCATCTTGGGGTTTTCAATCCTTAGTGCAATTAAAAAAAGCATGTCCTTTTTAATTTTCATATAATCTTTCATCAACGGCGCCTGCAAACATTTTAGCACTTATTTTTTTAAGTGGGTTTAGGCGCATATCTGTATAGCCTTGTCTTGCATGTATAATTCTAGCACATTCAAATATACTTGCTATAAAAGAGCCTGCATCGGCCTTATTTTTTCCAGCAATATCAAATGCAGTGCCATGGTCTGGACTAGTTCTTACAATAGGAAGCCCTGCGGTAAAATTGACACCCTCACCAAATGCCAATGATTTAAAGGGTATAAGGCCTTGATCATGATACATAGCAAGTACACCATCAAATTTTTCATGTGCACCTCTTGCAAAAAACGCATCTGCAGAGTAAGGTCCGTAAACTAGCATTTGTTGTTTGCTTTCTTTAATGGCAGGCTTGATAATTTCAATTTCTTCTTTACCAATTAAACCTTCATCGCCTGCATGTGGGTTCAATGCTAAAACAGCAATGCGTGGTGCATCAATGCCAAAATCTTTTTTCAAACTACTATTTAAAATACTTAGCTTTTGTTTTATTTTATCCTTGGTAATATGCTTGCCTACTTCTTGTATAGTTACATGCTCGGTAACAAGTGCCATTCTTAAATTATCGGCAACTAATAGCATCAAGTTTTCAATATTCCCAAAAGCATCTTGTAAATAAGGGGTATGTCCACTAAAATTAAAATTAGGGGATTGAATACTTTTTTTATGAATAGGGGCGGTTACTAGTCCGTCTATTTGTTTATTTTTTAAAGCAGCCACGGCAGCTTCTAAAGAAATCAATGCATATTTTCCTCCAATTTCAGACATTTCGCCAGGGGTAATTGCTACTTCTTCTTCCCAGCAGTTGACTAAGTTCACTTGCTTGGTATTTAATTTAGAGAGGTCGGTAGCTGCTGCAAAGTTAATGGCATATTCCGGTAGTCCCTTTCTATAGAAATTAATAGATTTATTATTAGCAAAAACCACAGGCACAATAAAATCTAATAGGCGGCTATCGGATAGAGATTTGATGATTAATTCAATGCCAATGCCGTTTAAATCGCCGCAGGTAAAGCCTATAATTGGTTTTCTGATGTCAGGGTTCATATCCATTTGATTAGGCTGTAAAAGTACGCACAAAAACCTAACTTTGCCTCATGCAATACACGCTAAAAAAATCATTGGGGCAGCATTTTCTAAATGACGCTCAAGTTTGTAAGGATATTCAGGCAGTATTGCTAGCGCAGCCTATTGAGAGGTTGCTTGAAGTAGGCCCAGGAGCAGGAGCTTTAACGAAGTATATTCAAGATATTCCAACGCAGTCATTTAAAGCCATTGAATTAGACCGAGAAAAAGTGGCTTTTTTAAGTACTGAATACCCCGCATTAAAAGACAAATTAATACTTGCCGATATTTTAGAGGCGGCCATTCCCTTTGACAATGATTTTGTGGTGGTGGGTAATTTCCCTTATAATATTTCTACGCAAATTGTTTTTAAAATTTTAGAGTGGAAAGAGCAAGTGCCTATGATGGTGGGTATGTTTCAAAAAGAAGTGGCAGAAAGAATAGCAGCCAAGCCTAATTCAAAGGCTTATGGAATACTAAGTGTTTTAACACAAGCATTTTACGATGTTACTTACTTATTTGATGTGCCACCTACTGCATTTACCCCTCCTCCTAAAGTAATGAGTGGAGTGATTCAATTGACTAGAAAAGATAATTTTCCGAAATTTGTTTCTGAAAAACTATTTTATCATATTGTTAAAATGGCATTTGGGCAAAGAAGAAAAATGTTAAGAAATCCATTAAAGCCTTATTTTAGTGCGGCGCAATTGCAGGACCCGCTATTTACCAAAAGAGCCGAAAACCTTACCTATGATGACTATGCTGACTTAACTTTTAAAATGCATATTGAATAAGATGGCTCTAAAAATAATTATAACAGCACCCGTGCATGCTTTTTTATTAGATACTTTTCAAGAAAAAGGGTATACTATTCAATACGAACCCACCATTAGCTATGAAACCTTAATGGATTGTATTGATACAGCTAGTGGATTAATTGTAACTACGCGTTTAAAAATAGATGCCAGTATTTTAGCAAAAGCGAATCAATTACAATGGATAGGCCGTATTGGAAGTGGTATGGAATTAATTGATACTGAATTTGCAGCAGCTAAAAACATACTATGTGTAAGTAGTCCTGAAGGAAACAGAACCACAGTGGGAGAACATGCCCTAGGTTTATTATTAAGTTTAATGAACCGCATTCATAGTGCTTATACAGAAGTGAAAGAAGGCAAATGGATACGTGATGCCAATAGAGCTGATGAGCTAACAGGAAAAACAGTGGGCATTATTGGGCTGGGTAATACAGGAGCTGCTTTTGCAAAAGTATTGTCTGGATTTGATGTAGAAATTTTAGCACACGATATCTATAAAACAGGATTTGAGACAGCGCAAATAAAATCCGCAACACTTAAAATGATTCAAGAAAAGGCCGATGTCATTAGCTTGCATTTGCCTCTTAGCACCCTCACACATTATTATGCCAATGAAGCCTTTTTTAGCGGCCTTCAAAAGAAGCCTTATTTTATAAGCACTTGCAGAGGGGCCGTTACCGATGCCAACGCTTTGTTAAAAGCATTGCAAAATAAGCAAATTAGAGGGGCTGGTATTGATGTGCTAGAAAAGGAGCCCATTAGCCTTCATACAGCGCAAGAAAAGGCTGTTTTAGAAGCACTTATGATGTATCCTAATTTCATATTAACCCCCCATATTGCAGGCTATAGCCAGGAAGCCTACTATAAAATGTCTAAAGTTCTATTGGAAAAATTAGGTATCATTTAAGCAATATTTTATATCTTTGTAATATGCAACGCCTCACTTATGTGGCGTTGTATTTTTTTATAACTAAACTAAGCATATGAGCGATACTACAGTATATGTCACCCAAGATACTTTTGATAAAATGCGTGAGCAATTACAAAAGATGAAGTCGGTAGAGCGTCCGGCTGCTTCTAGAGCTATTGGAGAAGCGAGAGAAAAAGGGGACTTAAAAGAAAATGCTGAATACGATTCTGCTAAAGAAGCGCAAGGAATGCTGGAAGCGAAAATTAAACAATTAGAATCGGCTATTTCTAATGCTAAAATAGTAGATACAAGTACCATTGATACAAGTAAGGTAACTATTTTAACGAAGGTTACTATTACTAATCAGGCTACTAAAAAAACAATGACTTATCAATTAGTAGGAGAAAAAGAAGCCGATTTAAAAGCCGGTAAAATTTCTGCTTCTTCACCTATTGGAAAAGGTTTGATTGGAAAAAAAGTAGGAGAGCTAGCAGAAATTCAAGCACCCAACGGTGTGATGAAATTTGTAGTAGATAATATTACAGTATAAATTAGCATCAAAATAAATAAAAGCCATGACTCTTTTTTCTAAAATTATCAATGGCGATATTCCTTCTTATACAATTGCGCAGTCAGAAAAGTTTTATGCTTTTTTAGATATCTTTCCTTTGCAAAAAGGACATACCTTAATAGTACCTAAAATAGAAGTAGATAAAATATTTGAGCTGCCAGATACTTATCTAAGTGAATTATTAATATTCGCCAAGCCCATTGCAGCGGCCATTGAAAAAAGTTTTACTTGTAATAGAGTAGCTATGGTTACTGTAGGTTTAGAAGTGCCTCATGCGCATTTACATTTAATACCTATTAATGCAGCTGCTGATATGGAATTCTCTCAGCCTAAACTTTCTTTAAGTACAGAAGAGTTTATAGCCATTCAAAATTTAATTATAAGTAAATTATAAATGGGGGCTATTTTTTTAGTCGCTCCGGATTTTTAGTAAGAAAGGCCTCCCAACTATTGGCTTTTTTAGAAGACTTTTTTCCTTTTACAATTTTTGCAGCAGGTAGTATTAAACCACTAATTTGATAATGATGACAAAGGGCAACACCTAAGGCATCGGTAGCATCATAGTATTTAGGCTGTTTTTTAATAACTAAAATACGCTCCAACATTTTCCAAATCATTTCTTTATCGGCATTGCCATTACCCGTAATAGATTGCTTTACTTTTTTAGGCGCATATTCGGTCACGGGAATTTTAAAATGCATGGCCGCTGCTATGGCAACGCCTTGTGCACGACCAAGCTTTAACATACTTTGTATATTCTTGCCAAAAAAAGGTGCTTCAATGGCAAAATGTGTGGGCTGATAGGTTTCTATTAATTCAATGATTCTAGCATGTATCATTTGAAGCCTTGCATAAATGTCTTTTTCCTTAGTCATTTTTAAGACATCCATTGTAATGAGAGCAGGCTTTGGGCCCCCTTTTAAAATTGCATACCCTAGTATTTGGGTGCCTGGATCAATTCCTAAAATAATGGGTGTTTTTGACATGCACATTAAAGTTACATATATCATAGCAAATTCCGAACTTTGTGGCAATGAATCAAGAGCGCTTCAAAAAAATAAGAACCACCCTTAATAATTCTATTGGATTTATTTTGTTCCTTGTATGTGCAGTGGCTATTTATAATAAAGTAGCTTCTAATGATAACCTAAATCAATTCGGGGATCAAATCAAGCAACAATTTTATACCATTGGCTTTTTTCAGTGGGCTGTCTTAATTATCTTATTTGTTTTAAATTATTTAATGGAATCCATTAAATGGAAGTTGGTGCTTGCGGAATTAAATCCTACTTCTATTTTAAAATCTTTTAAATCTGTTTTAGTAGGCCAGGCTTTCGCCTTTTTTACCCCCGCTAGATCCGGTGATTATGTAGGTAGAATTTTATTCTTAGCACCGGGTAATAAATTAAAAGGGCTGGCTCAAATGGCTTGGGCATCCTATGCGCAGTTATTAATTACTTTATTTTTTGGAAGTATTGGCCTATTTTATAACCTCCCTTTTTTACCTTGGTTAAAATATGTGGGGCCTTTTATTGTAGCTGTTGCCTGGGTCATTTATTTTCATCCAGGTAATTTTACAGGCTGGCTAAAAAAGCTATCCTTACTGCAAATTAAAACTAAATTAAAGGGTCAATTGGTCTTATTTGCTTTTTTAAAATATTGCGTTTTTATACTACAATATACCTGGGTGGTTAAAATATTTAATATACCCATTGGCACGCTGGATCTTTGGGTGGCCTTGTCGGTCTTGTTTTTTTGCTTAAGTCTAATTCCTTCCATTGCTATGACGGATGTGGTAATAAGAGGGCAGCTTATTGTTTTATTATTAAGTCCTTTTTATGACAATAGTCTAATGCTAATTTCTGTAAGTACCATCATTTGGGTTGTTAATTTTTTATTACCTGCTATAATTGGTTCTATTCTTATAATAAATTACAGGATAAAGCAATAATTTTGCAGTAGTCTCTCCAATAAATAAACAACCCAATCAAGTAAACAACTAAGATGCATTTTCTATTTCTTTTATTCTCTTTTTTCGCCTTTTTACCAAGCAATGATAAAGGTTTATGTAATTTAAATAATACGGCCTTTAATGCAGGGGAGAAGATTAGTTATACTATTTATTACAATGTCATTGGGCTTTATGTAAATGCGGGCAAAACCGATTTTACAGTGCAGTCCACTAGCTTTAATGATAATGACGCTTTTACATTTACCGCTATAGGAAAATCTAACTCAAAATATGATTGGATATTTAAAGTAAGGGATAAGTACGAATCGGTGGTGGACGCTAAAACCTTACTACCTTATCAATTTACAAGACAAATAAACGAAGGCTCTTTTCATAAAAATGAGATGGTGAAGTTTAATCAAAAAGCTAGAACAGCTAGCACCGAAGAAGAAGTATTTAAAACATCGGAATGCACTTTTGATGTGGTAAGTGCTATTTATGCTGCTAGGAATTTTAATTATTCAAATTTGGTCATCAATGATAAAATTTCTCTTCATTTTTTCCTTGATAAAAGTTTATACCCTTCCTATTTTAAGTATTTAGGCAGAGAAGTGATTACAACTAAGTATGGAAAATTTAAAGTCATTAAATTAGCACCCTTATTGTTAAAAGGCAGTATGTTTGAAGGAGGTGAAAAAATGACTATTTGGGTGACTGACGATGAGAATCATATACCTGTTCGTATTGAAACACCCATTGTGGTAGGAAGCATTAAAGTAGATATGGTGGGCTATCAAAATATTAGATATCCTCTAAGTTCTTTAATTGAGCTTGTGAATAATTAAACTATTTCTTTTAAACTAAAACTAGCACCCGCCCTAATTCCTTTCTCCGTTTCTATTAAACGGCAGCATTCATTCACTGCGTCGTGTTCAAAAAATAATATATAATTTTCCTTAAGCGCCATAGTTAAAAACTTTTCTTTTTCTTCTAAGGTAATTAGAGGCTGCATATCATAACCCATTACATAGGGTAGAGGTATATGTCCTATGGAAGGCAGTAGGTCTGCCATATATACAATAGTTTCATTACCCATTTTAATTTTAGGAAGTAGCATAGCTTCTGTATGCCCATGCACTATCAAGCAGCTAATACTTTCAGTAAATTTAATTTCTTGTAAACTAGTATTAGTTTGAAAAGAAGGTAGTGTTATTAATTTAAGCTGACCACTTTCTTTAATAGGCATAATGTTCTCGGTCAAAAAAGAAGCTTTTTCTCTTCTATTTGGATGCAAGGCTAAATTCCATTGTGTTTCACTTACCCAATAAGTAGCATTCGGAAAACTGGTCACCAACTTATCATTCAATTTTGTGATGGCGCCACCTACATGATCAAAATGTAAATGCGTTAATAATACATCGGTGATATCCTCAATAGCTATATTTATTTTTTGAAGTGCATCAGCTAAGGTAATAGTTTCATGAGGCTGATAATGACTAAAAAATTTGGCATCTTGTTTATCACCCATGCCCGTATCTATTAATATAGTACGAGCGCCTTCTTTAATGACTAAACAACGTAAGGCCCAAGTACATAAATTATTTTCATCTGCCGGATTGGTTTTATTCCAAATAGATTTTGGTACTACACCGAACATGGCACCTCCATCTAATTTAAATTTACCTGTCTCTACACTATACAACTGCATGTCCTTTTATTTTTGAAGTACGGTATAATAGTATAAATCCGATGATAAAAAATATACATAAGGCCAATACCGAATTTCTTTGTGATCCAGTAATTTCATTAATAAAGCCAAAGCTAAACATACCAATGACTATGGCAACTTTTTCAGTAACATCAAAGAAGCTAAAATAACTAGTGGTATCATTTGTCTCAGGCATTAATTTGGAATAGGTACTTCTACTCACCGACTGAATACCGCCCATTACAAAGCCCACCACCACGGCTAGGGTATAAAAAGGAACTACCGCATTTCTTGGTAAATAATAGCCCATGATACAACCTCCAATCCAAATAACAATGGCCATCATAATAGTATTAAAATTGCCCCATTTACTTGCAAGTTTTGCCATTAAATGCGCACCTGGTATGGCTACAATTTGTATAATTAATATAGCTAAGATTAAATTAGTGGTAGGAATATTTAATTCACTTTTTCCATAGAGGGTGGCAGCTAACATAACAGTTTGCACACCCATATTATAAAAGAAAAATGAAAGAAGAAATCTTTTAAGTACGGGTAATGTTTTTAATTCAATCCATACTTTATGCAACTCTTTGTAACCTTGGGTGATTAAGTTTTTTGTATGTATACCTTTCGCACCTTTACCTTCTGGAAGTCTTGAAATAGACAACCATCCAAAAACTATCCACCATATACCTACTAGTAAAAATGAAATTTGAGAAGCCTTGCCCACTGTAATACCAAATAGTTCAGGCTTTAATACAAAAACAAAACAAATAAGTTGTAAGAGTACCGATCCAATATAGCCCATCATAAAACCTCTGGCGCTAATACGGTCACGGTCTGCGGGTGCTGCAATTTCTGGCAAATAAGAGTTATAAAAAACTAAACTGGCCCAAAAACCCACACAGGCAATAATCACAGAAAATAAACCACCCATAATATGATTGCTATCAAAAAAGTATAAAGAAGCGCAGGCTAAACTACCCATGGTGCAAAAGAAACGAAGGAATTGTTTTTTATTGCCTCTGTAATCGGCAATAGAAGAAAGAATAGGAGAGAGAATGGCTACAATTACAAAAGCAATACCTAATACATAATTATACAGTGCAGTATTAGAAAATTCGTAAGGGCCTATTTTAATTTTATCAATTAAAGTATTTTCATTGCCATCTCCAGTGACTGCTTCGTAATAAGCAGGGAATATAGTTGAAGTAATCACAAGGTTATATACACTATTGGCCCAGTCATACATGGCCCAACCGTTCACTACTTTTTTAGAAGCTGTTTGCATTAGCAATTATTTAGTGTTTTAAAAATACTAATAATTATGCAACTCTCCTATAGGGGATATTTAGTTAAGATAATGGGTGTATAAAAGCCCTAAGATGCTCAGCCCTAGTACAATACGGTACCAGCCAAAAGGAGCAAAGCCTCTTTTTTGTACAATGCGCATGAAAAATTGCACACTTATTAGAGCCACCACGAATGCTACTACTGCACCAATGAATAATGTAATGAGGTTGTCCTTTCCAAAAACTTGCGGATTAGTTTTATAAACATCTAAAGTACTTTTAGCAGAAGCGGCCAACATGGTAGGCACTGCTAAGAAAAAAGAAAATTCTAAAGCTGTTTTTTTATTTAATTGCTGACTCATTCCACCAATGATGGTAGCAGCACTTCTGCTAAGTCCTGGAAATAAAATAGATAATACTTGAAAACAACCAATGATAAAAGATTTTTTATAGGTGACTTCTTCTTGATCGGATATTAGATCTGAGGTTTGATTTTTTGAAGCTTCTGCTTTTGCAAAAAACCTATCAATGAATAATAGTAATACACCGCCTGCTACCATCACAATAGCAATTGACCATAAATTACCTAAAGCAGCATCGATATATTTTTTCAAGACAGCGCCGAAAATTAAAGCAGGTATAACGGCAATTATTAATTTTATGTAAAAACTAGTATGTTTAAAATCAAAAAACTTTTTTCTGTAGATAACTACCACCGATGCAATGGCTGCTAGTTGAATCACTATTTCAAATAAGTCTACAAAGGGGCTGCTTTCAATGCCTAAAAAAGGATTGGCAAATTTCATATGGGCCGTGCTGGATACTGGCAAGAACTCGGTAATGCCCTCAATAATGGCTATGATAACGGATTGTAAAGTGTTCATTCTTATGATTTTTTGAAAATTGCATATATCTCTACAACAAAACCTGCAATGACCACAATAGGGGCTAGGGTAATGCGTCTAAAGCTGTACACTTCCGATTCATTGAATACATTGGGGTCGGCACTTTTACCACCAGACATTAAGAACATACCTAGCACGATTAAGGCTGCTCCGATAAGCATCCATGTATAATTAGATTTTCCAAAAAAATCAAGTGATTTAGTTTTTTCTTTCTGACTCATGGTTTCAAGTTTTATTTTCAATAAATTTTTTGTAAAAGTTTGGGTACAATTAATATAATTCGTCCAATTTCATTTTTAAATATTTCAAAACGCTGCGGTAAGTACTCAATACCGAAATGCCCACACCCAGTAGGATAAGGCCTCCAAATAAAATTAAACTATTACTAATACCTTGCAACATGCCTATTTGAGGAAACTGCATGGTGGCCCATTCAATTAATCCAAATAAAAGAAAGATGGCTACAAAAGCGCTAATCAAACCATTTAATAAAGCGCGAATTAATAAAGGCTTAGAAATAAAATTACGCGTAGCACCCACCATTTGCATGGTCTTAATTAAAAAGCGATTGCTATACATGGCTAAGCGAATGGTATTATCGATACTAATAATAACAATAATACAAAGTATAATGGACATGACTAAAAATATGACCCCAATTTTAGTAGCCCTTTCATTTAAGTTAGTTACTAAGTTTTTAGGATATTGAATATCGGCAACATCTTTGCTAAACGAATTTTTAATAGCGGCTGTAATTTTAGTTAAGCTATCTGTATTTACATAATCGGCTTTCGCATAAAAGTCAACACTTTCTGGAAGCGGATTAGCCTCTAAAATTTTCGCCCAGTCTTCATTATTTTCTTTATTCCAAATAGCCTTCGCTTTTTCTTTATTAATGTATTCTACATTTTTGGCATAGGGCTGACTTGCTATAAATTGCTGAATGTTACCCACTATATTTTTGTCAGCGGTTCTCACATAAACACTAATACGAATATCCTCTTTGAAGCTGTCCCCAATAGACTGAAGGTTTAAAAATAACCAGCCCATAATGCCCATAATAAATAAAACAATGGCCACCCCTACAATACTATAAATATAGTTGGGTTTACTGCGTTTCAGCGCCGATGTTCCGGAAGAAGCCATAGCCTTAAAATTTTGTTTGTTCGCTTTGCAAATGTAGGGTTTTGAACGCTAATGGCTTACATTTGCAGAGGGTGAATTCGGACATTTTTTACTCATTATGGGGTCGGCCCAAAATTTGGTTAAAGAATTGTTAGTTTTCCAAGCTTTTATAAAGAAAATTAAGAAATGGAGTATCAATTTAGGGCCATTGAAAAAAAGTGGCAAACTATTTGGCAGGAAAAAAAGGCGTACAAGGTAAGTAATGAATCTTCGAAACCTAAGGCTTATGTGTTGGATATGTTTCCTTATCCAAGTGGTGCGGGTTTGCATGTTGGTCATCCTCTTGGTTATATTGCTTCAGATATTTATAGCAGGTATAAAAGACTAAAAGGTTTTAATGTTTTACATCCCATGGGTTATGATGCCTTTGGATTACCTGCCGAGCAATACGCAATTGAACATGGTGTGCATCCTACTAAAAGCACTTATGATAATATTAATAATTTCAGAAAGCAATTAGATAATATTGGTTTTTGTTTTGACTGGGATAGAGAAGTAAAAACTTGTGATGCTAGTTATTATAAATGGACGCAGTGGATTTTTTTACAATTATTTAATAGCTATTTTGATAAAGATGCAGCCAAAGCAATGCCCATTGCCATACTAGAAGCCGCTTTTGGTAAGCAAGGCAATGCAAATCATAGTTGCCCAGGCGATGCTGCTTTAAATTTTACTGGTAATGATTGGAAAGGGTATTCGGAAAAAGAAAAGCAAGCTATTTTAATGCAATACCGTTTGGCTTTTTGTGGTTATGGCGAAGTGAATTGGTGTGCCGCCTTAGGAACCGTGCTTGCCAATGATGAGGTCACTAATGGATTTAGTGAAAGAGGAGGACATCCTGTAGAGAAAAAGAAATTACGTCAATGGTATTTAAGAATTACGGAATATGCAGATAGGCTACTGTCGGGGCTAGAGACCATTCAGTTTAGCGAAGCCATGAAAGAAATGCAATCCAATTGGATTGGAAGAAGTGAAGGTGCTGAAATTGATTTTGCCATACAGGGACATGCAGGCAGTTTAAAAGTATACACCACAAGACCAGATACCATTTTTGGGGTGGACTTTATGGTAGTAGCGCCTGAACATGCACTAATTGAAACCATTATACCCACTACCCATAAAGCAGCCGTTGCTGAATATATTGGGTATGTAAAAAGTAGAAGTGAGAGAGAGCGTATTTCGGAGAAAAAAATTACAGGATGTTTTACAGGTGCTTATGTGACTAACCCTTTTAATAATGCATTAATTCCTGTTTGGATTTCAGAATATGTATTAGCAGGTTATGGTACGGGAGCTATTATGGCTGTGCCTTGTGGAGATGACCGTGATTTTAAATTTGCACAACATTTTAATATACCCATTACCAATATTATTGGAGCCGCGTTTAATGGAGAGGAAGCGAACCCGACTAAAGAAGGTATTTTATCTAATAGCGATTTTCTAAATGGAATGGTTCAAAAAAAGGCTATTGCTATTGTGACTCAAAAATTAGAGGCCATGGGTATTGGCAAGTTGAAGATTAACTATAGAATGCGCGATGCCGCTTTTAGTAGACAACGTTATTGGGGCGAGCCATTTCCTATTAAATGGAAAGACGGAGTAGCTTATCCTTTAGCAGAAAAAGAACTTCCTTTATTATTACCCACCGTTGATAATTATTCACCAGGTCCAGAAGGAGAAGGCCCCTTGGCAAATATTGCTGCATGGAAAGCAGAAAATTATGAAACCAATACCATGCCTGGCTTTGCAGGTAGCAGTTGGTATTTTTTAAGGTATATGAATACTTCCAATGATACCGAGTTCTGTAGTAGAAAAGCAAGTGATTATTGGGGACAGGTAGACCTTTACATTGGAGGAACAGAACATGCTGTAGGACATTTACTCTATAGTAGAATGTGGACCAAGGTTTTATTTGATTTAGGCCATATTGGTTTTGATGAACCCTTTAAGAAATTATTAAATCAGGGGATGATACAAGGTAGTTCTCGATTTGTCTATAGAATAAGAGGTACGCAAAAATTTGTATCAAGTGGATTAAAGCATGCGCATGAAGTGGACGCCCTGCATGTAGATGTAAATATAGTAGACGGCCTTGAACTAGATACAGAAGCCTTTAAAAAATGGAAGCCCGATTATGCCCAAGCTGAATTTATTTTAGAAGACGGAAAATATATATGCGGGGTAGAGGTAGAAAAAATGTCTAAGTCGAAATTTAATACAGTGAACCCAGATGACTTAGTAGAAAAATATGGCGCCGATACTTTTAGAATGTATGAAATGTTTTTAGGTCCGGTGGAGCAAAGTAAACCATGGGATACAAAAGGGATTGAAGGGGTACATCGTTTTTTAAAAAAATGCTGGCGTTTATTTTTTGATGAGCTAATAGGAAAGGTTTGGGTGGATGAGAAGCCAACAGCTGCGGAATTAAAAGTACTACATAAGGCCATTAAAAAAATTGAAGAAGATACAGAGCGTTTTAGTTTTAATACAGCCGTTAGTAGCTTTATGATTTGCGTGAATGAACTAGCCGACTTGAATTGTCATAAAAAAGAAATTCTCTCTCAATTAGTAATTTTGTTAACGCCCTATGCGCCACATTTTGCAGAAGAGTTATGGCAGGTATTAGGCATGGAAGGCTTAGTGGTAGACGCTGCTTATCCAGTTTTTGATGCACAGTATGTAATGGAGACAGCGAAAGAGTATCCTATTAGCATTAACGGGAAATTAAGAGCTAATATTCTTATTACCCTAGATGCCAGTGAAGAGGAAGTGCGTGCTATTGTTCTAGACAACGAGGTGGTTAAAAAATGGGTGGAGGATAAACCTATTAAAAAGCTCATATTTGTAAAAGGGAAGATGGTCAATATTGTAATTTAATAGTTTAAAAATAAGCATGTCAAATTCACCTTTAGATAATACGAATAATGAAATCAACTCTTTAGACAAAGAGTTTGAAAATAGTATTCGTCCCAGAGAAATGGAAGCCTTTGCGGGACAGCCACAGCTTATTGAAAATATTAGCATTTTTATTAAGGCTGCCAAGATGCGCGGTGAAGCCTTGGATCATATTTTATTTCACGGCCCTCCAGGTTTAGGAAAAACTACTTTAAGTAGAATTGTGGCCAATGAAATGGGTGTACAAATAAAAGAAACCTCAGGACCTGTGATTGAAAAACCAAGTGACTTAGCAGGACTTTTAACAAGCCTTGAACCCAATGATGTTTTATTTATTGACGAGATACACCGCTTAAGTACGGTGGTAGAAGAGTATTTATATGCGGCCATGGAGGACTATAAGATAGATATCATGATTGATAGTGGTCCCAATGCAAGAAGTATTCAAATTAATTTAAATCCCTTCACTTTAGTGGGGGCTACTACAAGAAGTGGCTTATTAACAGCGCCACTACTTTCAAGATTTGGCATTAAGTCTCGCTTGGAATATTATCCAGCCACTGTGATTGAAAAAATTATTGTAAGAAGTGCGGGTATATTAAATGTCAATATAAATTCAGCAGCTGCAGGAGAAATTTCTAGAAGAAGTAGAGGCACACCTAGAATTGCCAATGGATTACTTAGACGTGTACGCGATTTTGCACAAGTATTAAATGATGGTATTGTAGATATAGGTATTACACAACATGCACTAAAAGCATTGAATGTAGATGAACATGGACTAGATGAAATGGATAATAGAATATTACTTGCCATTATTGAAAAATTTAAAGGAGGGCCTGTAGGTATTAGTACCATTGCAACTGCAGTAGGCGAGGAGTCGGGCACCATTGAAGAAGTATACGAGCCATTCTTAATACAAGAAGGTTTTTTACAAAGAACCCCTAGAGGCAGAGAAGTTACACAGAAGGCCTATAAACACTTAGGCAAGAAGCCCCCTTCAGGACATGCCACCAATAATCCAGAATTGTTTAGATAATATAGAATTTTCAACTTCACTACTTTGACTATTTGAATTTAATTAACTTATATAAGTTTTTAATTTCATCCATAACTTCAATTTCATATTCCTTTTTATAAGCAAAGCCAACAATTATATCCCCAATATTCTCTTTATGCATAATAATATATAAGAAATTATTAAAATCAGGATCATTTTTTCTAATAGAATTGCTATCTGGACGTATGCATAAAATTGTATCCGCATTAAATTTATTAAAATCAGAATTTGTAAATACTTTAATTAGCCCTTGATCTCTTTCTATTTGACATCTTCGACCTGCTAGGTAATTTTTATTTTTATCATAATTTGGATTGACATTATTTTTTATATAATCACCAGGATCACTTGCACTAATATCAAATTCAAAATAAATTATATATTTTTTTTTATTTATTTTATTTACTAAAGCCTCGCTAAAGTAAAAAGGCATACAAGACCATACAGTATATGTTGGTATAAAAGCACGATGATGATTATATTTAATATATTTATCACTAATTTCAAAGTCAACCTTATATTTATTCTCACAAAGGTATTCAAAAGTGGTAGAGTCATTTTTTACCTGACCAATCAATGTGGAATTAATTAATAAAAAGGAAATTAAGTATATTATTTTCATTTTATCTTATTTGTATTATTCATTGCTTTGACTTATTCCATTTACTCTATAAAATAATTTCATATTAGAAGAAATATTTGAATTTGAATTAAAATTTACTTCTTTGATATCTCCAGTTGGGTCATAATAATATAATGTATTTAAAGTATTATTCCATCCTATAACAACAGCATGTCCAGTTCCATCACCCCAATTAATTATTGTAAAAATAGGGGATAATTTTGCAGTAGTTTCAATATCTTCCTTATTAATGGGTGTTACATCAAAATTTGATTTTAATAAACCTATTGCATCTGCTGCTGATGGCCAATTATTTGAATTTTCGCCAATACTATTCCTCATACTTTCTAATGATAAACCCTTTTTTGCCGCCCATTGACTTAAATAAAAATCTGAATTTTCATCTAAGCCAATTCTAGAACTTATAAAAGATAATGATCCAAATACACAAAAACCATTAGGAATTTTAATTAGGTCTAATATGGAGCTATTGTAAATAGAACCACCTCCTACAATGACATTAAAATTATAAAAATTTACTCCATTATAAAATTGATTTTGAAGACTAATTGCAAAACCTGAAAAATTTTTAAATCATTTAATTGCCTTAAATTCCTCGTATTATAAACATAAGCAATAAAAGGGCTGATAGAAGTAACTGCCTCGCCATTTGTTCGAATACTTTGAATTTCTGATTGATTTGATGAATTAGAATATACTGATCCACTTCTAAAGTTTATTATTTTTAAGCAATGTCCGATAAGGTCATAAATAATGTACTTCCAGTATATCCATTAAGATCTAAAATATTTGGATGGTTAGCATAATATGTACTATCGGGTAGCTGTCTTACTAAATAACCATTTATTGTATCTTTTTTTGAAGTAGCATCTAATTGTATTATTTCGCCTGTCGAAATATTATATTTTAAAGGAACTGTTAAACTTTCAACATTGGCAGAGTCAAAATTCTTATAGGCTAGTTCCCAATTAATTGCTGCTGGTGAAATATCATCAGGTCCTAGGCTAAATGATTTGACATTATTTTCGACGTTTACGCCTTTTACTTTATTACTAACAACAGAATCATGCCAAAATTTTACTTGACTAACAAATGATTTTAGTTCATTTGTAGAATTTTGGTTAACATTTTGAATGAGTAATATACTTTCTTTATTGCAAGAACTAAGTGCAATAAAAAATAATGTACTAATCAGAATTACAATGCTGAATTTTTTAATCATATAGAATGTTTAATTTTTATTTAATTTCTTTTCTAATCAAACATAATCCATCATAATTTATTTCTTCTTAAAGTATTTTAATAATTGGGGTAGTAGTAAAAAAATAATATTGAATTTTAGATTCTATTCTAAATTTATCTTGAGATATTAATATTTATTAGAAAATATTCTAAAAATATTTCACATTAATTTAGCAAAAGATGTTTATTAAATTTTATACTAAAATTTTAATGATTTAATTTCCGGCTTTGTCTCTAATTAAAAAACCCTGTTAAACAAGGGTTTTTATAGTAAATTTGGCTTTGCCAATTATTTTTATGCTGATGAACTTAGATATGATTTATAAAACTACTAATCTGAATCCGTTACCATGAATATTAACAATTTCAATTTGATCGTCTTCTCTTAAGTATTTTCTTAGTTTGGCAATGTATACGTCCATACTTCTTCCGTTAAAATAAGTATCGCTACCCCAAATTTTCTTTAATGCTTTTTCGCGGGTAAGTAAATCATTGATATTTTCAGCCAACATTTTTAATAATTCATTTTCTTTAGGAGAGAGTGTATACGTAATATCGCCCATCTTTAATTCTCTTAATCTTGGATTAAAATGGTACTTGCCTAATTGGAACTCGATATTATCGCTTACTTTATTATCTTCTTCATTTCTTTTGATAATGGCTTTAATTTTTAACATTAATACTTCACTATCAAATGGCTTCGTAATATAATCGTCTGCACCTAATTTATAGCCATGGATAATATCTTCCTTTAAAGTTTTAGCACTTAAAAAGAATAATGGCACTTCAGGGTCTATGTCTCTAATTTCTTCTGCCAAGGTAAAACCATCTACATGGGGCATCATTACATCAAGTAAGCAGAGGTCAAACTTTTCTCTTTGGAAAGCAGCAAGTCCTAAACGACCATCTCTTTCAAGGGTCACATCGTATTCGTCTAGTTCTAGATAGTTTTTTAAGACTAAACCTAAATTGCTATCATCCTCACACAATAAAATCTTATATTTTTTCTTGTCTTCCATTTGATTAATTTTTCTTTTATACTTTAATTCTTTTATATAATTGCTATATGATTGCTTCTTTTACTATTGTTTCTCAGGCTTCTATGTAAAGAAACGATGATTCAATGCCTGGTTCAAAATATTAATTTCCAATCTTTTGTTAAAAACAAGGCGTTTAATTCGCCTATTATAATGTATTGTTAAAATCTAGTATTTTGACTTCCTGTACAAAGGTCGCATATTTTACATTTACTTGGATTTTTTTCTCCGAAATAAGCAGCTAAATAACTGCTTCTACAATCCATATCATGGGCCCAGATATAGTCTGTGAACTGCTTGACGCGTTGCAAAAAGGCCTTTTTTCTAAGCTGATAATTATCAAGATCTATTTTCATAAAGGCAGCTGCCGTTCTATTCCATAAGAATTGTACCACGGGCTGACTCTCTTTTTGTTCAAAGCTTATTTGACCTACCTGCACTAAAAACAATAAGTTTTTTTGGACAAATTCAATGTCTCTTTGTAATAAGGAGGCTAGTAATTTTTCGTTGATATATTGTGGGCTATCCAAAATGCCTCCATAAGTTCTAAGTATTAATTGAAGTACAGCGCCTGCATTGGAATTACGCTGCTCAAATTCTTCAATGGTATTTCTATCGGCAATGACTTGAACTAATGATGGCTTAAAAGAACTTGCTGAAAATTTTACATGGCCTTCTTGTTCTATCCACTGCAGTGCACTACGCGCTATCATTTTATCCCATTTGAAAATGCTACAATAATTTTCAAAGTCAAAAGGATATTCTTGTTTTTCACCAATGCCAATAGGTACTTGAATAAAATCGGCTAAGTCTTGGTAGGCTTTTTTAATAGTATCAATGGGGGGATATTTTTTTTCTTGTACCATTTGCCAGTAATCCCAATCGTTTTGTTGAAAAAGTAAAATGGCTTCAGCGGGCTTTCCGTCTCTACCTGCACGACCTGCTTCTTGATAATACTGCTCAATACTATTGGGTAAGTCATAATGTATAACAGCGCGCACATCGGGTTTGTTAATACCCATACCAAAAGCGCTAGTACACACCACTATACGCAAACTATTGTTCGTCCAGTTTTCTTGCACTTTTTGTCTTGTAGCATAAGGCATGCCTGCATGGTACTCGGCAGCAGGGTAGCCATAGTCTTGCAATAGTTTTGCTAATTGACTTACATTATTACGGGTACTACCATAAATAATAATGGTGCCTTTTATATTTTCTAAGAGTTTTCGAAGACTATGTATTTTAGTGGCTACCTTATGAACGCTGTAACTTAGGTTAGGCCTTAAAAAAGAACTGCTAATAACAGTAGCATTTTTTAATACTAATTGTTTTACAATATCTTCTTGTACTAGTGGAATGGCTGATGCTGTCATAGCTAATACTGGAATAGAAGGAAACATTTTCTTTAATACATCAAGTTTTCTATAAGAGGGTCTAAAATCATATCCCCACTGAGAAATACAATGCGCTTCATCAATGGCAAATAAAGTAATAGGTAGGGCCTGTAAAAAAATTTGAAAAGATTTTTGTACTAATTTTTCAGGAGAGAGGTAAATAAATTGATACTTACCAGTAATTGCATCATTTAAAATAGTTTCTTGCTGTTCGTAATTTATTTCGCCTCCTAAATTTACGGCTGTTAAATTTTTACTCTTTAAATCCTTTACTTGATCTTGCATGAGCGCAATTAAAGGACTAATGATAACGCAAATACCCTTTTGATAAATGGTGGGCACTTGAAAACAAAGTGATTTACCTGCGCCTGTGGGTAGTAAAGTGAGTACATCTTTGCCTTCTAAGACTGCTTCTATGACTTCTTCTTGCTGAGGTCTGAACTGAGTATAGCCCCAATACTGTTTTAATATGGCTTGTATATTTTCCAAAAGAACTAGACCAATTTTTTCTTAAATAATCTTAATGAATTAATGGCTAGTACTACATCGCTTAATCCCATAATAAGTGCACCATAAGTGGGTCCCCAGGTACCCAGTAGGCCAAGGGCTGCCACCGGAATCGCAATAATATTATAAGAAAATGCCCAGGCTAAATTTTCTTTAATGGTTTCATATGTTCTTCTACCTAGTCCCAAGGCCATAGGTAAATTCTTAAGTCCCTGGTTCATTAAAATAACTTGCGCACTTTGTATAGCAATATGTGATGCATTGCTTAAAGAAATACCAATAGTGGCCTTGGCTAAAGCAGGCGCATCGTTAATACCATCGCCCACCATGGCAGTAGGGCTTATTTTAGTAAGGGCTTCTAATTTATTTAATTTATCGGATGGGCTTTGCTCACTAATAATTTCTTGAATACCTAAGGCCTTGCCCACTTGCTCGCATTTAATTTTTCTATCACCACTTAATAATATGGTATGAATACCTTGTGCATGCAAAGTCGCAATTACTTCTTTTGCTTCCGGTCTAATTTCATCGGCTACATCAATCCAACCTAAGAGGATATTATTTTTTTGAATGTAAATATTATGCCCATCTTCTGCTTTAGTTTCTTTTTTACTCTCTTTCAAAGTATCATAAGAACCTGCAAAGTAAGTATTGCCTTCTTTATCGGTTGCTTGAATACCCCTTCCTTTTATTTCTTCAATAGTTTTCCATTTTATATCTTCTTTATTTTTCCAATGAGTGCTAATGCATTTGGCAATAGGGTGGTTAGAATATTTTTCTAAAGAATAAGCAATTTTTTTAAACTCATCTTCTGCTAATCCCGCTTCAACATTAAAATGGGTAATCGTAAAATGGCCTGAAGTTAAAGTGCCTGTTTTATCAAATACCACTTGTTTGATATCTTTAAAAGTTTCTAAACTCTTTGCATTTTTAAATAAAACACCATTACGTGCACCTCTGCCAAGTCCCACTGCAATGGCTGCAGGTGTGGCTAAACCCATAGCACAAGGGCAGGATATAACCAGTACTGCAATGGCTCTTAGCATACTAGGCCCAAAACCAATATCCGTAATTATTAAGTTGCCTATAAGTGTAAGTAGGGCTATGCCTAAAACCAAGGGTACAAAAATGGCACTAATTTTGTCGGCTAAAATTTGCACGGGAGGCTTTTCGCCTTGGGCAGCCTTCACCATTTTTAAAATATTAGCAAGTACTGTATCGTCTCCCACTGCAGTCACATAGGCTTTAATAGTTCCATTTTCAATAGTGCTGCCTCCTAATAATATATCATGCATTTTTCTAAATACAGGAACACTTTCTCCAGTCACAATACTTTCATTCACACTGGCCTCTCCCCATAAAATTTTACTATCCATGGGAATGGTTTCGCCTGCATTCACTAAAATAATATCGCCCACTTTTAAGCTTGTGCTTTCTACATTAAAAATAATTTCTTTATGATTTTCGTCAAAGACTATCATATTGGCCATTACTTTTTGTGCCTTTACTAAATCCTTTAAAGCGCGTTGTGTAGATTGTACAGAAGCGTCTTCTAAGTAGTTACCAAAAAATACTAATGTAATAATGGTGGCGGTAGTTTCATAATAAGCAAATAAAGCGCCTTGTCCTATAAGGGTTCCGTATAAACTATAACCAAAGGAAGCGAGTGCGCCAATGGCCACAAGTACATTCATATTGGGAATGCCCTGGGTAATACTATACCAAGCACTTTTTCCAAAATAAGACATACCTAATATAAAAACAGGTAAAGTAAAAGTAAGTTGAACATAGGGGTTCATTAGAAAATGAATATGCACACCAGGTATCATATGCATCAATAAAGGAACTGTGAATAGAAAAGAAAATAAAGCGCGTTCTTTATTATTATCCAACCATTTTTTAACCTGCTTTTCTTCTTGCCCTCTAACTTTATAGCCTAGTTTTTGTATGCCCTTAATTAATGTTTCTTTTTTTATTTCCTGTGGCATTTCAAACTGCACTTCGCCATCCATAAAACTTACTTTAGGGGCTTCGATGCCATTAGTTTGTAAATATTTATGAATAGATAAAGCACAATTGGTGCAACTCATGCCGTCTACCTTCCACTGTACTGATTCCATATCCTTAATTTTCACCCTAAAGGTACGAAGACATTTTAGCTTATTTTAAAGCATTAATACGCTAGCAGAGATTCTATTCTTGCTTATCTTTGGATTATGGAAATGAGCTATTCTTTAAAGGAACTAAGTCAGGTGGCAGGGGCCCTTTTGAAGGCTTATGGTCAAAAGCCAATATGGGCTTTCCAAGCGCCCATGGGTGCAGGCAAGACTACCCTCATTGCTGCTATTTGTAAAGAAATGGGTATTACAGACCATGTCACCAGCCCTACTTTCGCCATTATGAATGAGTACGATGCCGCGGGAAAATTAGTTTTCCATATGGACTGGTACCGTTTGCAAGACGAAAAGGAAGCAATTAGGGCCGGGGTTGAAGCTGCTTTTGAGCAGGCCGACCACTGTTTTATAGAGTGGCCTGAAAACGCAAAAGGACTACTTCCCGATGATACCCAAGTCTTTCAAATTGAAATTTTAGATCCTGAACATAGAAGGATTTTTATACCTTCATAAAAATATTTTTTACAATGAGTAGTATCAAACCACAAATACATAGTGCTTTTTCCTATGAAACACAGGAAGAAGTATTAGATATTCCTCAAAAAAGTAAGCCCTTATTAATTGGTATTCCTAAAGAAACGGCTTTTCAAGAAAATAGAATTGGACTCATTCCAGAAGCAGTAAGTGTGCTTGTTGCCAATGGACATGAAGTACTCATGCAATCAAATGCAGCAGAGGGTAGCAGGTATTCAGACAATGATTATTCAGAAGCAGGTGCACATATTGTGGTAGATAAAGAAGCAGTGTATAAATGTCCCATACTCGTAAAGACGGCTCCACCCGTTGAAGCCGATTTGCCTTTTTTACAAATGCATCAAACCATTATTTCTCCTTTGCATTTAACGGCGGTAAAAAAAGAATTAATGGAGCAGTTGATGGCTAAAAAAATTACGGCACTAGCACTTGAAAATATTAAGGATGAAAATCAAAACTATCCTATACTAAGAAGTATGGGAGAAATTACAGGAAGTGCGGTGATGTTAATTGCAGGTCAGTACTTAAGTAATTTTAATCAGGGCAAGGGTATATTATTAGGAGGTGTTAGTGGTGTGCCGCCTACTAAGGTAGTCATTATTGGAGCCGATATTATTGGAGAATTTGCTACAAGAAATGCACTAGCCTTAGGGGCCAGTGTGAAAGTATTTGATAACAATGTTTCAAGATTACAAAGACTTCAAAATAATTTAGGTCAAAGAGTATGGACCTCTGTATTAGAGCCAAAAATTTTAGCGAAGCAACTTAAAACTTGTGAAGTAGCAGTAGGGGCTTTAAGAAATGATTTTGGAAGAGCGCCCATTGTGGTTACAGAAGAAATGGTAGCAGCCATGCGCCCAGGTAGTATTATTATAGATGTAGCAATTGACAGAGGAGGTTGTTTTGAAACCAGTGAATTAACCAATCACGAAAATCCCATTATTATCAAACATAATGTACTTCATTATGGCGTGCCGAATATTCCTAGCGGGTTTGCACGTACGGCTAGTCAAGCTATTAGCAATGTACTTATGCCTTTACTAGTACAAGTAGGGGATCAAGGAGGCTTGGCCGAAATTATTTGGCAACAAGCACACCTTAGAGAAGGTATTTATTTATACAAAGGGGCTTTAACCGATTTGTATATTAGTGCAAAATTTGATTTGAAATTTACCGATTTGAATTTGATTATTGCTAGCAGAAGCTAGTCCAGCTTATAATCCATTAAATTCACTTGTGCATTACAGAAATGATATTCTGCTGGGTCATTGCTACCTACAATAATTAATTTGTGCATAGCAAAGTCCTTTATTAAAGTATCATACAAGCCATAGCCTTCTTTATCTAAATTACTGCAAGGCTCGTCTAATAATAAAATAGGGCAGTCGGAAAAAATAGCGAGTGCTAATTTTAATCGCTGTTTCATACCGCTACTATAATAACGAATTTGTTTATGCGCTGCATTTTTTAAACCAATAAGTGAAATTATTTTTTCGGTACTTAACTGTTTTTGTAATGGTTTGAATTGAGCTTGAAATTCAAACTGTTCTGTGGCGGTAAATTCTTCTACTAATTCTAAATAAGGAGCTGCAAAACTAATTTGCTCGTAAATAGTATTGGCGTCAAAGGGACTCCACTCAATACTGCCCTTGGTAAGACTACTATAGCCCGCAATAATTTGTAATAAAGTAGTTTTCCCAGAACCATTGTTGCCAACCAGTGCATAATGCTTACCTGCTTCAAATTGAAAACTAAGATTTTTAAAAATCCATTCTTTATTAAATCGTTTGCAGGCTTGTGCTAGGCTTATTTGCATAAATGATTAATCTTCTTCCATCAATCCTTTGCCAAATCTTTTAATAACGCCTCTACCACTATCTCTTATGAAGGTTATAATTTCATCACGCTCATCAGTGGCTGGAATTTCTTCTTCAATAAATTCAAGTGCTTGCGTGGTATTCATTCCTTTGTTAAATATATAACGGTAGATATCTAGGATATGGTTAATTTTTTCTAAGTCAAAACCTCTTCTTTTTAATCCCACACTATTCACACCACCATAACTTAAAGGATTACGCACTGCTTTTATATAAGGAGGTACATCCTTGCTTACCAAGCTACCTCCAGCTATATAGGCATGTTGACCAATGTTTACAAACTGATGCACGGCACTCACACCTGCTATCCAAGCAAAATCACCTAAGGTAACATGGCCTGCAATTTGTACGCTATTACTTAATATACAATGGTTGCCAACAATGCAATCGTGTGCAATATGACTATAGGCCATGATCAAACAATTATTACCCACCTTGGTAATCCATCTGTCGGAAGTACCTCTGTTAATGGTTACAAATTCACGAATGGTGGTATTGTCTCCAATTTCAACCGTTGTTTTTTCTCCGTTAAATTTTAAATCTTGTGGGTCGGCGCCAATTACAGCACCAGGAAAAATGCGACAATTTTTTCCAATTTTAGTACCATTCATAATAGTCACAGAACTTCCAATCCATGTACCTTCTCCAATAGTTACTTCACCGTGTATAACGGTAAAAGGATCAATTTTTACATTGGAGGCAATTTTTGCATTCGGATCAATATAGGTAAAGGGATGTGTCATATTTATACTAGGGGTTCAATTATTTATTTGTTCTTTTTACAACTTGCGCCACCAAGTCTGCTTCGGTGACTACTTTTCCACCCACATATACGGTACCGCGCATTTCACAGATACCTCTTCTAATAGGACTGGTTAATTCCATTTTTAACAACATGGTATCACCTGGTTTTACCATTTGTTTAAACTTACAATTATCAATCTTTAAAAAATAAGTATCGTATTCACCTTTTGGCATGGCGTTAATGCAAAGTATACCTCCAGTTTGTGCAAGGGCTTCAATTTGTAAAACACCTGGCATAACAGGATTGCCCGGAAAATGTCCAGGGAAAAACCATTCATTGAAAGTTACATTTTTTACACCCACAATAATGGTGTCGGTTAGCTCAATGATTTTATCAACGAATAAAAACGGATGACGATGGGGTAAAGTTTTTTCAATTTGCTCTAAAGCAAATACAGGTGTTGCCGTTGGATCATAAATAGGTACATCTTTAACGTGCTTATTTTTTTTGATGTACTGCTTAATTTTTTTAGCAAACTCAACATTGCTGCTATGGCCTGGTCTATTAGCAATAATGCGCGCTTTAATGGGATAGCCAATTAACGCAAGGTCACCAACAACATCTAATAACTTATGTCTTGCAGGCTCATTAGGGAATCTTAATTCTAAATTATTTAAATAGCCTTCGCTCTTTACTTCAATTTTATCTCTTTTAAAAACCTTGGCTAGTCGGCTCATCTCTTGTTCAGTCACAGGCTGGTCCACGACCACAATGGCATTGTTAATATCGCCCCCTTTAATTAAATCATTTTTTAATAAAGCTTCAAGCTCATGTAAAAAACAAAATGTTCTGCAAGGAGCAATTTCAGATTTAAATTCTTTGATCGTTTTTAAGGCCGCATGTTGTGTTCCTAAAACCGGACTATTAAAATCTATTAAAGTAGTTATTTGATAATCTAATGCAGGAAGGGCTACCATTTCTACACGCTTTTCGTCATCGTAGTGAAAAATATTTTCATCAATACTATACCAAGCTTTTGCCGCATCTTGTTCTACCACACCTGCTTTTTCAATGATCTCTATAAATGGAGAGGAGCTTCCATCAATAATAGGAATTTCAGGTCCGTTGACTTGTATTAAACAATTGTCAACACCTAAACCTACTAATGCAGCTAGTATATGTTCTACTGTACTTATTTTAGCATCGCCTACTTGTAGGGTGGTTCCTCTACTTGTATCGGTGACTAAATCGCAGTCTGCTTTAATAATAGGTTGGTTGGGTAAATCTGTTCTTTGAAATTGGTAACCAAAACCTGGGTTGGCCGGATTCAAAGTCATTTCCACTAAAACCCCCGTATGTAATCCAGTTCCACTAATACTAATGTTCTTTTCAATAGTATGTTGCTTGTCGGGATTAAAATGTTGATCCATGCTTTTTTGTTTAATGTATATCACCTTTGTATATTACCTTCTTAAAGTGGTGATATTCAGCAAAATTAGCTGATTTAACCTTTTTGAGACAGTTGTTTGACCATTATTTCTAATTCTTTAACTCTTTTTTCAAGTTCAGGTAGGTTTTTCTGAGCTATTTGAGCTCTTAGAAAGGCCGATTGCTCCCTAGCAGGATAACCAGATAGGGTCATATTCGCCTCTTTGAAGTCCTTGGTGATGCCTGTTCTAGCAGCTACTTTAATACCCTCTGCAATGACTATATGTCCAATGGTGCCAGACTGGCCACCCATCATTACGCCCTTCCCAATTTTCGTGCTACCACTAATGCCTACTTGAGCAGCAATGACCGTGTTTTCTCCTATTTCAACGTTATGTGCAATTTGTATTAAGTTGTCAATCTTCACGCCTTTTTTGATAATGGTTGAACCAATAGTAGCTCTATCAATAGTGGTATTGGATCCAATTTCAACATCGTCTTCTATAATTACGTTTCCAAGTTGTGGAATTTTTTGATAAGTTCCATCTGCATTGGGGGCAAATCCAAAACCATCACTTCCAATAATGGATCCTGAATGAATGGTAATATTATTTCCTAGCACGCAGTCCGAATAAATAATAACACCCGCATGTATGGTTACATTATTTCCTATACTTACATTTTCGCTAAGAACAGCGTTTGGAAATATTTTTACATTGTTTCCTGTTTGTACATTTTCACCAATGTAGGCGAAGGCGGCTACAAAATTTTGCTCACCTAGCTTTGCAGTGCTTGCTATAAAACAAGGAGATTGAATGCCTACTAAATTTTCATTTTTCATTTCTTGGTACTTCGTTAATAAAGCAGCAAAAGCAGCATAGGCATCGGGCACTCTAATAATTGTGGCAGCTACTTGTTTTTTCAATACCAAAGATTCGTTTACTATAATAACGGAAGCCTTTGTTGTATAAAGAAAGTCCTCATATTTTGGATTGGCTACAAAAGAAATTTCCCCTGGCATGGCCGATTCAATTTTACCAAATTGTGTTACCACAGCAGTCGCTTCTCCTTCAATTTTTCCTTGAATAAGTAAAGCAATCTGTTGGGCGGTAAATGAAAGCATAGGGTTTTATTTAAATGAGGGGGTTATGCCTTTAATAAGCAAATATAAAATTTTTTAACGGGCGCTGAAAGACTTTCATTAATGATTGTATCTTGTATTTTAGAAATACTACTTACTTCGCCTGATTTAAGTAATATTTTAATGGTTTCTACATCTTCTTTGTATAAAGTATTAGAGGCAGTGCCTTTAAAACATAAATAAGATACATCGGCATCGTTCATAGGAAAGGCTGCCTTGGTTTGTTGAAAGGCGCTGTCCCATTCTTGCTTTGAAATAGGGTCTGATTGCATGATGCACTTAAAGCCTTTTCTAGTCATCAGCCTTTGGCATAATAAAGATAAAACCGGGTCACTATGGTGCTGCCACTGCTTGATGGCGAATAATATATCGGTATCGTCCAATTGGCAGTAAAAATCCAAATTAATATCGCTTAATTTTCCGCTAAACTCTCCTAAGAAATAATCTAAAACCTCAGAAATTTTTACGGCCTGGTCTTTTTGTTGGTATAAATACTGTGCGCGTTCTACAATTTTAACCAACATATTTTCTGAAGCGATAACTGTTTTGTGTTGGTATACCTGCCAGTACATAAGTCGTCTTGAAAGAAGAAATTTTTCTACACTATTAATACCTTTTTCTTCTACTACTAATTCATTATTATGTACAGTAATCATTTTTAAAATTCGCTCATAACCCACCACACCTTCGCTCACACCTGTGAAAAAACTATCGCGAGAAAGATAGTCTAATCGGTCTACATCTAATTGCCCGCTAATTAATTGGTGTAAAAACGTTTTAGGGTATTGGTTGGTAAATATTTGAATGGCTAAACTTAATTTACCTTTTAAATTTTCCCCCTCGCCTTCATTTAATTTCTGCATGATTAATAAAGAGAGGTCCTCATGGCTTACTGCTTTTAATAAAACATTTTCAAGTGCATGAGAAAAAGGGCCGTGTCCAATATCGTGTAATAAAATAGCTGCTTTTACTGCTTGCGCTTCTTCAGGGGTAATCTCAATACCTTTATCTTTTAATTCTGCAATGGCAATACACATTAAATGGTAAGCGCCTAAAGAATGATGCAGTCGCGTATGCACAGCACCAGGATACACTAACTGAGCTAAAGCCATTTGTTGGATTCTTCTTAGCCTTTGATAATAAGGATGCGCAATGAGTTCAAATATAAGGGGGTCATTGATGGTAATAAAACCATGAACGGGGTCATTTATAATTTTTCGGTGTGTAAAAGCCATAGTTAAATTGTGTTCACAAAGGTACGAAATGTGAATAACTCCTAGCGCTTAATTAAAACAGTAATTCTACAAAAAACTACCTTTGTTAGCGACGTATTATCCTATAAATCAATACTTACTATGAAATTGACCCAAACAACTTTAGACAAATTAGAGGACATTTTAGGCGAATCAGAATTTGTGGTGCGTTATGAGCGTGGCAATTTTCAAAGTGGCTGGTGCTTATTAGAAGCTAGAAGAATTGTGGTCTTAAATAAATTCTTGAATCTAGAGGCAAGAATTAATACATTATTAGAGTTAATACCTGTTTTGGATATTCAATTTGATAAAATAACGCATGAATCTCAAAAGCTTTACACTGAAGTAAAAAAGCTTTCATTAACAGAAGCTAACAAAGAAGAAACAGCGGCTTAAATTAACGGCGGCATAAATTATTTAGTTTGCTCGATATTACTATTTTAGGATCAGGAACAAGTACAGGCGTCCCCTTAATTGGATGTGATTGTGAAGTATGTACTTCCGATAGCCCTAAAAATAAAAGATTAAGAACTAGCATTAAAATAAGTTCAGCTACTACGACTGTTGTAATAGACACTACCCCCGATTTCAGGTATCAAATGCTTAGAACCAATACAACGCATATTGATGCAGTGGTATTTACCCATCCTCACCGTGACCATTATGCAGGATTGGATGATATCAGACCCTTTAATTATTTTTCCCATAAATCCATGGCTGTTTATGCTAATGCATTAACACAAGTGGCTATTAAAAGAGATTTCTACTACGCATTTGAAAAAGATAAAGATGCAGGCTTACCTGAAATGATTTTACATACTATTGATAAGGACCCTTTCACCATTGGTGATATTTCATTTACACCTATTCAAGTCATGCACAGAGAAATGCCCGTGCTAGGTTTTAGAATAGGCGATTTTACCTATATCACCGATGCTAATTTTATACCGGAGACAGAAATGGAAAAAATTAAAAGCTCAAAGGTATTAATTTTAAACGCCTTAAGAAAACAAACACATCCCACGCATTATAATTTAGAACAGGCTTTAGCATTGGTGTCTAGCTTGCATATACCCAAGGTGTATTTCACTCATTTTAGTCATCAAATAGGCCTTCATGATGAAGTGGAAGCTAGTCTGCCAAAGGGTATTCATCTTGCCTTTGATGGAATGCAGTTCTCGATCTAAGTTGGAGTTGGCATACTTTACATTATCTTATTTAAGTTTTTTTTCTTTTTCAAAATCAAGTATTTATACGCTGCATTTATATTTTAATATTGGTTAACTAGTGCAAAACTTGTTTATGCAAAGTGGTTGGAAGTCCTATTTTATATTTTCCAAAAAAGAGCAAAGGGGTATCATGGTATTGGGCCTCATTTTACTTAGCACTATGCTTATGGGTATATTATTTCCTAGAAAACAGACGGCTATTCGATCGAATCAATCAATGCCCTTATTTTATTTCGACCCCAATACCATAGACAGCATAACAGCCCTTCGTCTAGGCATTCCTAGTAGACAAGTAACTACCTTACTACGTTATAGAAATAAAGGAGGCAGATTTTATCATAAAGAGGATATAGAGAAGCTCTATGGGCTTAAAAAAGAATTAGTAGCACAATTAATTCCTTATGTAGCCATAAAACATTTTGAAAAAAATATAGATAGAAATACAAATAAAAATACTACTTATAAAAAAATATTCCCCAATGAATATAATAGAATAGATAATAGGACTAGGCTAGTGAATGATAAATCAAATAATAACTCAAATGAATGGAGCATTGATATCAATCTTGCTGATGAGAAGCAATGGGCAGCGAGCACAAAATTGAATCCAACTATTATTCAAAATATTATTAGGTATAGAAATTATTTAGGGGGCTTTACAAAACTGAATCAACTAAAAAAAGTATATGGGTTAGAGGAAGCTAATTTTTATTTGTTAAAACCCCACTTAAAATTGGGGAAAATGAATAATAGTAAACCTAATGCTAGTACCATGTCCTTTGAAAATTGGAAGCGGCTTGGCTTATTTCAAGACAGGGAAATTATAAAAATTCTACGCATTAGAAAAGAGAACGGGGGTCATATTGGTTGGAAAGAACTGGTCATTTTATTTGATTTGACTGCGCAGCAGGCTGCAATACTTCAAAAAAGTATTCAAATAAGTGAATAAAAACCAATCACTTGAAATAGTTACTTCGCTGCTTTGAATATTTGATTCACAGCACCACCTAACATTGGAAATTTTTCTTTCACAAAAGCGGCAATAGTTTCAATAGATTGCTTGGCTTGTTCTGGTGTTACGTTGGCTTCTTTTACTAGACGATCAATTAGTTCTTGCATGATAATTATATGTATGGGTGTTATGTATAAAATTTAAAATCTTGGAAGTAAGTTATATTTAAAGTTAAGCTACTTTTAAACTGCTTAACTTGCTTTTATTAAACATTTTTTTAGCATAGTCAATAGTTACATTAAATTCAGTTGCGGAGGTACCTGGCATTTCAAACATAGCTTGGGTAAATAAGCTTTCGCAAATACTTCTTAAACCTCTAGCCCCTAATTTATATTCCATGGCCTTCTCCACAACAAAATCATAGACTTCATTGTCAATACTTAATTTTATTTTCTCAATGGCGAAAAGTTGAGTGTATTGTTTGATTAAGGCATTTTTAGGCTCTGTTAAAATGCTCCTTAAAGTAACAGCGTCTAATGGTTCTAAATGCGTAATAATAGGAAGCCTTCCTAATAGTTCGGGTATTAATCCAAAAGATTTAATATCCTGTGCATTCACAAAACGAAGTAAATTCTTTCTTTGTAATTCTTGTTCTTCTTTATTGACACTAAATCCAATGGCGTTGGTATTAATTCTTCTAGCAATAATCTTATCAATACCATCAAAAGCACCGCCACAAATAAATAATATATTTTTAGTATCTACCTTTATCATTTTTTGTTCAGGGTGTTTACGTCCCCCTTGAGGTGGAACTAGTACATCGGTACCTTCTAACATTTTTAATAAACCTTGTTGAACACCTTCTCCACTTACATCTCTAGTAATAGAAGCGTTGTCTACTTTGCGTGCAATTTTATCTATTTCATCTATGTATACAATACCTCTTTCTGCAGCTTCTACATCATAATCGCAGTTTTGTAATAAGCGCGTTAACATGCTCTCCACATCTTCACCTACATATCCTGCTTCTGTAAATACCGTAGCGTCTACAATAGCAAAAGGCACATTTAATAATTTAGCAATGGTTTTGGCTAATAATGTTTTACCTGTACCCGTTTCGCCAATCATGATCACATTACTTTTTTCAATCTCCACTTCATTTTTGGTAGTAGTAGGTAAATTGATACGTTTAAAGTGATTATATACAGCTACACATAATATTTTCTTTGCTTCATCTTGGCCAATAATGTACTGGTCCATAAATGCTTTGATGGCCATTGGCTTTTGTACTTTTAGGGTACCTGCCTTACCTTCTGCTTTTTTCTGGTGAAACTCTTTGACAATAATTTCATGTGCGTGTTCTATACAGTTTTCACAAATATGTCCGTCTTGACCAGCGATCAGAATTTTTACTTCGTCGCGGTTACGGCCACAAAATGAACAATGTATAGCGGGAGATTTTGCCATTTTCATGTTTTAGAGTTGTTTGGCGATTTTATCTACGATACCATAAGCCATGGCTTCTTTAGCATCCATCCAATAATCTCTATCAAAATCGCTCATAATTTGAGCCACTGTTTTACCACAATTATCTGCTAATATTTTAGCCCCTAATTCTTTTGTTTTACGAATTTGTTCAGCGTGAATTTCAATATCGGTACTATTGGCTTGAAAATAGCCACCAATACTTGGTTGATGTATCATGACTTCGCCATGTGGAAATATAGTTCGCTTTCCTTTCTCACCCGCACTCAATAAAATAGAACCCATACTAGCAGCAAGGCCCATACATATAGTATGCACAGGGCTTTTGATTAATTTAATAGTATCGTACATGACCATACCACTTGTTACCACACCACCCGGGCTATTGATATAAAATTTAATTTCAGATCCTGGCTTATCGGCTTCTAGTAAAATAAGTTTGTTGACGATATCCTTTGCAGACTTATCATCTACAGGACCCCATAAATAAATAGCTCTTTTTTCAAAAAAAAGATGCTCCATTTTCTTATTTAAAAAACTAGGTGCTGCCTCTTCTTTTTTATCTTCTTTAGGCTCTTCTTCTTCCTCCATTAAATATCTTTTGTTGACTATCATAAAATGTATTTGAACAGTAAATTTATTTTTTTAATTTTCTTGGGTTGGTTAATAAGACTTCATCTACTAATCCATATTCTTTTCCTTCTGCAGCTGTCATCCAAAAATCACGATCGCAATCTTTGCCCACTGTTTCCATATCCTTATGGGTATGATGTGCAATGACTTCATACAATTCTAATTTCAATTTCTTTATTTCTCTAGCCGTAATTTCAATATCAGAAGCCTGTCCACCAATGGCACCGCTAGGTTGGTGTAACATAATTCTACTATGTTTCAAAGCTGTTCTTTTACCTTCCACACCTGCGCATAATAAAATAGCACCCATACTTGCTGCCATGCCTGTACATATTGTGGCTACATCGGGGCTAATAAATTGCATGGTATCATAAATACCTAGGCCTGCATAAACGCTTCCTCCTGGGCTATTGATATACATTTGAATATCCTTGGTACGATCGGTACTTTCTAAAAAAAGTAATTGAGCGGTTACAATATTGGCCACATAATCGTTGATGCCCTCGCCTAAAAATATAATACGGTCCATCATTAATCTACTAAATACATCCATACTGGCCACATTCATAGGGCGCTCTTCAATAATATAAGGGGTAAGGTTGGTTACACTTTTTTTGTACTGGTGTAAAGTATTGCTACTGATACCCTTATGCTTGATGGCATACTGCTCAAATTCTTGTCCTAAATTCATAATTGCTATTTTCTGTTAGTAAAGGTAAATCCTTGTAATCAAAGGAAGTACAAAAAGGGTGCCAAACTTTGTTCCTAAATGCTTCCATTGGAGCCAAATTGTATTGACAATCAATAAACTAGATAATTATTCCCAGACTAGTGCTTATGATTGTTCAGCATATTGGCGAATTTCTCCGCTTCTATGGCTTCATCCTTAGCTTCTACTTCAGACTCGATGGCAGTGAATAATTTATCGGTACTTATTCTTTGATAACTATCTTCTACAAATTTTCTGTCCTGCATCATTCTCACTGCATAGTCTTCCAACCATTTATCGTTGTCACCCAAGGCGCCCATTTGTGGTCCCATATAACTCATCAATTGTTGCTTAGCGAAATTTTTTAAATCTTCTGCTACTACTTCAATTTTATGATCTAATGTTAATTGGCTATTAATTAAAGTCCATTTTAATTGGTCTTGGAAAACTGGATATTCTTTTTCTGTTTCTTCTTCTGTTCTTTGTTTCTCTCCACCTTTTTGTAACCAACGTTTTAAGAAGGCCACCGGAAATTCCATTTTTGTAGCATCAATTAAGTGATGATAGATTTGATCATGAATTTGATTCTTGGCTTGTTGCTCATAATATCCTTCAATATCTTTTTTGATAGCTGCTCTAAATTCTTCTTCAGTTTTTATGGCATCATTAGGGTAGGTGGCTAAGAATAATGTTTCATCTAATGCCGCTTTTTCTACTAATCCCACTTTAGTAATGAGTATTTTAAAATATTTATCGGCATCCGTTTTTGAAATACCTAAATCACCTATAATAATCTCTAATTCCTTGTCTTCAAAGGCTTTCTTCAATTGGATCACCACTGTGTCATCCTTTTTCTTACCCATAAATTCCTTTCTTACTTTTTCTGCAAAATATTTAATAAGTAAAGAATTGTCTTTTGTAAGACCACCTTCTATTTCAGTTCCGTCTTTATCGGTTTCTGTAAATGTAATGTTAATTACGTTTTCATCAGACTCCACCATTTCAGGGTCGGTCATTTTACCATTACGCGTTTGAATTCTTTCCACTTCGTTTTGAATCATTTCATCGGTTACTTTTACTTTGTAACGTTTTACTTTAATGTCTTTTACATTTAGTGAAAAAGAGGGTTTCAAACCTACTTCAAAAGCAAATTCATAATTCGTAGGTAGGTTCACATCCAAAGGAAGCATTTGTGTATCCACTGGAAGTGGTTGCGCAAAAATTTCTAATTTTTCATTGCTGATATAATGATTCAATTCTGCTTCTACTTTTTTAAGTATTTCGTCAGAAAAAACAGACTGTCCGTACATTTTTTTAATTAAGCCAGCCGGCACCATACCTTTTCTAAAGCCAGGGATATTGGCTGTTTTAGCATGCTTTTTTAAACTTGTTTCAAAACTAGGGTAGTAGTCCTCTTTGGTGAGGGTCACCGTAAGTTTGTCATTTAAAAGGCCAATGTTCTCTCTTTTTATACTTGCCATATGTATTATTTTTCTATTAAATTCTAAGGTTTAAGGGGGGCAAAGGTAAGTTTTTGCACCTATAAAACAGCCATTTATATAAAAAAAGCCCCCCGAAATGCTCGAAGGGCTTTTTTATTTTGGTGCGGATGGAGGGGGTCGAACCCACACGCCTCACGGCGCTAGATCCTAAGTCTAGTGCGTCTGCCAATTTCGCCACATCCGCTTAGGGGGTGCAAACTTAATTTATTTTTTATTATGAATCTTCAATTTTTGGGAAGCCTATGGAATCATCTATGGAATCAGTGCCAGAATCTTCTCTAAATAAACTTGATCCACTGTATCAAAATATGCTAATTCGCTGCTATCTACATCTAAAACACCCACTATTTTACCCTCTTTGAAAACGGGTAATACAATCTCTGACTTTGAACTACTACTACAGGCAATATGGCCAGGAAATTTTTCAACATCGGCCACAATAATAGTAGCCTCTTTCTCCCAACTACTGCCACAAACGCCTCTGCCTTTTTTTATTCTTGTACAAGCAACGGGTCCTTGAAAAGGGCCAAGTATTAATTCGTCTTCCTGTATCCAATAAAAACCCACCCATAACCAATTGAATTGTTCTTTTAAGGCAGCAGCAATATTACCAAGGTTCGCAATTAAATTATTTTCGCCTCTTAACAAAGCTTCAATTTGTGGGATAAGCGATTCGTACTGCGCTTTTTTATCTCCTTTGGTAATGGTTAAATCTTCGGCCATAAAAGCAAGTATTTTATTAGTTATTTAAATTAGTTAGTTAGTTGGTTGGTTGGCTGGTTAGTTCAATCCTTAGTTATAGAACTTTAACCTCTTATTTTACACTATTGCTTCTGTCTTTTTTTGTAATAATAATTTTAATTCTTTCTTTTCTATGCTGGCTACAAAAATAATAAAAGTAAGTAGTTCAAAACTAGCGATGCTAAGTCGAATGGTATTATTTTTCGTCATCCATTCTACTAACAAATAAATACCGTAAAGTATTAATGTAATTACAAAATAGGCGATTAGTTTTTTAGTAGCATAAGGAATAGGGTATACTTTTTGCCCCCATTTATAACTAACGTACATCATAGTGCCATAGCAAACTAAAGTAGCCCAGGCACTGGCCATATAACTAAAATAAGGAATGGCAATAAAGTTAATCGTAATGGTAATAACGGCGCCTAGTAAGGTAATCCAAGCGCCTGCCATATTTTTATTGCTAAGCTTATACCAAATACTTAAATTATAATAAACACCTAAAAATATATTCGCTATTAATAAAATAGGCACTACACGCAGTCCCACGTACATGGCGGGATTACGAATAAATTCTTTCCAAATATCTAAATATAAAACCACCATTAAAAACATAATACATAGTGTAATGACAAAAAATTTCATTACCCTTGCATAGGTTTTTGGTGCATTCTCTTCTGTAGATTGTTTAAAGAAAAAAGGTTCGGCACCCATACGAAATGCTTGTACTGAAATAGTAATTAAAATAGATAATTTATAACAAGCACTATAAATTCCTACAATGGCTTTGTTGGCATCGGGTGATCCTCCGGGTGCCCACCAGCCCAACATAATTCTATCAAATGTTTCATTCACCATACCGCCAAAACCCACAAGTATTAATGGAAGAGCATATAGCATCATTTGTTTCCATAAATCAAAATCAAAAGAAAAACGTAAGGCGCCTATTTCTTTATTCAATAATAATAAAACAAAAACATTTTGAACAATGCCTGCTAGTAAAACATAACCCACTGCCCAATCGGGTTTATACCAACTAGTCAAAATGCTACCCGGATGCGTGGTAATATAATTAGGAAGTATACTTATAAAATAATAGGTAGCTAAAATATTTAAAACAATACCTCCAATTTTTATAAATGCAAATTTTTTAGGCCTGCTTTCCATTCTTAATCTTGAAAAAGGAATAGTGGCAAGTGCATCCAAGCCCACCACCCAAGCCATTAAGGTAATATATTCTGGATGTGCTGTAATTTGTAAAAGTTGTGCAATGGGAGCACTAAATTTAATAAGTACCATTAATACTAATGCCGTTACCATTATCATTGAAAAGCTACTAGTATGGTATATTTTTTCTTCATTTTCTTTACTCCCGAATCTAAAATAAGCGGTCTCCATTCCATGGGCAACAATCACGTTTAAAAAGGGAATAAAGGAATAAACAATGGACATTTCGCCGTAGGCCGATTCGGTAAACTTATAAGTAAGGTAGGGTACCAGCAAATAACTAATAAACCTAGCTGCTATAGAGCTAAGCCCGTACCATGCGGTTTGACTGGCTAATTTTTTTAAACTACTCAAGGGATTGAAATTACAGCTAAATTAGTGAAAATAGTTTTGTTTATCTTCATGTAGAAATTGGTAATATTATGAAAGTGGTTATTCAAAGAGTAAATGAGGCAAGCGTTTCCATTGAGGGTAAACTGGCAGGGTCCATCCAAATGGGCTTAATGGTGCTTTTGGGTATTGAAACTGCCGATACCATGGAGGATGTAGACTGGCTATCCAATAAAATAGTCCAAATGCGCATATTTGATGACGCAGTGGGTGTTATGAATTTGAGTGTGAAGGAAGTAGGGGGTAATATTCTACTAGTGAGTCAGTTTACTTTGCATGCTAGTACTAAAAAGGGAAACAGACCTTCTTATATTGCTGCTGCCAAACAGGATATCTCTATTCCGCTATACGAAGCCATGATTAAAAAATTAACTGCGTATATGGGCGCGCCTATTCAAACAGGTGTTTTTGGTGCTGACATGAAAGTGGCACTAGTTAATAATGGTCCTGTAACTATTATAGTGGATTCAAAAAATAAAGAATAATAAATAACAAGAAATAACAAGAAAAACAAGATTTATAAAGTAATAATAAAGCATTCAAATGGCAAATGAAATAACATTACAAGAAGCCCAAGAAAAGGTAGACAAATGGATAAAAACAGTGGGCGTAAAATATTTTAGTGAACTCACTAATTTGGGTATTTTAATGGAAGAAGTGGGAGAGCTGTCTAGAATATTGGTGCGTAAGTATGGAGACCAGTCCTTTAAAAATAAAGAAGGGGAGCTAAAACTTGCTGATGAAATGGCCGATGTACTTTTTGTATTAATATGCTTGGCCAACCAAACCGGTGTTGATTTGACCACAGCTTTAGAGAAAAATATTGAAAAGAAAACACTAAGGGACGCTACTAGGCATCAAAATAATGAAAAATTACATCCATAAAATAATCTCGCAGTATATTTGCAGTCTATGAGTAAGGTACAACCAGATAACACATTGCAAGCAATCATTTCCCATGCCAAGGAATACGGGTTCGTATTTCCTAGTAGTGAAATATATGATGGACTAAGTGCTGTTTATGATTACGGCCCTTATGGAGCTCAATTGAAAAAAAATATTAGAGACTATTGGTGGAATAGTATGACCCAGCTAAATGAAAATATTGTGGGTATTGATGCGGCTATTTTTATGCATCCTACTACTTGGAAGGCAAGCGGGCATGTAGATAGTTTCAGCGACCCTTTAATTGATAATAAAGAAAGTAAAAAAAGATACCGTGTAGATCACTTAATTGAAGGTCATGCCGATACTTTAATAGCCAAAGGAAATAATGCTGCAGCTGAGAATTTGTTAGCAGCTATGGACGCCTTCTTAGCCAAAGAAGATTTTGAAGGGCTAAAAAAATTAATTGAAGAAAATAAAATTACTTGTGCAGTAAGTGGCACCAGTAATTGGACAGAGATAAGACAGTTTAATTTAATGTTCTCTACAGAAATAGGAGCGGTAGCGGAAGAAGCCAGCACTATTTATTTAAGACCAGAAACGGCGCAAGGTATTTTTGTGAACTTTTTAAATGTGCAAAAAACAGCGAGGATGAAAATTCCTTTTGGTATTGCACAAACTGGTAAGGCTTTTAGAAATGAAATTGTAGCGCGTCAATTTATATTTAGAATGCGTGAGTTTGAACAAATGGAAATGCAATTCTTTATTAAGCCAGGCACTCAAAAAGAGTGGTATGAGCATTGGAAGAACGAACGTATGAATTGGCATTTAAGTTTAGGCATAGCTCCTGAAAAGTACCGCTTTCATGACCATATAAAATTAGCACACTATGCCGATGCGGCCTTGGATATTGAATATGAATTCCCCTTTGGATTTAAAGAAGTAGAAGGAATTCATTCTCGTACCGATTTTGA
>JBBAJX010000007.1:76826-78117 GCA_040403885.1 Sediminibacterium sp. | reverse complement strand
AACAAAATTACTGCTTATGTTGTACATTTGCCTCCATAATTTTCATGCCGTAACATGAAGCGAACTGCCCCGTAAGGCTGTAGTAAACTTAATGTGGCTATCACCCAAAAAATAGACACAAATGAAACTTTCTCAATTTAGGTACGATTTACCTTTAAATCTTATTGCACAATATCCTACTAAAAGAAGAGAGGATAGTAGACTGATGGTAGTTAACCGTCAAAATGGTCACATGGAAAATCGTCATTTCTCTGACTTGTTAGAGTATTATGATGACAAAGATGTTTTTGTAGTAAACAACACCAAGGTATTCCCAGCTAGAATGTATGGCCGTAAAGAAAAAACAGGCGCCAAGATTGAAGTGTTCTTGTTAAGAGAATTAAACAAGCCAAACCGTTTATGGGATGTGATTGTTGATCCCGCAAGAAAAATTCGTGTAGGTAACAAATTGTATTTCGGAGAAAACGAAGAACTAGTAGCAGAAGTAATTGACAACACTACAAGCCGTGGACGTACCATTCGTTTTTTATGGGAAGGTGATGATGAAGGATTTAGAAAAATGTTAGAATTTTTAGGAGAAACACCTTTGCCTAAATATATTAAACGCAAACCAGACGAAGAAGATAAAGAAAGATATCAGACTGTATATGCAAAGCATGAAGGTGCAGTGGCTGCTCCTACTGCTGGTTTACACTTTAGTAAAGAGTTAATCAAAAGAAGTGAAATTATTGGTATTCGTTTTGCAGAAGTAACCTTGCATACTGGTTTAAGCACTTTCAGACCCATTGAAGTAGAAGATTTAAGCAAGCATAAAATGGATGCTGAGTACTTCAAGATAGATGAAGAAGCTTGTAAGATTATTAATACAGCTAAAGAAAATGGCCGTCGTGTTTGTTCTATTGGAACCACCGCAATGCGTGGCATGGAAAGCAGTGTAACGGCTCAGCGTTTATTAAAACCAGCAGAAGGATGGACGAATCATTTTATCCACCCTCCTTATAATTTTAATATTGCCGATAGCTTAGTAACGAACTTCCATTTACCTAAAACAAGTTTGTTAATTATGTCTTGCGCTTTTGCGGGCTATGAGTTAGCGATGGAAGCTTATAAAAAAGCAATAAAGGATAAATATCGTTTCTTCTCTTATGGCGATGCTTTATTATTTATATAAATTTTATAAAATATAAATTTAGATAAATAATACTCTTAAGATTTTTTTTACTATTTATTTAATCCATATTTTAAAATAGTATTAAATAAATAACACTCTGATGATTTATTCACTATTTAT
>JBBAJX010000007.1:2163-76726 GCA_040403885.1 Sediminibacterium sp. | reverse complement strand
ATATTTTAAAATAGTATTAAATAAATAACACTCTGATGATTTATTCACTATTTATCTAAATTTTATAAAATATAAATTTAGACAAATAATACTCTTAAGATTTTTTTTACTATTTATCTAATGATTTATTCACTATTTATTTAATTATTTGTTTAAGTGATCAATATAAAAAAGCCCTGATGCAATATCGGGGCTTTTTTGTGTAGCATATATTAATTTAATAGAAGCATACTATAATTGGATTACGATGCGCGAACTTCTGAGCATAGCGTTAAAAAAACGACTTAAGTTCATCGTAAAAAAATTGTGCATGTCTGAGCGAAGCGAGTTCACAATTTTAGATGAACGTAGTCGTTTTTAGTGTCATGCACAGCGAAGATCGAGAGGAATCTAATTATATTAGCTTCTACAAATTAAACAAGCCCTTATTAATTAATTGCAGGGTCTTTACTTTATGTTCGCTTGGAATAAGCAATGAAATATTATGATGGCTGCCTCCATAACTTACCATGGTCACTGGAATTTCATTAATGGCTTGAAATAATTTATTAAGCACTGCATCGGTTTTTGCAATTTCATTTCCAACAATAGATACAATGGTTTGATTCTGCTCAACTTCTACTAAAGCAATATTATTTAGCTCTGCTATAATTTCATTTAAATGCGTATCGCTGTCAATGGTTACAGATACAGCTACTTCCGAAGTGGTAATCATATCAATAGGTGTTTTGTATTTCTCAAACACTTCAAATATTTTTCTTAGAAAACCATAAGCTAAAAGCATTCGACTGCTTTTTATTTTAATGGCAATAATATTATCCTTAGCGGCCACTGCTTTCACCCCTTCACTACCCGCTTCTTTTTTAATAACGGTTCCCACTGCAGTTGGCTGCATGGTATTTAATAATTTAACAGGAATATTTTCTTGTTGTGCTGGCCAAATACAGGTAGGATGTAAAATTTTAGCGCCGAAATAAGCTAACTCGGCTGCTTCATCAAAACTTAGTTGCTCAATAGCTATGGTTTTATCCACCACTCTTGGGTCATTGTTATGCATGCCATCAATATCGGTCCAGATCTCACAAACACTTGCCTTTACTGCAGCAGCAATTAAAGAAGCGGTGTAATCACTGCCTCCTCTTTTTAAATTATCTACCTCTGCTCTACTATTTCTACAAATATAGCCTTGCGTAATAAATAATTTTTTACCAGCATGCTGTGCTAAAACCCCTTTTATTTTTTCTTCAATGGCCGCTAAATCTGGTTCGTCATTGGCATCTAATTGCATGAACTCTAAAGCAGGCAAGAAGGCATGGTCAATTTTTTCTTGCTCTAAATACAAAGAAAATAATTTAGTGCTCATTAATTCTCCTTGTGCTAAAATATCTTTAGTTAATGCATCGCTCAATGAAATTTTCTGCGTAATTTTTAAAAACTCAAAATGCTCAGTAATCATTTCATTCGCTTTCGCACTTATGCTTTCTTCTTTTAATAATTCAATTATAAAAGCACGATACTGTTTTTCTAGAACAGCAATTTTTTCAGCTGCTATTTGCTTATTAGGAGAAGCTAAGGCAGTACTAATTTCTACTAAAGCATTAGTGGTTCCACTTAATGCACTCAATACTACCAAGGTAGGCTCTGCATTACGTGTAATTAATTGAGATACTTGGTGCATCCTTTCTGGCTTACCCACACTGGTACCACCAAATTTCATTATAACCATGATTCAATTTTTAGAAGGGTAAATCATCAACCGGTGCATCATCATGAGAAGGAGCGCCTGCCGGATGGTAGGTTCCGCCTGCGCTTTGATCTGGTGATGAAGTTCCACTAGGCTTGGCACCTAATAATTGAACTGATACAATTCTTAAAGTTAATGAAGCACCGTTTCTACCATCGGTAGTGGTGTAAGATCTCACATCTGGAGTGCCTTCAACATATACTTGAGTTCCTTTTTTTAAATATGGTGCCACTGCAGTTCTATCTGTCCAATAAGAACAGTCTACCCAAGTGGTTCTGTCTTTTTGAACGCCTTGCGCATCCTTAAAGCGCTCTGTGTGTGCCACATTAAAATTAATCACTGACTTGCCGTTAACATTGTTAACTACTGCGTCTTTACCTAAATTTCCGATTACTTGTAACTTTATCATTTTCTATTATTTTGTCGTTGTATGGAAGTGAAGATAGTAATTTTTAGAATTTTGAACTGAAAACCCTAGCCCATTTTATGAACATTCTGCTATTTAACAAAGATGAATTACTTTTGTGCTAAGCCAACTTTTAACTGGCCAAACACTATGAGTAAGAAAGGAAAGGTTTTAGTCGCTATGAGCGGCGGTATTGACAGCACAGTAGCAGCCTTAATGCTACATAACGAAGGCTACGAAGTAATAGGCATTACCATGAAGACCTGGGACTATGCCACCAGCAATGCCAATGGAAAAGAAACAGGCTGTTGCAATATCGATTCTTTCAATGATGCCCGTTTAGCAGCCGTTAATAACGGATTCCCCCATTTCATTTTAGATATTAGAGAAGAGTTTGGTGATTTTGTCATTGAAAACTTCGTGGAAGAATACTTAGCTGGTCGCACACCCAACCCTTGTGTGATGTGCAATACCCATATTAAATGGAGGGCCTTATTAAAAAGAGCCGATGCATTAGGTTGTGATTTTATAGCTACTGGACATTATGCTAAAGTAAGACAGCATACCAATGGACGATATGTAATTTCAAAAGGGCTTGACAGTACCAAGGACCAGAGTTATGTTTTATGGGGCGTAGACCAAGATTTATTAAGCAGAACCATTTTGCCTTTAGGCGGCATGCATAAAAAAGACATTAAACAAATGGCCATTGATATAGGGTATCCTGAACTTGCCAAAAAAAGTGAGAGCTATGAAATTTGTTTTGTTCCAGATAATGATTACCGTGGATTTTTAAAAAGACGTGTACCTGGTTTAGAAGAAAAAGTAAATGGCGGATGGTTTGTAGATGCTAAAGGAAAAAGATTAGGCAAACATAAGGGCTACCCTTTTTATACGATTGGTCAAAGAAAAGGTTTAGAGATTGCTTTTGGTAAACCTATTTATGTGACTTCAATTGATCCTGTAAATAATGTGGTTGTGCTGGGCGAAGAAAATGAATTAAACCAAAACGATATGCTAGTGGCAAGATTAAATTGGATCAAATACGACTGCATTCAAGAGCCCATGGAACTAATGGCGAAAATTAGATACAAAGACGATGGTGCCCTTTGTACTTTATCTAATACCGATTCAGGAGTGCAAGCAAGGTTTTATGAAAATGTAAAAAGTATTGCTCCCGGACAAAGCGCTGTATTTTATGAAGGAGAAGATGTGGTGGCTGGTGGTATTATACAAAGCGGTCAATTATTTCCAAGTCTTTCCAAGTCTTAATATTTTTAATTCGAAGTTTTCTGCAGCAAGGCGCCAAACAGCGTATCGGCGTGCTTATCATAGCCTATAAAATACTGCCTAGCTACTAATTTAAATTTACCAGTAGCTACTAATTTTTCTATTTGTTCTTCATTTTCATTTTTATATACTGAGCAAGTAGCTGCTAATAAGTAGCCTCCTACTTTTATCGCAGGCATTAAATGATGCAAAATATTTTCTTGCAATTTTATCATTGAATTTAATTGAGCTTCTTTATAGCCTACTAAATTTTCTGGTGTTCTGCCCCAAGTGCCCGATCCTGAACAAGGCAGGTCGGCAAAAATAAAATCGAATTGTTTTTTAATGGCAAAGGGTAAAGTAATATCTACTACTTGTAAGGAGGCAGGTTGAATGCCTGCTTCTTTTAAACGCTTCTCGCAATTAAATAAAATATTTTCTCTAATATCGGATACATGCAATTGCACAGAGGCAATGGTATCTTTTATTAAAATAGATTTTCCTCCACTCGCTGCGCAAGGATCCCATGCTACCAGCGGTTTTTCTGTTAAAGGTATTAGTTTTAATAAAGAGGCTAAGGCTTGCGAATTAATATCTTGAATGACTGCTTCTTTATTTAGTAAAATAATATTTTGAAGCGAACTGGTATTAGGTAATGCGAAAGCCATTTCTCCAATGGACTCAAAAAATAGTCCTGCTTTTTCTAAGCTTGCTTTTACGAGTTCTTTTTTACCAGGCCTTGCACGAATAAATAATAAAGGTTGTTGTAAATGAGATGCCGTAAATTTTGTAATATCAATGGCTGAAGAAATAAAATTTTGCAAAGGAAAGGCTGCACTTAATTTTCTGAAGTACTCATAACAAATGGCGCTAATACTTTTACGATCCTTGCTTCCGTGTTTTTTATTGGCAGCGAAATAGGTTTTTAAATATAAAGCAAAGGGTATGGGACCCTCGTATTCTCTCACTAATTTATCGGCAACGTTCTGGTGTGAGTTATGGTATTTATCAATTGTCATTTCCAAATGAGTGCGGGTTGTTTTTAGGTGCTGCAAATATCTGTTTAAATGCGCTAAATACAGCCCTAAAAGAACAAAGGGATGAAGGCGGAAGTCCAAGATAGTAAATTATATATAATATACTGATAATCAATTATTTATGTATAATTCTCTTTTTTTTCGATTTTAATTTTAATTATTTGCTTAAGTACCTTACCTTTGCCCTCCTGAAAATTAAATAGTACATGGCAAATCATTCGGCTACCAAAAAAGATATTAGACAAGCAACTAAACGTCGCGATAGAAACCGTTATTATGGTAAAACTACCCGTAACGCTATTCGTGAATTAAAGATCGTAGACGATCAAAAAGTATACGACGAGAAATTACCTAATATCATGTCTCAAATTGATAAATTAGCTAAGCGTGGTATTATCCATAAGAATAAAGCGGCAAATTTAAAAAGCAAATTAGCTAAGCACACTGCTGTTAAAGCAACTCCTGCAAAAGCAATAGCTACTAAAGCAACTGCTTAAATAAACTAGACACTAACTTACTAAGTTATAAAGCTATTATACCCATCCCGCTCCGAGCATTCTGAGCGGGATTTTTTTTATGTATCTTCGCCACATGACTGAAAAAATCCTCATCCTAGACTTCGGAAGCCAGTACACACAGCTTATAGCACGTGCTGTGAGAGAAGCGAATGTGTATTGCGAGATCAAGCCCTTTAATACTAGCATTGAATTTGATAGTACGCTAAAAGGTGTCATTTTAAGCGGCTCTCCTGCCAGTGTCAACGAAGCAGATGCACCCAATGTAGACATAGAAGCCATCCTCGCCAAACTGCCTGTTTTAACCGTTTGTTATGGTGCCCAATTAAGTGCGAAGAACTTTGGAGGCAAGGTGGAAAAATCAAATAAAAGAGAATACGGACGCGCACAATTACGCATCCAAAAACAAGATATTATATTCAAAGGAATTGCTAATAACAGTCAGGTTTGGATGAGCCACAGCGATTCCATTACCCAACTACCCGCCAATTTTGAACTCTTAGCCGATACAGAAAGCATTCCTGTAGCAGCCTTTAGAAAAAAACAGGACAACGGGAACAGCCTTCACGGATTTCAGTTTCACCCAGAAGTGTATCATTCTTCAGAGGGCAAGAAGATGATTGAAAACTTTTTGGTAGGCATTTGTAGCTGCCAGCAAAATTGGACCCCTTCTTCCTTTGTGCAAGAAACAGTAGATAAACTAAAGGCTCAAATTGGAGATAATCATGTAATTATGGCCTTAAGCGGAGGGGTGGATAGTACGGTAGCCGCTACCCTTATTCACAGAGCCATAGGGAACCGATTACACGGCATATTTGTAGACAATGGCGTACTGCGTAAAAATGAATTTCAAGACGTTTTAGATATATATAAGACACTAGGATTAAATGTAAAGGGCATAGATGCTAAAGATATGTTCTACGATGCCCTTGCAGGTAAGTCTGAGCCCGAAGAAAAGCGAAAAATTATAGGAAAACTATTTATAGATATATTTCAAGTAGAAGCCTCTAAAATATTGGAAGCTAAGTTTTTAGGTCAAGGAACAATTTATCCTGACGTCATTGAGAGCGTAAGTGTACACGGACCTTCTCAAACGATTAAGTCGCACCATAATGTGGGCGGTTTACCCGACACCATGCACCTTAAATTGGTGGAACCCCTTAGGTATTTATTTAAAGATGAGGTAAGAAAAGTAGGCCTTGAATTAGGCATAGCTGCTAATTTAATTAATAGACATCCTTTCCCAGGACCAGGACTAGCCATTCGAATATTGGGAGATATTACTAGAGAAAAAGTGGCACTCTTACAAGCAGCCGATCATGTTTACATGAATGCCTTAAAAGAGTTTGATTTATACTCTAAAGTATGGCAGGCCGGTACCATTTTACTACCTGTAAAAAGCGTGGGTGTAATGGGAGACGAAAGAACCTATGAATTTACGATTGCCTTAAGAGCAGTTACATCGGTTGATGGCATGACCGCCGACTGGGCGCACCTGCCTTATGAGTTTTTAGCCCATGTAAGTAATGCCATTATCAATGAAGTGAGAGGTATCAATAGAGTTGTTTACGATATAAGCTCTAAGCCCCCTGCTACCATTGAATGGGAATAAATTTGTTTAATTTATTTTATTTAAAATTAATAATTAACAATAATTTAGAAATACTAATTCAACTTATTTTTTAAGCTAGTGATTTGATCTTGCAAGTTATTGACTACACCTGCTAATTGATCTACATTCCACATAGGCTGCGCCCCTGCTTTATGTATGATATAAACTGCTTTCCATATTTCTACAATATCAGTTGTATTTACTTGATATGGCTCGTATAAAGGATTGTCGCTCAACAAAGTAAGCCTGTCTCCATTCCCTTCTTTTGACCTATCATCGTTGGTAATGATACGCTTATAAACTACCCCATCTGAATTGGATACCACTATATAAGTATTGCTATTTTTAACCTCTTTGAAGCTGCCTACCTTCTCGCCCACAATGACACTTCCACTTGGGGTGGGTAACATACTATCTCCTATGATTTCAAAAGCACGGTAGTCGCCTGGTGCTAACATTGGTAAAGTGAAAGTATTTAACTCGTCTAAGAATTCTGGGTCGGCGTAGCCTGCCAAATAACCAGCTGCAGCCTTCACAGGCACAAAGGGAACAATGGGTGCTAATGAGGTGGTTTTATCCGATTTTAGGGCACGTCTGCGCTCGAGATAATTACTATTGGAACTATTTCTTGAACTGCCTTCTCCATCCCCATCCATAGCCCCCGCTAGGGATAAGTCTTGGAATAGGAACTGCTCCAAATTAATGGAAAATAGAGTACAAATAGACTCCATTACTTCCAACCTTGGTTCTGCGCGCTCTTCCTCATAGGCGCCTACTAAAGAACGCTTAATTTGAAGCTGATTGGCCATTTCTTCTTGTGTCCATTCGCGCTGCTTTCTGATGTATTTTAAATTCTTTCCTGCGTATGACATAACTAATTATTTTAGTGCAATTTACTAATATATTTAGTATTACCAAATTATTTTATATTTATTTTTAGAAATTTTTAAAATAAATGCCTTGGCCAAAAAGCAGCCCCCCCCCTTTTTCTCCAAGCGGTTTCTTATTTTGTTGCAAGACTCGTTGTTGGTAACTTGCAGTATGGCAAAGACTAAAATAGAGAGACCCGTTATATTAATTACGAACGATGACAGTATTAGCGCCCCAGGTATTAAGGCACTTGTTGAAGCAGTAAAGGACCTAGGCAAGGTAATTGTGGTGGCACCCGATAAACCCCAGAGCGGTATGGGTCATGCCATTACCCTTGGCCATCATTTAAGATTACAAAAAGCACATATTGTTGAAGGCGTTGAAGCCTACACTTGCAGTGGCACCCCTGTTGATTGTGTAAAATTAGCAGTAGATAAAGTATTACATCATAAACCCACTATTTGCTTAAGTGGTATTAATCATGGTGCTAACCACTCTATTAATGTGATATACTCAGGCACTATGTCGGCAGCCTTAGAAGCTTCTATTGAAAGTATACCTAGTATTGGTTTTAGTCTTTTAGATTTAAGTATTGATGCCGATTTTACCGCAGCAAAACATTATGCGCGTATTATAGTTAAGCAATTACTAGCCGATAAAAAATTAGATAAGCATTTATGTTTGAATGTAAATATTCCCAAAGTGGCTACCAGCTTAATAAAAGGAATTAAGATTTGCAAGCAGTCTTATGCTAAATATGATGAGAAGTTTATTGAAAGAACCGATCCGCATGGGAAAAAATATTATTGGCTAACGGGCGAGTTTGTCAATTTTGATAAATCAAAAGACACCGATGTTTGGGCTTTAAAAAATAATTATGTGAGTGTGGTACCCGTTCAATTTGACCTTACCAACCATGTCATTAAAGAAAAGCTTTCTAAAAAATGGAAATGGTAATTTCAATTGAATAGGCGTTAAAATGATGTACAGAGATAATTATATTATAGGTGTTCTTATTGGGTTGTTCATGCCTTTTTTAGGATTCTTCGGATTCTATGAATACCGGTTTAGCTTATTTAGTTTTCAAGAATTCTTAGAGCTACTGAATCAACAAAAGTCTTTACTTTCTGCTATGATAAGTATCTCATTGCTTATAAATGGTGTGGTACTTACTTATTTTTTTCAAAGTCAAAAAGATAAAACGGCTAAAGGAATATTTTTCACCACCTGTATTTACGCAATTATTGCCATTGCGTGTAAATGGTTTTTATAAATGAAATATTATATCATTGCTGGAGAAGCCAGCGGAGACTTACACGGCGCCAACTTAATTAAATCAATTAAGTCAATGGACCAGCATGCAGAAATTAAATGCTGGGGTGGCGAACTCATGCAAGCAGCAGGTGGACATTTAGTAAAACATTACAGAGAACTAGCCTATATGGGCTTTGCAGAAGTGGTTTCAAACCTTTCTACTATTTTAAATAATATTCGTTTTTGTAAAAAAGATATTAAAGCCTTCGCGCCTGATGTACTTATCTGTATCGATTATCCTGGTTTTAATTTAAGAATTGCAAAATGGGCCAAGCAAGAAAAAATAAAAGTGGTTTACTTTATAGCACCACAAGTTTGGGCCTGGAAAGAAAATAGAGTACCCGCTATGCGCGCAAGCATTGACAGGTTATTATGCATTCTTCCTTTTGAGAAAAAGTATTTTAAAGATAGATGGGATTGGGAAGTAGATTATATAGGACATCCCTTAATGGAAGTGATTGCAGCTCAAAATAATTTAGCACATCCTCTTCCTAGTTTGCAAGGTCAAAATATTATTGCATTATTACCAGGCAGCAGAAAGCAAGAAATAGAAAAGAAATTACCCCTTATGTTAAGCGTGGCTATTCATTTTCCGGCATATCAGTTTGTAGTGGCTCAAGCACCCGGTTTAAACGATGAATGGTTTAATAGTTTAATTAGCCCTCAACTAAATGTACATGTTGTAAAAGCAAGTACTTATGCATTACTACAACATAGTAAGGCAGCCCTCGTCACTAGCGGTACGGCTACTTTAGAGACCGCTTTATTAAATGTACCTCAAGTAGTTTGTTATAAAGGAAGCCCTATCACTTATGCACTGGCTAAGCTTTTTGTAAAAATTAAATTTATCGCGCTGGTGAATTTGATTATGGAAAAAAAAGTGGTGAAAGAATTAATACAAGACGAATTAAATACTAATAATTTAGTTGTTGAGTTATCTAAATTATTAGAGGATAGCAAAACGCAAAATGAAATGAGCGCCCAATACGATGCTTTAAAAGAAATACTCATGACCGGCGAAAAGGCCACAGACGTCGCTGCTGAAATTATTATGGAGACGATTCAAAAAAAATAGGCTAGTCGAATTAGCTAGTTAGCCAGCTGTAATTAGCCAGTTAGAACGCTTTGCTTATTTTTTAAAATAAGGAATGATTAGAAATTTAAATAGCATCACAAACAATGCTAGAATAAACATTAATAATGAAAGGCGGTTCATACCATGCATGGCCTTCATCATACCTGTTCTTTCTTGTTTCGGATCACGCTTTACTATAAATAAGTACTCCCCAATTTGTCTTAAAAATTTCATAGGTTTCTTTTTGTAAAAATAGCTTTTTTGTTTATATAATCGGGTATTATTTATATAAGCCATAAGGAATATTATTCAATAAAATTCAAGTATAAATACTTCAAATCTCATTAGCTTCTGATTATAATTTTATATAAACCAAAAAATATAAAATGAAAAACAAATTATTCCCAATTGTAGCGGCAATTGTATTATTACTAGCTTGCCAAAAAGAAGAAAATGCAGAAATTAATCAAGCCTCTTCTATTCAAGAATTTAAAACAGATGAATTAGTACAAGAACTCATAAGCAATAATGAGTATTTTATTAATAATATGGGAAGTCCTAATAAGGAAAGCGTTCAACTGTTAAAAAAGTCTAACCTAAATAATGATGAACAAATTCAACTCTCAAATTTATTGGGTTTTAAAACGATAACCGACTATAACCAATTTCTACAAACCCAAACTTCATTAGCAAATGCCATTAAAAAGAAATATGGTTTTTTAGAGTACTTTTCACAAAATGATATTCAAAATTTACTAATAAAGGTTAACTTTGATAATCTCAAGTCAAATAAAAGATCACTTATGTTAGAAAACAGATGTGTTGAAAAATACAATAATTGCTCCCGTTTAAGTAATATTGTATACACAGCTGAAATTCTAGGATGTACGGCTACTGCAATTGGAATTGGAGCTTTAACCGGGGGTGTTGGCGGCGTATTTTTTCAATTGGCATGTGGTGGTACTGCATTAGAACATTTACAAGCAATGAGAACAGGTTGTCAATTAGATTACGAAGACTGTAAATAATAATGAAATGACTACAAAAATTAAAGCAGCAACTCTTTTACTCATTCTTTTTTCCACATTTTCACAGAGTTTTTTCTATAAAACAATGCCTTGGTATAATGTAAAAACTGGTATTATAATGTCAATATTGGCTTTTATTGGGATGACTATTCTAGTATTGAAAATTGGGGGAAATAAAAAGTCGATATATTTAATAGTGGGTATAGCCTTATTAATGCTTTTAGCCCAATTTTTTATATAATAGACTAGCTTACTTTCGCTAACCAATCCTTTAAATGAACGGTAATTTGAACAGACTCTATAATAAATCCATCATGGCCATAGACTGAATCAATGGCTACTAAAGTGGCATTCGGCATATGCTGTTCCATAAAACGTTGTTCATCTAAAGGACATAAGATATCGCTATTAACACCCATTATAAAAGTGGGTGTTTTTATATTGCCTAAAGTTTTAATTAAATCGCCGCCTCTTTTTCTTGCTAAGTGATGACTATCCATTGACTTGGTTAATAACCAATAACTGTAGGCGTTGAACCTGCTTACTAATTTATCGCCTTGATAATTGATATAAGAAGAAGCTTTAAAATTATCTATTTTCTCAGGGTCCTCGTCGGTTTGTTTCTCTTGAAAAATTCCATAATTACGATAAGTTAACATACCAATGGCTCTAGCGGCTTTCAATCCCTTTGCTCCAGCATTCGGAGTGGGTTCTTTCCAAGTGCAATCGGCCTCAATAGCCAAACGTTGTGCAGTATGCACTGCCACACCCCAAGCACTTTCTGAAGATGATGTTGCAATTAGGAACATTTTTTTAATAACGGCAGGTTCGAAAATAGACCACTCTAATGCTTGATAGCCACCCATACTTCCGCCTAATAAAAGGTCTATAGATTCAATACCTAAATGTGTTCTTAATAAAATATGTGCCTTCACCATATCGCGAATGGTAACCTTTGGAAAATTATCAAAACTAATGTCGGTACCAATTGTCTCTGCACTTAAGGGCCCCGTAGAACCATAACAAGAACCAATAATATTTGCACAAACAATAAAATAATCAGTTGGATTAATAATGGCTTCCTCGCCTACAAGTCCCTTCCACCAATCGGCGGCATCGGAATTAGCGGTAAGCGCATGGCATACCCAGGCCACTTTCTTACCAGGGCTATAGCTGCCATAGCTGTGGTAGGCGATGGTTAGCATGGGCAGGATGACCCCACATTCTAAGGTAAAAGGACTTTGATATTTATAGATCTTGGGCTCCATTTTTTCGTATTCTAATGCAAAGTAACTATCTATTTGAATTACATTTGCATAATCATTGGAATTTATATTTCAATTAACTAACAATTATTATTTTATGGATAGGATGGTTGTGACAAGAATGAACGATGGATTTGCTTTTAATGCAGTCGATGAAGCCCATAATCACATGAGGTTGGATATTCCCGTAGACCAAGGAGGCCATGGCACAGGACTTAGACCTATGCAAACTTTATTGAGTGCACTAGGCGCTTGTAGTGGTGTAGATATTGTGATGATATTAAATAAACAAAAAGAAACGATAGAATTTTTTGAAATGATTATTGATGGGGATCGTGAAACAGGAAAAGAACCCGCTTTGTGGAAGACCGTTCATATTAATTTCAAATTCAAAGGTACTATGACCAAAGAAAAAGCAGAAAAAGCTTGCGCCTTGTCCATAGAAAAATATTGTTCAGTAGCAGCTACCCTAAGAGCAGCAGGTGCTGTTATAAGTTGGGAAGTGGAGATGGGATAAGGTAAGGTAAGGTAAGATAGAATAAGATAAATTAAAATAGGGCCAGCACATTAAACTATTTTTTATGAAGCATACGCAATCAAAATTAATTAGAACGCAGATTCCAAGAACTGCCGAAGGGGAACATGCGAGTCCTTTATATCTTACAAGTAGTTTTTGTTTTGATAATGCTGAAGATATGCGTGCTGCTTTTGCGGATGAAACAGATGTAAATATTTATAGTCGTTTCTCTAACCCCAATGTAAAAGAATTTGTAGACCGTTTATGTATTTTAGAAAATGCAGAAGCAGGTTTTGCGACTGCCACTGGAATGAGTGCAGTGTTTGGTTCTTTTATGGCTTTATTAAAAAAAGGAGATCATCTTTTATCTTGTGATTCAGTTTTTGGAAGTACGCGTACCTTAGTTTCTAAGTACTTACCTAAATATGGTATTGATTTTAGTTATGTAAGTGCCAATGCCACTGCTGCTCAATGGGAGGCAGCCATTACACCGCAAACTAAAATGATATATTTAGAGTCCCCTACTAACCCGGGATTAGAACTGGTTGATATTGCCATGGTAAGTACCATTGCAAAAAAGCATAATATTATTTTAAATGTAGATAATTGTTTTGCCACACCTATTGGTCAAACACCTATTGACTTAGGGGCCGACATCGTTATTCATTCAGCCACTAAATGGATTGATGGACAAGGTCGTGTTTTAGGTGGCGCTATTGTAGGTCGCAAGGATTTAATTCATGAAATGTATCTATTCTGTCGTGCTACAGGCCCTTCTATTTCTCCCTTTAATGCATGGATACTAAGTAAAAGCTTAGAAACTTTAGAAGTGCGTATGGAAAGACATTGTAGTAACGCCTTATTTGTTGCAGAAAAATTAGAAGGTCATTCAAAAATTAATTTTGTAAAATATCCTTTCTTAACATCACACCCTCATTATGCTATTGCCAAAAAGCAAATGACTAATGGCGGTGGAATTGTATGCTTTGAATTAAAAGGAGGACTTGAAGCAGGCCGTAAATTTTTGAATAGTTTAAAAATGTTATCGCTTACTGCTAATTTAGGCGATACAAGAAGTATTGCTTCTCACCCTGCTAGCACCACACATTCAAAACTTTCTCCACAAGAACGAGAGGCTGTAAGTATTAGCGATGGATTAATAAGAATATCGGTTGGCCTTGAACATAAAGAAGATATTGTTGCAGATATTTTACAAGCATTGGAGGCTTAAAATTGGCTCTAATTTTAATTCGTATTTCATCATTTTTTCATCATTTTTTTGGGTGCTAAAAGGCAATTTTCCAATTTTTTGAGTATATTGAATATGCTTAAAAACAGCTCGATATATGAAAACAAAAATTAGCGTAATGTTATCCTCCATGATGTTCTTGCAATATTACATTTGGGGCGCATGGTATGTTACAATGGGTACTTATATGGGCGAAATTTTAAAGTCTACAGGGCTTGATATTGGAGCTGCTTATAGCGCTGTGGCCATTGCCACTATTTTTAGTCCCTTTTTTGTAGGTATGATTGCGGATCGTTTTTTTGCAGCTCAAAAAATTATGGGTGTCTTACATTTTGTAGGCGCTGCCTTACTTTTTTATGCTACTAAGGCTACTAATGAAAATTTTTACTGGGTTATTTTAGTATACGCTTTATTATACATGCCCACTATTGCATTAAGTAATAGTGTAGCCTTTGCTCAAATGACCGACCCTGGAAAACAATTCCCTTGGATACGCGTATTTGGAACCTTAGGTTGGATTGCGGCAGGTATTGTCATTGGACAATTAGGCATTGAAAAAACGGAAGGTACTTTTTATGTAGCTGCTGGAGTTTCTGCTTTTTTAGGCTTATTAAGTTTTGCGCTTCCTAATACACCGCCTAAAGCACAGGCAGAAAAAGTAACTGCGGGTTCTATTCTAGGCACCGACGCCTTTGTATTATTTAAATCAAGATCGTTTTTTATATTCTTCGTATCAGCCATATTAATTTGTATTCCTCTTTCATTTTATTATGGATTCGCGAATCCCTTTTTAAATGAAGTAGGTTTAGAAAATGCAGCTAGCAAAATGACCATGGGTCAAATGTCAGAAGCCTTATTCATTCTAGCCATTCCATTTATGTTTAATAGAGTGGGTGTAAAAAATATGCTCATATTAGGCATTAGTGCTTGGTTACTCCGTTATGTATTTTTTGCTTATGGCAATATGGAACATAGCTGGATGTTGTATGCAGGTATTATTTTACACGGCGTTTGTTATGATTTCTTTTTTGTAACGGGTTATATGTATACCGAGAAAAAAGCAGGTGAAAAAATTAAAAATGCAGCCCAGGGCTTATTTACTTTTGCTACTTATGGGGTGGGTATGTATATAGGCACATTATATAGTGGTCATGTAGTGGACCAATACAAAGTAGCCACAGCGTTGGGTGCTGCTAGCCAACACAATTGGCAAAGTATTTGGTTAGTACCTGCGGCTATTGCAGGGGCTGTATTAATTGCCTTTATTTTATTTTTTAAAGAGAAAAAAGAAACAGCAGCCGTTTGATAATTTAAATTTTAAATTATTAATACATTAAGTATTTTTAAATTAAATATACTATGTACCTATTTAAACAAAACAATTATAAAAACTAAAATTTATTAAAGATGCGTATTGCAATGTTAGGAGCAGGATTTATTGGGCGTTTTTATGCCGATGCCCTGCAAGGTTATAGAAGTAAAGACAAGGTGGTAAGTATTTATGCCCGCCGTGAAGAATCTGCCACCAAGTTTGCAGCAGATTATAGTTGTGCTCATTGGACTACCGATATGGAAGCCGCTATCTCCCACCCCGATGTGGATGTGGTATGTATTGCCCTTCCTAATAATATTCATGAGATTGCAGTAATGTTATGTTGCAAACATAAAAAAGCAGTCATGACCACTAAGCCATTAGGTCGTAATGGTGAGGAAGCAAAGCGTATGTTAATTGCAGTGGAAGAAGCGGGTATATTCAATGGTTATTTAGAAGACCTTGTATATACGCCTAAATTTATTAAAGCCAACCAATCTGTAAAAGAAGGTGCTGTAGGAAGAATCTTATGGGCAAAGTCTCGTGAAACACATCCTGGCCCCCATAGTGATTGGTTCTGGGATATTGAACAAGCGGGCGGTGGTTGTATTTTAGACCTTGGTTGCCATTGCGTAGAAATTTCAAGATCATATATTGGAAAAGATATTAAGCCCATTGAAGTAATGTGTTGGGCAGATACACAAGTAAAACCTATTGATGCCGAAGACCATGCTATTGGACTAGTGAAGTATGAGAATGGCGCTATTGGACAGTTTGAAGTTAGCTGGACATTCAGAGGCGGCTTAGACTTACGTGATGAAGTAATGGGAACAGAAGGTACTATTTGGATTAATAGTTTTTTAAGAACAGGCTTTGAAATGTTCACCACAGGAAAAGGCGGAGATTATATTTCAGAAAAATCGGAAAGTAATAGTGGTTGGTTATTCCCAGTGGGTGATGAATTAAATGAATTAGGGTATAACCATATGTTTATGGATATGTTTAACTCTATGGAAAAAGGGGAAGCCCCTAAAGAAACTTTTTATGATGGCTACATTGTAAACTGTGTATTAGATGCTGCTTACCGTTCTGCTAAATCTAAATTATGGGAGCCCGTTAAATTAGATATTTGGAGAGGAAAAACAGGTTTATCTAAAGAAAGTCATTTAGTAGAGTACGATAAGGATCATTATTTAATTAAAGAAGAGATGACCCACTATGGTACGAAGAAACTAATCTTAAAAAATAAGGCTACTGGGAAAATTACAGAACAAGTGATAAATTAACTGATTAAAAAAGCACTCCTCAAAAGGGAGTGCTTTTTTAATATCATAGTTTGAAATAAAGTTACTTCGTCCAATTTAGTTTTAGCGTTTTCACATCTCTTGAATTAGGCCCCACCATTACATTAAAATCACCCGACTCCCAATCAAACTTTAAATCGGTATTGTAGAATTTCAATAGTTCAGGTGTAATTTCAAAACTAATTTTCTTAGACGCTCCTGCTGCTAATTCAATTTTTTGGAAGCCTTTTAATTCTTGCACTGGTCTTGTAATTGAACCTACTAGGTCACGAATGTATAATTGAACTACTTCCTTTCCAGTTACGGCACCTGCATTTTTAACAGTTACAGTGGCCATTAATTTTTGATTTCCCTTTAACTGTGTTGCAGACAAAGTAAAATCGCTATACTCAAATTTTGTATAGCTTAAGCCATAACCAAAAGGGTACAATGGCTCATTGCTTACATCTATATAGTTGGTTTGAAACTTTGAAAACCATTTGCTTAAAGGACGTCCAGTATTCTTGTGGTTATAATACAAAGGTATTTGCCCTACATTCTGTGGGAAACTCATCGTTAACTTACCCGATGGATTTACCTTGCCTAGTAAAGCATCAGCAATGGCATCTCCGGCTTCTGAACCTGCAAACCATACATCTAATATGGCTGGCACATTCGCGTCTTCCCAAGTTAAGGTTAAAGGACGGCCATTAAATAAAACAAGTACGACTGGTTTACCCGTTGCAATTAATGCCTTTAATAGTTTTTGTTGTGAGGCAGATAAATCTAAATTAGTTCTTGATGCACTCTCTCCAGTACTCTCTGCACCTTCTCCTAAAGCAGCTACAATTATATCAGCATCTGCGCTAACCGTAATGGCTTCTTGCAATAATTGTTCAGGTGAACGACCATCTCTTGGAATATTTTTTCCAAACATGGTTAATCTTTTCTCCAATTCCCAATCATCTTCTAAGTTGGAACCCTTTGCATAATTTACTTTACCATTCGCACCTACGGCGTCTGTTAATCCCTTCAATAAAGTAATTGATTTAGTATTATCGGCACCCACACTCCAAGTACCTGTCATATTTTCTTTGGCATTGGCTAAAGGCCCCACTAATGCAATAGTTTTATTCTTTGAAATAGGTAAAATATTATTATTATTTTTTAATAAGACAAAGCTTTCTGCTGCAATAGTTCTTGCTTCTGCTCTATTGGCCTCTTTAAATACTTCAGCAGCCGATCTTTTCTCATCACAATATTTATAAGGGTCATCAAATAAACCTAATTGATATTTTGCAATTAAAATACGCTCAGTAGCTTTATCAATTTGCGCCTGTGTTACTTTTCCTTCTTTTAAAGAAATACCAATTGAATTTAAAAAGCCCTCACCCACCATATCCATATCCACTCCTGCTTGTAATGCTTTTTCATTCACAGTTTTAAAATCGCCATAACCATGGTTCACCATTTCAGGAATCCCAGTATAATCAGACACTACAAATCCATTAAATTTCCATTGCTTACGAAGCACATCATCTACTAACCATTTATTGCCTGAAGCAGGAACGCCATCAATTTCATTAAAAGAAACCATGACAGAACCTACTCCTGCATCAACAGCTGCTTTATAAGGAGGGAAATATTCATTGTACATTCTTACACGACTCATATCAGTAGTATTATAATCTCTGCCGCCTTCTGCAGCTCCATATAAAGCATAATGCTTTACACAAGACATAATTGTATTATTCAATGATAAGTCGTCTCCTTGATAGCCATGTACCATGGCCTTCGCAATGGCAGAACTTAAAAAAGCATCTTCTCCATTCCCTTCCGAAGTTCTACCCCAACGAGGGTCTCTTGTTAAATCAACCATAGGAGAATAGGTCCACATAATTCCATCAGCACTTGCTTCATTAGCTGCAATACGCGCCGATCTTTCAATTAAGGGCATATCCCAGGTCGAAGACATACCTATCGGAATGGGGAAAATAGTTCTATAACCATGAATCACGTCCATTCCAAATAATAAAGGAATATGTAATCTTGTATTTTTAACAGCATATTCTTGTAACTCTTTAATTTTTGTTACAGAACGAATATTAAATACACCTCCTACTTTACCCTCTTTCACTTTTTGTGCAATATCAGAACTACTCACAGCCCCTGTTACAAAATCACTAGAAGCAGGCAGGTTTAACTGACCTAACTTTTCTTCCAAAGTCATTTTAGCAAGTAATTTATTAACAAAAGAATGCATAGCAGCATCTTTATTCGCTTGAGAAAAACTAGCCATACTTAACAGCAGCGTAGTAAAAAATAAAATTTCTTTTTTCATAGAATGGTTTGATAATTATTTATAAAAAATTTAAGGCCAAATAATAGTGGAAGTTGCTTTTGCAGGTATATTGAATGTATAATATTGTTTATTTTCTTCCAATACAATTTGCTTTGCTTCTGATTTATTTAAAATGAGTATAGCCTTCTTGCCATTTTTTAAATTAAAACTGGTAGTTGCTAAAGATGCATCACTAGCGCTATTTAAAGTTCTAATGGAACCGGGTTTAACAAACTTTGCAATTTGTCCTATAATATAATAACTCACATTTCTATTCAGTGCTTGGTCTTGAATGGTAATAGCACCCTTGCATTCAGTACAACCCAAAGGTGTATGTGGTTCAAACTTGGCATCATTGGCTAAATTCCATTCTAATACCACTGAGCTCCAATTTTGAATAGTGCCAATAACAATATGTTCTAAATGCCAGAGAAAATCGCCGTCAAAGCTACCCTTGGCCCCTGTCCATTGTTCGGTGAAATATATTTTTTTATCGGGATGCGCTGCATGTACTTCAGATAATGCCTCTTCTTTACCTAAATACAAATGAAAGGCTGTAGCAGCTGCAAATGATTTTGCTTTGGCATCGTTTAATATAGCAATGGGGTAATTCGGGTGGTCGGCATTGTGATCATATAAAACCACTTCAATATTAATTTTGGCTGCTTTTAATTGAGGACCTAAATAATCTCTTAAAAATTCAGTTTGTTCTTCTGCAGTCATTAATAAGCTGGGGTTATTACCTCCATGCTCGGGTTCATTTTGCATGGTAATGGAATGAAGCTTAATACCCTTGGCCTGCATGGCCTTGATATACTTAACAAAATAATTAGCATAAGTACCATAATATTTTTTAAGTAAATGCCCGCCCATTGAAATACCATTGGTTTTCATCCATGTTGGAGGGCTCCATGGAGAGGCCATAATTTTAAGGGAAGGATTAATAGCCAATACTTCTTTTAAAATGGGAATTAAATGTAGGGTATCCTGAGATAAAGAAAAATGAGTTAAAGCTGAATCTGTTTCTCCTTTGGGTAAATCGCAGTAACTAAATACTTGGCCGTCTAAATCGGAAGCACCAATACTTATTCTAATATAAGAGACACCTAGGTCCGCTTCAGATTGACCAAAAATTTCTTTTATTAATTGAGTTCTTTTCTCTTTAGGCAAGGCATGCATTAATTGAGCAGTACCCCCTGTTAAACCATAGCCAAAGCCTTCCATGGTTTGAAATGTTTTACTAGCATCCACTTTAATTTTAATTGCATTCGCGGGTATCGAATTTGCGTTGGGCAGTTTTTTAATAGAAGTTTTAACAAATTGCAAATTACCATCTGCAGAGCTTGTCCATTGTTGTGCCTGCAAAAAATTCGCAGTAAGAAAATTGGTAGTTACGATACTTATAAAAACTAGCACAACATTTATAAACCGCTTTAATTTTTGCATTTATTTATTTTATATTTCCATTTTCTTTAAAGCCTCTACTGCATAATTAGCAGCCCTTGCAGTAATAGCCATAAAAGTTAAGGAAGGATTTTGTGTACCTGTGCTAACCATACAAGCGCCATCTGTAACAAAAACATTTTTACATAAATGCATTTGATTGTGTTCATTCAATAAAGAAGTAGCTGGATCTTTTCCCATTCTAACCCCTCCCATTTCGTGAATATCTAAACCAGGCGCTTGTTTAGTATCATTAGAGCTAATATTCTTACAACCTGCTGCATCCAACATTTCAGAGCCTGCTTGAATAAAATCGTTCATGGATAAAACATCGTTCTGGTCATAATCCACTGAAGTAATTAGTTGAGGTATACCCCATGCATCTTTTTTATCAGTACTTAATCTTACATGATTCGTTTTCTTAGGAATCGTTTCTCCTTGCATCATCATAGATACATACCAATTACCTGGTTCTGAAATGGCATCTTTAAACTCACCACCCACGCCTTCTGCATGGACACGACCTCTGCCTGCTCCAAAGAAAGTCATATAGCCTCTTTGAAATTGCATTTCTTGTTTATGTACATTTCTAAAATTAGGCATCATGGGTTGTGTGGGACGACGACCATAATAGTATTCATCCATAGGTCCATCAATGGTGGCAGATAACTTACCTCTATAATTATGAAAGGCTACATATTTTCCTAATAAACCATTGTCATTGCCTAAGCCATTTGGGAAACGCTTAGAAGTAGAATTTAATAAAATCAAATTCGTATTTAAGGTAGCTGCATTTAAGAAAATAATTTTAGCAAAATACTCTGTGACTTTATTGGTATTGCTATCTATAACTCTTACGCCTGTTGCCTTCTGCTTGGCTTCATCATATATAATAGAATGCACCACCGAATTGGTTTGCAGGGTTAAATTACCTGTCTTCTGTGCCCAAGGTATGGTAGAAGCATTAGAACTAAAATAACCCCCAAATGGGCAGCCTCTTTCGCATAAGGAACGGGCTTGACATTGCTGACGACCTTGTTCAATATGTATGGGCTTAGGCACTGTTAAATGCGCGCATCTTCCTTGCACTACATTACGGTCCTTAAATTTTTTCATAATATTAGACTGCATCCCTTTTTCAACACTAGTCATTTCCCATGCAGGTAAAAATTCACTATCTGGTAAAGTATCTAGTTTATCGTAGTTACCACTAATACCTGCAAATAATTCTACATGACTATACCAAGGCGCTAATTCATCGTAAGTTATAGGCCAGTCTCCAAAACCATCTCTAGCGGGGCCTTCAAAATCGTATCTACTCCACCTTTGTGTTTGACGCGCCCATAATAAACTCTTACCACCTACTTGATACCCTCTAATCCAATCATAAGGCTTTTCTTGTACATAAGGATGCTCATTGTCTTTCACAAAAAAATGAGCAGAGGTTTCATTATAAGCATAACACCTGTCTACAATAGGATTGTCTTTTACAAGCTCGATAGTTTTTCCTCCTCTGTGTGGAAATTCCCAAGGATGTTTAGTAGCCGTTGGATAATCTTTTAAATGCACTACATCACGACCGCGTTCAAGCACTAATGTTTTTAAACCTTTTTCACATAGTTCTTTAGCAGCCCATCCTCCACTAATTCCTGAGCCAATCACGATGGCATCGTATGTTTGATTTTTTGTAGACATGGTTTTTTTATAATTTGATTATTCTAATAATTTTTTGACCACCAAGGCACCTACTTTCTTCCCTTGTTCATTACCCACATTTACACTTAAGGTATAATGAATTCCTCCGTACACTCTACTAATAGAAGCTTCAGATGCAGCAGCTTGGAAAGAACTGAATTTTCTTTTTAATCCTATATACTTATAATCACTTGAGTCCTCGAAAGCAAAATTTTCTCCGTATAATTTAGTAAGTACCGTAGCTGCTGATGCAGTAATAGTACTATGGCCACTTGTATATTCAGGAAAAGGCGGTGTTTGTAATAATGGAGCCCAATTTTTATCCAACAATTCATTTATTACATTAACAGGTCTAACATAACTACTTCTGTATTTTTCATCCCAACAAGAAATAAAACCATCATACAATGCCACGGCTGTTAAAGCAAAGGACTGAGCCGATTTTACAGCATCTGCATTGGCTTGTTTAACCACCTGCGCTGTAATACCTATCCAATGTCCACCTGGTGTAATTTTTTTATTACCAAACATCATATGACCTGCATGCTCAATGACAAAAGGGTTGTCATCCCAATATTTTGCAATTAATTTTTGCTCGTCTGTTAAATTTTTATTGATATCGTACACTTCCTTCATCATACCATAAAAAGTAGTACCCGGTTTTGTCTCATATTTAGGAGGTCTATTAGGCATAAACTGTGAAGCAGAATCTAATACCATGGGCTTCATAGTATTCCAACACCATTCTACCCCATCTAAATAATCGGGAGGTGTAGGGCGCCATTTACCTGGCTCATTACTGCCTAAGTATTTTTGTTTGCCTCTTGAAATAGCATAGCCGTCTTTTTTTGCGCGAGCTAAAATAGTGCCTGCTACCGTATCTCCAAAAGCCATTGAATTTTTATAAGTGGCTTCGTCTAAATTGGCTTTGTAATTATCATACACCGACTGCTCGTATTTTGTTAAAGAATCGATGGAGAATACTTTTACATTGCGCGTTACTTTAAAAAAAGCCTTGGTAGCTGCTAAAGAAAAATTATAATTTTTCCCTTTTTCAGGCACTGGCATTTTACCAAAGCCGTTTAATTTTTCTGCAATGGAGCTTGTACCCTCTTTAGCAAAACGAATAGCTTCATAAGAAGCTAAAGAAGAATACACATAAATACGACTAGCTACTGGCGGCGTAAATACATCATATATAATTACCTGCGTTAACTGATCTTCATTGTTAATAAGCAAGTCCACTTCATTTAAAGCAGCGGGTTTATTTTGAGAACAAGACAAAAGAAAAAATACCATCAATAGTAGACTGCAACAGGCGTTAAAAATCTTTTTCATTTTACTTAAATTTAAGTTTGTCGAATGCGTCTAATTTAATAATTGTTTTTTCTACTTATCCCCTTTTGGTCTATGATTGTTATCCCTTTTACCTTTTCATTATAACTTATAAATCGAGCCGATTGTGATAAAAATGAATTTCCATAATAAAACTCTTCTTTTCTTTTCTTTCCATTGGCATATTCAATAATAGCGCTTGCATCGTTGGGCTTTAAAGGCAATAGCAATGTTGGCTTTTTCAATGTATATACTTTTAAAGGCCCTCTATTTTGAGAAGCTGCTATTAAATAACCTCCCTTTGCACCCTTTAGTTTCACTAAGGCCTTTCCATTTCCTGGAATGAATATGCCGCTCTCTAGTATACTCAGAGGCGCAAACTGTCCTAGGCCATTTCCTTTTAATAATAGGCCATTTAAGGCGTCATATCTACCCACTGAAACCTCTGTACCATAATCATTGCCATTCATAAGTATATCCAAATTACCATCTCCATCATAATCATCTACCTGCATACCATTTAATACTGAAAACTGGGCTTGTATAGGAAGTGCCGTCATTTCAAACTTGCCGCCTCCTTTATTCTGTAAATAACTTGAATTTAAATTATTGGCTTTTACCACTTGGGCTGCTACCAACTGCTCTTTAGAAAGTAATTGGTCCTTGGTGGCCGTTGCATAGGTCTTATAATTTTGAAATTTAGCACGCATGCCAATCATTTGCTTCACAATATCGTCTCTAGTTTGTGCTGGGTATTCTTTTTTCACTTCGTCGGTATGACTTGTAGGTAAATACAATGTAGGAAATGCATCATAACTACCATTGTTGTCAAAATCCTTTGAATATATAGAAATAGGATACAAATCAGAGGCTCTATAAAAAGAATTTCTTCCCATATTACCTACTATATAATCCATATCGCCATCGTTATCAAAATCGCCGGCTGTAATGGTATTCCATAAACCTACTTGATTATTAATACCTGTAGTAGTAGTTATATTTTTAAAGGTTCCCTTTTCATTTTTAAGAAAAGTTATGGGCATCCATTCTCCAGTAAGTATTAAATCGGGCCAACCATCATTATCAAAATCGGTAAACAAAGCGTCGCAAACTAAGCCAATATTATTTAAGTCCTTAGCTACTATTTTGGTTACATCGGTATATTTTACCTTGCCATCTTTACTATCGTTTCTATAAATAAAACTTGAAACAGGCTTAGGATAGTTCCAAGGGTCTACCCTTCCAGATACAAATAAATCAAGGTCCCCATCTTTATCATAATCAACAGCTCTTACACATAACTTACTAGTGGTATTCAAAGGAATAGCGCTAGTGTCTTTTGTAAAAACACCCTTCCCATTATTTATATATAATTGATCTTGATAATTTTTGTCGTTGGTTTTAAACTCATAGCCACCAGCGGTAATGTATACATCTAAATCACCATCTCCATCTACATCTAATAGTAATAATCCCTGGTCACTATTTGTTTTGCCTGAATAGGTAATATTAGATAGTAAAGAAGACTGTTTAAAACTTCCATTAGTTTGTTGTTCAAAAATTTGAGCGCTATAATGACCGGCTCCACCTAAAATCATATCATCTAATCCATCCCCATTGATATCCCCCACAGCAATGGCAGGTCCGTATTCAGAAAATTTATGGGGTAATAATTTTTGGATATTGAAATCAACAAAATCTTCTTGCTGATGTGTGTAATGAATTTGCAGCTCGTTTGTTATTTCTTTAAATAAGTTACCCGTTACAAAAATATTATTTTCTTTTTTTAGAGGGTAACTATCTTCATCAATGGCAATAGTAATTTTTTCATCCACCTTAGGGTTTTTCACCAATTGTATTTGACCAGAAGGCCACCTCACTTTAATAGAGTCAATGGTATTTGCTTTTCCTAATCCAAATTGCGCTATATTTTGAACCGATGATAAATAACCTCTGTAGGGTGTATTTTCCCATACTTGTTTTTGACCCTTGTCATAAAAAATGGTAATAAATGCCCCTATGCCATTTCTATTTATATCATACCCCTCTAAAACTACTTGTGAGAAATGACTTGTCTCTTTATTGATTTGTCTTTCTTTATTTTGATAAATAGATGCCTCGTCATTGATATTATTTATAATTAAATCCAAGTCGCCATCATTGTCTAAGTCGGCGTAAGCTGCTCCATTGGAAAAAGTAGGCATTTTTAAACCCCAATCGGTGGTTACATCTGTGAAAGTTAAATCGGCATTGTTTTTAAAAGCATAGTTATGAATTTTAATAGCAGGTATTTCTACTAATAATTGTGCCTTGGTGGCAAAGCTATAAGCCTTGTTGCGATAAGTGATAAAATCATGATCGGTGACATCCTTAGGAAAACCATTGGTGACAATTAAATCACGGTGGCCATCATTATCAAAGTCTACTAGTAAAGGAGTCCAACTCCAATCGGTTTCAGCTATGCCCGACAAAAAACCTATCTCACTAAAAATGGGTGCCCCAATAGAATCGTTCTGATACACACGAGGACCTTGGTTAATTTGCAAAGTATTTCTTACATACTGATAATTATATCCATATAAATCGCTATTCTGAAAAGTTTGATAACTATTAGGATTCAGCATCATTTTTTTACGGTAGTTGTCTCTTGGATTCATATCCAAAGTAAGAAAATCTAATAAGCCATCGTTGTTTATATCGGCTACATCCACACCCATTGAATTCACGGAACTATGTTTGAAATAAACCGATAACTGCTCTGTGAAAGTTCCATTCTGATTATTAATCCATAAATAATCGTTGGGTAAATAATCGTTGGTTACAAAAATATCGGGCCAGCCATCTTTATTAATATCGGTCACCACTACACTATGTCCATAGCCTTCTCTAACAATACCTGCCTTGGCAGATACATCGGTAAAAACAGGATGATGTAATGTAGAATCGTAATTGTTTTGAAATAATTTACTGGAACTAAAATAAGCAGGGTCTTGGTCCTTGGGATGAAATACATTGGGCGTATGTGGGTCCTTAATTTCATTCACCACTAAAAACATATCTAAATCTCCGTCCTTATCATAATCAAAAAAACTAGCCATGGTGGAAAAAGAAGTATCGGCTAGTCCGTAAGCAGCCGCTTCTTCTTTAAAGGTGGGTACCCCTGTTTTATTAAGGCCTTGATTAATATATAATAAGTTTTTTCGCTTATTCGCGTCTTTATCTAAGGTCACTGAAACATAAATATCGGGCCAGCCATCGTTATTAATGTCCACTACAGAAACACCCCTACTCCATCTGCCCTCGCCCGTTACACCTGCATCTACAGTTACATCATTAAACTGCATATCGCCTTTATTGAGGTATAATTTATTAGATACTTTATTACCCGTAAAATAAATATCGGCTAAGCCGTCTTTATTAAAGTCACCCACACCTACACCACCTCCATTATAAATATTAGATACATCCAATACATTCAGTGAATCGTTTTCAATTATTTCATTATTAAAATGCACTCCCGAATTACTCGATTTTACTAATTCGAAAAGTGGTTTTTTAATAGAGCAAGCACTTAAAAAAAATAGGCATAGACCAAAAAAATAATTCCTTAGCAACATTAAATAGCGTTTTAAATTAGGTTAAATAACCTAGTAAATATTAGTTTTTATAGGTAAATAAAGGTACTAAAGAATTCGTTTTTTAGGGGCTATAGACAAAAAAAAGAGTCCCGCTCCGATTACTCGGGCGGGACTCTTATATGAGTAACTTATTAAGTTAGTTCAATTAATAACCAGGGTTTTGAGTTAAAACCGATTTTCCGTCTTTCACAGATTTGTCAATTTGTGTTTGAGGAATAGGTAAGTACTCAGACTTTCCAGCTTTGTAAGTTGAACCTTTAATTTGTGTATAACCTAATGCTGTTTCTTGAACTGAATAGTTGTTTAACTCGGTTGTACCAATACCCCAACGTGTAATGTCAGAGAAACGGTGTCCTTCCATAGCTAATTCAATCTTACGCTCAAAACGTACAGCTTTTCTTGCAACAGCAGCGTCAGTCCAAGCTGCAGTGTAAGTCTTAATTTGGTAGTTAGTTTTAGAAACTAAACCAGCATTATTCTTAGGTCCTACAAAACCATCTGGGTTTGCAGCACGCGTACGTACAATGTTTACATATTCTCTAGCTTTCTCTAAACCACCTGTTTCAACTTCTGCTTCTGCAGCTAATAAAAGCACATCAGCAAAACGAATTAAAGGATAGTTATTGGCAGTGAAACCGTTAGTCCAAGAAGAACCATCGGTAAATATACCCACTTGAGATTTTCTAAATAAGTGCTTCAAAGGCTCGTATGGTCCAGCTGTACCTTGGTCTCTTACCCAAGTAGAACCTGGCATAATACCCCAATCTAAGTAAGGAACACCACGACGACCTACTGTCCAGTCAATACGAGGATCTAATGGAGTTGTAGCATCTGGTTCAAATGGTTTATCAGCAGAAATACCTTGGTCAGTTTTCAATGGATTAGAGAAATAAGATTCGTCTAATAAAGGTAATCCGTTTGCATCTGTTTTGAAAGCATTTGCTAAAGAGAAAGAAGGTTGGAAGAATCCGCAACATCCTGTCTCTCCACCATACGGGAAGTTTAAGGCGTCACCAGCGTTAGCGTTAGCTGCACCCGTACCGTCATTAACAGTCATTTGTACAGAGAACACATGCTCAGAACCATTCTTTTTTGCTGGATCAAATACATCACCAAATTTTGGTAATAATGCATATTTAACACCTAATGGAGTTTTACCGCTAGCAATAACTGCAGTTAATACGGTTTTAGCATCAGCAAATTTCTTTTCGAACATATATATTTTACCTAAATAAGCAGCAGCAGCCCATTTGTTTGCACGACCTACTGAAGACATAGTCTCAGGTAAGTTAGCATAAGCAAAGGCCATATCTGCTTCAATTTTAGCTAAAGCAGCATCTTTTCCACCGTTGGGTACTAAAAAATTATTAGCAGCATAAGTAATTGACTCATCGATATAAGGAATGTTACCGAAGAATTTTGCTAAGTCGAAATGGTAGTGTGCACGTAAAAATCTTGCTTCAGCAGAGATACGAGATACATCAGCTGCAGAAATATCTTTAGCTAATTTCATAACTCTTAAAGTTTCGTTTGCACGTTGAACACCATCATAACGTTGTTGCCACAATTGGTCTAAGTATGCGTTAGACGCAGTTGCATTCCACTGCTCGATGGGAGTGATCAAGTTTTGGTCACCTGGATCAGATCCTTTGTGAGCGTCACCACCCGCAACAGAACCGTATACCCAGTTACTTGAAGAAGTTGCCCAAGGACCATTGTTGGTACCTGCAGAACTACCCTCTCCATCTAATAAAGAATAAGCACCCACTAATAGGGCTTCTACACCTATTTTGTTCGCTAACACATCCTGGCTTAATGCACCAGCTGCTGGAACCTCTAGGTATGTTTTATCACAAGCATATAATATCACCAGAAAAGATAATACTACTGGCATTATATGTTTAAAATTATATTTTTTCATTTTTCAAATTTTTTATTTATTAAATTTTTTGTTTATTAAATTAAAAAGTAAGGCTTATACCAACGTTGAATGTTTTCATCGGAGGATAATTACCATGATCAACACCAAAATTAGCTGTACCACCACCAATTTCAGGATCTAGACCAGAATACTTAGTCCAAGTAAACAAATTAGCACCTTGAACATAAACACGAGCTCTGTCGATGCCATATCTTTTTAAAGAAACTGGATCGATGGTATAACCAATACTTAATTGTTTAACTCTCAAGTAAGAACCGTCTTCTACATAGAAGTTGTTAATTACACCATTTGTACTAAAGTAAGAGTTGTTTTCAGTAATAGGCCATTTTGTACTAGGTCTTGTAGGTAACCAAGATTCAGTTAACACCGGAATACTTTTTGAATTTTGGAACTGAGGAAGGAAATCTTGGAAATAACGAGTTTCGTTTAAGATATCGTTACCGAATGAACCATAAAGATTAGTTGATAAATCAAACTTCTTGTAAGCTACATTTAAGTTAATACCTAAAGTAAACGCAGGGTTTGGATTACCAAAGAAGGTTCTGTCATTGTCATCGATTTTTCCGTCTTTGTTGATGTCCTCATATTTGAAACGACCTGGAGCAGCATCTGTTTCTTTAGCCCAAGCAGCTACATCAGCAGCTGATTGATAGATACCAGCAATTTTGTAACCAAAGAAAGAACTTACTGGGTGACCAATTTGGTTTCTAATTTGTGGTCCTGTATTGTGCGTGTATGCAGTTTCAAAGAAACCAGCAGAACCAGGAATATTAACAATCATGTTCTTATAAGAACCAATATTAGCACCTACAGTATAGCTTAAATCGTTGTTTATTTTTCCTTTGTAATTTAAAGTCAAATTAATACCAGTGTTTTCCATATCACCAATGTTAACCTGAGGTAAAGAAGAACCTACACCCACAACAGCAGGCGCTTGGTCTTGGAATAATAAACCTTCGATATTTTTCTTGAACCAGTCAAAACTGATATCTAACTTATTGTTTAAAACAGAAGCTTCAAAACCAAAGTCTAATGTTTTAGACTTCTCCCAACCTGTACTTAAGTTACCTAAGTTAGTGGCATAGAAGCCCATAACTGTAGTATTAGAAGTACCGTTTAAGTCATAGTAAGAAGATCCACCACTACCACCATAAAGAGTGTATTGGTTTAATGGACCTACGTTAGCGATAGAACCTTGAAGACCATAACTACCACGTACTTTTAAAGTATTTATAAACTTAACGTTCTTGAAAAAATCTTCATTAGAAACTACCCAAGCACCAGAAGCAGACCAGAAGTTACCATGTTTTGTGTTTGGTCCAAATACTGAACTACCATCATAACGATCAGTTAAACTTACTAAGTATCTATCTCTGAAACCATAATCTACTTTACCAAAAACAGAATTAGTAGTTATTTTGTATAAGTTAGAGTAGTTGTTTTGTCCAATTGGAGAACCTGTATTTAAACTTAAGTAGTTTACATCATCAGAGAAATAGTTAACTCTAGAACCACCCACTTGACGGCCTTGATTTTTTAATGACTCATAACCAGCAATGACTTTTACACTGTGGTCTTTTTTGAATGTATTAGCGTAAGATAAAGTGTTTGTGAAGTTCCAGTTATTGTTATAACCACCGTACTCACCGTATGCATTAGAAGAACCATTTTCAGCATTCTCATAAGAACGGTAGTTATGATAGAAACCATAATAATTACCCAAGTTTCCACCAAATTGTGTTCTTGCAGTAAAGTGTTTCGCGAAATCAATTTCAGCGAACACAGCACCTTGAATATTCCACTCATGGTTTACGTTATCTTTTTGACGTACTTGGTTGGCAACAGGGTTAGAAGAGTTACCTAAGTTACTACCTGCAGTACCACCAAATCCACCACCTGCATCATATACAGGGATAATTGGTTGTTCCCATGCAGTATTGTTTACTGCATTACCCTCTTGGTTATTACCAATTCTTGGGTTAGACTTGTAGAACAATTGTAAGTTTTCACCAATACGAACATTGTTTTTGATATTCCAAGTTGTGTTAGCTCTCATGGAGTAACGCTTCAAGTAAGTATTTAACAAAGTACCTTTTTGATCAAAATAGTTCAAAGAGAATAAGTAAGTTGATTTGTCTTGTGCACCAGATGCAGTAATTGAATGACTTGTCATAGGAGCTGGGTCAAATAATTCATCCCACCAATCAGTACCTTTTTTGTTTGCAGGAACAACTAAGTAAATTGCACCTTTGGAATAGTTGTTGTTGTATAATGCAAGATTAGTTGCAGGATCAGAAGCAGAGACACCTGATTTAGAACCCGCCTTAATGAAGTCAGGTAATATAGCTACTTTACCAGTACCATATTGACCAGATGATACGTTACCTTGAGCATCTACTTGTCCTGAGTTCTTAGCAGCTAAGAAAGCTAAATCAGCCATACCTTGAGGATCCAATTTATTCCAAACGTTTCCTGTTTTTGGCATTTGAATACCTGTATAAGATTCGTAAGTAATAGTTGGTTTTCCTTTACCTCTTTTAGTGGTTACAATGATAACACCGGCAGATCCACGCGCTCCGTAAATAGCTGCTGTACCATCTTTCAATACTTGAACTGATTCGATGTCGTTTGCAGATAAGTTACTGAAAGAACTTAGATCACCAGGAGCAGATTGAACTCCGTCCACAATTACAAGTGGAGTTGCGTTACCAAAAGATGATATACCATTGATGAAAACGGCACTTCCTTCTCCTGGGCTACCAGAACCGATGATAGTAACACCAGCGGCTTGACCTTGTAACATTTGTTCTGCAGTACCAGAAGGAACTGCTTTCATATCTTTTACACTTACTACTGATACGTTACCAGTAATTTCTTTTCTTTTCTGAGCAGTGTAACCAGTAACCACAATTTCATTTAATTGAGAAGATTCCTCATTTAAAGAAACTTTGATTGAACTTTGTGTACCAGCAACAGTTACTGTTTTGTTTGTAAAACCAACAGATTTTACAGTCAAAGTAACGTTACCAGAACCATTAACAGTAAATGAACCATCTTCGCTAGCAATAGCAGAGACCTTTTGTCCATTGACCGAAATAGTAGCACCAGCAACGGCTTTACCGTCTGTAGCTGAAACTACTTGTCCTTTGATGGTTCTTGTTTGCGCAGAAGCAACAAGGCCCAATAATAACAAAGGAACTGTAATTAAACGTAGAATTTTTCGCATAGTGTTCGGGTTTGATTTTAAAATTTTATACAATCGTAACCCAATAATATAACAGTTTCTTAACATCACAAAGTGTTTAACTCAGTTTTTTTGAACATTTTATTAAAATATGTCATTTATACACTAACTATTATTAGTAGCTGTGTATAATTTACACATACAGCGGGCTAATTTCATTAGTTTTTTGGGCATTTTTGGGCTTTTTTAATAGAACTAAGTCTAAAAATTTGAATTTGGCCTCATTTTTAATTTTTTCCTATCTTTTGACCTCATGAAAACAAATTTTGAAAATACTAATTGGAAGCTTCAAATACTGGGAGACCATGCCCTTGTTTTTTCATTAGAAGAAAAAATGAGCGAAGAAATTATAGAAAAAATAATAGCTCTTAAAAAATTAATTGAATCTTTTCATTTTGATTTTGTGAAAGAATTAATTCCCTCCTATCATACACTTACACTAGTATATGATATTGATTTATTTTATGAAAATGAAATTGCTAAAGAGAATAATGATTCTATTACTGATTTAGGAAACGCTATTTTAACAGGGTTCAACAGCGCTGCTATAAAAATGGAATCGGCAAGTTCTATCAAAAAATTAAAATCAAATAATGATTTAATTGAAAATAATATTTTCATAGAACAAGAAAAAATTATTCGAATCCCCGTTTGTTATGATGAACGCCTTGGTATTGATTTAGAAAATATAGTTGCAAAAAATAACATTTCAGTAGATGAAATTATTCAAAAACATACTGAAGAAATTTACCTAGTGTATTGCTTAGGGTTTTTACCCGGATTTGCTTATATGGGTAAAGTTCATGAATCAATTCAAATAGCAAGACATGCTTCCCCTAGAAAAGAAGTGATGGCTGGAAGCGTTGGTATTGCTGGCATGCAGACAGGTATATACCCTATGAATTCTCCTGGGGGTTGGCAAATTATTGGAAGAACACCCATTAAAATTTTTGATCATAATCCTGCTATTTTAGGAAAATTAAAAGCAGGCAATCGAATACAATTTTATCCTATTTCTTTTTCAGAATTTGAAAAACTAAACGAATACAAATAATTTTTATGGCCATTCAAATTATAAAAAAAGGTATTGCAGATACGATCCAAGACATAGGTCGCTACGGTTACCAGCATTTAGGTATTCAAGCAAATGGTTATTTAGATTATCAATCGGCGAGGTTGGCTAATTATATTTTAAACAACCCTATTAATGCCCCTGTTTTTGAAATTCATTTTCCAGCAAGCAGTTTTACTTTTACGCAGGCCCATACCATTTGTATTAGTGGTGCTAATTTTGTGCCCCTACTGAATGAAAAAAGTATTGCCTTAGATACCCCCATTGAGGTAAAACAAAATGATGTTTTGCAATTTTTAAAACCTTTACAAGGAAGAGTTGCTTATGTTGCCATTCAAGGAAAAATAAAAGAAGAAGCCTGGTTAAATAGTCATAGTTATTTTGCAAAAAGCATTCAAAAAGACGCTCAATTTGAATGGGAGGCTTCGGAGCAGCCATTAAAAAATAGTTCAAATCAACTACAAGTTTTTAAAGGGGAAACTACCACTATCCTAGAAATTCAAAGCCATGTATTTTCTACTGCCCCCCTTCAATTCATAACAGGGCCTGCTTGGAATGATTTAACGCAGGAATCACAAAATGTATTCTCAAGCACTGAATATCATATTGGTAGGCAGGCTAATAGAATGGGCTACCCCCTTAAGGGCGCTTTGCTTCAACTGAATAAACCTAATCAATACTTATCGGCAGCAGTTACCAGAGGAACTTTACAATTACTACCCAATGGAGAGCTAATGGTTTTAATGGCCGACCACCAGACCATTGGCGGCTATGCTAATTTGGGTCAAATTATTTTGGTAGATTTACCTAGGCTTGCACAAGTATCCCATCAAACAAGTATTCATTTTATGGAAACGACAATTGATACTGCGCATAAATTATATCAACAAATTGAAAAAAAATTCATCCATAGATCTTAACTGCGACATGGGCGAAGGCATGGGCAATGAAGCTCAAATCATGCCCTATATAAGTAGTGCCAATATTTCATGCGGATTTCATGCAGGTAATTTAGATACACTAAAAAAAACAATTGAGTTAGCCTTACTGCATAATGTGGCAGTGGGTGCGCATCCTGGTTATCCTGATAGAGAAAACTTTGGTCGTATTTCTCAAATGCTATCTCTTTTAGAAATGGCCGAACTTATCGCTGAACAAATTTATATTTTTGAAAAAGTAGCTATTCCTTTAGGTGCTAAAATGCATCATGTTAAATTACATGGCGCCATGTACAATGATTGTGCTAAAGATGCAGGCTTAAGTAAAATTTTTATTCAAACCATTCAAGCTATCGATTCTGACATTATTATTTATGGTCTTAGCGGAAGTAAAACTATTCAAGAAGCAAAAAAATTAGGTCAGCCTTTTGCGAATGAAGTTTTTGCCGATAGAACTTATCAATTAGACGGGCATTTAACACCAAGGTATTTAGAACATGCCATGATACATGAAGTAGAGGGGGCTTGTAAGCAAGTTTTAGAGATTGTACAAAAGCATCAAGTAAATACCATTCAAGGCGACCCTATTGATATTGAAGCAGATACTATTTGTATTCATGGAGACGGCATCAATGCTGTTGAATTTGCCAAAGCCATTCATACTACTTTAAAAAATAATCAGATTGAAATTACACAAGCTTAATCAAAGCCGTCCGTTACCTTCCATGACAGGCCTGGGTTTGGGGGCTGCTTTTTTAATGGCGAATTCTTCTATTGGGCCTGGTTTTTTAACCCAAACTTCTTTTTACACCGAACAATTATTAACCAGCTTTGGTTTTGTCATTTTAATTTCTATTATTTTAGATTTTGGTGCACAAATAAATATTTGGCGTGCTATTACTTTAAGCGGTATGCGTGCCCAAGAAATTGCCAATGAAGTTTTTCCAGGACTAGGTCATCTACTTTCTATTTTAGTCATTCTCGGAGGTTTTGCTTTTAATATTGGCAATATTGCTGGCTGCGGACTAGCTTTAAATATTTTAACAGGTATTTCATTTGCCAAAGGCGCTATTATAAGTGGCGTGGTGGCCATTATAATTTTTTGGATTCAAGAAATTGGAAAAATGTTAGACCAGCTTACTAAAATCTTAGGCATTATAAAAATTGGGCTTACTTTAATTATTGTATATGCTGCACACCCTCCTATTCTAGAAGCCGTGCACCATAGTTTTATTCCAGAACAAATTTCATTACTTGCTATTGTGACCATTGTAGGCGGCACGGTGGGTGGCTATATTACTTTTTCTGGCGCGCACAGGTTAATTGATGCAGGTATCTCAGGCACAGAACATATTAAGTTTGTTACCAAAAGCGCAAGCAGAGGTATTTTAATTTCTTCTTTTATGCGTTATATTTTATTTCTTGCAGCAGTAGGTATTGTTAGCCAAGGAATTCATTTAGATAAAAATAATCCAGCTGCCACTATATTTGAATCAGCTGCAGGAAGATGGGGCTTATTTGTTTTTGGCATTGTTTTATGGAGCGCCGCTATCTCTTCTGTCATAGGTGCCTCTTATACATCTTACAGTTTTATAAAAAATACAAAAATTAAACTGCTCCAAAACGAGCGTAAGGTTATTTCTGCATTTATTATTTTATCTACCTCTTTATTTGTTATTTTAGGTAAACCTAAAGAGCTTTTATTAATGGCAGGTTTAGTGAATGGATTTATTTTACCATTTGCCTTAGCTATTATGTTAATTGCAGGAAGAAAATTACCCATCTTAAAACAATTTAAATACCCTCTATGGATTGAAATGATGGGTTGGATGGTAGTGCTAACAATGGGCTCAATGACTGTATTTGCATTAATAGAACAACTAGGTAAGTAAGTATTTTAAATAATAAGATTCATTAAGAAGATGAATACAGAAAAATTAGGTTACTAAAAATAAAACCTAGTTTCTTTCAGCACTACCTTGCTCAAGCATGTCCATCTTATTCTCCTTAGGCTTGATACCAAAATTATAACGAAGGGAAATTCCTACTCTTCTTGAATCCGACTCTCTATAACCTGTTGCATTCTGTGTTCCTTGATGGTATTCAAAATGATTGTTACTGGTAAATAAGAAGTCATTATAGCTGGCAGTAATGGTTAATTTTTTCTTTAGAAATTGTCTGTTAATGGTGGCGTTCAAAGTTCCAAAATCGGACAATTCATAAAATTGTTGCTGCCCTTTGAATCTCCAAAAACCATTCAATGTCATGGTTGATAGTCCATCTAACTTTAAGGATTGAAAAGTAAATACAGACCAAGTACCTCTGTTAAAAACAATGGGCTTGCCTTCGTAAAATCCATTATAGTTATTTCTATTATACTGTGTTCCTAGTACTGCAAAAAACTTTTTACCCGGAGGAATGACTCCAATAATTCTAAAATAAGTTTCTCTACTCTTTCCTAAATTATCATAAGTACGGTAACTCACTTGTTTATTAGTAGGCGACTGATATACTACATTGGTAAAGATATCGGTGGTTTCATTGACCCCGTAGGCAAATAAAGGCTTGTCGTCCACACTTATATTGGCCTCATAGTTACTAGTGAATTGAGGCTTTAAATTAGGATTACCTACTTCATATAAAAAAGGGTCAATGTATTTGGCAAAGGGGTTTAAATAATCATAAGAAGGTCTGCTGATTGTTTTTCGGTACACTAAAAAACCTCTCAATTCATAATTCATAATCATCAAAATTTTTCTACTCAAATACACATAAGGGAATGCATCAGTTCTATTCACTGAAAAACTAGTATCCTTTGGAATGTATTGATGCCCCTGCATAATGGTTTGCTCCAACCTTGAACCTACTTTTAAAACTATTGGACCCCAGGTTTTAGACCCTTGTAAGTAGGCTGCATTAATTTGCTCTGTATAGTTAAAACTACTGGTTCGAAAGGGATCGGGTGCTTTTAAACCCCCAGTATTTTTAGTATAATTAGATTTATTATTAAAATTTAAAACCGAGGTTTTGATACCCGACTCCATATTTATACCCCTTATCTTTTTTCGGATATCGGACTGATAAGTAAAATAATTTCTATCATTACCATAATCTCCATCACCTCCTGTGCTCGTATTTTTCGATAATAATAAATTCGAATAATTTTGATCGGTACTACTTTTTGAAAAATTAAAAGAAATATCGTTCACCCATTCTCCACCTACTGTGTCTAATTTTAATTTCACTCTAAAAGACTGATTCATAAAATTATTCGTCCCCTTATTGTTTACATAAGATTGTAAATTACCTGTATTTTGATTATTGGAAATTTGATGTAAGTAAGACTGGCTATTAGTGGTATTATCAAACTTATTTTGACTCATTCTTCCATCATAATTCAATTCCCATTTTTCTTTAATAGTTTTTCCAAAACCATAACCCAAATTCACTGAATGATTGGGCGAGACTGCTCTTGCTTCTTGTCTTAATACAGAATCAATATTTAGTATTCTATCTGAATTAGTAATGGTATAGCCATTATTATTGCCATACTGTGCATTCACATAAGAACTTAATTTGTCATTATTATTATTCAAATTAAACCCAATGTATTGATTACCATATTCTCCTTGTGAAAACCCTGTATTCACCGACCCATTGATACCAATTTTCACCCCTTTCATTAGAATAATATTCACAAGTCCTCCTCCACCCGAGGCATCGTATTTAGCAGAGGGTGTTCTTATCAATTCTATTTTTTGAATGGCATTAGGTGGTAAACTTTTTAATAAAATGGCAATATCAGCAGCACTCATTTTTAAATCGCGTCCATTTATTTGCACCCCTGCAGGAGAGAGTCCATTTAAATAGATATTACCATCTTGATCAATAAAAACACCGGGTACTTTCTCCACTGTTTCATAGGCATTGGTTGAACTGGCAGCCAAGGCCTCCGGATCTACTACCGACTTATCATCTTCTTGACGAATTAAGGCCTTAGAAGATTTTACCACTACTTCGTTTAATTGTGTAGGGTCTTCGGTAAGTTTAATGGCAATAGAGGATTGTTCATTAATAAAATAATCTTTGCTATACTTCTTATACCCTATAGCCGTTACTCTAATGATGTAAGCATTTTTTACTGCTAGATTTATTTTCGTAATACCAATACTATCTGTAATCGAATTGGAAGTTTTGGTACTATCAATTTTGTTTACAATAGAAATATTTGCAAATCCAACAGGATTATTTTTAGCATCGACTACTTTAATTAAAATGGCAGTCTGTTGACCCACTGAAAATAGGGTGATACTTGAAAATAGTAGAATAAATAAAAGCCTGAAGATTGAAGGCATTGGAAAAAATAAATTAAAATGTGGAGAATAGCGGGTTCGAACCGCTGACCTCTTGCATGCCATGCAAGCGCTCTACCAACTGAGCTAATTCCCCTATCGAATTAAACGCTAAATTTCTCCTTTACCGTCTAACCAAAGTTTAACTGCTTCTGTGGTAACCGATTTTGGACGCTCTAATGGGAAGCCTAATGCACGATCCCATGTTAAACTTGCCAAAACCCCTAAGGCTCTACTTACTGCAAATAAAACTGTGTAAAATTCGTATTCAACTATACCATAATGTACTAATAAAGCACCACTATGTGCATCCACATTCGGCCAAGGATTTTTTACTTTTCCTAATGACTCTAAAATAGGTGGCACTGTTTCATAAATTTTCCAAACCGTTTTCACTAATTTATCATCTGCTAAATGTTTTTTACCAAATTCCATTTGTGCTGTAAAACGAGGATCGGTTTTTCTTAATACCGCGTGGCCATAGCCTGGTACTACTTTTCCTTCCGCTAAAGTTTTTTTAACATAGTCAGCAATTTGCGCAGTACTAGGCTCATCGGTTCCAATAGCTTCTTGCATTTCTAAAATCCATTTGATTACTTCCTGATTGGCTAATCCGTGCAAGGGACCTGCTAAACCATTCATACCTGCTGCATAACTTAAATAAGGATCACTTAATGCAGAACCAACAATATGTGTAGTATGTGCAGATACATTACCACCTTCATGGTCGGCATGAATGGTCATGTATAAACGCATTAATTCTTTAGTACTTTCGTCTTCAAAGCCCATCATATAAGCAAGGTTACCTGCCCAGTCTAATAAACCATTCGGATGAATATGTTGGTTGTTCTTGTATTTTCTTCTATAGATATAGGCAGCTATTCTTGGTAAACGCGCAATTAAATCCATGGAATCGTCGTAAGTATATTGCCAGTAATCTTTTTTATTCACACCCTTGGCATAGGCTTGCGCAAATTTAGATTCTGTTTGCAAAGCCATCACCGCTGCCACATACATTGTCATTGGATGACTGTTTATAGGGAAGGCATCTATCACATCAAATACATGTGTTGGCACATGACTTCTTCTTTGCCAATTACTGGTAACTTTTTTAACATCTCTCTCTGCCGGTAATTCTCCAATCATCATTAAATAAAACAAACCTTCTGGTAAGGGCTCATCACCGTTTGGTGCTTTTGGCAATTTTGCTTGTAATTCAGGAATGCTAAAACCTCTGAAACGAATTCCTTCTTGTGCATCTAATAAACTTGTTTCTGTAACAAGTCCAGTGATACCTCGCATGCCCTGATAAGCTTGTGATAAAGTTACTTCACCAATCTTTTTATCGCCATGTTCTTTGATGATTTCTTTAATCTCCAAAATAGCTGCATCTGCTTTAATGCTAAACCTGTCTTTAATTTCTTCCATAACCAAAAATATTGTGATTGAAAACCGTTTAAATTTCGGCACAAAGTTAACTCAAAAAAAGGTTTACTTAGCTGCTTTTTTGTACAAATAATATACCACCCATATAAAAATAATATTGGGTATCCAAGCAGCTAATAAGGGGGGTAAATTGCCCTTGGTAGAGAAGATAGTAGAGAACCTATCGGTAATAATGAATAGGGCTGCTATAATAAAGCCAAGGGCTAGGTGAGAGCCAGATCCACCCCTTACTTTATGACCCGCAATAATGGCTCCAATTAAGGTTAATAATAATACAGTAATGGGGGTGGCATCCCTCCTATATCTTTCAATTTTTAATTCGTTTAAGACCTCCGACCCTCTAATTTCTTCCAATTTAATTTGCTTAATCAACTGAGGGGTGGTTAACTTATCCTTCGTGTATTTGTCTTTCTCTAAATCAATGGGAAGAAAACCAAATTTTTTATGCGTCGATGAAACATAATTTATCTGCTCTCTATTATTGAAAACTTTTCTTTCTATTACTTCTGCTAATGCCCATTGTTTAACGGTGGTATCCCATAAAATAGTTTCCGCTCTTAAATTATAATTTACTTTATCCCCCTCTACTTTATAAATGAAAAAATTATTTCCTCTTTTAGTGGCTGTATCATATCCATAAATACCAGCGTAGGTAAAAGAATCTACTTTAAAATAAATATCGGTGGAACCTTGAATTAAGGCATTATAACTCGAATGGTTATCTACATAAGCCGCCTCAAAACTTCCTCTAACAATATTGGCTTTGGGAATAAAATACAAATTAGAAATCCATAAAAATAAACCTAATAAAACACCACCCATCCAATAGGGTCTTAACCATCTATTATAAGAAGTACCACTAGCCAGTATAGCAATGATTTCAGTTTGCCCTGCCATTTTAGAAGTAAAAAAAATAACGGCTATAAATACAAACAAAGGAAATAGTAATGCAATGATATGTGGAATGAAACCAATATAGTAATGAGTAAAAATTTCTGATGCAGAAAAACCAGAGCGTACAAAATCATCTGTCTTTTCACTTCCATCAATTACTACAGCAATGACTGCAAATAAAAAGATAGAAAAGAAAAATACTTTTAAAAACTTATTTAATATGTACCAATCTAATTTTTTCAAATGATTTTTATTAATTACTTTTTATAATCTTTATACACTGCTTTATAATCGTTTGCTTATTTGCGCCACCATTATTTTTTTCCAACTGGAATAATCACCTGCTATAATATGTTCTCTAGCCTGGCCTACTAACCAAAGATAAAAAGATAGGTTTTGAATACTGGCTAATTGTAAACCTAATATTTCATCTGCCATAAATAAATGGCGCATATAGGCCTTTGTATAATATTGACTCAACTCATTGGGAATACCCGGATCCAATGGGGAAAAATCACTGGCCCATTGTTTGTTCTTAATATTAATAACGCCTTGAGAAGTAAATACCATTCCATTGCGGCCATTGCGAGTGGGCATGACACAGTCAAACATATCAACGCCTAAATCAATGGCTTCTAAAATATTCCAAGGAGTACCCACACCCATTAAATACCTTGGTTTATTCACTGGTAAATTTTCACAACATAATTGTGTGAAATCATATAATTCTTGTTCTGACTCTCCCACACTTAATCCCCCAATGGCATTGCCCACTGCATTTTTTGAACTAATGTATTCGCAGGATGCTTTTCTTAAATCGGCATAAGTGCCTCCTTGTACAATGGGGAATAAGTTTTGCGAATGACCATATAAATCCGGCGTTTCTGCCAACCTGTTGAAGCATTTATCCAACCACAAATGAGTCAAATCCATGCTCTTTTGCACATATTCATATTCACTAGGATAAGGAGGGCATTCATCAAAAGCCATGATAATATCTGCTCCAATACTTCTTTGAATATCCATTACTTTTTCAGGACTAAACAAATGCTTGCTGCCATCAATATGCGATTGAAATAAAACACCCTCTGGTTTAATTTTTCTATTCGATGCCAATGAAAAAACTTGGTAACCCCCACTGTCGGTTAAGATAGGTCGGTCCCATCCCATAAAACGGTGTAAGCCACCAGCAGCCTCCATTACTTCTGTTCCTGGACGCAAGTAAAGATGATAAGTATTACCTAAAATAATTTGCGCGTTGATATCTTTTTTAAGTTGCTGTTGTGTGACTGCTTTTACAGAACCAATGGTTCCCACAGGCATGAATATAGGGGTCTGAATTTCACCATGGTCGGTGGTAATGGTACCTGCCCTTGATGCCCCTGTTTTACTTTGATATGCTAAGTTAAATTGAAGTGCCGTCATGGCGCAAAGGTAAGGTCAAATGGGCTATTTTTCCACATTCAATCTCCTACTGAAGTAGTTGAAGGTGCATGCTATACTTTTGTATCATGTTAACTAACCTTCCACTATCAAACATATTGATAGGCAGTTTTATAGGCATCATTGCTATGCAGCTGTTTTATTATCTATACTTCTTTTTGAGATTAGCTATTTATAAGAAGCCCGAAAAGGCAACACATATGGAACATCCCATTTCGGTGGTTATTTGCGCAAGAGACGAAGCTGCTAATTTAGCCAACAATTTACCGGGTGTTTTAGTGCAGCAGTATAATACAACACATGAGATTGTTTTGGTGAATGATAATTCAGAGGATGAAACAAAATATTTATTAGAAGAATTTAAAAAATCGTTTAAGAATTTAAATCCGGTTTTACTTTCTCAAGAAGCTAAAATGATTAATGGGAAAAAATTTCCTTTGTCTATTGGTATTAAATCAGCGAAAAATGAAACCTTACTATTAACGGACGCCGACTGTGTTCCAGCAAGTGAACACTGGATGCGCCTTATGCAAGATGGTTATGATGAGGGTATTGAAATTGTACTAGGCTATGGTGCTTATAAAAAGAAACCAGGCTTAATTAATAAACTCATTCGTTTTGAAACTTTTCAAACCGCTTTACAATATTTTTCTTATGCCTTAGCAGGACTTCCTTATATGGGTGTGGGAAGAAATTTATCTTATAAAAAAGAGGTGTTTATTCGCAATAAGGGATTCTCTTCCATTAATCAAATGCCTAGTGGTGACGACGATTTATTTATTAACCAAGTGGCCAATAAACATAATACTGCCATAGTCATTGATAAAGACGCCCATACTTTAAGTGAACCGAAGACAAGCTTACACGATTGGATGAATCAGAAGTACAGACATTATACCACCAGCAAGTATTATAAATTATCTCATGCTACCCTACTTGCTTTTTATGCTATTAGTCAGTTTTTAGTATACCCCATTTTAATTACCGCCATTGTATTTACCAAAGAGTATATATTATTAGCTTCTTTATGGAGCATCAGAATGCTAATACAAGGCACTATATTAAGAAGCACTATGAAAAAGCTAAACGAACTAGACCTATGGCCCTGGTTTATTTTATTTGATTTCTGGTCTATCTTCTATTATTTATTTACCTTGCCTAGTGTATGGAAAGCCCCTCAGAAAAATTGGAACTAATTACCAAGTACTTTGCCGATTTCACGCCTAAGCAGTTAAGTCAATTCGAAGCACTTGAACCTGCTTACAAAGAGTGGAATAGTCAAATTAATGTCATCTCTAGAAAAGACATTGATCATATTTACTTGCATCATATTTTGCATTCATTAAGTATTGCAGCCATTGCAGAGTGGGAGAAAGGCACTCAAGTAATTGATATTGGATGTGGTGGTGGTTTTCCCTGCGTACCTCTTGCTATCTTTTTTCCAGAGGTACAATTTTTAGCGGTAGATAGTATTGCCAAAAAATTAAAAGTAGTAGACGCCGTTTGTGAAATAGCGGGTATTAAAAATATTACTACTAAACATACGCGTGTAGAAGAAATTAAGAATAAAAAATTCGATTACGCCATAAGTCGCGCTGTGGCGCCCCTAAAAGATTTATGGAAATGGGCCGGCCCTATATTACATAAAAAGCTAGATCAAGCCAATGCTTTGATTTGTTTAAAAGGTGGCGACTTGCACCAAGAAATATTTGAAAGTGGCCTACGCCCTAAAATGATGTCTATTCATGACATTTTTCCAGAAGCTTATTTTGAAGAGAAGTTTATCATACAAGTGAAGAAGCCTTAATCTTTTTTGAAATACTGTAAATAGATACTGCTTCTCGTTCCCAGCTCGCTCTTAAATTTTATAAATTGGTCTTACATTAATTTCAGACCAATTTATAAATCAATCTATAATAAAAACACATCTTAGATGTGTTTGGCTAAAAGTTGTAAATCCAAACTAAAAGTCAGAACTCGCACTTCGTGCTCAAACATGCTGACTTTTTTAACGTTCGTATTTACAACTTTATTTACGCTAGAGCTCGATGTTCACTCGTAGCAATAATCTATTTATTTTTATTTCAAAACTAATTAGGTATTTCTAATTTATTATTACTTCTATTAATATCAGGCATGCGTTGGCTAGGATCAATCTCAATTGATTTTAATGCAGACAGTGGTTTGCTGGTTTCAAAAGTATAGCTAGGGGCTACCCACTGCCATTCTGTATGAATAATTCTTTTAATAGTGCCCTCTGCAGGCTTAGTGCCTAACATTAAATCAAGTGGGATATAATGTAGTTCACTAGTTCCATCCTTATAAGTAATTAGTACTTCAATGGGCATAGGGAATTTACCATTACGTTGAATACTTATAATAGCGTTTGCATTATTGGCACTCACTTCAATATTGTTTAAACCATAATCAATGGTTTTAGTAGAGTTCACCCAATATTCTTTCAACCACTGTAATTGTAAACCACTTGTTTTTTCTGCCACTCTTGTAAAGTCATTGGCATTAGGATGCTTGAACTTCCAAGTACTATAGTAATTCGTTAAAACAATATCTCTTAGAGAATCGCTCACTATATAGCCTAATAAACCCAAGAAAGTGGCCCCTTTTGAATAAGCAGCGCTACTATAAGAATAATTATAATTATAATGATCGGAGTGTGTGCTCATAGGTTCTTCAATACCACTTTTAGCCAAGGTTAAATAACCTGCATAATTTCCAAATTGAATAGCGGGTAATTGTGTCTTTGCATTTTCTATCTCCACTTTTAATCTTGCTTTTTCTTTTTCATTAATATAAGGAGATACTAAAGCATAATTATTATTATACCAATAAGAGATATCGTCTTCTGCATAAGAGGTAAAGCCTTCATCCATCCAAGGAAATAAACTTTCATTGGTACCTAAAATATGTTGATACCAACTATGCATCCACTCATGAAACACTGTTCCAAGACCAGGCCCTTTTAACAAGGTACCCATTCCATATTCCATACCCCCATCACCGCCTTGTACAAAAGAGTATACAGGATAAGGATAGGCTCCAAATTTTTTCTCCATAAAAGGCAGGGCCTTCTCTGCAGCCCATAACACATTCGCCCAAGCGCTATCAGAAGAAGCATTTTTTTCTTTGAAATAAACATGGAAGGTTAAACCTTTACGAACCTCTTTAGATAAATGTTTGTAATGATTATCGGCAGCCCACATAAAATCGTGAATATTATTTCCTTTAAAGTTCCAACTAAGGTTACCAAATTTATCGGCCACTGCATTAGGGTTTTGTAAAACACCTGTTGCTGCTACCATATAAGATTTATCTAAACTTAATGTCACATCATAATTGCCCCAAACACCATAAAACTCTCGGGCTATATAAGCATTGGCATTCCATCCTTGGTAATCGTATTCCACCATTTTAGGATACCACTGACTCATTGAATAACGAACCCCCTCTGCATTATCACGGCCAGAGCGTCTAATTTGAACAGGTACTTGCGCTTCAAATTGCATATTCATTTTAATGGAAGTTTTGGGTACAATGGCTTGCGTTAGTTGTACTTCTAAGATAGTTTCGTGTTCTATTAATTTTTGAGCCTTACCATTGATTAAAATTTGACTTATTCTTTGATAGCCAATTTCAGTAGGCGATAACTTTTGAATGCGGTCTCTTACCCTTCTATCCCAATCTTGTGAAGCTTCTTGACCTAACATAGTTGCATTAGAGGCTGTAATAGCTCCACGTCTAAAGTTTAATAAATTTTTTCCTAGCTCTCTACTACGAATATCCATTGAAGAATTAGGTTGAAAGGCATTCCAATACATATGGAAATATACTTTGCGCAAGGTATCGGGTGAATTATTCGTGTACACTAAGTCTTCAGTACCCTTCACTATATTATTAGTAACGTCAAGCGCTGCTTTAATTTTATAGTCGATATGTTGTTGCCAACGATCGGCTTGGGCATTGGAGAAATTTGCAAATACTATAGATGCAATAACGAATAGAAATAACTTCTTTTTCATAGGGCTGAATTAAGAAGCTAATTTAATTCATTAATTAGAAATTTACTAATTAATGTATAAAAGTATACTTTGGTAGAGCTCTGATAAGAAAAGCTAAGAATAATAAGATAAATAGTATTAAATGAAGCTACTGCTATTGCTTTCCGTCTACCACTATCACAATTTCACCTTTCACTTGTTTGGAAGAGAAATGAGTAATTAAGTTGGCTAAAGAGTCCGAAATGTTTTCTTCGTATATTTTGGTAAGTTCTCTACTTACAGATGCCTGCCTATCGGCACCAAAATGATTGGCAAATAATTCTAATGTTTTTACCAAGCGCATAGGGCTTTCATAAAATATCATGGTGCGCTCTTCGTTCGCCAAAGATTCCATTAAAGTTTTTCTACCTTTTTTTAAGGGAATAAAACCTTCGAATATAAAACGAGTGGCAGGCAAACCACTATTCACTAGTGCTGGTACAAAGGCAGTAGCGCCTGGTAAACTTGTAATGTCTACTCCAGCTGCTTTACAAGCACGCACTAATAAAAAGGCAGGATCGGAAATACCGGGTGTTCCTGCATCGGTTATTAAAGCAATATTTTTTCCGGCTTGTAATTGTTGTACTAAATGATCCACCACTTTATGCTCATTGTGTTGATGATAAGGGGTAAGTGGTTTATGAATTTTATAATGCTGTAATAACTTAGAGGAAGTACGCGTGTCTTCACATAAAATAAAATCTACTTCTAGTAACACTTCAATGGCCCTGAAAGTAAAATCTTTTAAATTTCCAATAGGTGTGGGAACAATATATAACATGGAAATAATTAAAAATTATTAATAGCTAGTTCTACTTCACAAATTCAATCTCAAAGTATTCCATTACTGCATTGGCTAATAATTGCTTACTAGCAGTTTCTGCTATTTCTCTAGCAGCTGCCTCATTGGCTGCTTCAATTTGTAATGTAATATTTTTTCCAACTCTAACATCTTTTACACCTGTCATACCTAAATTATGTAAACCACCTAAAACTGCCTTTCCTTGAGGATCTAATAAATCTTTCAAAGGCATTACTTTAATTTGAACTTGAAATGTCATACGAATTTTATTGAGTGATTGTTTTTCTGTAAAACAAAGATACTAAGCAATAGCCAATAAAGCCAAATGGGATGGCCATCCATTTAAAAAAGTAGGCAGAAATAATGGTTTCTACTGTTACTAAGGCTAAGGGTAGTATTAATTTCTTCTTGCCACTTAAACTCTTCAAAGCCAGCATGGGCCTATCCATAACCATTAAATAAGAAACGATAATAATATAGCAATACCAAAAAGCAGGGCTTAATAATAATTTGGAGAAAATGGTAGTGGTAGACTGCCAGTACACCAAGGGAAAGGCCGCTGTTAATAGGCCAATCATAGGAATGGGTACTCCTTTAAAATAAGTGGATTGGTCTGGATCGATATTGAATTTAGCTAAACGGTAGGCTCCTGCTAAAGCTATAAAAAAGGCAGGCGCCATCATGAGTGTAGTATGCGATAAGGCATTAATATCGGTAGCTAGGGATAGTCTTAAAAATTGAAAAACAATAAAAGCAGGCGCCACTCCAAAACTTACTACATCTGCAAGTGAATCAAGTTGCTTTCCTAATTCAGAATTTACTTTTAATAAACGAGCAGCAAAACCATCAAAAAAGTCAACTACAGCTGCTAGTCCTATAAACATACTTGCATAATACATTTGCTCTGGAATTTCAATAACCATAGCTCCTGTCTCATCCAATGTCGCCATAGTGCCCGATTGAAAAGTAACCACAATAGCAAGACAGCCAAAAAATAAATTAAGCAGTGTAATTAAATTAGGAATATGTTTTTTCATTTTTATTTTTTACCGCTTTTTACTCTTCGCATCAAGGCTTCTATTTCTTCAGCTTTAATAGGCATATTTTTCATTAAATCCTGGTTACCTGTTTTGGTAATCCAAATATTATTTTCAATACGTACACCCATTTTTTCATCCTTGATATATATACCTGGCTCTACTGTAAATACCATACCTGCTGTAATAGGTGCTGTTCTAGTGCCTAAGTCATGCACATCTATTCCCAAATGATGCGATATACCATGGTATAAATATTTTCTATAAGCTCTGTTATCAGCATCTTCATTTTTTACATCCGACTTACTTATTAAACCAATTTTTAAAAATTGCTTAGTAGCTTCCTCTCCTACTTTGTCGGTATAATTTACAATGCTAATACCAGGTTTTAAAATAGACTTTGCATAATCATGCAAATGTAAACAAGCATTGTATACTTGTTTTTGTCTTTTAGTGAATTTACCATTCACTGGAACGGTTCTAGTTAAATCGGCGCAGTAACCACCATACTCCGCACCAAAATCCATTAATATTAATTCCCCGTCCTTACATACATTGTTATTACTTGTATAATGCAGGGTTCTCGCATTGTCTCCACTTGCAATAATACTATGGTAAGCCACTCCTGTGGCTCGTTGAGATAAAAAAGAATGATAAATTTCTGCTTCAATTTCATATTCCTTCACCCCAGGCTGAATGAATTGTAATAACCTTCTAAAAGCCAGTTCGGTAATATCAATCGCTTTCTGAATGACTTGCACTTCTTCTTTAGTTTTCACTGCACGCAATTCTTTCATAATGGTGGCAGCTCTGCAAAATGTATGTAGTGGATACCTTGCTTTCATTTCATCTATAAAACGGTATTCACTGGTTCTTAATAAATTATTTTTTCTATCGTTTTCATTGGAGTCTAAATAAAGGGCATCCGCTAAATGTATCCACTGTTGTAAGATACCATCTAATACATCTACCCATACAATGGTTTTCATTCCAGAAATGGTAGTGGCTTCATTGGCTCTTAATCTTTTACCATCCCAAATTTCTTTTAGCTCCTGTGGTCTTACCAGCACTAGTACTTCTCTAAATTTGGGGTCGGGGTTGTCTGGAAATAAAATAACCATTGAACCTTCTTGCTCAATACCCGACAACCAATATAATTCAGTATTTTGTTTAAAGTCATGCAAGGCATCTCCATTTAAGGGATATTCGTCGTTACTTACAAAAATGGCAATACTGTTTTTTTGCATTTTGGATACAAAACGCTTTCTATTTTGAATAAATATTTGGGAGTCTAAGGCTGTATATTTCATAATAAAAATTTTATTAATTAATAAGGGCAAGTTAATTAAAAAATGAATCCTTTAAGCGATCTTACCCCAGCCAATTTTACTTTTTTGACTTATTAAAAAACTCCTAACCACTGCATTTTCAGGCAGTTGAAGGGTAGGATCCTTTTCGCATAGCTCGAAAGCTGCTAATCTTGCTTCTTCTAATGCTACTTTATCATTTATAATATTAGCCAATTTAAAGTTCAAAGCACCGCTTTGTCTGGTTCCATCAATATCTCCAGGGCCTCTCAATTCTAAATCTTTTTCGGCAATTACAAAACCATCGTTGGTAGTACACATTATTTTTAATCTTTCCTTCGCCTCTCTACCTGCTTTCACACTACTTAATAAAATACAATAACTCTGCTCTTTTCCTCTACCCACCCTTCCTCTTAATTGATGCAATTGTGATAAGCCAAATTTTTCTGCACTCTCTATCACCATCACCGAGGCATTGGGCACATTCACCCCTACTTCAATGACTGTGGTGCCCACTAATATTTGTGTGTCACCCGTTTTAAAGCGGTGCATATTAGTTTCTTTTTCTACACTACTTTGTCTTCCATGCACCATGCTAATTTTATAAGTAGGTTCTGGAAAAAAACTTTTCACTTGTTCATAGCCCTGCATTAAATCTTCATAACTTAATTTTTCACTTTCTTCAATTAAGGGATATACGTAATAAGCCTGTCTTCCTTTTATAATTTCTGTTTTGACAAAGTCCATGACACTGGCCCTTGATGTTTCATAACGGTGTACTGTTTTAATAGGTTGTCTGCCCGGAGGTAATTCATCCATTACACTGTAATCTAAATCGCCAAAGGCCGTCATGGCTAATGTTCTTGGAATAGGTGTTGCCGTCATGACTAATACATGCGGAGGAATTGTCGATTTTTTCCAAAGCTTAGCTCTTTGTGCCACGCCAAATCGGTGCTGCTCATCAATGACAGCTAAGCCTAAATTTTTAAACTGTACTGTATCTTCAATAATAGCATGGGTACCCACTACAAAATGGATATCATCTTCTAATAACCCTTTTAAAATTCTTCTTCGCTCTCCAATTTTTGTACCCCCCTTTAATAATGCAATTTCAATGGGCATATCTTTTAATAATTCCGATAAACTTTCATAGTGCTGGCTGGCTAAAATTTCAGTAGGCGCCATTAAACAACTTTGAAAACCATTGTCAGCAGCAATTAACATAGCAAGTAGTGCGATCATGGTTTTTCCACTTCCTACATCACCTTGAAGCAGTCTGTTCATTTGATAACCCTTGCCTACATCCTGTCTAATTTCTTTTATCACTCTTTTTTGTGCACCCGTTAATTCAAAAGGCAAATGTTTATTATAAAAAGTATTAAAATAGTTACCTACTTTTTCAAACAATTGCCCCTTGCTATTTTTATGCCTATCAATTTTTATTAAATTAAGTCTTACTTGGGCAATAAATAATTCTTCAAAAATGAGTCGGTCTATTGCTTCTTTATAATGTGCTTGCGAACTAGGAAAATGTATTTGTCTGTAAGCTTCCCACCTGCCCATTCTGTTGGATAATAAATGTTTGGGTAAATTTTCGGGTACGTCTCTTTCACTTATTTGTTGAAATAAAGTTTGGGTTAATTTTCCAATTTGTTTGGCATTGAGTCCGCGCGCTTTTAATTTTTCAGTAGTAGAATACACGGGCTCTAATAAAGATTTTTGCGACATAGTAGTTGCCACATAAGGTTCAATTTCTGGATGCACCATTTGTGCCTTCCCATTAAAAAAACTAACCCTTCCAAAAACCAAATAAGCCTGGCCCTCCGCAATATTTTTTTCCACCCAAGTTATTCCTTGAAACCAGGCTAGTTCAATAGTACCCGTTTCATCCTTTAATTGAGTCACCAAGCGTTTCGACCTTTTTACACCAATAATATTAATGCCTTGTAAGATCCCTTTTATTTGTATAAAATCCATATCGGGCGTAATGGAGGCAATGGTATTCACCTTGGTTTTATCGATATGCCTAAACGGAAAATGATGCAGTAGGTCGTTAAAAGTGAATAAACTCAGCTCTTTTTTAAGCATATCAGCCCTCAAAGGGCCCACCCCTTTAAGGTATTCAATGGGATTAGATAAAAGAGAAGCTGTTGACAAACTAAATATTTTTAAATTTTGTACAAATATCCCAAAAAGATGGCAAAAAATGGGTTCCTGATTCATTATCTTCGCAGTTCTATGAAAAAGGAAATTGTATTAAGCGGAATTAGGCCTACAGGCTTCTTGCACCTAGGCAATTATTTCGGCGCTATGCGTAATTATGTACGTATGCAAGATGAATACAACTGTTATTTTTTCGTAGCCAACTGGCATAGCTTAACCACCCATCCCGATACCAAAACTTTGAAAGAAAGTGTACTAAGAGTAGTGGCTGAAAATATTGCTTGTGGACTAGACCCAGAGAAAGTGTCTTTATATGTACAAAGCGATGTTCCTGAAATTGCAGAATTATATTTGTATTTAAATATGTTGGCTTATAAAGGAGAATTAGAAAAGACTACCTCTTTTAAAGACAAAGTGCGCATGCAACCCGAAAATGTGAATGCAGGACTACTTACCTACCCTGTACTGCAAGCAGCCGATATATTAATACACCGTGCAGTGAAAGTACCAGTGGGCAAGGACCAAGAACAAAATTTAGAAATGGCCCGTAATTTTGCAGAACGTTTTAATTACAGATACGGTGAAACCTTTCCATTACCTTATGCCTTTAATTATAATAGCGAACTAGTAAAAATATTAGGCCTTGATGGCAATGGGAAAATGAGTAAGAGCGAAAACCAGAATACCACTTTGTTTTTAGCAGACGAAGACGAGGCCATTCGAAATAAAATTAAAAAAGCCAAAACCGATCAAGGGCCCCTTACACCTAATTCAGTGAAGCCCGATTATATTGAGAACCTATTTACCTTAATGAAATTAGTCAGTAGTAGCGATACAGTGAAAAAATTTGAAGATGATTTCAATAATAGCAGTGAAGGGAATTGTATCATAAGATACGGAGATATGAAAAAGCAATTGGCGGAGGATATGGTTAGTTTTATTCAACCTATTCGTAATCAGGCGCTTGATTTACAAAACAACAAAAACTTACTTATAAAGATCATTAGACAAGGTGCCGACAAAGCTAGAGCAAGTGCCACTGATACCTTGTCCATTGTAAGAAAGGCCGTTGGGATGGATTATTAAACAAGACAAATTAATTATCAACAAAGATTAGATAGTACTAAACTATTTTGTATTTTCACGACCATGGCAAAAGCTAAAAAACCAAAACACGTTGCAGTTGCAGGAAACATTGGAGCGGGTAAAACTACCTTAACTGAAATGTTAAGTAAGCATTATCGTTGGATTCCTCAGTTTGAGGACGTAGACCACAACCCCTACTTGATGGATTTTTATGACGACATGACGCGTTGGAGTTTTAACCTTCAAATTTATTTTTTACATGGCCGCTTGAACCAAATTTTAGAAATTCAAAGAGGAACAGAAACAGTCATTCAAGATAGAACCATTTATGAAGATGCCAATATTTTTGCACCCAACTTGCACGAGATGGGCCTAATGAGCAAAAGAGATTTCGATAACTATTTTGGATTTTTTAGCACCATTAAAACAATGGTACAACCTCCAGACTTACTCATTTACTTAAAAGCCTCTGTACCTACCTTGGTATCTCAAATTCAAAAAAGAGGTAGAGAATATGAAGAAAACATTCGTTTAGATTATTTAAAAAAATTAAACGAGTACTACAATAAATGGGTGGATGGCTATAAAGAAGGTCCTATTTTAATTATTGACTGCGATAAAAATAAATTTGGCGAATCAGAAGAAGATTTAGGCGAAATTATTAGCAAGGTAGATGGCATGTTGTACGGCCTTTTTTAAATACTTGTTTTAAATTAATTTCCTGGAATGAACAATATTACCCTTTCCCTATTAGAAGAAATAAAGTCTATTGTAGGGGCTACTTACTTTTTTACAGACGAAGAAAGCTTTGCTAAATACGGCAGTGATGAAACGGAAAAATTACATTACGCACCACAGGTAGTAGTAAAGCCAAGAACTGCTGAAGAAATTTCAAAACTATTAATACTTTGTAACCAACATTTAATTCCTGTCACACCCAGAGGTGCCGGCACTGGACTTACAGGTGGCGCTCTACCTCATTTGGGCGGTTTGCTTATTTCTATGGAACGATTTAATTCCATTTTAGAAATTGATGAAAGAAATTTACAAGTCACCACCGAGCCTGGAGTCATCACTGAAGTTTTACAAAATACAGTCAAAGAAAAAGGTTTATTCTATCCTCCCGACCCTGCCAGTAAAGGAAGTTGTTTTATTGGAGGTAATATTTCTGAAAATTCTGGAGGGCCTAAGGCGGTGAAATATGGTGTTGTGAAGGATTATGTTTTAAACTTAGAAATAGTTTTACCTACTGGTGAAATTATTTGGACAGGTTCCAATGTTTTAAAAAATGCAACTGGCTATAATTTAACTCAGTTAATAGTAGGTAGTGAGGGTACCTTGGGTATTGTTACTAAAATTGTTTTAAGATTAATTCCGCATCCAAAATTTGATTTATTAATGCTTGCTCCTTTTAATAGTGTGGAAAAAGCAAGTGAAGCAGTGAGTGCCATATTTAGAGCAGGTATTACGCCCAGTGCCATGGAGCTTATGGAAATTGAATCTATAAAATTAGCTAGTAAATTATGTGAAAGCACAGCCATTCCCATTACGGAAGGCCTAGAAGCGCATTTAATTATTGAAGTGGATGGCAATGATCTTGATGTATTGATGAAAGACATGGAAGCCATTGCTGGAGTCTTAGCCAACTATGAAGTGGGTGAATTGTATTTTGCCGATGATGCCCAACAAAAAAATGAACTTTGGAAAATACGCAGAAAGGCAAGTGAAGCCTCTGTAGCAGCAGGTTATACCATTGAAGAAGATACGGTGGTACCCAGAGCTGAATTACCCAAATTAATAAAAGGAGTCAGAGCATTGGCCCTTGAAAATGGATTCAAAGTTGTTTCTTATGGTCATGCAGGAGATGGAAACTTACATATTAGAATTAACCATCCTAAATACAAAAAGAGTTATGAAAATGAAGAGATACAATCCATACTTACTAAAATTTTCGAATTGATAAAATCTCTTGGGGGTACTATTAGTGGAGAACATGGAATTGGTATTATCCAAAAATCTTTTATGCCCATTATGTTTGACAATGTAACGATGGAATTAATGAAGGGTATTAAGAGATTATTTGATCCTAATAATATTTTAAATGCTGGTAAAATTTTTGATGTAAATAAATAAGAGCGGCATACTAAGAGGTGGAATAGATAGTTTTCCATTATGCTTTATATATTATTTATATTTCCTATTTATTCATATTCCTTATGATAAAATCTAATAAATTATTCAGTGCCATTCTTACAGTAAGCATAATAATTATCTGCTATTCAGCCCAAGCTCAAAATATTATTCAAACCCAAAAAGTATTGGAAGAAGAAAAGCCTATTTTATTTGGTGGGGGTTTATTACTAGGTGGAGGAAGTAACTCTTTTCAATTCGGTCTTAATCCTGAGATTTTAAAAAGTTATAATAAATACATTGACGCAGGTATTATTGCCAATATCTACTATTCTTCTTTTAGTATTTCATTAGGCTCAAATGAAAAAATTAAAAACTTTCAATTAGGTGCGGGTGTATTTGCTAGAGTATGGCCTGTTGAACAATTCTTTGTTCAAATACAACCAGAATACAATAGAACTTGGACTTCTGCCAATAATTATAGTAATGGTATAAAAGCTAGTACAAGTTATGGTGCCACTAGTTTATTAGGTGGCATTGGTTATGGCACACATAATGCAAATGGTATGTCTTATTTTTCTGTAATGATAGACTTATTAAATGCAGACCAATCTCCCTATAGAATTGGTCAAACAAGGGCTCAACCCATCATTAGAGCAGGTGCAGGTTTCCCTATTTTTAGAAAAAAAAGCGGATTAAAAAAGTAGTGAATTAAGATAGTAAAAACTTAAGTTAAGTAAGATGAAGCTTAAGCGCCTCCACAGCGGTACAAACAATTATTCTTTCTTTCCAATTGTCATACATAAAGCCCTCTGTATCCATTTTATCTAAAAGATAAATAAGGGCATCATAATACCCATCAATATTAAGTATGAATACTTTCATACTATGTATTTTTAAATTATTCCAAGTGAGCATTTCAAATAATTCATCTAATGTTCCCATACCACCAGGAAGTACTAAGGCGGCATCTCCTTTTTCATAAAGTATTTTTTTTCGCTCATGCATCGTCTCTGTTATAATTAATTCAGTAAGTCCAGTATGTTGCGCCTCCCATTCTAATAATAATTTGGGCATAATACCTATAACTTTTCCACCTTGGTCAAGACATCCATTGGCTAGGGCACCCATTAAACCTTTATTTCCTCCCCCATACACTAATTCAATATTTTCTTGAGCTAAGAGATTGCCTAATGCAGTTGCGGCTGTCAAAAAACTAGTGTTCTTCCCAGATTTTGAACCGCAGAAAACACTAAGGGACTTGATTTTCATAAAAACTAATTTTTAACTTGAATATAGATACAATTTAGCTAATTATTTCAAAGATTCTTATTACTTTGCCCACTCAAACCCTATCTATGAGCGCTAGTTTACTTTTTATTTTTATAATCATCTACTTTGGTATCTTATTAGGAGTGGCGAAGATTGCTGGAAAGAATAGTAACAATATGTCTTTTTTTATAGGTAATAAAAATAGCAATTGGATGCTAGTGGCCTTTGGTATGATTGGTACTTCTTTAAGCGGTGTTACCTTTGTAAGCGTTCCTGGCGCTGTCGGTAAAGACGCCTTCCATTATTTACAAATTACCATTGGTTATTTAATCGGATACCTTACAATCGCCTATGTTTTATTACCCATTTATTATAAACTGAACCTTACTTCTATTTATCATTATTTAGAGCAAAGATTGGGTTTTAATGCCTATAAAACCGGGGCCTCCTTTTTTGTTTTATCAAGAACACTAGGCGCCACTGCCAGACTTTATTTAGTGGTAAAAATTTTACAAGTATTTATTTTAGATAGTTTGGGTGTACCTTTTTGGGCCACCACCCTTGTTATATTAATTATGATTTTACTATACACTTATGAAGGAGGTGTAAAAACCATTGTTTGGACCGACACCCTGCAAACATCAGGTATGTTAATGGGTTTAATCATATGTAGTATTTATATTTTAAGCAATTTACATTTATCGGTAACAGATGCATTGCAGGCTATGCAAGTGAAAGGCATTGCCACTGTTTTTAATATGGATGTCAATAGTAAAACCTTTTTCTTAAAACAAATTATAGGAGGTGCCTTTATTACACTTACCATGACAGGCTTAGACCAAGAAATGATGCAAAAAAATATTTCGGTAAAGACTTTGAAAGATGCCCAAAAAAATATGGTGACCATTGGTTTCACTATGTTATTGGTGATTAGTTTGTTTTTATTCTTAGGGGGTTTATTAAATTTATACGCTGCACAAAATAATATTATTGCTACCGGTGATGACTTATTTCCGAGTATTGCGCTTTACCATATGCCTCCCTATATTTCTATTATTTTTATTTTAGCATTGATATCAGCTTTATTTCCTTCTGCCGACGGAGCCATTACCGCCTTAACTTCTAGTTTCTGTATTGACTTATTAGGTATGCAAAGAAATATAGACTGGGATGAAGCTAAAAAGAAAAAAATTAGACAAAGAGTACATTTAGGTTTTGCATTCTTGTTTTTAATAATAGTACTAGTATTTAAATGGCTTGATAATAAAAGTATTATTGATTTACTTTTAAAAATTGCCTCTTATACCTATGGCCCATTATTAGGTTTATTTGCTTTTGGCATACTTACTAAAAGAAAACTGGTAGACAAATGGTCGTTTATACCTTGTTTTCTAGCCCCTCTATTATGTTTATTGCTAGATTACGCCCAAGCCTTTCTATTTGGGAACTTTAGAATTGGGCAAGAGCTACTCATTATCAATGGTCTACTCACCTTCATAGGTCTTTGGGTAATTTCAAGGCCAAATACAGAAAAAAAATAGACCTTTGTTCCATGGATTTTATTAACCCATTGGCGAACGACTATACTCAAGCATATTCTAATGCAACTCCTAGTTATCTAAAAAGCTTATACGAGGAAACTTTGTCGACCCATGAACATGGCCATTTACAAAGTAGTTGGACCCAGGGAGGCTTCTTAAGCTTTATAAGTAAAATATTGTCGCCCACCCATATTTTAGAAATTGGAAGCTTTACTGGTTTTAGTGCTTTATGTTTAGCGGAGGGTTTAACCGACAATGGAGAATTACATACCATTGAATTAAGAGAAGAAGACGCAAAAAAAGTGCAAGCTGCTTTTGATATAAATCCCAGATCAAAACAATTGCACATGCATGTAGGTAATGCTAAAGAAATTATCCCAACTCTCAATAAAAAATGGGACCTTATATTTATTGATGCAGATAAAACTAGCTATATCGAATACTATAATTTGGTATTACCCCTATTAAATGATAAAGGAATAATTATTGTAGACAATGTACTTTTTCATGGAGAGGTGTTAGAGGATTCAATAAAAGGTAAAAGTGCTAAGGCTATTCAGGCTTTTAATGAGCATGTTCTTTCAGACCCAAGTACTGAACAAGTGATATTAACAATTAGAGATGGCTTAACTTTAATCAGAAAAAAATAATAGTATGAAAATAAGTAAGCTTGCGCTAGTCTTCTTTTTTATATTACCCCTAGCCACCCTAGCACAGAAAACGGCTACCTTAATATATATTGACCAGTTTAAAGATATTGCTGTTAGCGAAATGAAGCGTACTGGCATACCAGCCTCTATTACTTTAGCGCAAGGTATTATTGAATCTAATAGCGGTGAAAGTAATTTGGCTTTAAATTTTAAAAATCATTTTGGTATTAAATGTAAAACCGACTGGAAAGGAGAAACTACTTACCAGGATGATGATGCCAAACAAGAATGTTTCAGGGTTTACCCCAATTCGAATGCTTCTTTTATTGATCATTCTAATTTTCTAAAAACCAGGCCTAATTACGCCCCATTATTTGAACTTGATCCGGTAGACGACTCTGCTTGGGCTTATGGGCTTAAAAAAGCAGGTTATGCCACTGCTTCGGATTACCCTAAGAAACTACTTAAAGTCATTAATGATTTCGAACTATCTCAATTTAATTTTCCAGAACTGACTTTTTACGATGATGACGATACCCCTACTCAAAAAGTAGATACCAATAAAAAAATAGAAGCGCGTAAAGCCATCGAGCCCATTATAGTAGCTGATTCAGTTAAAAAAACGGAAGATACCCTAAGCCAAATAAAAATAAATGCAATAGATACCATTCAACTTTCTAGCGTAAAAGGAATTAGTAGTTCAGATACTACAAAAATTACTGCGCCCAATACCATGAATAGAATTGGTAGTATACCCATAGAGTTTTCTAAAGACAGTCTTTCTAAAAAAGATACAAGTTCCCTAATAACCAGAACAGAAAATACTGCTTTAAAAATTGAATACCCTAAAGGAAAATTTAAAGCCAATCAACTATTAGCCATTTACGCAACAACAGGTAGTTCATTTTTAGATATTGCCAATACTTATAATGTAGCCTTATATAAACTATACAACTATAACGATTTAGCTGAGACAGACCTAGTTGCTAAAGATCAGATTCTGTATTTAGTACCCAAAAGAAAAGAAATAAATAAAAAGGTACATTTGGTAGTTGCGGGCGAGCGCTTATATGAGATTAGTCAAAATGAAGGCATTCAGTTAAATTACTTGCAAACTTATAATGTAGGTGTGACCGATAAAACATTAGTAGTAGGATCTACCCTAGTTTTATTCAAAACCAATGAAGCGCCTAAAATAAGTGCAGCTCCCATAAAAAGTATAAATCCCCCTAGTTTTTTTAAGCGTAAAAAAAAATAATTAATTATGAATAGTATTAAAGTATTAGATAAAGAATTTGTTCCCTACTTAAGCGAAAAAGAAATTCAAGAAAAAATTACTGTATTGGCTATTCAATTAAATAAAGACTATGCAGGCAAAAGACCTATTTTTTTATCCATTTTGAATGGCTCCTTTTTATTTACTGCCGATTTATTTAAACAAATAACCATTGAAGCCGAAGTTTGCTTTATTAAACTAGCTTCTTATAAAGGCATGTCTTCTTCAGGCAATGTGATTACTGCCATTGGCCTTGAAGCCAATGTGAGTGGAAGGGATATTATTATTTTAGAAGATATTATTGATACAGGTAAAACCTTGCACCACTATTTACCTCAACTACTTTCAAGTGGCCCAGCCTCGGTAAAAATTGCTGTATTATTAAATAAAAAAGAGGCTTTACAATTTCCTGTACAAGTCGACTACACTTGCTTTGATATACCTAATAAGTTTGTAGTAGGCTATGGCCTTGACTATGATGGACTAGGCAGAAACTCAAAAGATATCTACCAATTAAAATAAAATTACTTTGTAGGCTTAGGCTGAAAATTGGGACTTTGCTGCATCTTTTCTAAGATAGCTTTTTCCTCTGCACTTACATGCTGTGGTGTCCATACATTCACATTAATGAGTTGGTCTCCCTTCGCATATCCTTGCACTTCTGGAAAACCCTTTCCTTTTAACCTAAATACTTTTCCACTTTGCGTACCTGGTGGAATTTTAATTTTCGCTCTACCATCAATGGTAGGCACTTCTACACTTGTTCCAAATACCGCATCAGGTATGGTAATATATAAATCAAATGAAATATTTAATCCATCTCTATGTAAACTCTCATGTGCTTCTTCTTCAATCATGATAATTAAATCACCCGAACTTCCACCACGCTCACCCGCATTACCTTTTCCAGACATACTTAACTGCATTCCATCTTGCACACCACCAGGAATATCAATGGATATAGTTTCTTCTCCATATAAACGACCTTCCCCTTTACAAGGACTACATTTAGCAGTCACTGTATTACCTTCTCCATTACAAGTAGGACAAGTATTCACCGTTTGCATTTGTCCTAAAAAAGTATTAGTTACTCTTTTTACTTGACCTGCTCCATTACAAGTGCCACAGGTTTGCACACTATTTTTATCTTTAGCACCATTCCCACCGCAAGTAGTACATAAAACATGTTTTTTTACTTTTACTTGCTTGTTGGCTCCATTCGCAATTTCTTCAAAGTTCATCTTAAGCTTAATTCTTAAGTTACTTCCTCTTTGCCCTCTCGATCTTGAAGATCTTGATCGACTTCCTCCACCACCAAAAAATCCACCAAACATATCTTCTCCAAATACATCTCCAAACTGACTAAATATATCATTCATATCCATTCCACCACCGCTAAATCCTCCACCGCCGCCAGCTCCTGGACTAAATGCTGAATGTCCAAATCGATCATACTTAGCTTTCTTATCTCCATCACTTAAAACTTCGTAAGCAGAAGCCGCTTCTTTAAATTTTTCTTCCGCAGCTTTATCTCCAGGATTTCTATCTGGGTGAAATTGCATCGCCACTTTACGATATGCTTTTTTAATTTCATCCGTTGACGAAGATTTCGTGACGCCCAATATATCGTAATAATCTCTTTTTGACATAGTCGAATTTTATTTTCCTACCACTACTTTTGCAAAGCGGATAATTTTATCATTTAAAAAATAACCTTTAGTAATCTCATCTACTACTTTCCCTTTTTGTTTGTTGTTGGTAACAGGAATTTCTGTAATAGCTTCATGTAGTTCAACATTAAAATCCTTGTGTAAGCTTTCCATGGCGGTCACTCCTTTGGATTGCAAAGTAGATCTCACTTTATTAAACACTAATTGAATACCTTCTTTTTGTACAACAATATCATCGGCACTATTTAATTGTTTTTCTGCTCTATCACAATCGTCCATCACTTCTAACATAGAAACAATGACGTCTTTCCCAGCTGTTTGAATGAGGTCCAATCTTTCCTTGGCAGTTCTTCTTCTAAAGTTTTCAAATTCTGCCATTAAACGCAGGTATTTATCCTTTTGATCGGCAAAATCTAGCTTTAATTGGTCTAGTTCGCTCAGGGGCGTTTCTTCTGTAGCAGAAGCAGTTTCGGCGTTGTTTTCGGCCTCATTTTGAGCATCAATAGCTTGATCCTTAGTTTCCAATTCTTTGTCTTCCATAGTTTTCATATTGTTACAAATATCTCCCAAAAATATTGCCAAATCAACAAATAGAGCAAAATTGACAGAAATAGACCTAAAATAGGCACAAGTTGTCACTCATTTGGGCGCTATATTTGTGCCATGACAAAGGTGTATTTAAACAAGAAAATTAACCCCAGAATTGCCTTGGGTCACCCCTGGATTTACAATAACGAGGTAGACCGTATTGCAGGGCCTATTGAACCTGGAGATATTGTAGAGGTTTACTTCTTTGATGGCCAATTAGCGGGCAGGGGCTATATCAACCCCAATTCTCAGATTATTATAAGATTGCTTACCCGAAAAAGAGAGGAAATTGATGCCCCCTTTTTCTATGAAAAAATAAAAACTGCATGGGCCTATAGACAACAGTTGGGGTATACCGAAAACTGTCGTCTAGTATTTGGAGAAGCTGATGGATTACCCGCATTAATTATTGATAAATTCAATGACTATTTTGTTTTGCAAACCTTATCCTTAGGTATTGATATTTGGAAACCAGCCATTGTGGATGCCATTCAAAAAATATTTAGCCCTAAAGGAATTTATGAAAGAAATGATGTCCCTGTTAGAGAATTAGAAGGACTAACGCAAGTAAAAGATTTTTTAACAGAACCCTTCCCTACTGAAATAATTATTAAGGAAAATGATTTACAATTTTATGTAAACATTGAAACAGGACAGAAAACAGGCTATTTTTTAGACCAACAAGATAATCGCAGGGCTATCAAAGAAATTGTAAAAGGTGCAGATGTATTAGGGGCCTTTACGTATACGGGTACTTTTGAAATACATGCCGCCCATTATGGAGCAAAATCGGTTTTGGGTATTGATATTTCGGAATCGGCAGTAGCACAGGCAAATAAAAATGCGGCTTTGAATAAACTAGAGCATATTGTAAAGTTTGAAGCCATGAATGCATTTGATGTATTAAAAAAATGGGGTAAAGAAGGTAGAAAATATGATGTAGTGATGTTGGACCCTCCTGCTTTTACTAAAAGCAGAAATAATATTGATAAAGCCATTACAGGGTATAAAGAGATTAATTTAAGAGGAATGCAAATGCTTCGTAATGGAGGTTTCTTAGTAACCTCAAGTTGCACCAACCTGGTAAGCCCTGAATTATTTTTAGAGACTATACAAATGGCTGCCTGGGATGCAAAGAAAAGAATACGTCAGGTCACTTATCAATCACAGTCTAGTGACCATCCTATTATTTGGGGTATGGAAAATACGCACTACTTAAAGTTTTTGATTGTAGAAGTTTGCGATCGATAAAGCCATTATATTAAATTGATTTAAAAAATCTTTAGACAGCCTAGTGTTAATCTTATATTTTATAAAAATTAACACGAATAAAAAAGGGTCCCAATATATTGGGACCCTTTTTAAAAATCATCAGACAGCCTAGTGTTAATTTTATATTTTATAAAAATTAACACGCAGCGACGTTTCAGTTCAATTTATTCAAAGTGGTTTGAATGGCTTCAAAATTTGGTAAGTCGCCTGGTGTAGCGCAAATTTCTTCATATTGAATAACCCCTTCTTTGTCTACTACAAAGGCAGCACGCTTACTTACTCCTTGCATTTCAAAAGCAGGGAATACATCGTACTTCACACCATAATCAGCAATAGCTGTTTTATTAAAATCGCTCAATAAAGAGAAATTTAATTTTTGCTCTTCTTTGAATTTACCTAAAGTAAATAAAGAGTCTACAGAAATACCTAAAACTACTGCATTGGCAGTATTGTAGGTTCCAATGTTATCTCTGATGCTGCATAATTCTGCAGTACAAACGCCTGTGAAAGCTAAAGGGAAGAATAAGACGACTACATTTTTACCTTTATAATCTGCCAAGTTTACCGCTTTTTTTTCTGTATCAAAAAGTGTAAATGCCGGTGCTGGTTTACCCATTAAATTGCTCATGTTTATTGTATTTTTATTGTTTTGATGCTAAGGACATAAAAGTAAAATTCTTTACTGAATTCTAGTTTAAAGCCTATGTTATTATATTATTTTTTTTCTCTTTTCGAAAGCTCATTGACGGAATCCATTAATTCTTTAAATTCTATAGGGTGTTTTTGCAAGTAATCGATGGTATTATAAAATTCAACTCTGTCTACCTTATTTAAATCAAAGATTTGCTGGTAAAATTCGATATTTTTTTTATCTGCTTTCCAAGTACTATCTACCACAGAAACCCTCGTATAATACTCATCGGCCTGCATTAACTGCCAAACCACTGTTTGCATGGTTCTGCTATCAACACGCTTATCCTTAGCTGCCTTCGTTTGACAGCCGCATAAAATGCAAGAAAGTATTATCCATTTTTTCATTCCAGCTTTTCTTTATACTTGTTAATATTGGCAATATCTAAGGAAGATAAAGTAGTAAGTAATTGTTTTCGAGTCGCTTTATCTGATTTATTAAAAACACCTACAATTTCAGAAAATTTAGCCTGCATTAATATGGGAATTAGCATACCATTCACAGCACCTTCATTCATCTGTTCTAAGTTAATTAAAGCATTCAAGATATTACTCTTGGCTAGTTCTGGCTTATCTGTCATTTGATCTAAACCGTCTCTGTAATAACTATAAATAACATCATGCACTTTATCATTACCAGACTTGGTTAAGTTATCTATCAAAATATATCTATTTCTTTGACCATCATAGCTTTTCCAACCAGTAATACCACTACCCTCTGGGGCATTGAATACTATATTGAGTGCTTTATTAAAATAAGGCATACCTGCCTTTGGTGCAAAAGAATCATAATCAAGACCTAAAATAATATAAATATAATAGGCAAGGGTGGCAGTTAAGTTAGACTCCAAGGGGTCGGCACCTTGAATTCTATTTTCATTAAATTCGATAGGCTGAGAAAGCTGATATTTAAAAGTAAACTTAGCATCCTGCATATTTAAAACGGAGCTACTATAACTAGCATTGAAAACAGGCCTATTGGAAACAATACTTAATTTGGCATCGTATACGTTTGGCGCGGCCACAGATTCAATGGTAATATAAAAGCTACAATCAATTTTTTCTTCATTTGAAAAAGCGTCGTTGGCCCATTTACGCTGATTGATGAAATCTTTTAATTGAATTTGTAATTGAGGGAATATTTTAGGGTCTACTTGATTGTCTACTTTACTAGATTGTATAGTAATAGTGGCGGCTAGTTCTTGCGCATGCAATGATGAAGCAAAAACAATACAAATAGAAATAGTGAATAATAATTTCTTACACATAGCCTACGTATTTAACCCTAAAATACAAAAACGTCCCGATACCTCAATAGTTCCGGGACGTTTTTAATTTTGTAGAAGCAAATACTAGCGGAATAAGTCGCTTTCTTCGTTTTTACGATAATATATTTTGTCATCGATGAATTCAGCAGTAGCTAAAATTGCTGGATTAGGCATACGCTCGTAGGCCTTAGAAATTTCGATTTGTTCCTTGTTCTCATGAATCTCTTCCAAGCTATCGGTATGACTAGCAAACTCCTCTAATTTACTGTGCAATTCTTCTCTTACAGAAATACTAATTTGATTAGCTCTCTTAGAAATAATAGAGATAGACTCATACAAATTACCAGTCTTTGCTTTTAAAGCTTTTAAACTTTTTGTTTCTACAACAGAAGGGGTGTTGGCACCCATATTTCTTCTTAGTTTACTCATTTTATTAAATTTAAAAAATTATCTGTTTGTTTCTTTATTTTTTTTGCTTCAGCCAATAATGGACTGTCGCTGTAACGGTCTACAAAATCATTGTACTCTAGTAGCACTTTATCGAATCTTTCTTTTTGCTTTTCTACAAAACTATTTTCAGCAAATTGATAATAAGCTTTTAAAGTAAGTAGTTTATACTTATCTGCATTTTTTGAATCAGGATAACCATCGGATAATAAACCATAAGAAATAGCTGCGGCTCTGTATAGTGCAAGGTCTGAATATAAGGTGGCAGTTTTAAAATCTTTCAATTCTAGCTTTGCTCTTGAGGCATCAATTACTTCAGTGGCGTCTTTTACTCTAACACTCGTAGGATGTCCATCAATAAATTGTTGCATTAATTGAATGGTTCTATTCGTAGTAGTTTGGTCTAACTCTGCTTTAGGTGAACGCTTAAAATAAGTATAAGCTCTTAAATAATCCACTTCTTCCGTTCTTGGACTATTGGGGAAATACTCGACAAAAGTTTTAAATAAATTTTCTGCATTCTCATAGTCCTTATCAAAGTAATATGAGTTCGCAAATTTTAAATATAATTCTTCATAGCGAGGCGTTCCTTTCACAAAAGGCATTACTGATTCAAAGAGCTGCTGTGCGTTAGAATATTTTTTTTGTAAAAAATAACTCTCGGCTATTTTTACCTTATAATCGGTATCCTTATTCTTTAAAATTTTTTGGAATTTTGAAGTACAAGACGACAAGGCCAAAACAAGACAAAAAGCAATAAATATTCTATTCATACAGGGTTGCAAAATTAACTAATAATCCTCAATTTATGACTAAAATCGTCCAAATTGGGGCCTTTGGCGTTAAGATTATTATAAAAAAAGCCCCGCATAGCATCGCTAAACGGGGCTATATCAATTACTTAGACTAGATTAAGCGTCTTTTCCAGTTGCTTTATCGTCATCCATTTTAGCTCTAATTTCAGCCAAAGCACCTAGGTCACCCAAAGTAGATTTCTCCACTTTAGCTTGAACTGCTTTCACTGCTTTTTTAGTCTTTTCCGTTTCCACTTTTGCTTCTTTCTTAGCTACTTCTTTCTCTTCAGTGATAGCTTGTTCCCAAATTCTTGCATGAGAAACCACAATACGCTTTTCATTGCGATCAAATTCGATCACCATGAACTTCGCTGTTTCTTCTGCTTGAACTTGTTTGCCATCTTCTTTCGCTAAGTGACGATTAGGCGCAAAACCTTCAAGACCATGCGGCAATTGTACAATCGCACCTTTTTCATCCTTGCGGCTGATGGTACCATCATGAATAGAGCCTATTGCAAAAGTTTGCTCTAATGCATTCCAAGGGTCTTCTTCTAATTGCTTATGTCCTAATTGTAGTTTTCTATTTTCTTTATCGATGTTCAAGATTTTGATATCGATAGACTCTCCCACTTTTACATACTCAGAAGGGTGATTGAAACGCTTCAACCAACTTAAATCGCTGATGTGAATCATTCCACCAATGCCTGATTCTAATTCAATAAACACACCGTAAGGAGTGATATTTTTTACAAGCCCTTTGTGTTTGCTTTGTTCTGGGAATTTATTATCGATAGTGCTCCAAGGATCTTGAGACATTTGTTTAATACTCAAGCTCATCTTACGTGAATCTTTATCTAAGGTGACTACTTTCGCTTCATGCTCATCTCCTAATTTGAAGAATTCTTTTGCATTAATAGGTGTGTTCGCCCAAGTAATTTCAGATACGTGTACAAGACCTTCAACACCTGGTTGAATTTCTAAGAAAGCACCGTAGTCTTCAATGTTAACTACTTTACCTTTTATAACACTACCTTCTAATAATACTTGAGGTAATACATCCCAAGGGTGTGGAGTTAATTGTTTTAAACCTAAGCTGATACGTTTTTTGTCATCATCAAAGTCTAATACAACCACTTGAATTTTTTGATCTAATTTAACCACCTCACTTGGGTGAGAGATTCTACCCCAAGAGATATCAGTGATGTATAATAAACCATCTAATCCACCTAAGTCCATAAATGCTCCGAAGTCAGTGATGTTTTTCACCACACCTTCTAATACTTGGCCTTTCTCTAATTTACTCATGATCTCTGCACGTTGTGCTTCGATATCGCTTTCAATTAAGGCTTTATGTGATACAACGGCATTCTTAATAGTTTCGTTAATCTTCACTACTTTAAATTCCATTGTCTTTCCTACGAATTGATCATAATCTGTAACAGGTTTCACATCAATTTGAGAACCTGGTAAGAAAGTTTCCATACCAAATACATCAACGATTAATCCGCCTTTTGTTTTGCTTGTAACTAAACCAGTAACTACTTCACCAGTCTTATGTACTTCCATAATTCTTTCCCAAGCACGGTAAATACGAGCGCTCTTACGGCTTAAGTGAAGATTACCATCACGGTCTTCTTTTTCTACTACCATTACCTCAACTGTATCACCCGTTTTAACACCATTGGTGTCACGGAATTCATTTAATGAAACTAAGCCATCACTTTTAAAACCAATGTTTACAACAACATCTGTTTTAGTTAAAGCAACTACTAATCCATTCATGATTTCTCCATCAGAAATTTGTACGAAAGTGTCATCATACACTTTATCATACTTTACTCTTTCAGCTTCTGCATAATGACTTACGTTACGTTTGTCAACGCTCCAGTCAAAATCGTCATGCGCTGTAATAATTTGTTCAGGTGCTTTTGGTATCGCAGTTGCTTCAACAGCTGTAGCGCCGTCGAATTCCTGTGCGTCTGCGTTTAGGTTTTTAATAAATAATCTCATATAAAATCCGGTGTTTTTGAACCGGACGGCAAAGGTAGGAAAAAACCCATAAAATAGACTTAAAATGGGCTAAAAAATGCAGATTTTAATAGTTCTAAGCTATTGATATTCAATAGTATTGATCTAGATAAATGAAAAAAGAACTGGAAACTATAAAATAGGTAAAATGTCTTCATGCATCTGCCCCATATGCTGGGCTGCAATCCAGCCAGAAGTCCAAGCATGTTGGAAATTAAAACCACCCGTAATGCCATCTACGTCCATCATCTCACCAGCAAAATGTAGCCCTGGTATTAGTTTACTTTCCATAGTACTTGATTCTATTTCAGTTAATTCTACTCCACCACAAGTAACGAACTCTTCTTTAAAAGTTGTTTTTCCTTTGATGGGTAAAGTAGTTCTCACTAAATGTTGAATTAATATTTGTTGTTGAGTCGATTTTAAATCCGCCCATTTAAGGGAAGTACTAATAGCTGCTGCTTGTAAAAAATAATGCCATAACCTATTGGGTAAATTAAATGGATTTTTCGAACCCATTTCTCTTTTACCCAATTCTAATCTGATATTAATCCATTCCATTCTTAAACTTTGTTCGGTATAAGTGGGTAACCAATTAATAACAATATTTCCTTCGTAATTAACTGCAGCTATCTCTCTTGCACACCATGCCGATAATTTAATGGCAGCAGGGCCACTCATACCCCAATGTGTAATTAATAAAGGGCCTTGTTCAATATGTTTATTGCCCGCCCACTGAATACTTGCATTGTCCACGGCCACACCCATTAAACTCGTAATTGTTTTGTCGCTAGTATTAAAAGTAAATAAAGAAGGTACAGGTTCCACAATGGTATGACCAAAACGCGTTAACCAATCAAAACTATTGACTTTTAACATGCCTCCTGTTGCCACACAAATAGCGTCGGCATTTATTATTGTGTTATTAGCAACTGTGATAATAAATGTTTCATTACTATTAGTATGGGTATTTGTATTAGTATTAGTATTGGCAATACTATTAGCATTAGTAGCATCATGAACACTCTTCTTTTTTTTCACTATGTCTACCACTTCATGGTTCAATAAAACTTGAATATTATATTGCTTTACTTTTTGTAATAAACAGTCTATAATGGTTTCAGAATTATTGGTAGTGGGAAACATTCTACCATCTTTTTCGGTGTGTAAGGTCACGCCATTTTTTGCAAACCAAGAAATGGTATTTTTAGTGGCGAATTGATAAAAGGCTTTTTTTAAAAACCGAGTACCACGAGGATACTTTTTTAATAGTACTTCTATATCAGGGCAGGCATGTGTTACATTGCAACGGCCACCTCCACTCACTTTTACCTTTGATAAAATTTTAGTCGATTTTTCTACAATAGAAATATCCCAATCGGGATGTAACTCGGCAATTTGAATAGCAGAGAAAAATCCAGCTGCCCCAGCCCCAATGACAACTATTTTTTTCTTTTCCATTCTATACTTTTTATAAAAACCTCAACTAATTAATAATAAGATGAATTTAAATTACTATTTGCTTTTTCAGCAGCTTCAATAATTGAAAAATCAGATAAGATAAGCGCTTCTTTATTCTTCACACAAACATCGTGCTCAAAATGCACAGAGACTTTGCCATCTTGCGTTCTCACTGTCCAACCATCTTCTTCTGTAAATACTTTATGTGTGCCTAAATTAATCATGGGCTCAATGGCTAGTACCAAATTTTCTTTCATTTTAAGTCCAGTTCCTCTTTTACCATAATTAGGCACTTGTGGGTCTTCGTGTAAACTTTTGCCTAGTCCATGTCCCACTAATTCTCTTACTACACCATAGCCATGTAATTTTTCAGTATGCTCTTGAATGGCGAAACCAATATCTCCCAGTCTATTATTCACAATGGCTTTTTCAATGCCTTTATACAATGACTCTTTGGTCACTTTCACTAATGCTAATAATTCAGGAGCTACTTCTCCAATAATGAAAGTATAAGCATGGTCTCCATGCCAGCCATTTAATACTACCCCTAAATCAATGGAAACAATATCTCCTTCTTTTAAAGGTATTTTATTGGGAAAGCCATGCACCACCACATCATTGACAGAAGCACAAATATTGTGCGGATACCCGTGGTAATTATGAAAAGAAAGTGTTGCCTTATGGTCTTTTACAAATTGCATGCAGAACTGATCTATGTCTAAAGTAGTCATACCCGGTTTTAATTGAGTGGCCACTTGTGACAAGGTCTTGCTTACTAGTAAGGCAGCCTCCTTCATTAATATAACTTGTTCTTCAGTTTTTGTATAAACCATAATTCCATTTATCTTATAAATAAACAAACCTGTCGTTTAGAAGACAGGTTCGTAAATATAAATATTTTAACTAGTACCTTTTAAACTATATAGGTGAGTTCGTAATAGGCGATCTTCCTTGAATACGTCCGGTATTCATTAATCCATCGTATTGACGCATCAATAAATGAGTTTCTATTTGTTGTAATGTATCTAAAACAACACCTACCATAATTAATAATGAAGTTCCACCAAAGAAAGTACTGAAACCTTGTGTCACACCTAATTTTTGAGCAAATCCAGGTAAAATACCTACTAGTGCTAATAAGATGGCACCAGGTAAAGTAATTTTATCCATCACTGAACCAATATAATCCGTAGTAGGTTGGCCTGGTTTAACACCTGGCACAAAACCATTATTACGTTTAAGGTCTTCAGAGATTTGTTTTGGATTAAAGATTAACGCAGTATATAAGAAGGTAAATCCAATAACCATAATAGAATAGATTAACATATACCATACATTACTATGGTCGTTAAATATTCTTACAATGCCCTGCGCAGAATCGATGTTGGTAAATGAAACCAAGGTAGGTAAGAACATAATAGCTTGCGCAAAAATGATAGGCATTACACCTGCACTGTTTACTTTTACAGGTAAAAACTGACGTGCCCCACCCACTTGAGAACCACCAATAATTTGCTTTGCATAAGTAACAGGTATTTTACGAACACCTTGTACAAGCAAGATAAGTCCCATAATAACAGTTACTAAAATAGCAATCTCAATTAAAAATATTAATAAACCACCACCGCCTTTTTGGCTTTTAGAACTGAATTCTAAAATAAGTGATTGTGGTAAACGACCTAATATACCCACCATGATAATAATGGAAGTGCCATTTCCTAAACCTTTATCTTGAATTTTTTCACCTAACCACATTACAAATAATGTACCTGCAGTTAAAGTAATAACAGTTGATAACCAGAAATAGGGCTTGAAGGCAGGGATAAGTGCATCTGCATATCCTGGACTATTTAAATAAGCAACATAAGCGCCCGCTTGAAAAGCAGTTACGATAACTGTCAAATAACGCGTCCATTGATTAATTTTATTACGACCACTTTCTCCTTCTTTTTGTACTTTTTGTAATTGAGGAACCAAGATGGTCATTAACTGCATAAAGATAGAAGCAGAAATATAAGGCATGATACCTAAAGCTAAAACAGATGCTTGCGAAAATGCACCACCGGCAAACATGTCAAAAATACCCAATAAGCCATTGCTTTTACCTGATTTTTGAGCCGCCTCAATAGCCAAAGGATTAATACCTGGCAAAGTAATTTGCGCACCAATACGGTAGGTTAATACTAAAGCTAGAGTGACAAGAATTTTACCTCTTAAGTCAGTGATAGCCCAGATATTTTTAAAAGTATCAAGTAATTTTTTCATCAGTGTTTAATTATTGTCCAAAAAGCACTTTTCAAGTTAAAAAGACGCCCATTTGCACGTCTCGAATATACAGAAATATTAGATAATTTCAATGGTTCCGCCTGCTGCAACAATGGCTTCTTGCGCCTTCTTGCTAGCTGCGTTCACTCTGAAATTGATCTTTGTTTTCAATTCACCGTTCGCTAACACTTTTACCAAGTCGGTACGTGCTATCAAACTATTCATGTACAAGTTTTCTGGAGTAATTTCTTTGAAACCGTATTTCTCAATTAATTGGTCTAATTGACCTAGGTTAAATACGACGTAATCGATTCTGTTGATGTTCTTAAATCCACGCTTTGGAACTCTACGTTGGATAGGCATTTGACCACCTTCGTGTGCCATTTTGCTCTTGTAACCAGCACGAGACTGACCACCTTTATTACCTTTTGTTGAAGTACCACCTTTACCAGATGCTTCTCCTCTACCAATTCTAATTGCTTTGTGAACTGAACCTTCTGCAGGTTTTAAATTGTGTAATTTCATTTTTTTGATTTTTACTTTCGGGGTATCTCCCCTCGCTTATTATTTAATAAAAAAGAAACAGCTTATGCTATTTCTTCCACTTTTACTAAGTGTAGAACTTTGTTCACCATACCCAAGATTTGTGGAGTTGCCTCTACTTCTTTGGTGGCGTTTAACTTTCTTAAACCCAATGCAATTAAAGTTTGCTTTTGACGCTCTGATCTGTCAATACCACTTTTTACTTGCGTAATTTTTATTTTTTTCATCATTGAATTATTTATAATCGTATTTAGAATTGGCTACTATTAAGCTTATCCGTTGAATACTTTTGATAATTTGATATTTCTTGTTTTTGCAACTTGAACTGGCTCACGTAATAAACCTAAAGCTTTGATGGTTGCTTTCACCACGTTATGTGGATTAGCAGAACCTAAACTCTTAGCTAAGATATCCGTGATACCTGCGCTCTCTAATACAGCACGCATGCTACCACCCGCAATTACACCGGCTCCGTGTGCAGCTGGCTTAATCATTACTTTAGCAGCACCTTCTTTAGCCAATTGCTCATGAGGAATTGTTCCGTGCATAATAGGCACTTTCACTAAGTTCTTTTTTGCATCTTCAATACCTTTTGTAATAGCTTCTTGAACTTCTTTGGCTTTTCCTAGACCTTGACCTACAACGCCATTTTCGTTACCTACTACTACTAAAGCTGAGAAGCTAAAAGTACGTCCACCCTTTGTTGTTTTAACTACACGGTTGATAGAAACTACTTTTTCTTTTAGTTCTACATCACCTGCTGCTTTAACTTTATTTACATTTACTTTAGACATGATTTTCTATTAGTATTTTTTATCAAATTAAAATTGTAATCCACCTTCTCTTGCACCTTCCGCAACTGCCTTAATTCTACCGTGGTATAAATTACCACCTCTGTCGAATACACATGTTGTGATTGAAAGCGCTGCTGCTTTTTTAGCAACTGCTTGACCAGCTAATTTAGCTTTCTCAATTTTTACTACTTTTTGAGCAGCAATATCTGCTTCTCTTGAAGAAGATGAGGCTAATGTTACACCGTTTACATCATCAATTAATTGACAATAAACATCGGCGTTACTTCTAAATACAGATAGACGAGGTTTCTCTGCAGTCCCCGTAACTTTTTTACGAATTCTATATCTGATCTTTTGTCTTTGAGCTAATTTACTCATGTTATTTATTTTTTAGTCGAGCGATGCTGCCGCCCTTTTATTTTTTAATGTTTATTTACCTGCTGCTTTACCTGCTTTTCTTCTTACCACCTCATCAGAATAACGAACTCCTTTTCCTTTGTATGGTTCTGGTTTACGTAAACCACGAATCTTGGCAGCTACTTGTCCAATTAATTGTTTGTCGCTACCTTCTAAAAAGATTTTAGGATTTTGTCCTTTCTCTGTAGTAGTAGTTACTTTTAATTCTTTAGGTACTTCAAAAATGATATTGTGAGAATATCCTAAAGCAAGATCTAATATATTACCAGCGTTGGTGGCTTTAAAACCCACACCCACTAATTCTAAGTCTTTTTTGTATCCGTCTGTTACACCTTTCACCAAGTTGCTAATTAAAGAACGGTATAAACCGTGCATAGCTCTGTGACGAATTTGTTCTGTTGGACGCTTGACAATTAATTCTTCAGCAGTGACTTCAATAACGATATCACGATCAATTTCTTGTGTTAAAGTTCCTTTAGGTCCTTTTACAGTTACTATTGCGCCCTCTACAGTAATGGTTACCCCTTTTGGGATACTTACCGGTTTTTTTCCAATTCTAGACATAGTCGTTTTTTTATTTTGTTTGATACTTGGTTGCTTTCAGCCCCGACTAAAGGCTTAAGTACGAATCAAGTAATTAATTTATTATTCTAATTATTGCTCTAATTATTACTCTAATTATTGCTCTAATATTATTATGCCGCTCCTTAAGAGATAGCACATAATAC
>JBBAJX010000007.1:0-2063 GCA_040403885.1 Sediminibacterium sp. | reverse complement strand
TCTAATTATTGCTCTAATATTATTATGCCGCTCCTTAAGAGATAGCACATAATACCTCACCCCCTACATTACTTGCCTTTGCTTGCTTATCTGTTAATACTCCTTTTGAAGTACTTAAGATAGCAATGCCTAAACCATTGCTTACTCTTTTGATTTCAGCTGGCTTTGCATATTGACGCAAACCTGGACGACTAATACGATCTAAAGAACGAATCGCTGGTTGCTTTGTAGATGGATCGTACTTCAAGGCAATTTTGATTAACCCTTGTTTAGTATCGTCTTCAAATTTATATTTCAAGATGTATCCTTGATCATACAAAATTTCAGTGATACGCTTTTTTAAGTTGGAAGCAGGAATTTCAACGATACGGTGTTGCGCCATTTGGGCGTTACGTATTCTTGTTAAGTAGTCTGCTATTGGATCTGTTACCATATTACTATTTTAAATCAGTTCTAAATTTTGTTTATTAAATTACCAGCTTGCTTTTTTGACACCTGGAATTAAACCATTCAAAGCCATATCGCGGAATACAATCCTTGATACTCCGAAGTAACGGATATACCCTTTAGGACGACCCGTTAATTGACAACGATTTTTTAAACGAACAGGTGAAGCATTTTTAGGTAGTTTATCTAAACCTGCATAATCACCAGCAGCTTTTAAAGCAGCGCGCTTTTCAGCAAATTTCTTAACTGTTTTTTCACGCTTCCTTTGTCTGGCCTTGATAGATTCTTTTGCCATAATTCTTTTTTAACTTGTTATTTTAGTTATTGTCTTTTTTACTATTCTTGAAGGGCATACCTAATTCTTTTAATAATTCGTAGGCTTCTTCATTAGACCCTGCAGATGTCACAAAAGTGATATCCAAACCAGTGATCTTATTTACTTTATCGATATCAATTTCAGGGAAAATGATTTGCTCAGTAATACCTAGAGTGTAGTTACCACGACCATCGAATGCTTTATCGCTAATTCCTTTGAAGTCACGTACACGAGGTAGTGCTACAGAAACTAAACGATCTAAGAATTCGTACATTTTCACTCCTCTTAAAGTTACGCGAGCACCGATGGGCATACCCTTACGTAATTTAAAGTTAGAGATATCTTTTTTAGACATTGTTGGAACAGCTTTCTGACCAGTAATCATTGTTAACTCGTCTAATGCGATGTCAACTAATTTCTTGTCATTTACTGCGCCATTCACACCACGGTTGATGCAAATTTTTTCCAACTTAGGAGTTTGCATTACAGACTTGTAACCAAACTTTTTTGATAAAGCAGGTATCACTTCTTTAGTGTACTTGTCTGCTAATCTTGGAGTATATTTTACTGTGCTCATTATTTAATTACCTCCCCTGATTTTTTTGAAGTTCTTACTAATTTTCCGTCCACTCTTGTACGCTTCACTTTAGTAGCTGCTGTGCTTTTTGCATCCCATAACATTACATTACTAATGCTAATAGAAGCTTCTACTTTAATGATACCGCCTTTTGTATTAGAGGCAGATGGCTTTGTATGTTTTGTTGCCATAGCAACACCTTCCACAATGACGCGACCTTTATCTACGATTACTTCCAACACGGTGCGAGGCTTTTTCAAGTCCTTGTCATCACCAGCAATCACTACTACAGTGTCGCCTTTCTTGATGTTGAATTTGGGTTTGAATCTGTTAATCATAATTATTTATAATTTATAACACCTCTGGTGCTAATGAAACAATTTTCATGTATCCTTTATCACGCAATTCACGTGCCACTGGCCCAAAAATACGGGTACCTCTTGGCTCGTCTGAAGTGTTTAATAAAACAACTGCATTGTCATCAAAACGGATATAAGATCCGTCCTTACGACGTAATTTGTTTTTAGTACGTACAATTACTGCTTTGGAGACTGTACCTTTTTTGATACCGCCTGCAGGGATTGCATCTTTTACAGTAACAACAATTTTGTCACCGATTTTTGCATAGTCTTGCCCACTATTACCTAATACTTTGATACAAAGTACTTCCTTGGCGCCACTATTATCAGCTACATTGAGCCTACTTTCTTGCTGAATCATTTT
>JBBAJX010000006.1:0-78436 GCA_040403885.1 Sediminibacterium sp. | reverse complement strand
AAGCAAAACGCTTAGTAGAGTGCGGACACGATGTGGTTATTTTATTAGATTCTATTACACGTTTAGCGCGTGCGCATAATACCGTAGCGCCAAGTTCTGGTAAGGTATTATCGGGTGGTGTGGAAGCTACCGCCTTACTTCGTCCAAAACAATTTTTTGGAGCTGCGCGTAAAATTGAAAATGGTGGATCACTTACTATATTAGCAACCGCCCTAATTGAAACGGGTTCAAAAATGGATGAGGTTATTTTTGAAGAGTTTAAAGGAACAGGTAATATGGAATTAGTATTAGATCGTCGTTTAGCGAACAAGCGTATTTTCCCAGCTATTGATTTAGTAGGATCAAGCACGCGTCGTGACGACTTATTATTAGACAAAGAAGTATTAGGTAGAATGAATATTCTTCGCTTATTCATAAATGATATGAATAACGATGAAGCAATGAATGAATTATTAAAACGTATGCGAGGCACTAAAGACAACGAAGAGTTTTTAGCCAGTATGAATAGATAGTTCGGTCTTATGCTCTTTTTTTAGAGGGGTGCTTTGCCAATTTTATTGACTTCAGCTCTCTGCCCATATCTTTAATCGCCTTTTCTAACTTAGTAAGCTTTTCCAGGGTTGGAAATTTATTACCCATCCTGTATTGACGCATCATGATTCGGCTAATGCCAGCTCTATCCGCAACAACCGATGCGTTTAAAAAGCTTTTGTCTTGAAAGAGACCAGAAATATCATATTGAATTTCAAAAGCAAATTTATCTTCTTTTAGTTGATGGAAGTTTATTAAAAGCTTCTTCATTTTTGTTTCTATTTGGGATACAGTTTTCCCAGCATCTACTAATAAATTGTCTTCATAAAGAACCCTTCCCCATAGTGGTCCCCTGCCTTCGGTATCAATGATTAAGATTATCTTTTTTTTCATTTTATTTATTTTTAATCCCCGCCTGTTTAAATATACTTTTTGACGTACTAGGGTTTATTTCGTCTTTACCATGAAAGGGTACCGTTACTTTACCCTTTTTTAATTCGTGAATATATTGTCTATGGCTTCCTTTTTGATTTTTAATAATCCAGCCATCTTTTATTAATACCTGTTGAATTTGTTTTGCATTCATTCAATCTGTCTTTATAAAGGTAACAAAATTGTTACCAATAAAATTACATTTTTTAAATGCCTGTTTTTCAAGTATAAATACTTACTTATTGGGGTTGAATTGTATCTAATTACCTTTTCTTAACATCAGCCGCATTCGCGGCTTCTTCCTTAAAGTAATTACTGTTCTCAATTTCTTCGCGTACTTTTTCTGGTACTAAATAACGAATCGTTATTCCTTCTTTTCTATTATTGCGAATAAGGGTGGCCGATAATTGTAATAAGGGTGCCTCTAATATTTGTACGCGCGCACCATATTCATTAATTATATCAAAGCCGTCTCGCTTATATACTATGAATGAATAATTCTTAACCAGTGTTTCGAAGTTTTTCCACTTCGGTAAATTCTGAAAACTATCGGCACCCATAATTACAGAAAATTCATGTTGCGGATATTTCTCTTCTAAATATATAAGTGTGTCAATAGTATAAGAGGGCTTGGGTAAAGAAAATTCAATATCAGATACTTTTAATTGCGTATCCTCTTCAATGGCTAGCTTGGCTAAATGTAATCGGTCGTATTCGTTTAATAAACTACCCTGGGGCTTTAACGGGTTTTGCGGAGAGACCACTAACCATACCTGTTTTAGGTCTGAATGGTTGGCTACATAACTTGCCACCATTAAATGACCATTATGTATGGGATTAAAAGAACCAAAAAATAAACCAATTTTCATTTTATAATGTATTGATTATCAATTATTTATTTCAATATTGGGGTTAATAAAAATACTATCTGCCTCATTCATTCTAAGGCTTAATTGATAGCCTGCCACCGAGATTGATATAGGATCGCCTAGTGGAGCAATTTGCTCAACCGTAATTAATTCGCCTGGTATACAGCCCATCTCCATTAGCTTCAAAAAGATTTCATCATTTTCAAAAGAATGTATAACGCCCGACTCCCCCATTTTTAACTCAGATAGTTTCTTCATATTAATACTGCAAAGATAGTTTCTGTTTTACACAAATAGTTACGAAATTTGGAGCATTGAAAAACAATCTCTTATGTCAATGAGCATCTCTTTTAATAAGGCCGACAAAAACGCAAGACTAGCTAATCGTGCTGCACTAAAGGCTTTTATAGAAAGGTCTTTAAAAAAAGAGGGTTTAAGTATTGAAACGCTTCAATATATATTTTGTTCTGATAAATTTTTACTAGGCATTAATAAATCCTACCTACAACACGACTATTATACCGATATTATAAGTTTCGACCTATCTGAAACCAAGGGCAAGTTAATTGGTGAGGTATATATAAGCATTGACAGGGTGAAGGACAATGCCCAAACCCATAAGACAATCTTGAAGGAGGAGTTGCTTAGGGTAATTTTCCACGGCGCCCTCCATTTCTGTGGATACAAGGACAAAAAGCCTGCAGATATTAAAAAAATGCGCGCCCAGGAGGATAAATGGCTGAAATCCTACCTAAAGTCTATCGCCTAATTAGATTTTACCCCTTATTTCCTCCAAAAAGGTTCCATATGGAACATTCCCCTTTTAATTTAATGTCTCAAACTTAGAAAACGTTCCATATGGAACATATTAAAATGCTGGTCTTGTGAGCGAAGCGATCGACCAGTCGAGAAATAGTCATATTTTCTAAAACCTTTAATATTAAATGAATTGCTTGGTATCCAATACAGGCTTATCTTTGCACACTTATATGTTTCCCAAATACAATGTCATAGTAGTAGGTGCCGGCCATGCAGGCTGTGAAGCAGCAGCAGCAGCGGCCAACATGGGCTCCAAGGTTTTATTGGTGACTATGAACATGCAGAGCATTGCCCAAATGAGCTGTAACCCAGCCATGGGCGGAATTGCCAAAGGTCAAATAGTAAGGGAAATAGATGCCTTGGGTGGATATAGTGGCATCGTCACCGACATAAGTACCATTCAGTTTAGAATGCTTAATAAAAGCAAGGGTCCAGCCATGTGGAGTCCAAGAGCACAGAACGATAGGCAACTGTTTGCGTCTAAGTGGAGAGAAATGCTAGAAAATACCCCCAATGTGGACTTTTACCAGGACTCGGTGAACGAGCTTATCATAAAAAACAATAAGGCCTGCGGGGTCCTCACAAGTTTAGGTCATAAAATAGAAGCAGATGCAGTTATTATTACTAGCGGAACCTTCTTAAACGGAATTATACATATTGGTGAGAAACAAATTGGGGGAGGAAGGGTAGCTGAAAAAGCGGCCACCGGAATTACCGAACAGCTAGTTTCTTTTGGTTTAGAGTCGGATAGGCTTAAAACGGGTACACCTCCAAGGGTGGACGGACGTAGTTTAGACTATTCAAAAATGGAAGAACAAAAAGGTGACGAAGAGATTGTAGGCTTCTCTTATATGGATATACCTAGAATTAAGGCTGAAAACCAGCGTTCTTGCCATATTACCTATACCGATTCAGTCGTACACGATATATTAAGAACCGGCTTTGATCGTAGCCCTATGTACCAAGGTCGTATTGGAGGAGTAGGACCAAGATACTGTCCAAGCATAGAAGATAAAATTAATAGGTTTGCAGATAGAGAAAGACATCAATTATTTGTAGAGCCGGAAGGCTGGAATACAGTGGAGATATATGTAAACGGGTTTAGTACTAGTCTACCAGAAGAAGTTCAATACGAAGCACTTCGTAGAGTGCCTGGTTTTGAGAAGGCACGTATGTTCCGTCCGGGTTATGCCATTGAATACGATTATTTTCAACCCACTCAATTAACCTATACATTAGAAACAAAGGCAATTAGTAATTTATATTTCGCTGGACAAATCAATGGTACCACAGGGTATGAAGAGGCCGCTTGTCAGGGTATTATGGCGGGCATGAATGCGCATTTAAAAATTAATGAAAAAGCACCATTCATCTTAAAAAGGTCAGACGCTTATATAGGTGTTTTAATTGATGATCTTATAAGCAAGGGCACGGACGAACCCTATAGAATGTTTACTTCAAGAGCGGAGTTCAGAACACTATTAAGACAAGACAATGCCGATTTAAGATTAACAGAACTAAGTCACAATCTAGGTTTTGCAAGTGCAGATAGATTACGCAAAGTAGAAGAAAAAATAAAGCAGGTGGCTACTATTAAAACCATACTTTCTAATCAAACTATTATACCAGAAGAAGTAAATGGTTTTTTAACCAGTATTGATTCAATGGAGATTACAGAAAAACAAAAAGCTACGAAACTCTTGCTACGACCAAATATTAGCCTAAATCAAGTTATTGAAAACTGCGCTGAATTAAAAGAAAAATTAATAGATAAAGAAGTAGATCATTTAGAACAAGCAGAAATACAAATTAAGTACGAGCGTTATATAGAGAAAGAAAAAGAAATCGTGGAGCGTATGTTAACGCTTGAAAATAAAATGATTCCCGATAATTTTGATTACGATAAATTATCGGCCCTATCTATTGAGGCGCTTCAAAAGTTCAAAAAAATTCGTCCACTTACTATTGGACAGGCTAGTCGTATTAGTGGTGTTAATCCAAGCGATATCCAAATACTTATGGTCTTTATTGGACGCTAATTACCTGTAGAATTGCTCAAATAACCATCGGCTCCCGCTCATAAAAAAACTTCCTTTACCCATTTTTTCACAAAATCTTTTTAGTAGCTTTAGTTTCTTTCTTTACAACTAAAATAAGAATCACATGAAGAGAATTTATGTATGGGCATTACTTATGTGCACAGCCGTTTCTGCCATCGCACAGGAGTCATTCCCAATCAATGGAATTAGAGATATTCGTACAGGCTTATATGCTTTTACGAATGCTACTATTATTCAAAATGAAAAAACAAAGCTTGAAAAAGCTACCTTATTAATTAAACAAGGAAAAATTATTGCCGTGGGCACTAGCGTCGCTATTCCAAAAGATGCGGTCGTGGTGGACTGTGCGGGTAAATTTATATATCCTTCTTTTGTGGATCCCTTCACCGACTATGGTGCAGGTCAAGCCAAAAGACCAGCGGGTGGTTTCAACTATGGCGGTCCTGGGCAATTTCTATCCAATAAACCAGGTGCTTATAACTGGAACCAAGCTATTAAACCAGAAGTGAATGCATCAGATTTGTTCAATACAGACGAAGCTGCTGCGAAAAATTTTAGAGCCAATGGATTTGGCGCCGTATTCACACACGTGAAAGATGGTATTGCTAGAGGAACAGGTGCGGTCGTAACGCTTGCAACTGAAAACAATAATCAAGCAATTCTTAAAACAAAGGCTGCTGCAGTCTATTCTTTTGAAAAAGGTTCTTCAACACAATCTTATCCATCTAGTTTAATGGGAAGTATTGCCTTATTGCGTCAAACTTATATAGATGCAAAATGGTATCAAACAAAACCTGCGGGTGAAGGCGTTAACCTTTCTTTAGAAGCTTGGAACAATAGTCAAAACATTCCTCAAATTTTTGCTGCTGACGATAAGTGGAGTACAGTGCGCGCAGACAGATTAGGCGATGAGTTTGGCGTACAATATGTTATCAAAGGTGGTGACAATGGATATCAAAGAATAGAGGAGATTGCGAAAACCAAGGCTAGCTATATTTTAAATGTGGACTTTCCTGAAGCCATGGATGTAGAAGATCCTAACGATGCACGTTTTGTTTCTTTAGTAGATATGAAACATTGGGAATTGGCGCCTACTAATTTAGGGGCCTTTGAAAAAGCAAATGTGCTATTTAGTATTAGTAGTACTGATTTAAAAGATAGCAAAACATTTTTAGCAAACATTAAAAAGGCAATTCGTTATGGGTTGTCTGAATCAAAGGCCTTAGAAGCTTTAACTAAAAATCCTGCTACTATGTTAGGTGTTTATGATCAAGTAGGTTCTTTAGAAGCAGGCAAGTTGGCTAATTTTATTATTACAACAGAACCCGTGTTTTCTAACAATGCAAAAATTATTGAAAACTGGATACAAGGAAATAAATATGAAGTAGCTGAAAACGAGTGGAATAACTATGCAGGTAAATATAAATTAACATTGAATGTAGGTGGAACCAACACTGACTATAACTTAGAAGTTAAAAAAGATTTATCAGCATCCATTATTGGTACAGATACTTTGACTGCAAAAATTACCATCAATGAATCATTGGTTAAAATTACTTTTCCTAATAAAAAAGGAAAGGGTGCAGAACAACTTAGACTAGGTGGTGCCATTGTGGGTGCTAATTGGTCTGGTATTGGAACCGATCCTGCAGGCAACAAAAACACATGGACCGCAACTTTTGTAGGTCCAATGACCACAACAGCAGATACTAAGAAAAACACCGATACTTTAAAACCACTTGCAAAAATTACTTACCCATTTGTGGGTTTTGGTAATGAAAAAATACCAAGTCAAGAAACTATCTTAATTAAAAACGCAACCGTTTGGACAAATGAAAAAGAAGGTGTTTTAAATAATACCGATGTTTTATTAAAGAATGGTAAAATTGCTAAACTAGGAAAAGATATTACAGAGGCAGGTGCGAGAGTTATTGATGGTACCGGTAAACATTTAAGCGCAGGAATTATTGATGAGCACTCACATATTGCAGCCTTATCTATTAACGAAGGCGCGCAGTCTGTTACGAGCGAAGTGCGAATTGCAGATAATTTAAATCCAGAGGACATTAATATCTATCGACAATTAAGCGGTGGAGTTACTTCATCACATATCTTACACGGTTCTGCAAACACAGTAGGTGGGCAAACACAATTGATTAAACTTCGTTGGGGTGCCAATGACCAGGATTTAAAATTTGCAGGTGCCGATGGTTTTATAAAATTTGCTTTAGGTGAAAACGTAAAAAGAACCACTAGCTCAAGCAATAACCGTTTCCCTGATACAAGAATGGGTGTGGAAGAAGTGTTAAACGACGCATTTGATAGAGCCATGGATTATCAAAAAGCGATGAGAGAAAATCCCAATACAAGAAGAGACCTTGAATTAGACGCACTTGTAGAAATCTTAAATAAAAAGCGTTTTATTACTTGTCACTCTTATGTACAACCAGAGATTACATATATGATGCGCATAGGAGATAAATATGGTTTTACCGTAAACACCTTCACACATATATTAGAGGGATATAAAGTAGCCGACAAAATGAAAAAACATGGATCAACTGCTTCTACTTTCTCTGACTGGTTTATGTATAAAACCGAGGTACAAGATGCCACTGGTTATAATGCAGCTATTATGCAAAAAGTAGGCTTAAATGTTTGTATCAATTCTGATGATGCTGAAATGGCTAGAAGATTAAATCAAGAAGCAGCTAAAACGGTTAAATACGGTGGGGTTTCTGAACAAGAAGCCTTTAAAATGGTAACGCTTAATCCTGCAAAGGCTTTACATGTTGCGGACAAAGTAGGAAGTATTAAAACTGGAAAAGATGCGGACGTGGTTTTATGGTCAGACAATCCTTTAAGTATTTATGCAAAATCTTTATACACTATCGTTGATGGTACTATTTATTTTGATAGGGAAAAAGATGCATCTATGCACAAAGAAGTAGCTGCAGAAAGAACACGCTTAACACAAAAAATGTTGGGCGAGAAAAAAGCGGGCGGTGCTACAAGACCTGCAACGCCAAGTTATCAAGTACTATTAACTTGTGGCGATCATGATCACGCAGATGAAATGGTTACTATTTACGAAACTCAAAAAGATTAAACTATGCAAAAGAAATATACCACCTTATTGATTGTATCTCTTGCACTTTTACAATTAAAAGCAAGCGCTCAGGAAACAGTATATCCTGTAGGTCCGCAAGCAGGCCCCATTGTTATTACACATGCTACCGTGCATGTGGGTAACGGAACTGTATTAACCGATGCGTCGGTTAGTTTTGATAAAGGAAAAATTACAGGCGTAGGCTCTTCTGTATCTACTACAGGCGCTACTATTATAGATGCAACCGGTAAACAAGTGTATCCTGGATTAATAGTTCCTCTTTCTAGTTTAGGTTTAAGAGAAATTAATAGTGGCGTACGTGGTAGCAATGATTTTCAAGAAATTGGAGAAAACAATGCAAGCATTAGAACCATTGTTTCATATAATACCGATTCTAAAGTCATTAATGTACTACGTGCAAACGGTGTGCTACTTGCGCATGTGGCGCCGATGGGAGAGCTTATTGAAGGAAGTTCCTCTGTGGTGCAATTAGACGCTTGGAATTATGAAGATGCCGCTTACAAAGCAGACAATGGAATTTTTATAAATATGCCAACACTTATTCCAAGAAGAGGTGGTCGTGGTGGTTTCATGCGTCAAACTGCTGGTGACCCAGTGAAAGAAGCGATGATTAAAATTGAAACCATTAAAACTTTCTTTACCGAAGCACGCGCTTACTTACAAGAAAAAAATCATGCCGAAAATAATTTAAAGTTTGAGGCGGTACGTGGTCTATTCAATGGCAAACAAAAATTATATGTTCGTGCTAATGAAGTAAAACAAATGTTGCTAGCCATTGATTTAGGAAAAACATTTGGATTTAACATGGTCATTGTAGGTGCTGCTGAAAGTTTACAAATAGCTGCTTTGTTAGTAGAAAATAATATTCCTGTTATCTTAGATAACGAGCACGCGCTTCCTACAACAGAAGATGACGATATTGATCAAATGTATAAGCTACCCGCAGAACTTAAAAAAGCAGGTGTTTTATTTGCCATCAACGATGCCAACGACCAAAGCAAACAGCGTAATATTAGCTTCAATGCGGGAACCGCTGCGGCTTATGGCTTAGGCAAGGAAGAGGCATTAACTGCTATTACCCTTAATACTGCTAAAATTTTAGGTATTGATGATATCACAGGCTCCTTAGAAACAGGAAAAGATGCCAACATTATTATTAGTGAAGGCGATATCCTTGACATGAGAGGCAATCAGGTGACCAAGGCCTTTATTCAAGGACGTGATATTTCTTTAGACAACAAACAAAAACAATTGTACGAACGCTATAAGCATAAATACAAGATTAATTAATTAACAGTTTATCCTGTAAATACAAGAACCTCTCTATCACAAACGTGGTGGGGAGGTTTTTTTTATTAACTTAGCGCCATGTCTAAAAAACTATTTTTATTAGATGCACTTGCGTTAATATATCGTGCCTATTATGCGCTTATTCGCACACCTAGAATTACGACAACAGGTATTAATACCAATGCGCAATTTGGTTTTACCAACACGCTTTTAGAAATTATTAGAAAAGAAAATCCAACGCATATAGCAGTTTGTTTTGATACACATGCACCTACAGAACGTCATATCGATTTCACCGATTATAAAGCCAATCGTCAGGAAGCACCCGAAGACCTATTAGATTCATTACCCCATATTAAAGCCATTATTGAGGGATTTAATATACCCGTTATTGAATATGATGGATACGAAGCAGATGATATTATTGGAACTCTTGCCTGGCAGGCTGCTGATAAAGGATATGAAGTGTATATGGTTACACCTGATAAGGATTATGGACAACTATTGGTAAAGCCCAATGTATATATATGGAAGCCGCCGGCTTTTGGCAATAAAGAAGAAATTGTAGATGCTAAAAAGATTTGCGAGAAATGGGATATCGCTAGAGTAGAACAAGTGGTGGATATGTTGGGTCTAATGGGCGACGCTTCAGATAATATTCCAGGCATTCCTGGTGTGGGCGAAAAAACAGCCGCTAAGCTTTTAAAATTATACGACACATTAGAGGGTGTTTTAGATAACGCCGATAAAATTACAGGGTCGATGGGTGAAAAAGTGCGTGCCGGAAAAAAATCAGCCATCATGAGTAAAAAGCTGGCCACCATTATTACTAACGTGCCCGTTACATTTCATGAAGAAGATTTTAGATTGAAAGAAAAAAATAAAACGGCCCTTGCTGAAATATTTAATGAATTAGAATTTAAAACACTCGGCAAAAGAATTTTAGGAGATGCGTTTTCAGTGAGCGGGGGGGCGGGCGCCGCTGAAGTAGCTACTGCCAAAAAAGAACAAACCGATTTATTTGGAAATACAGTGAATGTAAAAATAAAAAATAAAAAAGCAGGGGCTAAAGAAACAGGTATAAAAAATAGCGGAGATAATAATAATGAGCAGCGCAATAGTTCTTTAGATACTGGTGAGGACAATGATGTAGATGACAATGATAGCGAATTAGAGGGTGAGTTAGGCGATGAGGACTTACCCGTAGAATTAGTAGTGAACAAAAATAGCGGGAACACGCCACATAATTATAAGGCCATTGTAGGTAAAGAGAATATTCAGGCCCTAGTGAAGGACTTACTTTTACAGAAAGAGGTTTGTATTGATACAGAAACAACGGGTATTAATGCCAACGATGTAGAATTAGTGGGTTTAAGTTTTTCTTATAAAGAACATGAAGGATTTTATATTCCAATTGCAAACGAAGCTGAGGCTAAAAAAACATTGGCATTGTTTGAACCTTTATTTAAAAACAAGGATATTGTTTGGATTGGACAAAACTTAAAATATGATTTTTTAGTGTTAAAGTGGTATGGTGTGGAACTAATGGGTAAAACATTCGATACCATGCTGGCACATTATGTAATTGAGCCAGAAGGCAGGCGCAGTATGGATTTGCTAAGTGCCCAATTTTTAGGTTATGAGCCTATTTCTATTACTACTTTAATAGGCAAGAAAGGAAAAAATCAGGGTACTATGCGTGATGCCCCCTTGGACCAAGTAACAGAATATGCAGCAGAAGATGCGGATATTACTTTTCAATTAAAAAATTGTTTTACGCCCCTGATTAAAAAGCGCGGCGTAGAAAAGGTATTTAACGAAGTAGAAAACCCGCTCGTGCGCGTACTCGTAGATATGGAATATGAGGGTGTTAAAGTAGACATTGATTTTTTAAACGAATACAGCAAGGTATTGGAGGTAGATGCTAAAATTAGTGAAGAGCGTGTCTATGAACAAGCGGGGGTTCGTTTTAATTTAGCTTCTCCCAAACAATTGGGTGAAGTATTATTTGATATTTTAAAACTAGATGCAAAGGCAAAAAAAACCAAGACCGGTCAATACGCAACAGGTGAAGACGTATTACAAAAAATGGCAGCTAAGCATAAAATTGTAGATGATATTTTAAATTTTAGAGAGCTAACAAAATTAAAGTCTACCTATGTCGATTCATTTCCTGAATTAATTAATCCTAAAACAGGTCGCGTACATACCAGCTATGCGCAAGCCGTTGCTGTTACTGGAAGACTTAGTAGCACTAATCCTAATTTACAAAACATACCTATTAGAACAGAGCGTGGTAGAGAAATTAGAAAGGCCTTTATTCCTCGAGAGCCCGGTCGCCTACTCGTAAGCGCCGATTATTCTCAAATTGAACTGCGTATTGTAGCGGCTATTAGCGGTGACCCCAATATGTGTGAGGCATTTAAACTAGGCAAGGATATTCATACAGCAACTGCCGCTAAAGTGTATGGTATTAAGGAGGCCGTTGTTACAAAAGAAATGCGCTACAAGGCCAAGAGTGTGAACTTTGGAATTATTTATGGACAAGGTGCTTTTGGATTAGCAGAAAACCTGGGTATTTCTAGAGCGGAGGCCAAAGAAATTATAGACAACTATAAAAAAGAGTTTCCAGGCATTCAAATGTATATGGATGGGCAAATTAATAATGCGAAAGAATTGGGTTTTGTGGAGACGCTCATGGGAAGAAGACGTTGGTTAAGAGATATTAATAGCAGCAATTTTACAGTCCGTGGTTTTGCAGAAAGAAATGCCATCAACTCTCCTATTCAAGGTTCTGCTGCAGATATGATTAAACTAGCGATGATTAAAATTCATGGTGAAATGAAAAAAACAATATGGGAGTCGAAAATGATTTTACAAGTACATGATGAATTGGTCTTTGATGCAGTAGAAAAAGAACTACCGGCTTTAAAAGAATTAATTTTAAAATGTATGAAAGAAGCAATGGTGCTTCCGAATGGTGTGCCCGTTGAGGCCGAGGTGGGCGTTGGAAAAAATTGGCTAGAAGCGCATTAAAAATTACCAATTGTAGCTTTGCTTAATTCTTTACTTACTTCTTTTTATAAACTGGCACGGTGCTGCAGGGCTCTCCATACATGATGCTTTTCACTACTGGTCTAAGTTTCTGTGTAATGGCAATATAGGCCGACTCTCCAACGGGGGTATCTCCGCAACCCTTTATCACCACCCTTTGGTCCTTGTATTCGTTCACATTAAGGCTATTAATATTTTCAAGTAGTAGTTGTTCTCTTACTTTATTTTCATTTCCAAAATAAACTCCTTTTACAAAAGGGTTGAGGGCGGAAACAATTAACATATTCGCCCACATAGGAATAATAGCATCTGCTGAACAAATAATACCCACTAGCTTGTCTTGATAAATAGTCAAATCGATAGTAATAAGTGCAGCACGAAATTCTTTTTCTTTTAATATAAGCTCCATAAATAAATAGGGCTTAATATCAAACACAATAATTTCGTTGCTTGGAAGTAAACTCGCAAGATCAATGGATAGTATTCCACTTTCCGCCACCTTATTGTTAAACAATTCGGCCATAGAAATTATTTAGTACTAGTAAAGCTTAGACCTATTATCTACAATCTTGGCCACTTTTTTAAAGGAGCTCGCCGATCTAAACATTAAACTTCTTGTTCTTTCTAATAATTCGTCTTTAAAGAAATTGGGGTCTTGCCCTGCTTGTTTGGCAGCAATACCATTTACGCTTACAGCATACACGCCTGTATTAGCAGCAATGGGATCACTTACTTTATTAATTAAGGCTTTATTAAAAGCAGCACCCACTAATTTTGGTTCGTTACCTAGTCCTGTAATCATTGCGAAGCTAAATCCAATACTGTCCGCTCTTTGTATGATTGCTTTAGCATCGGTAGCAATTGATTCTAGTGTTTTGCCCTTTATTGTTGCTATAATTTTTTCTGCCTTCTTCTTATCTCTAATAATTCCTTCCACCTGTGGTCTTGCAGCAGTAACACTTACTAGTCCCGCTTTTTCTTCTGAGGTAATTACAGCAACCACATAATTATCACCTTGTTCGAACGACTCTGAAACATTATTCACCTCTTTCTCATAAACCCATCTTACAATGTTTCTAGCAGTACCGATACCTTGTATATCAAAATCATTTGCTTTAATACCAACTGCGGGAATGGCTTGTTTGCCTAACTTAACTGCATTAGTATTAAAAGATTTACCGCCCTTGCTACTAGATGCAAATTGTGCCGCTGCAGTTGACGCCACATTAATTGTTTCATTACTTGGCATCACCATCTTAGACAAATAAGCAATTTTATAGGCAGGTCCTTTTGCTGTTTGTTTTAATACTTCCATGTAGTGGTATCCAAAATCTGTTTTAATAACAGCCTTGGTGCCTATTGGATTATCAAAAGAAAAATCGTTAAAGCTTGGAACCATTTTAGCTTGTGGAAACATTTCATATTTACCGCCGGTTGTTTTACTTCCTGCGTCGTCAGAATATTTAGCGACCATCTCTTCAAAGGAAGCGCCGCCCTTAATGGCAAGGCTAATACTATCTGCTAATTTTTTAGCGCTACTATCTGCTCTAACCTGTTGTCCATTTTGTGGATTAACAGTTGCAATTAATATATGTCTAACACTTGCACTATCAGGCCACTGCTTAACACCCAATACTTTTGCGATGGTAAAGTTTCTACCATCTACATAGGGGCCATACACGCCGCCCACGCCTACATTTAGTACTGAATCTTTTTGAGGAATTTGTAAAGACTTTTTACTGATATAGCTATCATAGTAAGGAATCTCTGTTCCTACTTTATTTAAATATTTAGCGGTCTCAATACTATTTTTAAAATCTTGTTTAAAAAATTCAATATCGTTTCTTGCCGCAAGAGAGTCCACAACAGAAGGCGAAGCGCTAAATCTCACAAAAGAAATAGAACGGCTTGCCTCTTCTACCTGGTAAGCTGCGGCGTTTTCTTTTAAATAAGAAGCAACATCATCATCACTTACTTTAATAGTACTATCTAAAATAGTTGTGTAAGGAATACCGACAAATGAAATGCTCGAAATTGCATTCGATTCTGCATATTGTTTTTCACTTAACCATTTAGGAACCTGAACCCCTTTTACAACCATCACCTGGTATTTATTTCTAATTCTATTTTCAATAGAGGGCTCTATATAAATTTTTTCAATTTGTTTAATTTGCTCTACATTTTTACTCTTCTTAATTTGAGCCACCGCCTGTTTCGCATCGTTCACCTTAAACTCTCCTGTAGTTTTATCTGTAAATTCTTGTTTAAAAGGAGATTCGTTTCCAAACAACACATCAGCTAATTCTTTTGTACCCACCGTAAGGCCTAATTTATTTTCTTCGCCTTTTAATAAAAGACGGTCTACTTCTTGGTTCCATAAATAGCCAATCAGTTGTTCTCTTTTAACACCCTGGGCTGCATAATTTTGCAACTGTATATCCAGTTTTTCTTCAAATTCTAATTTATTAATAAGCATGCCGTTTACTTTACCAAGCGTGGTCGTATCGTTAGCGCCTCTTTTTCTACCAATTCCATCTTGTAAGATGAAGGCAATTAGGGCAATAGCAATAATAGTAAAGATGATCCATGCACCTCTTTCTCTAATGTTCTGAATAATTGACATATATATATGATTATAGGAGGGCAAAAATAATGTTTTCTATCAAGTAAAACGGGGTATGCACTTAGTTTTTAGGCTTATTTAGTCATAATGGGGCAATAAAAACTAACATTGCTGTCGTGGATAATTAAATATTTCGGGGATATCTATGGTTTTAGAGTGAATAAACCTGCATAAATAAAGAATAACCTTAAGGCCTTTATATACCAAATAGGCTTTGGGTTAAAATTGCTTTGTTTTATACCCGTTAATTAACAGTGCGTAATCTGTTAGTTAAATAAAAAATAGAATAAGAAATAAATTTAATTGAAATTAGAGGGCTTATAAAACACTTGCTATTATTCATTCTTAGTTTAATTTATAATTATTATATATTTTATTAATTATAAGTGTATAACTAAGATATTAAGATATACACAGGCGTAATAGTATTAGTTTATTTATATAAATGTATTAATACTTAATACTACAATAGTAATGCACATTTGCTTTTCAAAGGGATCATTTAAAATGAACTACTTTTATTAAGAATAAGAAAACCAGCATCATTTCAATATAAAACAATCAAAACATGCTTTTTTTACCCCTATTTTAGCTCAAATAAATACTTTAAAACGAAATATTAAAAAATACTAAATTTATTACTAAATAGTTAATATCATATAAAATATTGTAAATCAATAAATTAAATAAAAATAAATAAGTATAAATATAAAAACTAAGCTAATTAGTAAAAAAATACTAAATATTTTAGTTTATTAATAATTTATCCCTACCTTCACTTAAATATTTAAAGAAAAACATAAAACGACTAACCATGAGTAACCCAAATGTAGAAAAAATAAAAGCCTTAAAATTAACCATCGATAAAATCGATAAAGATTATGGTAAAGGCAGTGTAATGATGATGAATGAAAGAAGCCAAGAACCACAAGAAGTGATTTCAACAGGTTCTATTGGTTTAGACACTGCACTAGGAATTGGTGGTTTACCAAAAGGAAGAATTGTAGAAATATACGGTCCAGAATCTTCTGGTAAAACAACGGTAGCAATACATGTTATTGCAGAAGCACAAAAGAAAGGCGGTATGTGTGCAATTATCGATGCTGAACATGCATTCGATAGTGCTTATGCAAAAAAATTAGGAGTAGACGTCGATAATTTATTGGTCTCTCAACCCGACTACGGAGAACAAGCTTTAGAAATTGCCGATCGTTTAATTTTATCAGGTGCCATTGATGTACTTGTTATAGACTCAGTGGCAGCGCTAGTTCCAAAGAGTGAATTAGAAGGAGAAATGGGAGATAGTAAAATGGGTTTACATGCAAGACTAATGAGTCAAGCACTAAGAAAATTAACAGCCACCATTAATAAAACAAATACCATTTGTATTTTTATTAATCAATTAAGAGAAAAAATTGGTGTTGTTTTTGGTAACCCAGAAGTAACCACCGGTGGAAATGCTTTAAAGTTTTATGCCTCCGTAAGATTAGATATTAGAAGAATGGCACAAATAAAAGACGGCGATGAAGCAATAGGAAATAGAGTAAAAGTAAAAGTGGTCAAAAATAAAGTAGCACCGCCATTTAGAGCAGCAGAGTTTGAAATTATTTTTGGAGAAGGAATAAGTAAAATTGGAGAAATAATTGACATGGGCGTTGAATTAGAAATCATACAAAAAAGCGGAAGCTGGTTTAGTTATGATAGCAACAAACTAGGACAGGGCCGTGACTCGGTAAAAACCATATTACACGATAATCCAGAAATGGCCAATGAAATTGAAGCGAAAATTAGAGCAAAAATTGCTTCAAAAGCTGAAGAGGCCGCGAAATAACTAGTAAAGAATTATTATAGAAAAATAGTCAAGGTTTTGGTTTTTTAGGGTTAGTTAGTATAAACCGCATCAACTATGGTGCGGTTTTTTTATATTTATACAAAAAAGGTGATTACCATTTTAAAACTTTTTATTAAAGCGGCGCTCTGGCTTTTTTGCGCTGAAATAAATACAAAGAATAAATATTTATTAAATACAAGGGGGCCCTTATTAGTTATTGCCAATCACCCTAACTCTTTTCTAGATGCTATTATTATTGGTTCTAGATACAACAGGAGAATACATTTTTTAGCAAGGGGCGATATCTTTACCAAAAGACACCACCGCTTTTTATTAAAGTTATTAAACATGATCCCCGTGTATAGGTTAAGAGAAGGAAAGGAGTTCTTACACCTTAATGAATATGCTTTTATAGAATCGGCAAGACTATTAAAAAATAATGAAGCGGTCTTGATTTTTATAGAAGGAACCTGCTTAAACACCAATACCCTTCAACCCTTTAAAAAAGGAACCACTAGAATATTGCAAGCCTGCCATGCAGCGCAATATTTTCCGCAAATTCATCTAGCGGGCATTGCCTATAATAATTTTAAAGGAATCGGGAAAAGAGTAAACCTTTGTTTAGACGTTCTTCCAACAACCAGCGCCATAATAGACGCAAAAGATAGAGTTGGTTTTAATAATAATGTTTTTTCAAAACTAGCAGCATTAATAATACCCACCGCCCACACACCCGCTATTAAAAAAAATGCGCTCTATTATTTCAACTTCCCCTTTTATAATTTAGTGTATAGTTTTGTAGATAAAAAAACAAAGGGTACTGTGTTTTTTGACTCTGTTTTGTTTGGCGTATTATTTTTCTTATATCCCCTATACCTAATCTGTATAATTAGCCTTTTACTATTTATTAGCATACCACAACCAATAATTTTAGGTACCTTGGTCTTATTGTTTTTATTAAGAAATCAAACCATGTCTATCAGCTAAATTATCCAAACAAAAAAATACATGCCCAATAATATCAGAAAGCTAGAAAAAAGAAAAAAAATTGCACTTATTGCACACGACAATAAAAAGAAAGACCTTATAGAGTGGGCTATTTATAATAAAGTAGCGCTTTCTAAGCATATTCTTGTAGCCACCGGCACCACCGGAAAGTTGGTGGAAGAGGCATTAGACCAACCCGTAAAAAAATTGTTAAGTGGACCGCTAGGCGGAGACCAACAAATTGGCGCCATGATTGCCACAGGAGATATTGATATTATCTTTTTCTTTTTTGATCCCATGGAGGCGCAGCCACATGATAGCGATGTGAAAGCCTTATTAAGACTCGCTGTGGCCTGGAACCTGCCCATGGCCTGTGATAGAAGCACTGCCGATTTTTTAATGACCTCTCGTTTTATGCAAGAAGTTTATGAATACAAACTTCCCGATTACACCCATTATTTAAAAAGAAATATTTAATTTATAACGAATCAATTTATATCTATGAAAAAACAAACTTTAAAAAAAGCAAAAATAGCTACAATGCTTTCTTGTCTTGCTTTATTTATAATAAGCAATAACCTGATGGCGCAAAACTCAATACTTGGCTTTAAAACTGTAGAGAAACAAAATAAAATTGAAAAGGATTTTGATGCTCAATTAAACGCAGCAAGAGTTGGGCAGCACATTAAATTACTTTCTTCTGTTCCACACCATGTTGGTTCTGTGGGGGGAAAATTTGTTTCAGATCAAATTGTAAAAGTTTTTAAAGAGGCTGGTTGGGATACTAAAACCGACGTGTATCAATTAATGTTTCCCATGCCCATCACACGTGTATTGGAAATGTCAGGTCCTACAAACTATAAAGCAAAATTAAAAGAAACCCCTCTTAAAGAAGATGCCACATCCAATCAAGCCGACCAATTACCTACTTATAATTGTTGGAGCGCCGATGGCGATGTTACAGGAAATTTAGTTTTTGTAAACTATGGTTTACCTGAAGACTATGAAACATTAGCTAAATATGGCATTGATGTAAAAGGAAAAATTGTGATTGCAAAATATGGTCGCAGCTGGAGAGGCATTAAACCTAAAGTGGCACAAGAACATGGTGCGATTGGTTGTTTAATTTATTCCGATCCTGTTGATGATGGATACGGCGCCGGCGATGAATATCCAATTGGCTCTTTTAAAAACGATCAAACTGTTCAACGAGGATCCATCATGGACATGGTTATTTATCCTGGAGACCCTACCACGCCCAATATCGCATCTACTGCCAATGCCCCAAGAGTAGACCACAACAATGCAGTGAACTTATTAAAAATACCGGTACTTCCAATTAGTTATGGAGACGCTGCGCCCCTATTAAAAGACATGGCGGGGCCTGTTGCACCAAGAAATTGGGGAGGGGGGCTTCCTTTTACTTATCATATTGGACCAAGTAAATCAACGGTGCATTTAAAATTAGCTTTTGATTGGAAACTAAGACCCGGCATTAATGTCATTGCGACTATTAAAGGAGCTGAATTCCCTGACCAATGGATTGTCAGAGGAAATCACCACGATGGTTGGGTAAATGGCGCAGCCGATCCTATAAGCGGCATGGCTGCTGAATTAGAGGAGGCCATTGCTATTGGTGGACTATTAAAACAAGGCTGGAGACCTAAAAGAACATTAGTGTATTGCGCTTGGGATGCAGAAGAACCGGGATTAATGGGTTCTACAGAATGGGTAGAAGACCATGCTGCAGAATTGCAAGCCAAGGCGGTTGCTTATATAAATTCTGATGGAAACGAAAGAGGATTTTTAGGTGCAGAGGGCTCACACGCATTCGCCCCATTGATAACAGAAATTAGCAAAACGGTAATGGACCCACAAACGGGTGTTACTGTATTTGAAAGAGCAAAAGCATCAAGAGCAACTAGCGCAAATGGAACGGCTGCAAAAAAAGAAGCCTATGCATCCACTAGCTATCCACTAGGCGCCATGGGCTCGGGTTCTGACTATTCTTCTTTTATTCAACACCTAGGAATTCCTTCTTTAAATATTGGATATGGTGGTGAAGGCGAAGGCGGAGAGTATCACTCTATTTATGATTCCTATGATATGTATCGTCGTTTTAAAGACCCTACGTTTATTTATGGAGTAACACTTGCACAAACAGCAGGAAGGGTTGCACTAAGACTAGCCGATGCAGATGTTTTGCCTTTTGATTACAGAGTGCTTCATACTACTATTAAAGGATACATTAGTGAATTAATAAATAATGTAGATCAATTAAGAGAGAAGACAATTATTGAAAACGAACTAGTAAATAAAAAAGCATATGCCTATGCAGCAGATCCTACCGAAGGCTTAACCATACCAAAGATTACGGCCGAAGTTCCCTATATAGATTTTTCTGCTCTATTAAATGCATTGGCTAAATTAGAAAAAGCTGCTGCACATGTAGAAGAAATAAAAGCAAGCGGAAATATGTCCCAATTAGCAGCCCTAAATTCAAAAATTTATACAGCAGAGCAAAATTTATTATCAGAAACGGGTCTTCCACGCAGACCCTGGTATAAGCATACTATTTACGCACCAGGTTTTTATACTGGATACGGCGTTAAAACGGTTCCGGGCGTGCGAGAAGCAATAGAACAAAAAAATTGGCTAGAAACCAAAGAGCAAATAACAGAAACAGCAAAGGCCATTGAAAAACTTTCTATTTTCTTAGATGCACTATAGCATGTAAATTTGCAAATGCCTTTTCAATTAGAATCCACCTATACCCCGTCGGGCGATCAGCCTACTGCTATACAAGCTCTCACCGACGGGGTCTTGGAGGGAGAAAGATACCATACACTTCTCGGGGTAACAGGAAGCGGTAAAACATTTACCATTGCGAATCTTATACAAAATATACAAAGGCCCACACTTGTTTTAACACATAATAAAACATTGGTCGCTCAGCTATACGGAGAGTTCAAACAATTTTTTCCTAATAATGCAGTGGGTTATTTTGTATCTTATTACGATTATTATCAACCCGAAGCTTATTTACCCACTTCCGGTGTTTACATTGAAAAAGATTTAAGCATTAATGAAGAGCTTGATAAATTAAGACTACAAGCCACCGCACAATTATTAAGTGGACGTAGAGATATTGTTATTGTAGCCAGTGTGAGTTGTATTTATGGTATGGGTAATCCTACAGAATACGAAAAAGGAATTATAAGAATTAGTGCAGGCATGGTTTTGCCAAGACAAGCTTTTTTACACGCACTCGTGAATAGTTTATACCACAGAACTGTTACAGAATTTGACAGAGGTTCTTTTAGAGTGAATGGTGACACCGTGGACATTCGATTACCTTATGTGGATTATGGATACCGCATTACCTTTTTTGGAGATGAAATTGAGTCTATTGAAAGTATAGAAGTAGAAAACGGTAAAAGAATTGAGACGATGGAAAACGCGGCCATCTTTCCAGCCAATTTATATTTAGCCCCCAAGGACTTAGTGCAAGAAATTATATATGAAATTCAAGATGAAATGCTTGCGCAAGTGGAGTATTTTAAAAACACGGGTAAACATATCGAAGCCCAAAGAATAAAAGAGCGTGTTGAATATGATATTGAAATGATTAGAGAGTTGGGCTACTGCACGGGCATTGAAAATTATTCCAGGTTTTTTGATAGAAGAAAACCTGGCACTAGGCCCTTTTGTTTATTAGATTACTTCCCCAAGGACTTTTTATGTGTTATAGATGAAAGCCACGTTACCATTCCACAAATATCGGGTATGTATGGAGGAGATAGAAGTAGAAAAATGAATTTAGTGGAATATGGTTTTAGACTTCCAAGCGCCATTGATAACCGCCCTCTAAATTTTAATGAGTTTGAAAATATGGTGGGACAATCTATTTTTGTTAGCGCCACTCCGGGAGAATATGAATTAGAAAAAACAGGAGGTTTAATTATAGAACAAGTGGTAAGACCCACGGGCTTATTGGACCCGCCCATAGAAGTGCGCCCTACTAAAAATCAGATTGACGATCTCTTAGAAGAGATTGCCATGCAGGTAGAAAAAGGAGACCGCGTTTTAGTAACCACCCTTACTAAAAAAATGGCTGAAGAAATGGACCGTTATTTAAGTCGAATACAAATTAAATCAAAATATATTCATAGCGATATTGATGCGCTTGAAAGAGTAGAAATTTTAAGAGAACTAAGATTAGGCGTCATTGATGTGCTGGTGGGTGTGAACTTATTAAGAGAAGGACTTGACTTACCTGAAGTTTCCTTGGTGGTGGTATTAGACGCCGATAAGGAAGGCTTTTTAAGAAATGAAAAATCCTTAACACAAACATCCGGTAGGGCTGCAAGAAATGTAAATGGTCGCGTTATATTTTACGCAGATCAAATTACCAAGAGCATGCGACGCACTATGGACGAGACCGATAGAAGAAGGGCCAAGCAAATAAAATATAATGCAGAAAATAATATTACACCCACCACTATTATTAAAAGCATTGAACAGGTAATGGCGCAAAGCGCTGTATTAGATATAAAAGGGTTTACGCTAAATAATATAAATATTAAAACCAGTGACGATCTTGAAATGGTTACAAACGCGTCTGATGAATTTAAAACCATACCACAAATAGAAAAAGCAATTACACAGACTAAAAAACAAATGGATAAATTTGCCAAGGCCTTAGATTTTATGGAAGCAGCCAAATTAAGAGATGAAATGTTTAGGTTAGAAGCACAATTAGAGAAAATGAAAAACGCTTAATTTTATACCCATGTCCTCTGTTTTTGAATCAATATATAATGGCTTATTGCAAACTACATGGATAGAGGCCATTGCGGTGATATCAGGCATCGTCTCTGTTTGGTATAGTAGAAAAGAAAATATTTTAGTATTTCCTACTGGCCTATTGAATACGACCATTTATATTTATTTAAGTTTAAAAGGACATTTACTTGGAGAGGCTAGCGTGAATTTGTATTATACTGTTATGAGTTTGTATGGCTGGTATTTATGGACAAGAAAAAATCAAACTAATCAAGAATTCATTTTACAAATAACGAATAGCAATACCAAAGACAGAATACAACAGTTTATATTTTTTGCTGGCGTATATGCCCTTATCTATTTTTCTTTAGTTTACTTAAAAAAATCTTTTGCACCAGAAGCCATTCCTTGGGCCGATGCACTTGCAAGTGCCTCAGCATACACCGCCATGTGGTTAATGGCCAAGAAAAAAGTAGAGAGTTGGTTTTGGTGGGTGGTCACCAATATCGCTTCCATACCTTTATATTTTATAAAGGGGTACGCATTTACGAGTGTACAATTTATTGTATTATTGGTCTTAGCCATTGCAGGATGGATAGAGTGGAGTAAAAAAGCGAAGCAAATTAAAAACCTTAATCAAGCGTAAAAGTCTTCAAAGCATAATATGTCTATAAAAATACCAACTTCAAATACAAAGCTGCAAAAAATTGTGGTTTTAGGTCCCGAGTCAACGGGGAAGTCAACGCTATCTGAAGCATTGGCTAAACACTATGGAGTAGTGGATTGTAAAGAATATGCTAGACAATATTTACACGAAAACGGTACTAAATATAATTTCGAAGATTTATTAATAATTGCAAAGGGGCAATTAACATTAGAGCAGGAAGCGATTCTAATAGCGGAGCAGCAAATTACTATGCATTCAAAAAATAAAATAATTATTGACACCAATATGTACGTTATGAAGGTTTGGTGTGAATATGTTTTTAATGATTGCCATATTTTTATTTTAGATCAAATAAATAAAAGAAACTATGATCTCTATCTTTTAGCTGATATAGATCTACCCTGGTCTGCTGATGAAATGCGTGAATATCCCGATGAAAAACCAAGACAGGAATTGTTTGCTATTTATAAAGATATTTTAATCAATCAAAATATACCTTGGGGTATTGTAAGTGGAGCGGGCGACAAAAGAACTCAAAACGCTATTAGCATCATTGATAAAAATTTAGGCAAATAAATTTTAAAAATAAATTTAAAACGAATTCCAGGACAAGCGTATTTTATTTTCTACCAAGCTTATTTTCTTAATAGTGCAGCAACATCTTCATCAGTTTCAATATTATTCATCTCTCTTATAATTTGAGGATAGCGCCAAGCCACTCGTCCTGTCATGGGATTAGCAGTGAATTTTTTAGGATTGGGGAAACCTGCTACTATCATAGCGGCCTCCGCCCTAGATAAAATTTTAGCAGACTTATGGAAATAATGTTGGGCTGCAGCCTCCACCCCAAAGCAACCAGGTCCGGTTTCAATTACATTTAAGTATGCTTCTAAAATTCTTTGCTTCCCCCAAATAATTTCAATTAAAAAAGTAAAATAGATTTCGGGAATTTTTCTTATGTATTTATCATAACGCCCACCCTGCCATAAAAAAACATTCTTAGCAGTTTGTTGCGATATCGTGCTAGCACCACCTCCTAAGGGTATCTTAGATTTTTTGTTTTTCTTTTTAGGATGTAAACTTTTTTCAATCGCATCCCAATCAAAACCCATATGATCTGTAAAGGACTGATCCTCGCTAGCCAAGGCGGCTAGCTTAATATTATAGGACATATTATTCCAAGACACATAATCTCTCTTTAACCCTAAACCAAAAGCATTAGTGATTTGTGTGACGGTAATGGGCGGCTCTATAAATTTAGTAATGAGCACATATACTAGTGAACTTAAAAAAAGAGTAAGAAAAAAGCGACGTATTTTTTTTAGCATAAATACAATTTATAAAATTTCTACGCTAAAACGTTTTCCGATAGGACGGTAATCCGGATTTGATTTTTTGACCAGCACGCCGGCAAACCAAGCGGTTAAACCACCCGCGATTTTTGTTATATTCTTATTATCAAAAATATTGTCACCCTTTATAACAGAATTAATAATATTTAAACTTGCATAGCCAATACCACCTGCTTTCAAAAAAGCACCATTAGTAAATACACTTCTAAAATGTCCTCTGTCTTTAGCAAAGGCCCTTATTTCATTAATATGTAAGACTAGCCTTCCTAATTTAAGCGTATCCTGACCATAGGTTCCAAACATGGTAACAGTTCCTTGTAAAGCAAACTGATTAATTTGAATAGAATCGTCTTTAATCCAATTAATATAGCCAGTAAGCCATTGCGCATTACTAAATTCAAAATTTATATAATCTCCTTCGGTAAACGACCTCACTACCACCCCCCTGTCCTTTAATAATAACAGCTTTCCCCCTTGAGCGCTGAGTTCTGTCTGTAATAGAGAGACTAGTGATAATAGTAGACAAAATGTATAAAAGGATGATTTTTTCACTACAGCAATTTACGATTTTATTTTCAATAAGACCAAGACATATATAGATTGAATAGTATTGCTAGATACCTCTCTTACTAATAATGTAAAGCACCATAGAACAGCGCAGCGCTAAATATTAAAATAATAATTCCCGAAATTCGATTTATAATAACCATATTATGTAAAGTAAGCTTAGGTCGAAGCTTGCTAGCTAATGCCACTTTTAGTAAATCAGATAATAATACAAATAATAAGCAAGTGCCAAATACTAGTATTCTATAAATAAGAGGGCTATTTGTTTCAGCGGCTGATGCCGAAATAGCAGCAGTCCACGCAAACCAAAATAAAAACACACTAGGGTTTAGTATGTTCATAAAAAATCCCGATAAAAAAGTAGAGACCAAGTCTCTTTTACTCATCAATTTTTCTTTATTATCCTCTCCCCCTTCAAAAACTATTTTTTTAAAAAATAAAGTATAAACACTCATCACTAATAAAAAGCCCGCACCCAGCATAGCAATAAAGGTCTTATGCGCTAAAGCAAGTGTAAAAAAACCAGTAAAAAAATTGCAAATAAATAATAAAATCATATCACTCACAGAAACGCCTGCTACAAAAAAATAACCCGCTTTATGGCCATTGGTTAAACTTTGTTTTAATATGGCAAAAATAACGGGTCCAATAGAAATACTTAAAATAAGTCCCAGCAACAAACCTTTTAAAATGGGGGCAATCATAGTTAAGCTATAAATTTTTTCCAATCATCTAATATACCACCTTTAATAACTCTTGGAAACTTATGCTGGCCGCCCACCTTGCCCTTGCTGCTCATAAAATCCATAAACACAGATTCTTTTAAAACCGTTATAAAAACTTTTTTTAAAGCACTTTTTCTCTCAGTGGCGTAATCGTCATTTAATTCAATTAATTTCTGGTCAATATTTTTTATGAGTAAATCGATATCTACCACTTCGTTACAGGCAACATACCAATGATGTGCAAATAAACTTTCATAGGGCACGCCCGTCACACCAAACTCTGGAATAGATATATTCATCTCTTCACTCACTAGTTGAATAGCCTTATTCATATTATCAACACTAAGGTGTTCGCCTACTAAACTTAAAAAATGTTTTGTTCTACCTGTAATAATAATTTCGGCATTGGTTTTATCAATAAAGCGAATAGTATCTCCAATTAAATAACGCCAAGCACCAGCTACTGTACTAATTAAAATAGCATAATCTTTATTTTCTTCTACTTCATGAATTAATAAAGCTTGAGGGTTCTCTACCATCTCACCATTTTCATCAAAGTTGTTTTCATCAAAGGGTACAAATTCAAAAAATATATGTTGGTTAAAAGACAAACGCATACCCACACCATCTTGTTTATCCTGCCATGCCAAGAAGCCCTCGCTGGCCAAATAGGTTTCAATATAGGTGATAGGTTTTCCTAATAACTTTTCAAAACCATATTTATAAGGCTCAAAGCTTACCCCACCATGCGCAAAAAAATCAAGATTGGGCCATATTTCGTGAATATTATTAAGCTTATATTTTTCAATCACCATTTCAATACACATCTGTATCCAAGCAGGCACCCCTACAATAAATCCAATATCCCAGTCAGGTGCTTTTTCTACAATCTCTTCTAATTTCTTATTCCAATCTCTATTCTTAGCAATTTTTTTACCAGGTTTATAAAAAGGTTGAAACCAAAAAGGGTTTTTTTTCGCAGTAATTCCACTTAGATCACCAGCATAATACCCGGCTTCTTTTTGTAAGTCTGTACTGCCACCCAAGGTAAGCCAGCCCTTGCCAATGGATCCAAAATTTATATTGCTATACTTAAACAAACTAATCAGTTGCTTAATCATTAAAATTTTATTGCCTCTTAATAAATCATTAGTAATAGGAATGTATTTACTAGCAGACTCGCTGGTACCACTACTTAAGGCAAAATATTTTATTTTACCCGGCCAACAAATATCTGATTCCCCTTCAAGGGTACGGTGCCACCAGTCCTTATAAATTTTATTATAATTATAGGCAGGTACCGACTGCTGAAAAACCTTATCCGGCTTTTTGCTTAATAAAATTTTATCAAAATGAAACTGCTGGCCAAAAGCGGTATACTTTGCTCGGCGCAGTAATTTTTTGAGCACGCGCAGCTGCGCTCTTTTGGGGCTTCTTGGGGGGATGCCCAAGGCTTTTTGAATACTTTTTGGTAGGTTAATCTCAAAAATTGGCATCTACAGATTCGGGGTTTATTTTTTAAAGATTATCTACAAAAATAGGAATGTTATTCGAGCAAACGCACCTACTTTTGCCATATGATTAAAAATACACTTTTAAAGGCTGTAGAGGCCGGTGGTAAAGAATTAAAGCATTTTTTTAACGGTTCTTTTACAATTTCTAGCAAGGGTTCTCTGAACGACCTCGTAACCGAGGCAGATCATGCTGCAGAAAAGGCCATTTTTAAGGTTATTCAAGAGGCCTTCCCCACCCATTTTATTTTAAGTGAAGAAACGGGTGAAATCAAACAAGACTCCAAAATTAAATGGATTATTGACCCCATAGATGGTACCATCAATTTTGCCAATGGAATTCCTATTTGTTGTGTGAGTATTGGGGTGGAAGAAGAAGGCAAAATGATATTAGGTGCCGTATACAACCCCATTATGAATGAACTATTTATTGCAGAAAAAGGGAAGGGTGCGACTTTAAACGGAAATAAAATTCTAGTAAGCGGAAAAGATAATTTATTAAGTAGTTGTTTAGTAACTGGTTTTCCCTATCAATACTTAGATACAGAAAACGGGCCCCTACAAATTTTCGAAAAATTAATTCGCAAGGCTATTCCGGTTCGACGACTAGGAAGTGCTGCCATTGATTTATGTTGGACTGCTGCAGGCAGGTTCGATGGATTTTATGAACATAAACTGCAAGCCTGGGATAGTGCCGCAGGGTTTTTAATGGTAGAAGAGGCGGGCGGAAAAGTAACGGACCTAAAAGGAAACCCCTACAGCCTATACCAGCCGGGCATTATAGCTACTAATGGTAAAATACACGATCAATTATTAGATGTTATAACAGGCGGAAATTTATAAATTATTACATGTCAACAGAAAGAACAGAGATTGATAAATTAGGGGAGTTTGGCTTAATAGACCATCTCACAGAAAATTTTGAAACAAATAATGCCTCTACTATTTTATCAATAGGAGATGACGCAGCCGTGATAGATCATTTTGGAAAACAAACAGTGATCACCACCGATTTATTAATTGAAGGCGTACACTTCGATTTAATGTATACTCCATTAAAACATTTAGGCTATAAAGCAGTAGTGGTAAACCTAAGTGATATTTATGCAATGAATGCGCTACCTACTCAAATAACGATGAGTATTGCCTTTAGTAATCGATTTAGTTTAGAAGCCTTGGAAGAATTTTATGAAGGCGTGAATATTGCATGTGAAAAATATGATGTAGACTTAATTGGTGGAGATACTTCCACTTCTCAAAAAGGTTTTATTATTTCAGTGACTGCCTTAGGAGAAGTGGCTCCAGATAAATATATAAAAAGAAGTACGGCCGAAACTGGTGACCTAATCTGCGTTTCAGGCGATTTAGGCGCCGCTTTTTTAGGCTTAACGCTCATGGAGCGTGAGAAACAAATATTTGTAGAGAACCCGCAAATACAACCCAATTTAGAAAACGAAGATTATATAGTAGGCCGTTTATTAAAACCTGAAGCCAGAAAAGATATTATTGAAATTTTAGAAAATCAACAAATACTACCTACTTCCATGATGGATATTAGTGATGGCTTAAGTAGTGAGGTTTTGCATTTATGTAAACAAAGTAATTTAGGATGTAGAATTTATGAAGAGAAAATTCCTATTCATGATGCAAGCCGTACTGCGGCTTTTAAGTTTGGTTTAGACCCTACTGTATGTGCTTTGAATGGCGGAGAGGACTATGAACTTTTATTTACTATGAAACAGGCCGATTACGATAAAATAACCCTGCAAGAAGAAATTAGTGTGATAGGTTATATGTGTGATAAAGAAGAAGGCGCTAAATTAATTACCAAGGGAAAAAATTTATTTGATATAACAGCACAGGGTTGGAATGCATTTGGAAAATAAAATGGTGATATATTTTCTTAAGTATTTAAGCAATGATCATTTTTATTAAACTTAAATCTTCACTTAAGCAAGCTAGGTCTGCTTTTCCGCCTATTTCAATACTGCCCTTAATGGTATTATGGTTCATTACCTTGGCTGGATACAGGCTACACATTCTTATGGCTTCTCCTAATTCAATATCTACTTTGTCCACTAAGTTTTTTATCGATTTTAATTGCGTTAATGCAGAGCCACTTAATACACCATGGCTTTCATATTTGTCTCCTACAAGTGTATGTTGGTAGATACCAGTACTTGCAGTGGTCACTGCATCAGTAATACAAAATAATCGGTCGCCCATTATTTTTTTAGCAATTTTAATGGCTTCAAAGTCCACGTGGTATCCATCTGCAACCAAACTACACATAGCAGTGGGGTGATTAAACATAGCGCCTACCATGCCGGGAGCTCTGTGTTGTAAACCACTCATGGCATTGTATAAATGAGTACCCACTGTAATGCCCTTATTTAAAAAAGAACTTGCTAATTCATAAGACGCATTGGTATGCCCTGCAGAAATTACAATATTATTTTCTTGCATTAAATCAATAATTTTTTGATCCACCACTTCGGGTGCAATGGTAATCATGCCAATACAATCTTTTCCATATTCAAGAATGGCTGCTACTTCTTCATAAGAAGGGGCGTGAATAATCTCGGCCTGATGCGCTCCTTTTTTTTCTACATTAATCCAAGGCCCTTCAATGTGTAGTCCCATACAACCCTTACCACCACTAGCTTTATAGGCTCTTACGGCGTCTATTGCTTTTATAATAATTTCATTGGTTTGAGAAGCAATGGTAGGTTGAAAATAAGCAGTACCCCCTGCTAAACAGTAGCTATAGGTTTTTTCAATGGTGTCAGCATCAGGAAATTCAGATAATAATTTATTTTCTGCACCATAAATTTGTAAATCAATTAAGGCAGGTATTACTAGAGGCATTGCATTATTAGCATCATAGCCAACACTATTAATATTTTTTATAATTCCATTTTCTATTTCAATCACCACCTCCTTTATCCAATCCTTTCCCGTAAATAATTTTTGAACAGATAAACTTATGTACATAGTATTTTAATTTCTAATTATTGAATTTGAAAAAAATCGGCGTCCTTCCAAAAAGGAAATTGATTTCGAGCGGTAGTAAGCTCTTCTTTTTGTAGTGTAATGGTAAAAATATTTTCTTTGTAAGCGCAGTGATAGAGCACTTCTCCAAGGGGCCCTACTATTAGAGAGTCGCCACTATGTGCTATATTATTACCATCAATTCCTACTCTATTGACACCAATAGTATAGCACTGGTTTTCGATAGCACGAGCAGTTAACAATGTTTTCCATGCATGATTTCTTTTCTCTGGCCAGTTGGCAACATATAAAAGTACATCATACTCTTCCCCTTGTTGACGCGCCCAAACAGGGAAACGTAAATCATAACAAATCTGTAAATTTATTTTCCATCCTTTTACACTGGCAATTAATCTTTTACTACCTGCAGTATAATGTTGGTCTTCTCCTGCAAAGGCAAACAAATGTCTTTTGTCATAATAACCTAATTCTCCATTGGGCAAAACCCAAATAAGTCTATTATAAAACCGAGCCTCTTTATTAATATTTTCTTCTTTGATAATTAAAGAGCCAACAATGATCACTTTTCTTTCTGAAGACAATTGCTTCATCCACTGAACGCTAGGCCCATCCATGGTTTCAGCAAATTTAGTGGGCTGCATACTAAAACCCGTACTAAACATTTCGGGTAGTACTACCACTTCTGTATATTCTTCAATGCCCCTAATTTTTTTAGCCAACATGTCAAGGTTGGCCGCTTTATCTTCCCAAAATAAATTGGTTTGTATAAGTGAGAAACTAAGTGTGGATAATGACATTCTTTTTCTTGTTTACTAAAGGTACAATATTCAAATAAAAAAGCTAGTTCTTGTTTAGTGCTTGTATAATGGGGCTAATTAAGTTTGATTCAAAGCCCCTTTGATTTAAAAAGGATTGTGTTTTAGCCATACGACTCATGCCCCTTTCGCCCTTCAGTGAATTCCATTTTTTTGTGGCTAGGTTCAATAATGTTTTTTTATAAGCCCCTTCATCAATACTTAGCAATGCCTTTTTAATGTTCACCGGACTTACTCTTTTTTGTTGTAAGGCATATTTTATTTTTTGCTTACCCCATGACTTTATTCTAAAATGACCACCTGCAAAACTTTCTGCAAACCTTGCTTCATTTAAAAAATTATCTGAAATTAAATCTGAAATTATTTCTTCCACTTCTACAGGGCTCATACCAAAACCATAGAGCTTGTCTCTTACCTCTTGCTGGGCCCTTTCTTGGTAAGCACAAAAATGCCGTATCCTTTGTATAGCCTGCTCTTTGCCTATTCTAATGTTTTGCATTTTGTAGATAAGTATGTCAATAAGAAATGCTAAAATAGCTTTTTAATCTTAAGATTTTGCATTAGTTTCGTTAGTGTTATTTAGCCCAGTAAAACCGTATTGTCCTATGAAATTTATCGTTTCTTCTTCTTCGCTTTTAAAACACCTTCAACAAATTTCAGGTGTTATTAATACTAACACTGTTCTTCCAATCTTGGAAGATTTTTTATTCGAAATCGAAGATAAAAAATTAAATATTGTGGCCACCGATTTAGAAACGGTAATGCGCGTTCAAATGGATGTGGAAAGCAAGGCCAATGGTCGTGTTTGTATTCCCGCTAAAATATTAATTGATTCTTTAAAAAATATTGCAGACCAACCCCTTACTTTCAATATAGAAAAAAACTATAGCGTAGAAATTACCAGCGATAATGGTAAGTATAAGGTAATGGGAGAAAATCCAGATAATTTTCCGAAAGAACCTACAGCCGATGATACCACTGGCTTTGAAATGACGAGTAATAGTTTATTAACGGCTATCAATAAAACATTATTTGCAGTTAGTGGTGACGACTTACGCCCTGCGATGACCGGTGTATTTTTTGAATTAACCAAGGACAGTGTTCAGTTTGTTGCCACCGATGCTCATCGTTTGGTACGTTATAAAAGAACCGACTCCAAGGCAAAACAAAACGCTTCTTTCATTGTGCCTAAAAAACCTTTGAACTTATTAAAGAACGCTTTACCCGATAACGAAGACCCTATTACCTTAAGCTTTAACAATAATCATCTTTTTGTAGACCACGGTTCTACACAATTAATTTGTCGATTAATTGATGCGCGTTTTCCTGACTATAAAGTAGTTATACCTTCGGATAACCCATACCGCTTAACAGTGAACAAGCATGATTTTCAAAATGCGCTTCGTCGTGTGAATGTATTTAGTAACAAGAGCACGAATCAAGTGGCATTAAATATTACAGGCAATGAATTGCAAATGGCTGCCCAAGACATTGACTTTAGTTTTGAAGGAAATGAGCGTATGAGTTGTGAATACAAAGGTGAAGACATTCAAATAGCATTCAATGCAAAGTTTTTAATTGAAATGCTATCTGCTGCCGATACCGATGATATATTTTTAGAACTCTCTACACCTAGCAAGGCAGGCCTTATCAAGCCCTCTGAGCAAGCACCAGGAGAGGACCTTCTTATGTTGGTCATGCCTTTAATGTTAAATAACTAATATAATATCTTCCCTATAAAGCTTTTATTTGATTGCTTAAATAAGCTGTTTAATAATTACTTTAACAATTGCTCTAATAATTAAACCCGCTAGCCCAATCAATGGTACATCGGGTTTTTTTATTTACATTTATACTATAAATAAACGACCATGCTAGAATTCATAAAAAATTATTTTGCACATATACCAAGTGCGCACAGGGCCTTGTTATTAGCAGGAGGCATTAGCTTTTTCTGGTTAGTTGAAATTACAGTACCCTTATTTAATTTTAAATACAATAAGTTTAAACATGCAGGCCTGAATTTCTTTTTTACATTTACCACTATTGTCATTAATTTTTTATTTGCACTTGTTATGGTGAAGGTGAGCGATTGGACAGTTAACCAAAATTTCGGATTACTACATATTATACAATTAAGCCCTTGGGTGGAAGCCATTGCTGGTTTATTATTATTAGATTTTATAGGTGCTTATTTAGTGCATATGATAGAACATAAAGTAAAATTTTTATGGAAATTTCATATGGTACACCATGCCGATACACAGGTAGACACAACTACAGGCAATAGACATCATCCGGGTGAGTCGGTGGTAAGAGCCGTATTTGCTATCCTTGCTGTATTTATTTTAGGCACACCTATATGGATAGTGATGGTATACCAGAGCTTAAGTGTGGTGTTAACACAATTTAATCATGCAAATATTAAAATACCCAAATGGTTCGATCAAAGTTTTGGATACATTATTGTATCTCCCAATATGCATAGAACGCATCATCATATAAAACGTCCACAAACCGATAGTAATTATGGAAATATATTTTCTTTTTGGGACCGTTTATTAGGCACGTATAACTATACCCCTATGAATGAAATTATTTATGGACTAGATGTAATGGACAATTCAAAAGATAAGTCCTTGGCTTATCAACTCAGGGCGCCTTTTGATAAAACGATAAAATCAGATTACTAATCTGGTTTTTAAAAGATAAATAAGCTAAAAACGAAATGACCAAAATTGGAGCCTTTATTCCTGCCCGCTATGCGGCCACTCGCTTTCCAGCAAAACTAATGCAGGCCTTGGGTACTAAAACAGTTATTAGACATACTTATGACAATACAGTGGCAACGGGCCTCTTCGATGAAGTTTATGTGGTAACCGATAGTGAAATTATTTTTAATGAAATTATTTCAAATGGCGGAAAGGCCATCATGAGTAAAAAAGAACATGAAAGTGGATCGGACCGCATTGCTGAAGCGATAGAATATTTAACCATAGATATAGTAGTAAATGTACAAGGAGACGAACCCTTTGTAAAAAAAGAACCCCTTGAAAAACTCATTGCTGTTTTTAAGGATGAAAAAGTAGAAGTAGGTTCTCTCATGCAGGCATTAACCAATACTGATTTAATTGCCGACCCTAATTATGTAAAAGTAGCTGTGGATAAAAACATGAATGCACTTTTTTTTTCACGAAGCGTTATTCCTTATCCAAGAAATACTGAAATAGCCATTCCTTATTATGAACATATTGGTGTGTACGCCTTTAAAAAACAAGCCCTCCTTAATTTTACTAACTGGCCAATGTCCCCACTAGAAGCTACTGAGAAAATTGAATGCCTTCGTTATTTAGAAAATGGCGTTTCTATAAAAATGGTAGTAACTGATTATATGGGTATTGAAATAGACACACCGGAGGATTTAATTAAAGCAGCGAAACTTTTATAATAAGCAGTTTATAAAACTTGCTTTAATAATAAGTATATTTAAAAAAGTTATTAACAGAAATCTTTTTTATAATATTAATATTCAACCATGAACAAAGGAAAATTATTTCAATCAACTATAGTAGCCGCCTTGGCCGGTTTTATTTTTGGTTTTGATATGGTAGTTATTTCTGGTGCCGATAAGCCTATTCAAGAACTTTGGCATACCACACCTTTATTTCATGGTTTTTTTATTATGTCCATGGCTTTATGGGGAACCGTTATTGGCTCTGTGTTTGCAGGCGCCCCCACTGAAAAATATGGACGTAAAAAAGTATTGATATGGCTAGGTATTATGTTTATAGCATCCGCTATTGGTTCTGCTTTTGCACAAGATCCTTATACTTTTTCTTTCTTTAGATTAATTGGCGGTATTGCCATTGGGGTTTCTTCTGTAGCCGCACCAACCTATATTTCTGAAATTTCTAATAAAAACAATAGAGGAAGGTTAGTCGGTATGTATCAGTTCAATATTGTCTTTGGTATTTTAATTGCCTATTTATCAAATTATTTTTTAGCAGGTTTTGGTGGTGCCAACGATTGGCGTTGGATGCTAGCAGTATTGTTAATCCCGGCTGGTATTTATACCATTATGACATTGGGTTTGCCCGAAAGTCCAAGGTGGTTGTTCTCTGTTAAAAACGATGAAGCGGGTGCAAGAGAAACCTTGGCTATTGTGGGCGTAGAAAATATTGATCAAACCATTGAGGAAATAAAAAATGCAAGTAATGAAGAAAAAATGCAAGGGGGGCTTAAATTATTTACCAAGCATCACTCTAAAATTATATCTATTGCTTTTTTTGTTGCCTTTTTTAATCAGGCATCGGGTATTAACTTTCTTTTATACTATGCACCTAGAATTTTAGAAGAAGCGGGTTTTGCAAAAAACAATTCACTATTAAGTTCTATTTCATTAGGACTTATGAACCTATTATTTACATTTGTAGGGCTTTACCTGATTGATCGCATTGGCCGAAAAACTTTATTAATCATTGGATCATTTGGATACATTATAAGTTTATCCATGGTGGCCTACGGCTTTATTAACCACAGTGCACCGGAATTCATGCTTAGCTTTTTATTATTATTTATAGCCTCACATGCTATTGGACAGGGTGCGGTTATTTGGGTATTGATATCAGAAATATTCCCCACTCAAATTAGAGCCAAGGGCCAAGCCTTCGGCGCCAGTATTCATTGGGTATTTGCTGCGCTTATTACCTTGGTAACTCCTGTATTCTTAGATAGTAAAAATGGTATTTTTAAAGATAATCCTTGGCCCATCTTTGCTTTTTTTACAGTGATGATGGCCTTGCAATTAGTTTGGATTATAGCTAAAGTGCCAGAAACCAAAGGCGTTTCTTTAGAAGCGCTACAAAAGAAATTGGTTTAATAACCTTTATTAAACTACCAGCATGTATAAAAAAATTATTTCTATTTTAATTATTTCTATTTGTTTAAACCTTAGCCAAGCCAAGGCGCAGAAAAAATTATATCAAGAGAAATATCGACCACAATATCATTTTAGCCCTAAAATAAATTGGACCAACGATCCCAATGGCTTAGTTTATGCTAAAGGGGTCTATCATTTATTTTACCAACATAATCCTTTTGAAAATGTTTGGGGTCATATGACCTGGGGTCATGCCACTAGCAAGGATTTGATTCATTGGCAACATCAGCCAATAGCTATTCCTGAATTAAAAGACACCATGATTTTTTCAGGAACCGCTGTCTATGACCAAAATAATAGCAGTGGCTTAGGTACCAAACAAAAACCACCCATGGTGGCCATATATACTGGCCATGTTAAAGATTTTAATCAATCTCAACATCTTGCGTATAGCCTGGATGATGGAAAAACATGGACCAAGTACAATAACAACCCAATTTTAGATTTAGGCAAAAAAGATTTTAGAGACCCAAAAGTATTTTGGTTTGCACCTAAAAAATATTGGGTCATGTGTGTGAATCTTCCAGTAGAACACCAAGTACAATTTTATTCGAGTAAGAATTTATTAGAATGGAAATTTTTAAGTGATTTTGGTCCATTGGGTGATACCACTGGCGTATGGGAATGCCCCGATTTGGTTCAAATTCCTGTTTTGAATTCAAAAGAGAAAAAATGGTTATTGCAAGTTTCCATGAGTGAAAAAATGCAATATTTTATGGGGGAATTTGATGGTATAAAATTTACAATGGATCCGAATCAAAAAATTATTTTAAGACCCAATGCAGGCCCCGATTACTATGCAGGCATCAGTTATGGACAATTACCAGCCAATCATTTACCCGTAACCATTGCTTGGGTTAACAATTGGCGTTATGCAAGAAAAATTCCTACTTATCCATGGAAGGGAGCTATGTCTTTACCTAGAAATTTATGGGCTGAAAAAATAAATAGTAATTGGCAACTCTTACAAAAACCCATTTCAAATTTAAACGCTTTAAGAAAAAAAGTAGCATTTCAAAAACATTCATTGCAAAACAAGGACGAAACCATTGCGCTTTCAACTATTGGAATTCTATCGGATGTCTATGAATGTGATTTTGATATAAGTACTACAAGTAAAGAAAAAACAGGGATCAGTGTTTTAAATGATGGGACTACTGGAGTAGCCATTGGATATGACCCAAAACTTAAACAAGTTTTCATTCATCGGACAAACACCAATACTAGTTTTGATGCAGCTTTTGCTGAGATGGGTTATTTCGCCGCACCCGTTTCAACTAGTTCCAATAAAATTAAATTTCAGATTTTCGTAGATAATAGTATTGTGGAACTGTTTGTAAATAATGGCGAAACCACATTTACTTTACAAGCTTTTCCAAAACATAGTGATAAAAACATAAAAACACTTCCAAGCAATATAGCTGGATCGGTAAAAAATGTACAAATTTATCCACTACAATCTATTTGGTAATAACTAACTTTGTATTCTAATTTTAAGTTTAGCACATTAATTCAAAACTATGCAATTTCGTAATTTTAAAATGGTCGACTATGTGGTCTATGGTCGCGGTTCTTTTAATCAAGTAGATGAAATCATTGCACCTCATCGTAAGGGCGATTTTCCAATGATATTTTTTTTAGATCATTTTTTTGTGGGCAAGCCACTTGCTAGTAGAATTCCCTTAAGAGGAAAAGATAAAATTGTTTATGTGGATGTTACCCATGAACCTAAAACAAAACAAGTAGACGCACTCGCTTCGGAATTAAAAGCCGAGTTTGGTGAAGTGAGTGGTATTATTGGTATTGGAGGTGGCTCTACCTTAGATTTAGCTAAGGCGGTTGCTTTAATGATGACAAATCCGGGATCTTCTGCAGATTACCAAGGTTGGGACTTAGTAAAATTACCAGGGGTATATAAAGTAGGTATTCCTACCTTAAGTGGAACAGGCGCTGAAGTAAGCCGCACCACTGTATTAACCGGACCTACGCGTAAACTTGGTATGAACTCAGACTTTACACCCTTTAATCAAATTGTATTGGATCCTGAATTAGCGAAGAACGTTCCACCGAACCAACGTTTTTATACAGGTATGGATTGTTATATACATTGTATCGAAAGTTTAGAAGGTACTTTTTTAAATGAGTTTAGTAAAAGCTACGGAGAAAAGGCCTTAGACCTTTGTCAAAAAATATTTGTGCAAAAGGATAAATGGGATGAAGAAAGCGATGATCAATTAATGATGGCTTCTTTTGCAGGTGGTATGAGTATTGCTTATAGCCAAGTGGGTGTAGCACATGCGGTTAGCTATGGTCTTAGTTATTTATTAGGTACTAAGCATGGTATTGGTAACTGTATTGTGATGAATCATTTAAGTGAGTACTATCCAGCAGGGGTAGAAGAGTTTAAGTTCATGGTAGAAAAAAACAAAATTGAAATACCTACGGGTATTTGTGCTAACTTAACAGAAGAGCAGTTCGATTCAATGATAAATGTATCTATGGGCATGAAGCCTTTATGGGAAAATGCCTTGGGTCCTAATTGGGAAAGCATTATGACAAGAGAAAAATTGAGAGATCTATACGGTAGGTTGTAATTTTTATATAAAGAATATCCCCCTATTCATTTTAAATTAAATAATATGAAAAAGGGTATACTTGTTTTATTTTTATTTGCTTTTTTAGCCTGTAGTAAAAAAGAGGTCATACCCGAAGCCCCCATAGTACCAGTGGTTGTAGAAGAACCTGTAAAATTTACGCTTAGCCCAGATATAGCTGCAAGCAATTTTTTGCTCACCAAGGACACCCTTGAATTTACTATTAATGTTAGCTCTAAAATGCCTGCTAGTGGCTTTATTTATTCCATTGCCATAAGTAGAGTTGACACAGCCCTTGGAATATTCAAATTAGATTCTACTATTTCACAAAATTCATTGGTCTTAAAAACGGGCGGCTTTTCTATAAAAGCGAATTATACCATTAAGGTAACTATAACCTCTAAGTCTACATCAACAAATTCAGTTAATCAAAGCTTTCAAGTAAGTAGAGGTAGAATTTATAAAAACTATTTAAAGACCTCTTATGAGTTGTCTAATTTTGATACCTGGTTTTCATCAGCTCAATTGTATAAAGCAGATGGCTCGAAATATAATAATAATCCATTCATTGATGAACAATCAACGCAAATAGATATTGATGGAGATGGGCAAGAAGATCTTTTTTATTATGAAGGCTATGATTTAAATATTAGTCCAACCCCAAATCCTCCGCCTTCTGTTTTTATGAATACGGGAACTGCTTTAAAACAAGTAGCTTGGACTGGTCCTGCAATTAAACTTCCTCATGGTACAAAATTATTAGTAGGCGATTTTAATAACGATTCACTACCAGATATTTTTTCATTAGTTGCTGCAGACCCACCTAATAATTCCCCCGCAGGGTTTTTAAATACTTTTGATATTTGTAATATTTTATTAAACTCACCAACAGGTTTTAATAAAGAGAAAGACTATACAGATGAAGGTTACTGGTATAGTGGTTGCTCCGGAGATATAGATAATGATGGAGATTTAGATATAATTGCTTTTAATTTTCACAATCAATCTAATGGAGTGAAAAGTAGAATTATGTGGAATGATGGTAAGGCCAATTTCACCCTTGATTTTAATGGTGTGGGTGATATACCCGTTGTATATCAATCAGAGTTGGTGGATATAAATAATGATGGATTTTTAGACCTAGTGATTGTATTTGTTCCAGCTACTATTCCTAGCAGAGTCAATGATTTCAGGGTTTTATGGGGTAATGGTAAAGGTTTTAGTTTAACTAATTCAAGCTCTATAACTATGTCGGGAGAATGGTATTTAATGAATTTAGATTTTACAGATTTAGATGCAGATGGTACTAAAGAAATTATAGCAAGTGGAAATTATAATAACCCAGTAGGCAGTGGAGCACCCATTTATTTTATATCTTTATTTAAATCCACTGATAAGGGAAAAACATTTTCAGATAAAACAAGTCAATACATTGATAACAATACAGCTGGTCGTTTTTATCATATTCGCGTGCAAGACATTGACAAGAATGGGCAATTAGATATTTTTTCTGGAGAGAAAAAAGATAATATTAGGTGGGAATGGAATGGGATTAAGTTTATAAAAAAGTAAAAAAGTAAAAAATATAACTTGTCCGAAAAAATTTTAATTTTTTGAACAAAATCATTAGAGAGTATATTTAGAAGGCCTTATACTTAATTAAGGCCTTCTAAATTACTACTCTGCTTCGGCCACTACTTCTTTTACTTCAGGTATCATGCGCTTCATCATGCCTTCGATACCTGCCTTTAAAGTAACCATACTGGAAGGGCATCCGCTACAAGAACCTTGTAACATTAAATTTACGATGCCGTCGTTATAATTTTTAAATTGAATGGCACCTCCATCCATCTCCACTGCGGGCTTCACATAATTTTCTAATAATTCTTTAATACGCTTCACTACATCATCATCATCTGCGTTAACGGTGTTGCTAGCTTCTTGCTTCATTTTGGCCACTTCTTCTTCATTTACGACCACGCCACCATTCTCTAAATATTCTTTCAAGAAAGTTTTAATAGTAGGTATTACATCCTGCCAGTCATCCTGTTCTGTATTTTTGGTAATTGTCACAAAATTGCTTGCTATAAAAACACTTTTAATAAAAGGAAAACTAAATAATTCTTTGGCAAGCGGGGAAGCAAAGGCTAGATTTTCCTCGGCGATGTCAATACTTTTTCCTGGATACAAAAGCTTGTTGGCCACAAACTTCATCGTTTCTGGGTTAGGAGTCATTTCGGTATAGATACTTACAATGGTATTGCCTGTGGTAATCATAATTTCAATTTTTAATTCAGCTTGCTTTTTAATTCAATGCGCTACAAAAATAATCAAAAACCTTGCAGGAAGAAGGCTTTAGGCTAATTGGGCCTATATTTTTCCGATATCGAAAGAGTTTTAGGGTATAATACTAAGCTTGGCGTAGTTTAACATAATCTTTTTCTCGCCATTTTTATCAAAAAGGATAATGGCAATAGGGTTATGTGCCGAACCCTCAATTTCTTTAATAACGCCAAATCCAAATTTTTGGTGCTCAATTTTATTGCCTGCTTCTAATGCTGATGGATCACAAGGGGTGAAATTCGCCGAAGGGGTATGGTTTTTATTTAAAGTATGGGGCGCCACAACAGGCAGGTAACTAGGCTTAGAAGACTCGGTTTTTTGGGTGCCACCATGCATTCTATCATAGGCCGATCCCCAAGTACTAGTTTGATTTTTTGCGCCACCTCCAGAACTGCTTTTATCAATTTGATCTTCTGGCATTTCATCTATAAAACGGCTAGGATCGTTTTGTACTAATTGCCCATATCTATAGCGCGTGTTGGCATAGGTTAACCATAAATGTTTTTTAGCCCTGGTCACTGCTACATAAAATAATCTTCTTTCTTCTTCTAATTCTTCTCTGGTGTTTACACTCATGCCACTGGGAAATAATGACTCTTCTAATCCTACTAAAAACACGCAAGCAAACTCCAAACCCTTCGCCGCATGCACCGTCATTAATTTTACAGTGTCCTCATTGCCATTGTCGTTATCGGCATCGGTGATAAGTGTAATTTGTTGTAAGTAGGACCCTAAACTTTTATCGCCTAATTCACCGTCGTCATTGCTTGGGCTTTCAGTCCACTCTTTAATAGAGTTTAATAATTCTTGAATGTTTTCATAACGCGCTAGACCTTCAGTAGATTTATCGTTAAATAATTCTTTTACCAAATTGGTATGCTTGCCTACTTGCACGGCTACATCATACGCATTGTGTTTCGTAAGTTGATTTTGAAAATACTTAATCATGGTCACAAACTCTTCAATAGCGGTTAGGGTACCTGCTTTAAATCCAAAGCCTTTTGCTTTTTCTAGTACTTCAAAAAAAGTAATATTCTGTTCCCCTGCTATCACCAAACATTTTTCCATGGTGGTTTTTCCAATGCCTCTTGCAGGATAATTGATAATTCTTTTAAGGCCTTCCTCGTCCTTGGTATTAGCTATTATACGCAAATAAGCGATATAATCTTTCACCTCTTTTCTTTGATAGAAGCTAAGCCCACCATATATCTTATAAGCAATGCCGGTTCTTCTTAAGCTTTCCTCAAAGGATCTACTTTGTGCATTGGTACGATATAAAATTACAAAGTCTTTGTTATAGAAATGATTTCTTAATTTATTTTCTTGAATGGCATCTGCTACAAATTTTCCTTCATCATTATCGGTCATGGTGCGCACTAACTTTATTTTATCACCCGCTTCATTTTCAGTCCATAATTCTTTGGGTATTTGTCCCACATTGTTTTTAATAACATGATTTGCCACTCCAATAATGGACTGACTACTTCTATAATTTTGTTCCAACTTCACTAACTTGACATCGTCGTAGTCTTTTTGAAATTGTAAAATATTTTCAATGGTGGCACCACGGAAACTATAAATACTTTGTGCATCATCACCTACCACGCATAAATTTTCATGCACGGCGGCTAGTAATTTTGCAATTTGATATTGCACTGGATTGGTATCCTGGTACTCATCAATTAAAATATATTTAAACTTGTGTTGGTATTTATGAAGTACCTCTGGAAAGTTTTGTAGGAGTTCGTGCATTTTAAAAAGCAAATCATCAAAGTCCATCGCACCATTTTTAAAACAACGAGCCGCATAACTAGCATAAATATCTGCAATAGCCGGTCGGTTTGATCTCGCATCTTCCTGCTTTAAAAAAGTATCCATTGAATATTCAGCGGGACCAACTAATGCGTTTTTCGCAGACGAAATTCGGTTGTGTACAATATTGGGTTTGTATAATTTATCATCTAAGCCCATATCATTCACCACTGCTTTTATAACAGAGCGGGAATCATCAGTATCATAAATGGTAAAACTTTTAGGATAGCCTAATTTGTCTGCCTCGGCTCTTAGTATTCTTGCAAAAACACTGTGAAATGTACCAATGTATAAATTTCTTGCTTCGGTATTACCCAACGCTTTTTCGATACGCTCTTTCATTTCAGCTGCCGCCTTATTGGTAAAAGTAAGTGCCAATATATTAAAAGAATCAACTCCGCTATACATTAGGTGCGCGACACGAGTAGTTAAGACCTTTGTTTTACCGCTACCGGCTCCAGCAATAATCATCAAGGGGCCCTTTATATGTAATACTGCCTCTAATTGTTTTTCGTTTAATCCATTCAAATACGCTTCTTGCATGTTGCGAAGATACGGGCAAGAATGTTCATTATAAAAAATAAACCCTTCCCGAATGAACGGAAAGGGTTTATACTATTTTAAAATCGAGAAAAGAAATTACTTCTTCTCTAACAATTTAAAGAATTGATCTAATTGAGGAAGAATTACAATTCTTGTTCTGCGATTCGCCGCTCTGTTTTCTGGCGTATCGTTTTCAGCAAGAGGAATGTATTCACTTCTACCAGCTGCTGTCATACGCTTAGGATCGATACCATAAGTGTCTTGTAATACTCGAACAATTGTAGTAGCTCTTTTCACGCTTAAGTCCCAGTTGTCTTCCATTAAATTTGTACCACCACTAATTAATTGCTTAGAATCGGTATGGCCTTCTACCATAAATTCAATAGCAGGTTGTGCAGCCAATACTTTTGCTACTTTACCTAAAACTACTTTTGCTTTATCAGTAATGTTGAAGCTGCCACTTTTAAATAATAATTTATCTGAAATGTCAACATATACAACACCTTTATCCACTTTCACATTGATATCGCCATCGTTTAAATCTCCAATAGCACCTTTCAAATTCATCACTAAATTCATATTGATAGAATCTTTACGGGCCATTGAACTTTGTAAACCTTGGATATATAAATCCTTAGCACCAATATTGTCTAATGACTTTTTTATGCTTTCTGCTTGTGCACCTGTCACAACAGACATATCTTTTAATTGACTTAAAACAACATTGTTATTTGATTTTAAGAAATCGACTTGTTTGTTTAATTCGTCAATAGTGCTTTGTAATGATTTTGTTCTATCAGAAGCTCTTTCAGCATCTGTTTTACTTTTAGTGATGGCATCTTGTGCATCACGGTATTTACCTTGTAAATCGGCATAAGCTCCATTCAACTGGCCGTATTTAGCTTCTGCTTCCTGCAATTTCTTAGGACTTACGCAAGAATAAGCACCAATGCTAAGAACCGCAAGCGCTAAAAAAATTTTACTTTTCATACTGTATCTGTTTTATTTAAAATGAATATAAATTGGTCTAGGACAAAAATACTAATATAGTTTATATGGAAAAACAATATTTTGTTAAACAAGAAGTTAATTTGCAAGGTCCTGGGTGATTCCATATTCGGGGATATAGCCCTTAAACTGCTTGAAAAACTGTACAATATTGTGTTTATCTGCTTTTTCGTCGTTGCTGGCAAAAAAGGGCTCGGCAAAAACCACCCTTCTTTGAGCAAAATCAAAACCCACCATCACAATGGGAATATGGGCATTTTTGGCAATATGATAAAAGCCAGACCTAAGCTTTGTTACCTTTTTACGGGTTCCTTCAGGTGAAAGTGCCAGGTGAAACCGCTCTTTTGAATTAAAAATACCCACGACCTGGTCTACCATATTCTGTTTCTGCTGTCTATTGACCGGATAGGCACCTAAATATCGTAAAAGCAAACCTAGTGGAGGCCAAAAAAGTTCGCTCTTGCCTAAAAAATGTACAAATTCAAAATGCATTTTTTTCCGAATAGCGAGTCCTATAAAAAAATCAACCCAATGCGTATGAGGTGCCACTATCATAATGGACTTAGGCAATTCAAAATGAAATTTACCTTCAATTTTCCAGCCTCTAATGGTGCACATCCACCAAGCAAGTAGTTGTTGCATAATTTATAAAATTGAAGATAACCAAAAAACTTAAATAATAAATGCTGATACCCATCATTCACTTAGCTTTTCTAATAATTGGGCATTATGATTTGGATCCACCATTTCAGAGGAAACCGGAATTAACTTAATGGTAGGAACTACTTCGTTTTTTGTATTTTTTTCATACCACTTATCATAGTATTTTAATAAAATAGAAAAGGCTTCTTTCAAGGCGCCTTCTGTAATATAATCCACAGCTGTCTTTGTTTCTAGACCGCCCAGTCTTTTTTGAATGCGCATAGTTGCTTCTATTAAACTTTTTTGATCAAAGCCCCCATACCCCTCAACAATAAAATTAAGTCTTTGCTCAAAAGGAATAGTTAAAAAATAACAAGGGCTGTTTCGCATTAAATGAAATAAGGGTGTAGGAATTAAAACTGTTCCTATTCTTTGACTTTCATCTTCTATCCAAATGCTTTTATTATTTTTATTTTCTTCGAATAATTTTTTGGCTATAACATTTTCAAACATTTCTTGGCTGGGCTGCGGCAGCTGACCAATGGCGCCATAGGCCGAACCTTTATGATTTGCTAGCCCCTCTAAATCAATCACAGCGTAATTTTTTTCTTGCAAAGCATGTAAAATTTCTGTTTTACCCGAGCCTGTATAACCGCCTAAGACTTTGAAGGTATATGGAATCGTAAATTGCTCCAGCACCCAATTTCTATAAGCCTTGTAACCTCCTGTTAATTGAATTACTTTATAACCATATACATCTAATAACCAAGCTACTGCTGCACTGCGCATGCCACCTCTCCAACAATGCACATATAGGGTGGGCTTGATTAAATTATTTTCTTTTTGAGCTGCTGCTATCCAGCTTTCAACGGTTTCAATCATGGAGAGCATCTTATTTCCAAATAGAGGTAGGCCTGCTTTAATAGCCGCCTCTCTACTTTGTTTTTTATAAGTGGTACCAATCATGGCGCGCTGCTCATTATCAAATAAGGGAAGATTAAGTGCAAAAGGAATATGTGCATGTTCATATTCTGCAGGACTTCTTACATCTATAATAATGCTTGAACGAAGGCCAAGATCAATGTCTACACCAATGCTTACCCTTGTTTCAATTATAAATTCGTCAATATTAATTTTTTGAACTGCCATATTTATAAAGATAACTTCTTTATAGCAGCCTCAAGCGCATCAATTGAGAAAGCTTTAAAGGGCGCTTGTTTAAAATGAAAACTACTTGCTTCTTTTAAAGCAATATCTAATTTAAAATATTCTTGTGCGTAACAGAGTGCCCAATTTTTTTCTTGCCATAATTTTCCTAAATACATTTGCTCTGTTTGTCCCGGCGTTGGAATAAAAATTAATTTTTTTTCAAAAGGAATTAATTCCATTAAAGTGGTGTAGCCGCCTCTGCAAATAATATATTCAGCACGTTTAATTTCTTTTACTAATGCAGGCGCTGCTAAATGCGCATATAGTTTTGCATTTTTATTTTCCTCCAATAATTTATTAAGCTGTTCTTTAGAAGGGGTGCCCGCAATGACTACAAAGGGAATATTTAATTTGTTACCTGCTTTCCATAATAAATTTTCTAGCAAGGTTCTTTGTGGTTCGGGCCCTGAAACAATACCTAAAAAAACAGTTTGATTATTAATAGTAGAAGAGGCATTATTGTTAGTAGCGTTAAGCGAAGCGGTATTATTAGATTCATCGATGAGTCTAGACAAGCAACCCATATACCATAAAGGAATACTAGGCTTATGTTTAGGATTAGCTAAGTTGCCCGATAAATTATTGGGCCCTTCCATATCGGGGATCCAACAAGCAGTAAAACGCTTTAACCATGCATATTGTATTTTTTGAAATAAACGCGTAGCTACTTCAAAATGCATTTGTAAATTTAATTGATGGGTAATAAAAACACTGGGTACTTGTTTATGATAAAATCCAAAACGATTATCGGAAATAATAATATCAAATTCATATTGTGCTTGTACTTTTTTCAACCAATTATTTTCATAAATAATACTGTAAATAATTTTAGGTAGTTGAAATAGTAGTACAATAGGAAGTATAAACCCCCATTTAGCATACCGAATTCGGTAGCCTCTTAAGTGTAAAAACTGCGCATTCGGTAAGGCCTCTCTTAAAATTGCCTCATGGTATCCTTCTGTTGCTATATATACTTTATATCCTAATTTTTCAAAGGCCTTAATGAGCGTAATGCACCTAGTGGCATGGCCAAGGCCCCAATCAATGGGAGATATACAAATAGAAGGTCGTTTCATAAAACACTAATTTAGTCAATATTATACATGTTTAAAATGTAAATTTGAGATACCATTAAAAACAATAAATATGCCCATCTTATCCAAAGATAAATCCATTGCACTTTATGCAGCCCTTGTTTCATTTGGCACTTATGTATTTATTTTTGGCTTTAGAAAATCATTTACTGTATGCACATTTGATGGACTCACCTTTGGTCCCATTGCCTACAAAACCGCACTAGTCATTAGTCAAATGCTGGGCTATATGTTGGCTAAATTTTATGGTATTAAATTTATTTCAGGGCTTCAAAAAGTGAATAGGTATAAAATTATTTTTTTATTGACAGGCATTTCTTGGCTAGCCTGGCTACTATTTGCCATTGTGCCCGCACCTTATAATGTAGTGTTCTTATTTTTAAATGGGTTTCCACTAGGTATGTTATGGGGTGTTGTATTCTCTTATGTGGAAGGACGCAAGAGTACCGATTTTATTGGCGCAGCGCTAGCCGTAAGTTTTATTTTTTCTTCTGGTTGGGTAAAGTCGGTGGGGGCCTGGTTAATGACGCAATACCATATTACTGAATTTTGGGTTCCATTTTGTACAGGATTGGTTTTTGCTTTACCTCTTATTATATGTGTCTATGGTTTAGAAAAAGTACCACCCCCTTCTGAAGAAGATGAAATACTTAGAACCAAACGCGTTCCTATGACGGGCATTGAGCGAAAGTTTTTATTGAAACAATATTTACCAGGTATCATTGCCTTTGTAGCTATTTATTTATTCGCCACTATTTTCAGAGATATACGTGATAATTTTTCTGCAGATATGTGGAAGGAGATGGGCTTTGGTTCAAGACCTGCTATTTTTACGCAAACAGAAATTCCGATTACCATTTTTATTTTAATTATTATGGGCGCCGTTGTACTTATTAAAAATAGTTTCAAGGCATTAATGGTGGCCCATGTTTTTATTTTACTGGGCTTTATAATAGCAGGCGTTTCTACTTATTATTTTTCACTACAATTATTAGATCCTTTTTGGTGGATGATATTGGTGGGACTAGGTTTATACTTAGTGTATATTCCTTTTAATTCTATTTTCTTTGATCGACTCATTGCTGCCTTCTCCATGAAAGGCAATGCAGGCTTCTTTATTTATGTAGCCGACTCGTTGGGTTATGTAGGAAGCGTGTCTGTGATGCTCGCAAAAGAAGGAATGAGTCTTAAAATTCAATGGACCCAATTCTTTTCACAAAGCGTGATGATACTTTCTTTTGTAGGCGTATTTATTACCCTTTATGCAATGTATTATTTTACGAAAAAACATAAAGCAAGTTTTGTTACTGCTGTGTAAATACGTTTTCTTTATTTAAGATGTAATTATTTTTCTAAACTTAGTACCACCCCATTAATACAGTAACGAAGTCCTGTGGGTGGAGGACCATCTTCAAATACATGTCCTAAATGTGCCTTACATTTTCCGCATTCAACCTCGGTACGCCTCATACCCAACGTGTTATCAGGTATATATATAATGGAGCCCTTGGTGATAGGCTCAAAAAAGCTAGGCCAGCCACAACCACTTTCAAACTTGGCCGTACTTTTAAATAAGGCATTACCGCAGGCAGCGCAATGAAAAGTGCCTACTTCCTTGCTTGTTTCAAAGGCACTACTAAAGGGCCTTTCGGTACCTTTCTGTCTTGCAATCTGATATACTTCGGGCGATAAGACTTGTTTCCAAACACTATCGGCTAATACTAATTTCTCTTTGCTGGTAGTTGAATAGTACTTGTTTTCGCTTGTTGACATAGGAGCTTTTTTTAATGGGCTTTTGTTGGGCGACTGAGAGCAAGCCCCCGTGCTTAATAATAGTAAACAAAAGATGATTTTATACATAGAAGCTTATTTCGATGATAAAAATACTAACAACTATTCATCTATTTTGTTTACAGACTCATAAAATTTTAGCAATATTGAAATTTTCATAATTGGCAGAGATTGCTAGTTAAAATTATTTAAAATTTAAGTCAGTTCTGTATCTTTGAACTCAACTCAACAGCATGTTTAATTTAATCTTATTTGGCCCTCCGGGCAGTGGCAAAGGAACTCAAAGTGAAAATATCATTGAATCCTTTGGATTAGAGCACCTTAGTACTGGTAATTTATTAAGATCAGAAATTACGAATCAAACAAAGTTAGGCATGGAAGCCAAGCGCATAATGGACGCGGGTCAATTGGTACCGGACGCAGTGGTGATTGGAATGGTGGGTAATTTTATAGACGCACATCCCGATGCCAAAGGTTTTTTATTTGATGGTTTCCCGCGCACCACTGCACAGTGTATTGCTTTAGACACTTTATTGAAAGAAAAAAATAATGAGATTAATGTAGTATTAGCCTTAGAAGTGAGTGAGGAAGAATTAGTAAAAAGATTATTAAGCCGTGGTTTAACATCGGGAAGAAGCGATGATACGAATGAAGCCATTATACGTGCAAGAATACAAGAGTACCAAGATAAAACAACAGCAGTAGCTACTTATTATTTAAAATTTAACAAGGTAGTTATGGTTACTGGCGAAGGCACTGTAGAAAGTATTTATGCCGATTTGAAAAAAGAAATTGACGCTAGACTTTAATATAATTTATATAAATTATAATTAGTTCATTAAATATTCAAACCACCACAAGTGCTAATTACTTGTCCTGTGATATAGCTACTTAAATCACTTGCTAAAAACAAAGTAGTGTTCGCAATTTCTTCTGCTTTTCCAAAACGTCCTAAAGGAATTTTATCTAAGAAAGCTTTTCCTGCATCTCCTTCATTTAAATAATGCGTCATATCGGTTTCTACAAAACCAGGCGCAATGGCATTGCATCTTATATTACGACTGCCAATTTCTAAAGCAATAGACTTTGTAAATCCAATGATACCGGCCTTGCTTGCAGCATAACTACTTTGTCCTGCATTACCACGAATGCCAATAATGGAACTCATATTAATAATACTACCACTTTTTGCTTTCATCATGGGGCGTATGACATGCTTGGTCATATTGTATACACTTTTCAAATTCGTATTCATTACATCATCCCATTGTTCTGGGGTCATACGTAATAATAAATTATCTTTTGATATGCCTGCATTATTTACACAAATATCTACGGTCCCAAAACTAGCTACCACATCATTCACGAAACTTTCACAGGCTGTAAAATCGGCTGCATTGGTTTTATAAGCTTTTGCTTTCACGCCTAATTTTTCTATTTCAGCCACTAAACTATTTGCTTTCTCAGCACTAGTATCGCTTACATAGGTGAATGCGATATGGGCACCTTGCGCTGCTAATTTTAAAGCAATCGCTGCACCAATGCCTCTAGCGGCTCCGGTTACAATGGCTACTTTTCCTGTTAATAGTTTCATTATTTTTTATTTTTAATAAACCAATAAGTATGCATTACCATAATACTAATATTCACAAATATAATAGGATTATCCTGTTTTAAAAAACCATAGCCCATCCAAAGAATACTACCGGACATATTTACTATCCTTAGTTTTCTTTGATCCTGTATGCCAAATGAACCCACTACAACAGCGGTCGCAATCCAACCTAAGGTTTCAATCATAGTATTTTTTTATTATCCTCGTTGGTGAATTAATTTTAATTCCTCTATAAATTTACGCTCATTGGAGAGTCTGGGCACTTTATGTTGTCCACCTAGTTTTCCTTTTTGTTTGAGCCATTCATGAAAACAACCCGTTTTGACTGCTGTAATTTGCGGAAGGCCTAGGGCAATATTTTTATGTCTCTTGGCCTCATAGTCGCTATTGGCTGCTTGTAAATTTTTATCTAATAAAAGAGTAAAGGCTTCAAGGTCTGTAGGGTTTTCATCAAATTCAATTAACCATTCATGTGCTCCCTTATTTTGATCCGACATATAAATAGGGGCTGCTGTATACTCTTTAATAGTAAGTCCTAGGGCAGAGCAGGTTTCACTAATGGCCTTATCGCTATTGTCTGCAATAAGCTCTTCTCCAAAGGCATTGATAAATTGTTTTAACCTACCGCTTACTTTTATACGATAAGGACTTGTACTTACAAATTGAATGGTGTCACCCACTAAATAACGCCATAGTCCACCATTGGTACTTATAACAATGGCATAATTTTTTCCTATTACCACTTTATTTAATCCATAGGTAATAGGATGCGGCTTTCCATATTCTTCTGTAGGCATGAACTCATAAAAAATGCCATGTTGTAAATAAAGCAACATGCCCTCTTCATTGACTCTATCTTGCGCCGCAAAAAAACCTTCGCTAGCATTATATATTTCAATATAATTACAATTAGGCCCAATGACTTTATTGAATTGTTCTTTATAAGGAGTGAAAGAAACACCGCCGTGAATATATAATTCAAAATTGGGCCAAACTTCTTTTATATTCTTCTTCCCTGTAATTTCTAAAATTCTTTTTAATAAGACCAAGGTCCATGTAGGTACACCCGCAATAGAAGTAACATCTTCTTCAATCGTACTTTGTGCTAAGCTTTCTATTTTATTTTCCCACTCATCCATTAAGGCAATCGATAATTCTGGGGTACGAATAAAGCCTGCCCAGAAAGGAGAATTTTGTAATAAGACTGCACTTAAATCGCCGTATTGAATATCATCTTTAATGGGATGTACTTGATGACTTCCTCCAATCACCAATGACTTTCCGGTGAGTAAATCACTATCGGGTAGTGCATGATAATAACTAGTGAGTACATCTTTCGATGCTTGAAAGTGATTGTCCTCAATACTTTCTTTAGTGAGCGGAATAAATTTGCTTTTATCACTAGTGGTACCGCTACTCTTGGCAAACCACTCTACGGGCGTGTTCCAGAGCACACCTTCTTCTGCTTCTAAAATTTGTTCTATATAAGGTTTGAGGTCTTCGTATTCATGAATAGGAACAGTAGCCTTAAATTTTCGAATATCAAAAATTTCAGCAAATTGATATTTTAAACCAAACTGTGTATACTGACCATGTGTAATTAAATCTTGTAATACTTCTCTTTGTGCCGAAATAGGATCATTCACCCAATGTTCAATTTGCCCATAACGAAGGCGCGCTAATCTTGACAATGCGGGGCTAAATATTTTCATTACTTACTTATCTTGCTTTCTGGCCCATTTCAATGATCCAGTCTTTGCGTTTTAATTCAAAGTTCGTGCCTAAGTATAAACGACGCACTTGATCATCTTCTGCTAATTCTTCTGCAGTTCCATGTTTAAATATTTTTCCTTCTATTAATAAATAAGCTCTGTCACAAATAGAAAGTGTTTCATTAACATTATGATCTGTAATTAAAATACCAATATCTTTTAATTTTAATCTAGCTACTACCGATTGTATATCTTCCACTGCAATCGGGTCAACGCCTGCAAAAGGTTCATCCAATAAAATAAATTTAGGATCTACCGCAAGCGCTCTCGCTATTTCAGTTCTTCTTCTTTCACCCCCACTTAAACTATCGCCATTATTATTACGCACCTGATGTAAATTAAATTCATCCAATAAACTTTCTAATTTAAATGCTCTTTCGCCTTGAGTGAGTTTGGTCATTTCTAAAACAGCCATGATATTATCGGCCACCGTTAACTTTCTAAACACGCTGGCTTCCTGTGGTAAATAACCCAAACCCATTTGTGCTCTTTTATACATAGGAAGCTTGGTAATATCTTCCTCGTTTAAGAATACACGTCCTTCATCGGGGGCGATTAAGCCCACTACCATATAAAAAGTGGTAGTCTTGCCCGCACCATTGGGCCCTAATAAGCCCACAATCTCACCTTGCCTTACAGAAATGCTTACTTGGTCCACTACTTTGCGGCCCTTGTATTGCTTAATTAGTTTATCGGTATGTATGGCGAGTATCACAATAGAAATTTACACAAAAATAAGGGTAAATAGGGCTTTTCGACCTGTAGCTTAATAATATTATATATTTTTGCACCATAGCGTCTTGCGTTAGGTTTCTATTTAGAAACAACCCAAACACTAGTAAAGCAAATTGTATATGAAGGTGACGGAACATTTGGCGAAGGCCAAAGATACATTGGTATCATTTGAGGTACTACCTCCTCTAAAAGGTAAAACTATTTCTTACATATATGAACACTTAGATCCTCTGATGGAATTTAAGCCTTCATGGATTAATGTAACCTATCACCGTAGTGAAACTATTTTAAGAAAAAGAGAAGATGGTACGCAGGAAAAAGTAGATGTGCGTAAGCGTCCTGGCACTGTTGGTATTTGTGCAGCTATTATGAACCATTATAATGTAGATGCAGTACCACATATTATTTGTGGTGGGTTTTCTAAAAGAGAAACAGAAGATGCTTTAATTGATTTACAATTTTTAGGCATTGATAATTTATTGGTTTTAAGAGGCGACGCTGAAAAAAATCAAAAAACATTTGTTCCAGAACCCAATGGTAATAAGCAAGCCCTTGAATTATTAGAACAAGTGGTTGGATTAAATAAAGGAGAATATTTAGATAAAGATATTGTGAACGGAAGCAAGACAAATTTTTGTATGGGCGTATCGGGTTATCCTGAAAAACATTTTGAAGCACCTAGTATGGAATTTGATTTAGCACGTGCTAAGGAGAAAGTAGATGCGGGTGCTGAATATATTATGACACAAATGTTTTTTGACAACAAAAAATATTTCGACTATGTAGACGCTTGCAGAAGCATAGGTATAACTGTTCCTATTATTCCAGGACTAAAACCCATTACCAATAAAAAGCAGTTAACTATTTTACCGAATATTTTTTATGTAGATATACCAACGGATTTACAAAACGCTATGTTAGCAGCCACCACCGATGAAGCTTGCGAACAAGTAGGAACAGAGTGGTTAATTATGCAATGCAAGGAGCTTAAAGCCGCTGGTGTGCCGGTTTTACATTACTATACCCTGGGTAAACCAAAGGTGGTTAGAGATGTAGTGGCCGCTGTATTTTAATTAAGTAATCAAAGCAATGAAAGCAATCCTTTTATTAAGAACCACCACTATCATTTCTTTTTATTTGTATTTACTAAGAAATCATTGAATTGTTCTAAGCTTAAATTTTTAGCAATAATTTTTTTATTACTATCTAATAAATAAAAAGTAGGTGTTTTAAATACATCATACTGCTGACGAATGGTGGTAGGTAGCCCCGCTTTTATTTCTTTGTTTAAATCCTCTTCCGTTTGATAGGCGTGGGTCCAATTTTCTAAATGATTTTCCTTAATAAAGGTTTTCCAAGCCACCAATTCTTTAAAGTTAGTATTGACTGAAAATATTTTTACATTTAAATCTTTCCAAGAAGCTGTATAAAAAGAATCCAATCTTGGAATTTCTATTTTACAGTGACTACAAGTGGGGTCCCAGAAAGCAAGAAGGGTATAAGTTGCTTTTTGATCATACAAAGAAACTTTTTTATTTTCAGGACTGTTAATAATTAGGCCTGGTGCGGCTAAGCCTAATTGATTGGCCATCATACTATAGGCCCTTTCTGTAATAGATTTCTTGGAAGCTTCATTTAAAAGTACTGTATCGCCTTTGGCAAAAAAGTTTTGAAACAGATGTAAAAAAACTTTTTCTTGGCCCATGAATTCTGGCGCAATATATTTATTGGTAAATTTAAAAAGTAAAAAAGGATAAATTTCTTTACCTGTTTTAGCTACCGTTAATATATATTGCAACTCTTCAATAATAGAATCGGGTTCGCGGGAAACATAGTTTTTAAAATATTCATCTAGCTTTTCTTCAAAAAAAGGCGTGCGAATTAAGCGGTTATCATTAAAAACCACATTATCCCAAAAATGATTTTTTACATAATAGTAGGGATACAGTGAATCTAGTTTACCATTGATACTAGGCATGGCCGGGGCTTCTGGGCGTTGTATCACATTTAAAAAAAAGCTAGTCATAGTGCCTGGATTTGTTTTAATCACATTCGCTCTTGCTGCTTTTACTTCTTTATCCTTTGTTAAATACAATTCTTTAAAGCTTGCAGAGTCTTTGGCACTCGTAGCGGTCTTGTATTTATTTTCAACGCTACTTAATTGCATGCCCAAATCATTAATTGATTTTGAGTAGGCTTTAAAAATATCATTTTCTTTAGAGCCTATAATTTGAAATGTATTTATAGCCGCGGTATCTGCAATAATTTTAAAATGTTGTGATTCATCTACTAAAAAATCAAATAAAATAGAATACTTAGGGGAAACTAGAAAATAAATGCCTGGCGTCAACTTAGTTTTAGATTCAAATACGCCCTCGCTTTTAGCGTTTAATAAAGCAGAATCGGCTAAAACCCTACTTTTGCCATAGTTGGTTCCTATATAAATTTTTGTGTTTTGATAAGGTTTTAAAACTATTTCTATGGAGTGTCCTACTACTGCAGCACTCGTCATTGTTTTAGCCTTCGTACTTTCCGGCCCCTTCGTATTTTGGGCCATTAACAAATTAGGTAATAGAAAGTTCGCCATGAATGCAAATACTAATTTTCTCATCGGTTCCTTGTTTTATTTCTTTATAAAAGCTAGGTAAAAATAACAATATATACCTTAAATATAATGCTTGGTTAGTACCTTTGTTTCTGTGAGAAAATTTAAACAAGCCCCTTTATTAGAAAAAGTATTAATTGAAGATTATGCCGCAGAGGGCAAGTCACTAGCTAGAGTGGATGGTAAGGTTATATTTGTAGAAGGTGCCGTACCGGGCGATATTGTAGATATTCAACTTCAAAAAAATAAGGCCGATTGGGCAGAGGGCTTTGTAAAACATTTTCACTCTTATTCGAGTAGTAGAGTCACTCCTTTTTGTAGTCATTTCGGAGTATGTGGCGGTTGTCAATGGCAGATGCTTCCTTATGAACAGCAATTGGTGTATAAGCATAAACAAGTGGTAGACAATTTAACTAGAATAGCAAAAGTGGTTCTGCCCACTATTGAGCCTATAATGGGTGCTGAGCAAACTCAGGGATATAGAAATAAAGTGGAGTATACATTTGCCACCGAAAAATTTATTCCCTTTTCTGAATTTAAGGTAATGAAGGCGGCAGCTGAAAATGCAGATATAAGTACACTAGAAAAAGCCCCGGGGGTGGCAGGATTTCATGCCAGAGGTTTTTTTGAAAAAGTAGTAGAAGTGGATAAATGTTATTTACAATCAGAACCCACCAACGATTTAAGAAAAGCAGTAGCAGCGTTTGCAATAGAAAATGAAATGCCTTTTTATAATATTAAACAGCACACCGGTTGGGTGCGTAATATGTTTATTCGTAACACCACCAAGGGTGAGTGGATGGTGAATTTAATTTTGGGTTATGAGGCCAAAGAAAAACGTGAAGAACTATTTAATTTATTATTAGAACGCTTTCCAGAAATTTCTACCTTATTATATACCATTAACGCTAAACGCAATGATAGTATGCAGGACCTTGTTCCTCAAGTATATTCAGGCAGCGGCTATATCACAGAATATTTAGAAGACTTCCAATTTAAAATAAGTCCTAAATCTTTTTTTCAAACCAATTCAAAGCAGGCAGAAAAACTATATCAGGTAACGCGTGAATTTGCAGAACTCACTGGTAAAGAAATTCTGTATGATTTATACTGTGGCACAGGAAGCATTGGAATTTTTTGCAGTAAAAATGCCAAAAAAATTATTGGTGTAGAAGTAGTAGAAGAAGCGATAGAAGATGCTAAAATAAATGCAAGTTTAAATAATTTAATAGAGACTGCATTTTTTGCAGGCGATGTGATTAAAATATGTGATGATACATTTTTTGAAACACATGGAAAGCCCGATGTAATTATTACCGATCCTCCAAGAGCAGGCATGCACGAGAAACTAGTGCATAAATTATTAGCTATGGAAGCACCCATTATAGTGTATGTAAGTTGTAACCCTGCTACTCAGGCAAGAGACTTATCTTTATTAAATGAAAAGTATACGGTTACTAAAATTCAGCCCGTCGATATGTTTCCGCATACACTTCATATAGAAAATGTAGTTCAATTAAAAAGAAAAGACTTACTATAACATAATACGCAAATTATAAAGCATGACGCAATTTAGGCCCACCCGATTTGAAGTTCTTCCTACCATCATAAAAAACTTATTAATTATTAATGGGCTGGTGTTTTTAGCACAAAACACTTTTGCGGGACCTACCAGTTCTTTTTCTTTTGAAGACTATTTTGCATTACATGCCTGGCAGAGCGATTTATATAAACCTTGGCAATTAATTACCCATATGTTTTTGCACGGAGACTTTTCTCATATACTAGGTAATATGTTTGCTTTATGGATGTTTGGTTCTATACTTGAAAATGTTTGGGGCCCTAAGCGGTTTTTACTTTTTTATATGCTCTGCGGTGTAGGCGCAGCAGTCATACACTTAGCTATTCTCTCTTATCAACTTGTGCCTTTAACAAATGAATACGAGCGTTTAATAATGCTTAGCAAAACCAACGGCCCAGGCTTTACAGATGCAGTGTTTAACTATTCAGCTAAACATCATATACCACTTACACAAATACTAGCTGAAAATAAAGTCAATCTTTCTACTCCAGGCTTAGCGCCACAACTTATGGACTTAATTACAAGCTATTATAATAAAACAATAGGTACCGCTACGCTGGGCGCTAGTGGTGCAGTCTTTGGTATTTTAATTGCCTTTGTTTATTTATTTCCCAATACCTATATCTACATTTATTTTCTATTTCCTGTTAAAGCAAAATGGTTAGGTATTGCGTATTTTGCTTTTGAATTATTTAAAGGCATACAGAATGCAGCAGGAGACAATGTGGCCAGATGGGCCCATGTGGGAGGTGCTGTCATTGGTTTTATATTGGTCTATATTTGGAAAAAGAAAGGAACATCATACTAATGCAAAACGAAAAAACAAACAAGCCTTTATTGGGCGCCGACAATAACGCTTTAATAGCCTTACTCTCTATTAATTTAGTAGTATATGCATTCATTGGATTTTTTAAAGTAGTGTATTATTTAAATAGCTATCCTATAGAACAGTTTTATGCTCAAATAATGCAACCCAGTATTTTAGCAAGCAGCCCATCTGAATTTTTGCATCAACCTTGGACTATCCTAACTTATTATTGGGTGCATGATGGATTTTGGATTTTACTCACCAATATGATTTGGCTAACTGCCTTTGGGGTTATTTTACAAGAACAAGCTGCCAACAAACATATTTTCCCTATTTATTTTTATGCAGGTATTGTAGCTGGTCTTTCTTATATTTTATTAGGCGCTAATGCACCCATGATGGGAGCGCAAGTAGGTGTGATGGCATTGGTCATGGCGGTCGTTAGCCTTGCGCCACAGTACCGACTTCTTAAAAATATTGGAAGAGGCATACCTGTATGGATACTAGCCTTGGTATATTTAATTGTACAAGCCCTAAGCTTTGAATATGCTAGTTTTGCTTTATTAGTAAGCTATTTGGTAGCTGCCAGCACAGGACTTCTGTATGTAATGTTATTAAATAAAGGCACCGATTTAGGCAAATGGATGCATCAACTATTAGCTTTGTTAAATAATAGTTTAGCCCCTAAAAAATAATAATTCTTTTTAATCCCTATACGCATGGCAAAAAAATCTAGGGCTAGAAATTTTGGGGAAAAAGTTTTTCTTTTTTTTAATTTATTGGTTTCCCTTTTATTTTTATATCCAATCTTTTTTACACCTTCTTCTTTTATTTGGATCAACGGATTTCTTGGCTTAATGACGCCCTATTTAATTGTCATTGAAATTCTATTATGCATTTTTTGGTTAATTGCTAAACCTATTATGACATTAGTGCCCCTATCCACTATTATCATTGGATGGCAGTTGGTAGGGTCTGTGTTTGCTTGGCATCCGGGCACGGCCTTTGCGCAGAAGAAAAAAAATAATGTTTTACGCGTACTAAGTTGGAATGTAAAAGGCTTTAATGGTATTTCGCCTTCAAGCAGTTTAAAGCTTCGCACAGAAGATATGTCCTATTCTATTCAAAAATGGAATCCAGATATAATTTGCTTACAAGAATACAATACCAACGAAAGGCCCGATGATATTGCGAACCACGCTAATTATTTTATAAAAAAATATCCTTATTATTTTTTCTCTAAAGATTTTCAAATTACCCAAAACGATTATTACGCAGGCTCTATTATCTATTCAAAGTATAAAATAATTAGTGCAGCGCGCATTCCATTTTTAAGTGGGGAAAGTTTAATAAGCGCAACCATTTTAAAAGGAGACGATACCATACAAATATTCACTACCCATCTTGCTTCTTATCGATTTATGCAAAACGATTTTGACGCCATCGATCAATCCACTATGGCAAAATCCATTTCTTTAACTGGGAAAAAAGGAGTACTTCGAAAAATGCGTAATGCCTTTATGGAAAGAGCTATCCAAGCAGAACTTGTAAAAGTAAATCTTGCTAAAACTAGTTATCCAGCCGTTATCACTGGCGATTTTAATGATGTGCCCAGTTCCTATACCTACAAAACTATTAAAGGAAATTGGCAGGATGCTTTTTTAGAAAAGGGCTTTGGTATTGGTGCTAGTTTTTTAGGCATCTCCCCCACTTTAAGAATTGATTATATTTTAGCAGGTAGCGCTTGGGAGGTAAGGGGTTGGGAATCGATGGATGAAAACCTGAGCGATCATCATATGATCATGGCCGACCTTATTTTAAAGAAGTAGCCCGCCTTATTTTACATAAGATTTAACCTATTTAATTTAAAATAAAATATCTTTGAGACAATACGCATTATGCCACTTAAATTATACAATTCCCTTACACGTCAGAAAGAAGTTTTTGAACCCATCAACGCACCTTATGTGGGTATGTATGTTTGCGGGCCTACGGTAAGTGGAGAAAGTCATTTAGGCCATGCGCGTCCCTTTATCACTTTTGATGTTTTATATAGGTACTTAATGCACCAAGGGTATAAAGTACGTTATGTAAGAAATATCACCGATGCAGGGCATTTTGAAGAAGAAGGAAAACAAGCAGAAGATAAAATTGCGACCAAGGCTATTTTAGAAAAATTAGAACCCATGGAACTAGTGCAAAAGTATACGCACTTATATCATTTCGCCATGGAGCAGTTTAATAATTTACCCCCTAGCATTGAACCCACCGCTACTGGGCATATTGTGGAGCAAATAGAAATGATTAAAAAAATTATAGCAGACGGATTTGCTTATGAAGCCAATGGCTCGGTTTATTTTGATGTAATTAAGTACAACGATGTCTATTCTAAAAAAAATCAGCCCTATGGAATTTTAAGCGGGCGCAATATAGAAGATCAATTAGAAACTACGCGTGAACTAGATAAACAAGACGAGAAAAAAAATAAAGTAGATTTTGCTTTATGGAAAAAAGCCCCTGCTGAACATATTATGCAATGGCAAAGCCCCTGGGGGGAAGGCTTTCCGGGCTGGCATATTGAATGCTCTGCCATGGCTACTAAATATTTAGGCAAGCAATTCGATATACATGGAGGTGGAATGGATTTACAATTTCCACATCATGAATGTGAAATTGCACAAAGCACGGTATGTAATCATGAAATGCCTGCGCGTTATTGGGTACATAATAATATGATAACCATTAACGGACGCAAAATGGGCAAGAGCTATAATAATGTAGTGAAGCTAAGCGAGCTATTTGAAGGCACACATCCTATTTTAACACAGGCCTATAGTCCGATGACAGTAAGGTTCTTTATTTTACAAAGTCAATACCGCGGCACTTTAGATTTTAGCAACGAAGCCTTACAAGCCTCTGAAAAAGCACTCAAAAGATTAATGGAAGCATACGAGTGGTTAAAGGCACAAAGCTTTACCACTGACACAAAAGCCGCTGATGCCCCTTTAGACAAAAAACTTATTACTTGGGTGAATGAATTGGGTGAATTTATGGACGATGATTTAAACACTGCGAAAGTGGTGGCTAATTTATTTGAAATAGCGCCCTTGATTAATTCTCTAAAGGACAAACATATAGCAGCTGAGGCTATATCTGGTGCAAGCTGGACCATAGCACAAACTCAGTTAATTCTATTTATTGAAAATATATTGGGCCTAAAAGTTCTAGACGGTGCCAACCAAGTACAATTACATGGAGTGATTCAATTATTAATTGAAATTCGCAAAGACGCAAAGTCTCGTAAAGATTTTGCCACTAGCGATAAAATTAGAAATCAATTAATGGACATGGGCATTCAAATCAAAGACGAAAAAGATGGAGAAGTGAGTTACAGCCTTGCTTAGTTAAATTTCTTCCTTTATTACTGGTTATTTATTATTTAGCATTTACTAATGGTCACAATCGTCCGCATGGGCGTGGTTATGCACTCTACAACGCATATGGTTATTGACATGTGCAATAACAATAAAAAATGCAGCTGGAAATAATAAGATAATTTCAATATTTCTAAACACCATTCTACTTAACATTAGTGCAATACCAAGGGTAAATAAAATAATGGGACTGTAAGAGTGATGGTGTTTTTTATAGCCATGGTATAAAGAATAGGCACCAATAGCGAAAGAAAGTAAAATCATGCCTAACTCAAAGCTAGTATTGTGTAAAATATTAATACCTAGTAAGGGAAGGCTGCTAAAAAATAGTGGTAGTAAAGCGCAGTGAATGGCGCAGGCTAGTGAAGCCCCGATACCAATAGCGTCCCAATTCCATTTTTTAAACATAGTGTAAATATAAACCAAATACAGCTAAGTCTAATTGACCTAAAATATTATTACCTTTAGGCTCCAAAATGAATGCCCTATGTCTAAAAAATTGCTTACCTATATTATATTTTTCTCCCTCTTACTAGCTGCCTTTTATTATTTCTTATTTAAGGGCACCGATAATTGGAAAGTGCAATTACCGGTACTTAGTTATGTACAACCTTTTCATTTTACCAATCAGGATGGTCAGGCCTTTAGCGATAAAGAATTATTAAATAAAATTACAGTCGTAGAATATTTTTTTACTACCTGTAAAGGCATTTGCCCGAAGCTGAATACCAACATGAAAGATATTTATAGTATTTATAAAAATGATCCTGATTTTCAAATTGTATCACATACCTGTAACCCAGGCACAGACTCAGTTACAGTGCTTAAAAGGTATGCCGATTCTTTAGGCGTTGACACTAAAAAATGGATTTTTTTAACAGGCAGAAAAGACAGTTTATACTTAATGGCCCGCGGCTCTTATTTATTAGACGATCCTAAAAATAATGTAGAAAAAATAGAGGATCAATTTATACATACTCAGTTTTTTGCGCTCATTGACAGAGAAGGGAAAGTAAGGGGTAAAATTTACGATGGCTTAAAGGCTTTTGAAATTGAACAGCTAAAGCAAGACCTCTCTAGATTATTAAAAGATAAAAAGTAGCCCATGATTTTTGTTACAGGCGCTAGTGGACTAGTAGGTTCTCATTTAATACAATCTTTATTAGCTAAAGGTAAAACAGTGAGGGCCTTGTATCGTAAACAGCCACCCATTTTTAAAGGTGCTGAACAAGTGCAGTGGGTAGAAGGCGATTTATTAGATGTAACGGCATTGACTGCTGCTATGGAAGGTGCCCAGCAAGTTTATCACTCAGCTGCTATTGTTTCTTTTTCTCCAAGTAAAGCTGCGATGATGATGAAGGCGAATCAAGAAGGCACGGCGAATCTGGTAAATATTTGTATTGATAAAAAAGTAGAAAAGCTTGTATTTGTAAGTTCGGTAGCGGCACTCGGAAGAATTAGAGAAGATGCTCCTATTGATGAAACTATGCACTGGACCCCTGAAACAAGTAATAGTATTTATGGTAAATCGAAGTACTTGGCAGAAATGGAAGTATGGAGAGGGATGGCGGAGGGATTAAATATAGCTATTGTAAATCCGGTTATTATATTTGGCGCAGGAGATTGGAACAAGGGTTCATCAGAAATTTTTAAATCAAGTTATAATCAGTTCCCTTGGTATACTACTGGTATTAGTGGTTTTGTAGATGTACTAGATGTAGTAGACGCTATGCAATTATTAATGGATAGCCCTATTGTGGGTGAGCGTTATATTATTAGTGCAGAAAACTTAAGTTATCAAACAGTGTTTACGCAAATTGCCAATGCATTTACTAAAAAACCTCCTTCTAGAAAAGTAACACCTTTATTAGCTGCCATTGTTTGGAGATTAGAGGCTATTAAATCTTTATTTACGGGTAAAACACCACTACTTACTAAAGAGACAGCGGCTACTGCACAGGCCAAAGTGTATTTTAATAATGAGAAATTTTTAAAGGCTTTTCCTTCTTTTCAATATCGTAGTATGGATACCACTATAAAAAGAGTAAGTGAAGAATTAACGGACTTGCATCAGCTTAAGTAAATTATTCTCTCTATATAATTCTCTTTATAACTTTCATCATTACGCTTAATACATTATTCTCTCTTCTTTATTCTTTTTCCATTATTTTTTTCCAAAGTGCTGGAATACGACGAATCCAAACTAGTTCTCTTCTTTTAATAGAAGCATCTTCTGCTGGGAATCCCATATATACTTTATTGCCCTCAATACTAGATAAAACAGCTGCTTGAGATAAAACCACTGCGTTCTCTCCAATAGTTAATGTTTTATTCACCCCAGCTTGACCCCAAATAGTCACACCCGATTTTATTTTAACCCCTCCCGCAATACCCACTTGAGCTGCAAATAAACAGTTGGCTTCAATTTGGGTATCATGACCAATATGTACCATGTTATCAATTTTGGTGCCCATACCTATAATAGTATCACCGCTCACGCCTCTATCCACTGTACAGCAGGCCCCTATTTCCACCTTATTTTCTATAATAACCCTCCCACAGCTTAGTAGCTTTTTATACCAGGCGGCACGGTTCTTTTTGGTATTATAATAAAAGGCATCACTGCCAATAACCGTATTTGCTTGTATAATAACATCATCCCCAATAATAGTGTCTGCTAATATGCTTACGTTAGGGTAAATCAAGCAATTTTTTCCAATAATAACATTGGCTCCAATAAAAACATGTGGCATTATTACAGTACCCTCACCAATGATTGTATTTTCATGAATTGGGTTATCACTTATTTGCAATGGTTTAAAGTGCTGCACAATTTTTATATAGGCTTCAAAGGGGTCTTCGCAATAGAGTAATGCCTTACCCGCTGGTAGGGCTACCTCTTTATTATTAATAATGATACAGCTAGCTGCACTATGTAAGCATGTATCATAATATTTTGGATGATCCACAAAGACAATATCACCGCTTTCCACTTGATGAATTTCATTCACACCAGTAATTTCTAAAGAGGTATTACCTATTAATTCAGCGGAGGTTAGGGTTGATAACCATTTAACCGAAATGGGTGCAGAAAGCTTCATAAGTATGTTTTTGGCCTAAATCAAAGGTAATACCCCTTTTTTATAAAAAAATCTTTTTCACCTATTTCTCTTTAAAAAGAAGCCCTTATTGTATAATAAGCTTATAATAAAAGTAAAATAATTCTGGGCAGCATGTAAAAATGACATCTTCTGAAATCCTTTATTCATCATTGTTTCAGCCCTATAATAAAAAAATTAACAAAGAAAATATTTTTATTAACTTCAATAAATCATTCCAAAATTTAATTTTAATATATAGTCAATTGTGCCCAATTGTGGATAACGTTAAAATATTTGTTTAAAATATTTTTTGAATTAGAAAAAAGTATATTTAATATTGTGAAGGGAATCTGATTCCCGTACTTACTAACCCATCTATATACGAGGTCCTCTTGAGCATTCAGGGGGACTTTGTTATTAAAAGAACTACTACATTGAGCAACTACTATTTATTATATAAACCCTTTCAAGTATTGTCGCAGTTCACTTCGACCGATAATAAATTATGCTTAAAAGATATTATTGAAGTTGCTAAAGATGTTTATCCCGTTGGCAGATTAGATTATGATAGTGAAGGTTTATTGTTTCTAACAAACGATACCAAAATGAATCATCAACTATTACATCCAAGCTTTGAACATAAAAGAACATATTGGGTTCAAGTGGAAGGCGCTATAACAGTAGAGGCTATTGAGACACTCGCCAAGGGGGTATCTATTAATGTGAATGGAATTAAGTATCAGAGCCAGCCTGCTGTATTAAGTCTGTTAGAGGCTAACCCAGCCGTTCCTGAAAGAAACCCGCCCATTCGATTTAGAAAAAATATCCCTACCTCTTGGGCCCAAATTACACTTACAGAAGGTAAGAATAGACAGGTACGCAAAATGTTTGCTGCAGTGAATTTCCCCGTACTTAGATTAATTCGCTCTCAAATAGGTAGTTTTACTATCTCGGGCATGCAGCCAAGCGATTTAATTAGTTTAAGTCACCAAGACGTTCAAGAAGGCTTCTTTCGTTAATTGACTGCTAAGTTTTACTTTTGCAGTAATAATATAATATCAATGAGTCAAACGCTATCAGAACAGGAAATTATAAGACGTGAAAAATTACAGCATTTAGAGGCGGCGGGTATTAATCCCTACCCAGCTCCTTTATATCCCGTTTCTCATTATTCTAATGATATTAAGGAAAACTATACCGAAGAAAATAAGGAAAACTATGCCGCTGTTTGTGTAGCGGGTAGAATTATGAGTGTGAATGATAAGGGTAAAGTCATGTTTGTTAAAATACAAGATGATAAGGGTATTTTACAACTATATATAAAGAGAGATGAAATTTGCCCGGGTGAAGACAAGTCTTATTGGGATGCGATTACTAAAAACGGTATGGACCTAGGAGATATTATTGGATCAACTGGCTATGTATTTATTACAAAAACAGGAGAGACATCGGTTCACTCTAGCACAGTCACTTTATTAGCAAAATCTTTAAAGCCACTTCCGGTAGTGAAAAGAGATGAGCAAGGAAATGTATTTGATGCAGTCACCGATCCTGAATTTAGATATCGTCAACGCTATGCCGATTTAATTATTAATCCTTCCGTAAAAGAAACTTTTGTAAAGCGTACTTTACTGATGGCTACTATTCGTGAATATTTAAATAGTCGTGGTGCTTTAGAAGTAGACACGCCGGTACTTCAAGCTATCCCAGGAGGCGCTGCAGCAAGGCCTTTCGCGACACATCATAATGCATTAGATGTTCCTTTTTATTTGCGTATTGCGAATGAATTGTATTTGAAAAGATTAATTGTTGGAGGATTTGAATGGGTATATGAGTTTAGTAGAAACTTTAGAAACGAAGGAATGGACCGTACGCATAATCCAGAGTTTACTGTTTTGGAATGGTATACGGCCTACAAGGATTATTTATGGATGATGGAAATTACTGAACAACTATTTGAAAAAATTGCGATAACCTTACATGGCACTACTGAATTAACAGTGGGCGATAAAACGATAAATTTTAAAGCACCTTATAGACGCATTAGTATGATAGAGGCCATTCAAGAAAATACGGGTATTGATATTACAGGTATGGACGAAGCAGCTTTAAGAGAAGTTTGTAAAAAATTACATATTGATGTAGCCCCTACTATTGGTAAGGGTAAATTAATAGATGAAATTTTTGGATCGACCAGCGAGCCTAAATATATACAGCCTACTTTTATCATTGATTATCCTATTGAAATGAGTCCGCTTACTAAAAAGCATCGTAGCAAGGAAGGCTTAGTGGAGCGTTTTGAATTAATGGTGAATGGCAAAGAATTAGCCAACGCATACACGGAGTTAAATGATCCTATTGATCAACGCAAGCGTTTCGAAGAGCAATTAGGCTTAATGGAGCGCGGCGATGATGAGGCCATGTTTATTGACCATGATTTTTTAAGAGCCCTAGAATACGGCATGCCACCTACTTCTGGTATTGGCATTGGCATTGATAGATTATGCATGATGATGTTGAACCAACCTTCTATTCAAGATGTGTTGTTCTTCCCTCAAATGCGCCCCGAGAATGTTACAGATTAAGTGCTTTTGAAATATAGCACTTAATCTCTATAATTCAACGCTGGTTTACGGTCGCCAAGTATTGCTTTATAATTATAGCTACCCTTTGCTTTATTAAATTCTTCAGTAGCCGTTTTAATAATATTCGTATTACTGAATAAATCAATGGCGGTTAGTGCCATTGTTTTACTGGCTACTAGCATTCCTTTTGTACCAATCTCTGTTCCACCACAAGCCACCGCTTGCCAACTATGTGCAGGTGTGCCAGGTATCCAAGTAGCAGCGCTTAAACCTACAGTGGGCAAGGCATAGCTCACATCACCTACATCTGTTGAACCATCACCTGCATCAGGAATTATTTTTAAAGGTCTAATAGTTGCCGCTTCTTCGATAGGGGGTGCTTGACTAAAAAAACTTGTTTGTAATTTTTTACCAAATGCTTTTTCTTCTTCTGTATAAGTAACGCCTCCTACTTTTTCTAAGTTAGCTTGCATGACTTCTGCTAAAGTTCTGTTTAATAATAAATCATGGGTACCACCAATAATTTCATACTTCATAGTAGTACCTGTTCCAAGTGCACCACCTTCAGCAGCTTTAACTACTCTATCAAAAATGTCCATCACCTCTTTGCGTTTTGGATGACGTACATAATAATAGGCTTCTGCAAAATCAGGCACTACATTGGGTGCCTTACCACCATTAGTGATGATATAATGTATTCTTGTTTCTTGAGGAACGTGTTCGCGCATCATATTCACCATATTGTCCATCGCTTCTACTGCATCTAAAGAAGAACGACCTTGTTCAGGAGAAGCAGCTGCATGCGCAGATACACCATAGAATCTAAACTTTGCCGACTTATTTGCCAAGGCACTTGTCATGGTTACTTCATTAGCATTTCCTGGATGCCAATGTATCACGGCATCTACGCCATTAAATAAACCTGCACGTACCATATATACTTTACCGCTTCCACCTTCTTCTGCAGGACAACCATATACTTTAATAGTTCCTTTTAGTTTTCCTGAAGCAATCAATTCTTTAATCGCAATACCTGCACCTACCGATGCAGTGCCAAATAAATGATGACCACAACCATGGCCTGCATTTTTACCATCAATTGGATTTTTTGCTGGGCTAGCTGTTTGCGCTAAACCTGGAAGAGCATCATATTCTGCAAGTATGCCAATCACAGGAGAACCGCTACCATAAGTAGCTACAAAGGCAGTAGGTATTTCAGCAACACCTGTTTCTACTGTAAAGCCTGCTGCTTTTAAATTTTGTACATGCAAGGCAGCACTTTTATTTTCTTTATAGCCTACTTCTGCATATTCCCATATTTGCAAGGCTGTTTTTTTATCTGCTTCATAAGCACCATTCAAAGCCGCAAGTGCTGCTTCTTTATTCGCATTCACTTGTTGTGCAGCAGGGTCTACTTTATTTTTCTTCTGCGCTATTACTTGTAAACTAAATAGCACGCATGCCAACATTAAAATTCTTTTCATACTTGTTTCTTTAAATTGAAATAAAAAATAATTTATAAATATTATAAAAATAGGTCGTAAAATAATTTAGCACCCGGTACTACTGAATAATGTGCTAAGTCGGTGATGCCTTCTGCTGCTAGCACTTCTTCGTCAGTAAATAATTTTCCACTGTAAGCTAATTTTTCTTTACTTAAAATATAGAAGGCTGCATCTGTAATAATATCGGTGGTTCTACTCATATTGGCCAAGGCCTGTCCACCTAATAAATTACGCACAGCTGCTGTATCAATAGTGGTTCTAGGCCATAAAGAATTACAAGCAATATTATCATCTTTAAATTCTTCTGCCCAACCCAAGGTCATCATACTCATATTGTATTTTGAAATGGTATAAGCTACATGGGGTCCTAACCATTTTGGAGCTAAATTAATAGGGGGCGATAAAGTTAAAATATGTGCATGATTCGATTTTCTTAAATAAGGTAGCGCATGTTGAACCATTAAAAAAGTACCGCGTACATTGATGCTATGCATTAAATCAAATCGCTTACTTAGCGTGCTTGCGGTATCTGTTAATTGAATAGCACTTGCATTATTAATAAGAATATCAATACCTCCAAATTTTTCTACTGTCAATTTCACCGCAGTAGCAATTTGCGCTTCGTCTCTAATATCTACTTGCACCGCTAATGCCTTTACCCCTAGGGCTTCTACTTCAGCAGCCGCTGTAAAAATAGTTCCTCCTAAGCGAGGGTCTTCTTCTACCGATTTTGCAGCAATAACAATATTAGCCCCTGCTGCAGCTAGTTTTAAAGCCATTGCTTTTCCAATTCCTCTACTGCCGCCTGTGATAAAAACGGTTTTTCCTTGTAATGACATAATTTATTTATTTATTAGTTTATAACAAAATTTAATAAGTACTATCGAAATTTATCTTTGTAAAAAAGTAGTAATTAGTTTTTCAGTTTCGCTACAAGCTAAGGCTAAATTACTGTTTTGTATGATGGCGTTAAAATGGTTACTAAAACTTATTTCATAAGCTGCTTTATCTAATCGCACTTGTAAACTCTCCGGTGTTTCTGTTTTTCTATTTTCCAAGCGCTCTTTTAAAATTTCAATAGAGGGAGGCATAATAAAAATAGATAAACAATTAGCCCCTATTTGTTTATGAACGCTAATGGCACCTTTCACATCAATATCTAAAACAGGAGTTTTTCCTAAATTCCAAATACGGGTTAACTCCGATTGTAAAGTACCATAATAAACCCCTTCATAGACCATTTCGTATTCTAAAAAATTGTTTTGATGGATATGCCCTTCAAATGTAGCCAAAGAGATAAAATGATATTCAACCCCCTGTTTTTCATTGCCTCTTGGCGCTCTTGTGGTGGCCGATACAGAAAAGGATAGCTGCGGCATTTGCTTTAATAAATGTGCTGCAATAGATGTTTTTCCTGCGCCCGAGGGAGCGGTTAAAATAATAACTTTATGGAGGGCTTCAGACATCCTTTATGGTTTAAGAGGTGTAATTTTTCTTCGCTCTAAATTACACAAATACTACCTAAATAAATAATTATACTGGGGGCTGTTGAAAATCTAATTATGATGTATATTTAGCAGTAGAAAAAATTAATTCAAACTAATAATAGCCTTATGCAAAAACAACTATTTACGTATTTATTAGTGCTACTTGCCTTTATAGCGCAAGCACAAAAACCTGTAGAAGAATCAGCTGCTAAACCAGCCGCTAAATTGGAAGATAAAAACCCAAGTTTTAAAAGAGAGCTTTCTTTGGAAGCTAAAACTGAAAATAAAGGGGAAATTACTATCAAGGGACAAAAAGTGCCTTATAGAGTGGTGACCGGTACCATGCCTGTTTGGGATGATGAAGGAAAAGCCATTGCTGGTTTATTTTATGTATACTATGAGCGTACCGATGTAACCAATAAAGACGAACGTCCTTTGGTTATTTCTTTTAACGGTGGTCCGGGCACCGCCAGTGTTTGGATGCACTTAGGCTATACCAGCCCTAAAAAATTAAAAATTGATGATGAAGGTTATCCAATTCAACCTTATGGTTTTGAAGAAAATCCTAATTCAATTATTGATGCTGCAGATATTGTGTACATCGATCCAGTGAACACAGGCTTCTCTCGTATTTTAGATAAAGCAGTGCCTACTTCTAAATTTTTTGGAGTGAACGCCGATATAAAATATTTAGCAGACTGGATTAATACATTTGTTGGAAGAAATAAACGTTGGGCTTCGCCTAAATTTTTAATTGGAGAAAGTTATGGTACGACGCGTGTATCTGGTTTGTCTTTAGAATTGCAAAACAGACATTGGATGTATTTAAATGGTGTGATATTAGTATCACCCACCGATTTAGGTATTAAGCGTGAAGGCCCAACCAGTGCGGCTTTGCGCGTTCCATACATGGCGGCTACTGCATGGTATCATAAAAAATTAGCAGCCGATTTACAATCCAAAGATTTAACTGCTTACTTACCAGAAGTAGAAGCTTTTACAGTGAATGAATTAATGCCAGCCATTGCACAAGGGGGTGTTTTAAATGCAGATAAGAAAAAAGAAGTGATCAAAAAACTAGCCCGTTATATTGGTATTGGTGAAACTGAAGTAACGCGTTATAGTATGACTATTCCTTTTGATTATTTCTGGAAAGAACTATTACGCGATAAAGGAAAAACAGTGGGTCGTTTAGATTCTCGTTATATTGGTATTGATAAATTAGATGCGGGAGATAAGCCCGATTACAATGCAGAGCTTACTTCTTGGGAACATTCTTTTACCCCTGCAATTAATATGTATCTAAGAGATGAATTGGGCTATAAGACCGATTTAAACTATTATATTTTTGGTCCTACCTTCCCTTGGGACAATACCAATAACCATTCTGGCGATGACTTACGTCAAGCCATGATGCAAAATCCGTATTTACATTTACTAGTGCAATCGGGTTATTATGATGGCGCTTGCGATTATTTCAATGCTAAATATAATATGTGGCAAATGGATCCAGCTGGAAAAATTCAAGACAGAATGTTTTGGGAAGGATACCGTAGTGGACATATGATGTATTTGCGCAAAGAAGATTTAGCGACTAGCAATGATCACCTTAGAGCCTTTATTAAAAAGAGTATACCGAAGGCGGGCACTCCTGCCAAGTTCTAGCTCGTTCATAAAATATTTTTAAAAAAGAACCCCGTATTTTTTCAATATCGGGGTTCTTTATTTTAATTACTTTATTCTTTGTATTTGCGCTCCTAATGCTTGTAATCGGGTATCAATATTTTGATAGCCTCTATCAATTTGTTCAATATTTTGAATGGTGCTTTTCCCTTCTGCACTTAGTGCGGCAATCAGCAAGGCTTGTCCAGCGCGAATATCAGGGCTGCTCATGGTTATACCACGCAGTGGATATTTACGCGCCAATCCAATGACGGTGGCACGGTGTGGGTCACACAAAATAATTTGTGCCCCCATATCAATTAATTTATCTGTAAAAAACAAACGGCTCTCAAACATTTTTTGATGAATCAGTACACTACCTCTTGCTTGAATGGCAGTGACTAAAACAATACTTAATAAATCGGGGGTAAAGCCTGGCCATGGGTTATCATAAATAGTTAGGATACCACCATCCATAAAAGTTTGTATCTCATAAATATCTTGTGAAGGAATATAAATATCATCTCCTTGAATAGAAAAATCTATTCCTAATAAACGAAATTTTTCTGGAATAATTCCTAAATGTGCTACCCCCGCATTTTTAATAGTGATTTCACTTTTGGTCATGGCAGCCAGTCCAATGAATGAACCAATCTCAATCATGTCTGGTAAAATTCTATGCGTGGCGGTGCCTAATTTTGTTACGCCTTCGATGCATAATAAATTACTACCCATACCTGTAATTTTTGCACCCATATTATTTAATAGCAAGCAAAGCTGTTGTATATAAGGCTCACAGGCTGCATTGTAAATACTAGTCACGCCTTCAGCAAGTACCGAAGCCATTAGAATATTCGCAGTTCCTGTTACGGAAGGCTCTTCTAATAACATATAAGTGCCTACTAGTTTATCTGCGCTTAAAGTAAAGCAGGCTAGCTTTTCATCATATGCATAGGTAGCACCTAATTTTTCAAAACCAATAATATGCGTGTCTAATCTTCTTCTTCCAATTTTATCTCCACCTGGTTTAGGTAAATAAGCTTTTTTAAATCTTGCTAATATAGGACCCGCCAACATAACGCTACCGCGCAGTCTTCCACTCTTGGTTTTAAAATCATCTGAGGCTAAATAACTAGGATCAATTTTATCTGCTTGAAAACGGTATTCACCTTCCTTTAATTTCTCAACACTTACGCCCATCGCCTCTAATAACTCTATTAGTAAATTGACATCAACAATATCTGGAATATTTGAAATGGTAATAGGCTCTGCAGTTAATACTACTGCAGACAAAATTTGTAAGGCTTCGTTTTTAGCGCCTTGTGGGGTAATACTTCCTTTAAGTGCTTTACCTCCTATGACTTCGAATGAACTCATTTTACTATTTCAAAACTTAATTAAAAACGTTTCTTAAAGTTGCGGTTATTATTGTTGCGTCCGGCGCCACCACCGCCTGGTCCGCTTGGTCCGCGTCCACCGCGATTATTATTATTGCGATTGCCCTGCCAACGCCCTGCTGCTGGACGGTACTCATCTCTTTCAAAATTTTGATTGCGATGTTTGATATAAGGGGTATTACTAAATTCAAGTTCACCACCGGTAATGGCATTTAACTCTCCTCTAATCGTATCATCTTGTACTAATTCTTTATGCCAGTTACTATAAGCGAGTTTCATGTAATGTGCAATAGCGTGCGCAAAACCTGCTTTTTTCTCTTGGTCTTGTTCAGCCATGGCTTTATCAATCACCAATTCTAGGTTTTTACCTAAATGGGCATATTTAATTTTACGCTTTGGATAGGGAATGGGGTCGGGCTTCTGCTTATAGGTATCCTTAGTTGGAATGGGATAAGGGCTATCCACGTCTAATTGGAAATTACTCATAAAAAACAGGTGATCCCATAATTTATGCTTGTAGTCTTCGATATTCTTTAGCTGAGGGTTCAAAAAGCCCATTAGTTCAATGACTACCTGCGCCTGTTCTAGTCTTTTGGCAGGATCTTCAATAGTCATTAAATGGTCAACCATCTTATGAACGTGACGGCCATACTCTCTCATCCCCATTAAGCTTCTTGCTGTATTGTATTCCATGTATTTATTACTTCTCGAGTAACAAATGTAAGGATTTATTTTATCTTCGTACCATGGAGCCACTGATACAACAAATTCAAACCATCACTCAAGAAATCCAAAACACCGTGGCTACGACCAGTGCCGAGGTGGAAGCTTTCCGAATTAAATACTTGGGAACCAAAGGTTTGGTAAAAAATATGATGGGGGAGATGAAATCGGTGCCTAACGAGCAGAAAAAAGAATTTGGACAAATACTAAATGCTTTTAAGGTTGCAGCAGAAGAAAAACTAGAAGCCTTGGTGGCTGCCTTAGGAGATACCAGCACATTAGATGCCTCTATTGATACAAGTTTACCGGGCGATGAATTTACAGTAGGTACCAGACATCCTTTGAATTTAGTGCGCAATCAAATGGTGTCTATTTTTAAAACATTAGGATTCGCTGTTGCAGAAGGACCAGAGATAGAAGATGATTGGCATAATTTTGGTGCGATGAATTTACCTGCCGATCATCCAGCGCGTGATATGCAGGATACTTTTTATGTACAAGAAGCCACTGATGAGAATGCGGCATGGTTATTAAGAACGCATACATCAAGTGTACAAGCGCGTGTGATGGAAACGCAGAAGCCACCTATTCGTGTGATTTGTCCAGGGCGGGTGTACCGTAATGAAACTATTTCAGCAAGAGCGCATTGTTTCTTTCATCAAGTAGAAGGTTTATACATTGATGAAAATGTAAGCTTTGCAGATTTAAAACAAACACTTTATTTTTTCGTACAAGAAATGTTTGGAAAAGAGGTGAAAGTAAGGTTCCGCCCAAGTTATTTTCCTTTTACAGAACCTAGTGCGGAGATGGATATTAGTTGTCAAATATGTACTGGTAAAGGATGTAATATTTGCAAGCATACAGGATGGGTAGAAATTTTAGGAAGTGGTATGGTGCATCCGAATGTGTTAAAAAACTTTGACATTGATCCTGAAAAGTATACTGGCTTTGCTTTTGGTATGGGCGTAGAAAGAATTGCGCAATTAAAATACCAAGTAAACGATTTACGTTTGTACTCTCAAAACGACTTGCGCTTTTTGCAACAGTTTAAGAGTGTCTGATAAATAATTATGTTACATAACACCAAGGGTATTGTTTTACGCGTCACAAAATATGGCGATACGAGTATTATTATGACGGCCTATACCGAACTTTTTGGTGTGCAACAATACATGGTCAAAGGGGTGAGAGTGACGAGTAAAAAAGGAGCGAACAAGGGCGTATTTTATCAACCCGCCGCTATTTTACAAATGGAAGTCTATCATTCACCTATGAAGCAATTGCAAATGGTAAAGGAGGTGAGCTGGGACTTTGTGTATCAAAATGTGTATTCCGATGTACTGCGCAATGCAGTAGCTACTTATATTGTAGAGGTCTTGCAACAAACTATGCAACCCGAACCGCATCCAGAATTATTTTATTTAATAGAAGATACTTTTAAACAATTAGACAAAGGTGGTCCTAGTTTGGTGGGCAACCTACCTATTTATTTTTTAATTCATTTAAGTCAAAATATGGGTTTTGGCTTACAAGGAAAATATAGCGCTACCACTCCGGTATTAGATGTAAGAGAAGGGCAGTTTGTAGAAAAGGTTCCCTCGCATCCTTATTTTTTAGAAGGCCTTGAAGCGCAAACGGCCTCTAGTTTTTTACAAGTACAATTTTATAACGATTTAGATACTATCGTTTTAAGCGGCACACAAAGAAAAAAAATATTGGAACTCTTTCAGTTATCACTCAGTTGGCATTATAAAAAATTTAGTGAAATTAAATCGCTACCTATTTTACAGGAAGTATTAAGGTGAGTATTTAGTCGTTATTTCTACTATTACGATGTCGGCGCCACATAATAATTAAAATAGCAATGATGCCGAATAAAATTGGGAAAGACATAAAGAGCATTTAATACTACAAGCTACGAAAATTAGATAGCTTTGTCGTAATATAGCTTATGAAATTTAACCTAATCAGTACTGCCATTTTTATGCTTGGCGCATTTACTAGTTGTTCTATCATTCAACCTACTGCTATTAAAAAAATGAAAATCGACTATCAAGCACATCGTGGAGGCAGGGGCTTAATGCCTGAAAATACAATTGCGGCTATGTTAGCAGTAATGGATAATGCAAAGGTGACCACCCTTGAAATGGATTTAGCTATTACCAAGGACAAACAAGTAGTGGTTTCACATGATCCTATTTTAAATCCTTTAATAACCACCAAGCCCGATGGAAGTTTTATTAAAGCAAGCGAACTTAATAAAAATATTATTTATCAAATGGATTATGCTGCTTTAGAAAAATATGATGTGGGTTTAAAAACACATCCTGGGTTTACGGGTCAAAAAAAATTAGCGGCATCTATTCCAACACTTGCTAGTTTAATAGATAGCGTGGAAACAAAGTCGAAGATTACCGGTAGAAAAATGAATTATAATATTGAGATAAAATCAGTGGAAGGAAAAGATGGAATTGAACATCCAGGTCCCGATGAGTTTGTAGAATTAGTAGTAAGTACTTTAGAAAAGAAAAATATTTTGGATAGAACTAGTTTACAAAGTTTTGATCTAAGGCCACTGCGTGTACTACACGAAAAATACCCAAGTATTAAAACATCCTATTTAGTATTTGGCGAAGCTTCTGCTAATGCTGAAAAGCAAATAGCACTACTAGGTTTTCAGCCAACTATTTATAGCCCTGAATATAAATATGTAAACCAAGCCATGATTGACTATTGTCATCAAAAAAATATTCAGGTCATTCCTTGGACGGTCAATACCAAAGAAGAGATAAATACTTTAATTCAATTAAAGGTGGATGGAATTATTACAGACTATCCGAATTTGTATTAGTAAGTAGAAAAAGTTATTAAATAAGTCGTTGGGCAGAACTTGTTTTTGAAAGAAGTCCATTGGTATCAACACCCTCCATTAAAACAACCCCAGGCTTTTTACCTTTTTCGAAACTACCCAATCCTTTTTCCATTTGTAAAGCCCGCGCCCCATTCATGGTAGCCCAGCCCAGCATTTCCGCCAGTGGAATGGATGGATTATGTTTTTGAATGGTTTTTAATTCATCTAATATATTTAAAGACCAATTACTTGCATAACTATCGGTTCCAATTACTATCTCAGCCCCATTTGCACGAAGTAATTCAATAGGGGGCATCGTTTCTTCGATATACTGGTTCGCATTGGGACATAAACACCAAAAGCTATTGGGCATTTCTTTTTGAACAGCATGAATATCTTCCTTGCTTGTAAAACTATTGTGTACTAAAATACTTCTAGCTGCTTTTTTAAAATAAGGTAGCACCGATTGCAAACTACTGAGTCCTGTGGCTTCAAAAAAATCTAGCGATACTTTTGTTCTTTCGTACATGCCTAAAAAGGAACCCGATTTATTTTCAAAGAATTCATTTTCATCCATCGTTTCTTGATTGTGCATGGTAATAGTATGCGCACCAAAATAATTGGATAGTAATTTCCATAAATTAAAACTCACCGAATAAGGAGCATGTGGTACCAATGAAGCGCGCACACAATTTTGTTCAAAAGCTTCTTGTATTTTTAAACCCGCATTTATTTTATCATCAGACCTGGTTGGATCTAAATCGTATAACTCCACAAAACTATAATAATCTAGTTTGTGTTTGTGTTTTATCGCAAGTGTATCAACTGTATTGCAAATATCTCCCACTGCTACAATTCCATTTTTATACATTTCATCTTCTGCAGAAGCAATGGCCTCTTGAATGGTTGCATCCTCTACTTTTCGCAAAGCCACTATTTGTTTTACAAATTCTTGTAATCCTGAATGCGCAGGTATCATGCCCTTCATGTGCGATAGTTCTAAATGGCAATGTGCATTAATAAATCCTGGTGTAAGTATGCCCTCGAAATTTTGCACTTCATCTCCGGCATCTTCTATTCCTACCAAGGCCTCAATGGTCCCATCTTTTTGGGTGATTAAAACCAGCTGGTCCTCCAAAAGCTCGGTTCCGGTAAAAATTTGACTGGCTTGAAATTTTTGATACATATATATAGTGACATCCTTTTCTAAGAATCTGCTTAAAAATAGGCTAGAATTGCCAAAAACCGGTTAATCCAGGCTCAAAACTTTGGTCTAATGAGTAGCCATTAATTTATAACTACTTGATTTTCAGTACCTATTTAGTATCATGTATTTTGCGATACAAAAATATTATTGATAATCAATTAGTTACAAAGATGCGATATAAAAACAAAGCCCAAATTATTGGGAAAACTCAAAATCCCCCCTTACCTTCGCCCTCCCTTATAAAACAGGGATATTTTATGGCTGACGGGATAGCGCAGCCTCATTAAAACAAAAGAATTATGAGTAAACTACATTTCACCACGAAGCACGCC
>JBBAJX010000005.1:67422-83036 GCA_040403885.1 Sediminibacterium sp. | reverse complement strand
GCAAATTTAAAGTCAAATTGCTAGATTCACTTCAGGACTTACTAAATACTATACACATTTTTATGCCCAAACAAATAATAGCAGCTGGTGGCCTAGTTATAAATGCACAAGGAGAAATTTTATGGATATTTAGAAGGGGTTTTTGGGATTTACCCAAGGGAAAATTAGATGAAGGCGAAACCATACAAACCTGCGCCATTAGAGAAGTGGAGGAAGAAACCGGCATTCAAAATATCAAATTACATGAATTATTAAAATTCACGAATCATCTTTATTTTGATAAATATTTACAAGAGGAAGTCGTTAAACGCACTTATTGGTTTCATATGACTATTGCAGATATGCAAAAAGGCAAACCACAAAGTTCAGAAGATATTGAAAAAATAGAATGGCATTCTTTAGCAACGGCTAAATATTGTTTAGAACAAACCTATCCAACTATACTAGAAGTAATAGAGGCCTACCGATTAAAAATAAATCAGTAAGTTTTTAAACTAAGTTTTGCTAATGTAAGCGCTTGTTTATTTATTTAAGCTTTTATATTTAAGCTTTTATATCTAAGCTTCTATTTATTCAAACTTTTAATAACCGCTTCTGGTAAGAAAGGAGAAGCGTCTCCCCCGTTTCTAATAATATCTCTTACAATCGTAGAAGCTACAGAAGTGTATTTGGGCTCGCCTGTTAAAAAGATAGTTTCAATATGTCTATCCATGGTGCGATTGGCATCGGCAATGGTTTTTTCATATTCAAAATCGCTTACATAGCGAATGCCTCTTAAAATAAATTTAGCACCAATGGATTGACAAAACTTTACAGTGAGTCCATCATAAATAGCTACTTCTACTTGGGGTTGGTCTTTATAAATTTCTTCAAACCACTGTTTTCTCCGATCTGCTGTAAACATAGGATCCTTGGAAGCATTGATACCAATACCTACCACCACTTTATCAAATAAGGGTAAGGATCTATCAATAATATCGATATGACCTAAGGTTACAGGATCAAATGTTCCAGGAAATAGGCAGGTTCTTTGCATGGCTTAAAAGTAAGAAAATAGTTAGGAAAAAAGAGATTAAGACCAAATAAGAAATTAAGAAGGGTTGGATCTACCTGTTAAAAGGTATAAACAAGCCATTCTAACGGCTACCCCATTTTCTACTTGATCTAAAATGATAGAGTGTGGGCTATCTGCCACATTACTGTCAATTTCGACACCTCTATTAATAGGGCCAGGGTGCATAATCACTATTTCCTTATTGAGTTTGTCTAGTCTATTTTTAGTGATACCATATGCTAGGTTATATTCTCTTAAAGAAGAGAATAAAGGCTGATTTTGCCGCTCTAATTGAATTCTAAGTACATTGGCTACATCGCACCAAGCCAAGGCTTTGTCGATATTGTATTCCACACGAACATCCATGGCTTTTTGTAAATAGGTGGGGATTAAAGTAGGTGGCCCAGAGACCATTACTTCTGCTCCCATTTTCTTCAGTAAATAAATATTACTTAAAGCAACCCTGCTATGCATGATGTCTCCAATGATAGCCACTTTTAAGCCCGCTAATTTTCCAGTTTTTTCTTGCATGGAAAAAGCATCTAATAAAGCTTGTGTAGGATGTTCGTTAATTCCGTCTCCTGCATTTATAATGGCTGCATTAATATGTTTGGCTAAATAATGGGGTGCTCCGGAAGCACTATGGCGCATAACCACCATATCTACCTTCATACTAAGAATATTATTAACAGTATCAAGTAATGTTTCGCCCTTGGCAGCTGAGGAATTTGAAACAGTGAAGTTCACTACGTCAGCAGACAAGCGTTTTTCAGCTAGTTCAAAAGAAATTCTAGTTCTGGTGGAATTCTCGTAAAAAAGATTCACAATAGTAACGTCTCTTAAAGTAGGAACTTTTTTAACAGGTCTTTGTAAAACTTCTTTGAATTGAGTAGCGGTAGATAAAATAAGTTGGATATCCTCAGTTTGGAGGTCCTTGATACCAAGAAGATGTTTGGTAGTTAGTGCCATTAAAAAACAAAATTAGTATAAATTTTTCTAATCAACCAATAAAATAACGTCGTCCACTCCATCATTCTCCTTCCATCTCACTTTTACCTTATAAGGACTGATATCTACCATTTCCTTACCGGTAAAATCGGGTTGAATAGGTAATTCCCTGCTGGGCTTGCGGTCTACGAGTACACATAAACTTACTTTAGAGGGTCTGCCAAAAGAAAGTAAGGCATCTAGGGCTGCTCTGATGGTTCTGCCGGTAAATAGTACATCGTCTATTAAAATCACCGTTTTGCCTTCAATACTAAAGGGTAAATCGGTGGCCTTGGCTAAGTGTAAATCTCTTCTAACATCGTCTCTATAAAAAGTAATATCCAATTTCCCATAAAGTACTTGGTCTGCTGGAAGTTCTTGGTGTAAGGCGGCTACAATACGGTCGCTTAAGAATACCCCCCTAGGTTGTAAACCTACAATAACGGCATTGGTTAAACCAGGATAAGTTTCTAAAATCTGATGTGCCAGTCTTTTTATGATACTGGGAAGCTGTTGCTCACTAATAAGCGTCATGCTATAAATTTTAATAAAATTACATCCTTTTCTTGAATTTTAAAGGGAGGAAACCATTCCCTTTGTATTTTGCAGTCATGGTGGGCATTCAACAACTTAAATTAGTCCAGTTTAGGAATTACGTTCAAAAGCAATTTGAATTCACACATCGTATTGTGGGTATCGTGGGCAGTAATGGAACAGGGAAAACCAATGTCTTAGATGCCCTTTATTATTTATCCTTTACCAAAAGTTATTTTAATAGACCCGATGCCCAAAATGTACACCATGCTTATGAGGGTTTGCGTATTGAAGGACTTTATACTATTAATAAAACAGAAGTACCTGTAACTTGTATTATAAGAGAAACTTTAAAAAAGGAATTTTATTTTGATGAAATTATATACACGAAACTATCCCAACACTTAGGTAAAATTCCTTGTGTGATGATAGCCCCCGACGATGTTCAAATAATTACGGGTAATAGTGAGGAACGTAGAAAATTAATGGATAGTTTGTTATGCCAAATTTACCCCGACTATCTAAAATATTTAATTCAGTATAATAAAGTATTACAGCAAAGAAATAGTTTATTAAAACAAGCGGCAGAGACGGGAAGTATAGACCCTGTCTTATTAGAAACTTTGAATGTTCAATTGATAGAAAATGGAATGCCTATTTACACCTATCGAAAACAATTATTAGACGACCTACTGCCAGAAATTTTTGTTTTGTATAATCACTTAGCCAAAAACAATGATAAAATTCATATTGAATATGAATCTAAACTACATACAAATTCATTTAATGATTTATTAGATGAAGCTTATTCCAAAGACAGTGTACTTCAAAGAACCACTGTAGGTATTCATAAGGATGATTTAATTATTACTATACAAGGACAACCCTTTAAACAAGAGGCCTCTCAAGGCCAAAGAAAAAGCTTATTATTTGCTATTCGACTCGCAGAATGGGAATGTATAAAAAGACATAAAGGCTTTTCTCCTATTTTATTAATGGATGATATTTTTGAAAAACTAGATGAGCAAAGAATGATTCAGTTATTAGACTGGGTAAGCCATTCCACCGATGGTCAAGTATTTATAACCGATACCCACAAGGATCGTATGGACGACTTATTAGGAAAATATTTAGCCGATTATCAGTTGATACAACTATAATTAGCCCTAAATTGTGTCCTCTATGGGAACATTTAAATTGGGTGAAGCACTTAAGAACTTTGTACAAGGAAGTAAATTAAAAAATGGCATTCGTTCTGCTGAAATAGAAACTGTTTGGCTAGAATTAATGGGCGTGACTATTACAAAGTATACCGACAAAATTTACATATTTAATCAAAAGTTGTTTATACAAACCAGTGTAGGCCCTTTGAAAAACGAATTAGGTTTTCAAAAAGTACAAATAATAGAAAGGGTGAATGAAAAGATGGGTGAAAATACTATCACTGAAGTCATTATTAAATAAGAAGCACTATTCTTATTATACTTAAATATTCTAATTAAACTTTACTCTATCTAATTTTATTATTCTAAATTAAACTTTTACAATTAATTTATTTGGAAGTTAGTTTCCTAAGTAATCGATGTAGCTTGTTTTTTGCATAATAGTAGAACCATTCATGACAAGTAAACTTGGCCAAACACGGGCAGCAGTTTTAAGCATGGTAATATCCCCTATTAAAATATTTTCTTTAGCTAAAAACTGTTGAGCACCTGCTTTATCAGCTGTTACAATATATACTAACTTATATTTTTTGTGCAAAGAAGAAAGCAAATTCTCCCAAGGTACAGTGGCTTCAATCTTACCTGCTAAAACCAGTACATAAGGAATTTCGCTAGAGAATAAAGCCTTACTAGTATCTTCCCCATTTACATTCGTTATTTCAAAATCTACAATGGCGGGTAATAATCCATTTCCTTTTCTCACCACTACCTCTTTTCTATTTTTATATACATAGGTAGAATCAAAATTTTCAGGGAAGTGGTTAGCATCAAAAAAATATATTTTTCCAGCCTTTTCAAATTCCATTTGTATAGAAACACTATCTTTTATAGCTCCTTCAGGTTCTTTCATTTTCTCTACAATGTCATTACCCACTTTATAAGGCAGGCAGTCAATAATAGGTAAATGTGCAAGTACATAATATTGACCGTAACCTACGGCTGAAGTAGTAAGTAGTAACACAAAAATGCCTACATATTTATGGGTATTGGACTTGGCTTTTTTAATATTTAATAGTAAAATGACAATTGAAACTAAAAGTACAATGTCTTTGATAAAGGAGGTCTTGGGTGTTAAAGGAATGCAGTCGCCAAAACAGCCACAGGTTTTAATTTTTCCAGAAAATAAAGCATAGCCTGTAAGAAAAGTAAAAAATACAATAAGCCCTAATAGTAACCAAAGTGTTTGCTTGTATGGAAATTGTACAATTAAGGCAATACCTGCTACAATTTCAAGGGCATTCATCACCAAGGCAAAACCTAAAGTATAATCAGTTAAAAATTGGACACCCCAAACATCAAAAAATTCTTGCATTTTATAGCTAAGGCCTAAGGGGTCATTGGCTTTAATTAAGCCAGAAAAAATAAAAAGTAAACCTACCGACCAGCGTAAAGTTTTTAGGAAGTTTTGCATACCATTTTTTTAATGTTTTCCTTCAGCCATTTGTATTAAGGCAAAGGCTGAATAATTTAAGATGTCTACAAAATTAGCATCAATGCCTTCGCTAATAAGGGTTTTACCATCGTTGGTAAGTATTTGTCTAATGCGCATTAATTTCATTAAAATTAAATCGGCATAACTTTCTTGACTCATATCTCTCCAAGCTTCTCCATAGTCATGATTTTTGTCCATCATAGTAGTTTTAGCGAAGAGTACATTTTCATGATATAAAGACTGTACTTGGTCAACAGGAAGTTCGTCTACTTTAGGGTCGCCTAGTTTTAATTGAATTAAACCAATAATGGCATAATTAAGGATGCCTTTGAATTCAGATTGAATATCGTCTTCTACCTTCTGGGTACCTAAATCTTGAATGGTTCGAATGCGTAAGGCCTTTATAAAAATTTGGTCTACCACAGAGATAATTCTAAGTACTCTCCAGGCAGTGCCATAATCCTTTGTTTTTTTAATAAAAATTTCACTGCAAGAGGCAATGGCTTGATCAAATTGTGTGGAAGTTTGACTCATTAAATTTCGTCCGATTACTTTGTTAATTAATATCTTTGAACCACTGCAAGATAATCAATTAAGCTTAAATTAAAATCATGTTTAAAATACCTGCCAAAGAACTAGAATGGAAAATTAGTAGCCCCCAGGTAATGGGTATTTTAAACCTAACGCCAGACTCATTTTATGAAGCTAGCCGTCATGCTAATATTGAAAGCGCTTTAGCGCAGGCCCATTTATTTATTCAAGAAGGCGCAAGCATTATTGATATAGGTGCACAAAGTACTAGGCCAGGTGCTAATATGGAGGGTGCAGCAATTGAAATAGAAAGACTCATTCCCTACATTGAAGCCATTGCCCAAGTTTTTCCAAAACAACTTATATCTGTGGATACTTTTTATGCTTCAGTGGCAGAGGCTGCTTTAAAAGCGGGCGCTCATATTATTAATGACATTAGTTGTGGCGCTTTTGATGAAAGTATATTAGCAGTGGTTGCTAAAAATAATGCAGGCTATATTGGCATGCATTTAACGGGTGGAATAGACAGCATGCATAAAGTGGAAACAAGAGAAGATATTTTAGAAACAGTTATAAGTTATTTCCAAACTAAAAAGAAATTATTATCAAAATATGGGATTAATCATTGGGTTATTGACCCTGGTTTTGGTTTTGGAAAAACAGTAGAGGAGAATTTTACGATAGTTAAAAAAATTAATGAATTAAAAATGTTGGAGCTTCCTATTTTATTGGGGGCATCCAGAAAATCGAGTTTATATAAAACATTAGGTATTGAATCAAAGGGTGCCTTAAACGCAACTACCGTGGCAAATACAGTGGCTTTATTAAAGGGTGCTGATATTCTTAGAGTACATGATGTTAAAGAAGCTGCTGAAATAATTCAATTACTACCCTATCTACAATAAAAAATGCTCCTCTTGTTAGGAGAAGCATTTTTTGAATTCAAAAAATCTTAATTATTTAATTTATACTTTTCTATAAATTATTTTTTCTACTTATTATTTTTGCATTGCTGGCGGTGGCGGCGGTGGAGGTGCAATCGTGCTTGCTTTTGGCGCAGCAGTTACATCTTTAATTTCAATATCAAAAGCTAGGTTATCATAAGCTTTGATGACACCATTTGCTTGAGGGCCATAAGCCAACATAGCTGGTATATATATAACGCCTTTTCCTCCTTTACCGAAAAATTTCAATCCAATATCCCAACCCGGAATTACACTACCTGCTCCTACTCTTACATCGTACGGTTTAGCAGTAGGATCGTTAGGTTTCATGTTTGAATCAAATACTTCCCCTTTTAATGTATATCCTTTGTAAAATACGCTAGCCACTTTTGTAGAATCAATTCTGTTGGTAGCATCTCCTGCTTCTTTAGTTACTACAAATACACCTTCTGGTGATTGTACAGCAGTGATTTTATTTTTAGCCAAGTAAGCAGCAATAATGCCAATTTCTTTTGCTTTTTCTTTGTCTTGCTCTTTCTTGTAATCGGCATCAACTAATTTAACGTCAGTGAATACGTCTACAATTTCGGCTTTACCTAAAATGATATCTTTAGTTTTAAATACTTCATTTAATTGTAACACTTTCATGCTTACTAAAGTATCAATGCTTAAAGAGAATTCAACCTTGTCTCCTTTTCTACATTTCATAATTACTTCAGTAAATGTATACTTGCCTAAACGAGCAGTATCAATAGGGAAATAAACAGGTATTACACCAAAAGTTGAACTTAATGTAGTGTCTTTTGATTTTAACTTGTACTCTACATTTAATTTAACGAACTGGCCTTGTTGCAATAATTTTTCATTACCAGTACCGTGTGTAATTTTGTAAGGCATACCAGAGGGGGCTTTTTCGTATTGATTACAACTTGCAAACAAGACAATAGCAGCCACTAACTTTAAACTTGATTTTATCATTTTATTTTAATTGTGTTAATTGTGATTTATATTCTTTTATGATGGTTTTAAAATCGCTTGCGGTTTCTTCCACTGTTTTTGAAGATCTTCCCCCAGCCGCATTGGCATGGCCTCCCCCTTTAAAATGAGTGCGTGCAAATATATTAACATCGAAGTTACCTTTGCTCCTAAAGCTCCATTTTCTTTCTTCTTCACGGTCAATAACAATAGCGGCTAGCTTAATGCCTTCAATTGATAACAAATAATTAACCAATCCTTCTGTATCCCCTGTTTTTAATTCAAACTTATATATATCGGTTTTAGGGATAGCCATGATGGCGGTATTTAATTCTGGAATCACCGTCATTCTATTTAAAAAGGCATTACCCATGAATTTTAATCTTCCTTCAGAAGAATTATCATATATTTTTTCATGAATTGGGGAATGTTGTAAACCTAATTCTTTTAAGTGCGCTACAATTTTATGTACTGAAGCTGAAGTGGATGGGAAACGGAAAGAACCTGTATCGGTCATAAGGCCTGTATACAAGCAAGCAGCAATATCTAAGTTTATTAAATTACTATGCCCCGATGCTACGATGAAATTATAAATCATTTCACAAGTGGAGCTCATCATCACATCACTAATACCATAGGCAAAGGAAGGCGTATCGGGCTGTTGATGATGATCCACCAATATTTTAAGTGCTTTGGCATCTTTAATAATGGGTTCCAAATGTTTTGTTCGGTGCAGTATATTAAAGTCTAAACAAAACACATAATCGGCTGCCTGTATAATACTAGTAGCTTTTTCTTTATTCGCTTCAAAGTCAATCACCTCATCCGTGCCAGGCATCCAATCTAAAAAGGAAGCCCAATTGGTAGGAGAAATAACTGTTACTTCATGCCCCAACTGCTTTAAAAAATGGTAAAGTCCCAAACTAGAGCCCATCGCATCGCCATCTGGCTTTTGATGTGATGTAATTACAGCCTTAAAAGGTTGATTCAGAATGGGGTAAAATTGTTCAATTGTTTGCATAGAGGCACAAATTTAGCGTAAATCAGATGTTTTTCAGTAATTTTGCGCCTGCAATTAGCAACTAATAATAAAATAACTATGAACCGCACATTTACAATGATTAAGCCAGATGCCACTTCAAAAGGATATACTGGAGCTATTTTAGACCAAATTATTAAGGCTGGATTTACCGTTAAAGCCATGAAATGGACAAAATTAACAGTGGAACAAGCTGGACAATTCTATGAGATTCATAAAGAACGCCCTTTTTATGGCGAATTAGTAGCATTTATGAGTTCTGGCCCTATTGTGGCAGCTATATTAGAAAAGGACAATGCAGTAGCTGATTTTAGAAAATTAATTGGTGCTACCAACCCTGCTCAAGCTGAAGAAGGAACTATTAGAAAGAATTTCGCAGCTTCTATGGGAGAAAACGCTGTTCACGGAAGTGATAGTGATGAGAATGCACAAATTGAAGGAAATTTCTTCTTTGCTGCTACTGAGAGATTTTAATATATAAAAAAGGCCCTTACTGAAATTTAAGGGCCTTTTTATTTTTATCTAATAATTTTTTCGAGCCTATTACTTCTTGCCTCCTCTTGAAATGGGTTTACCGTATTTTTTCTGCATAATCTCTTTACGGTTCTTGCGTACATTCACTTTACTATTCTTGGCCGATTTTTCATGGAAGGCAGGACCCGATTCTTCTTTCTTAGGCACTTTAATTTGAATAATTTTCATTCTAACTTTTGGCTTCTCGTCCTCCGTTAAAATGCTAGATATCTCTAAATCATCTGGTAAGGCTAAATGTGGAATGGCTTGCTTCATTAAAGTTTCAATTCCTTTTTGTAAAACTTTTTCTTTTTCTGTAACAAAGGTCATGGCAATACCTTTTTTATCTGCTCTTCCTGTTCTACCAATTCTGTGAATATAATTTTCTGGCACATCGGGTGTGTCAAAATTTATTACATGCGTAACCTCAGCTACATCGATACCTCTTGCCATAACATCGGTAGCAATTAAATAAGTATATACGCCAGCTTTAAATTGTTTAACCGTATTAAAACGGTGATTTTGTTCTTTGTTAGAATGTATCACTCCTACTGTTTCTGGGAACTTTTCATTTAACTTTTCAAAGAGTTGATCTGCCAAAGCCTTGGTAGCAGCGAATATAAGTACCTTGGTCATGGTTTCGTTAGAACTTAATAATAGCTCTAATAAATTAACCTTGGTGTTAAAATTAGGAACATCGTAGGCATGTTGAATAATATTTTCAAGTGGTGTACCTGTTGGTGCTGCTTCTACTCTTACGGGTGCGATGAAATAATCATTCATTAATTTTTCTACGTCATCGGTAATGGTGGCTGAGAAAAGTAAGTTCTGTCTTTTTGCAGGAAGTAATTCTAAAATATTCGTGATTTGTTTTCTAAAACCTAAGTTCAACATTTCATCCATTTCATCAATGACTAATTTCTTAATCATTTTAGTTTTAAATGCTCCGTTCATGATTAAATCAAATAGTCTTCCGGGTGTGGCTACTATAATATCTGCCCCGCTTTCTAATGCTATTTGTTGTGTATTAATATTCACTCCTCCAAATACACCTACTGCAGACACACTCATATAAGGTGTTAACTTATTAGCAGCTTCCACTACTTGTACGACTAATTCTCTAGTAGGTACTAAAACTAAAATTTGAGGGTCTTTATTTTTATCAAATTTCCATTGTCTTAAACAAGGTAATAAATAAGCAAATGTTTTTCCGGTTCCTGTTTGTGCAATTCCACATACATCTCTACCTGACATAACAATAGGAAAAACCCTATGCTGAATAGTGGTGGCTTCCTTAAAACCTAGTTCCTCAATGGCTCTTAATAAAGGGGTATTTAAATTTAATTCTTGAAATGTCATATGACGTAAATGTGACGCGAAGGTAGTTTATTAAATGCGCTATTTGTGGATAAATATTGAATTAATTACTTTCTAAATGAATATAAATTAATGAATATCATATACTTATGAATAGATTAAGACGAAATTCCTTAACTGCAAAATAGAAAATTATTGTAATAAAATTGAAGGGATACTGCTTTAAAAAAATTATATTTAGTCATTGGAAATTTTGCACACTTATTAAATATAAATAAATGAAATTCAGTACACAACTAAAGCAGTCCGGTTTAAAGCTATTTAAAATGCTGACAATTTTTATTTTAACGATGCCATCACTGCAAGCATTCAGTCAAAATGATGACAATATTAATAGTAGAGATATTCTATACCTTACTTCTGGAGGTAAATTACATCCCTTACAAGCTATTATGGATATTAGACATTACAGCATTGCCTTGGAGGTGGATATTACAAAACAATCCATTAGTGGTAGCACTGAAGTAAGTTTGAATTTGTCTAGAAAAACCGATACTATTTTACTTGATTTAATTCATTTATATAAGGTTACTAAAATTAAAGTGAATAATAAAGCAACCGCCTTCTACCAACATGACGATAAAATATTTATAAGTTCATCTTCAGGTTTTGAAATAGGTAATCAAAAAGTGTACATTGAATATAGTGGTATACCTCCGGTGGCAGTTAAGCCTCCTTGGGATGGTGGATTTACTTGGAAAAAAGATAGCGCCGGAAATGATTGGATATCTATTAATATTCAAGGGGAAGGTGGAAAAATGTATTACCCTTGTAAGGATCATCCTAGTGATGAGCCGAATGAAGGAGCCGATTTAAAAATTACAGTGCCTTCTCATTTAGTAGTTGCTGGCCCAGGCTTATTAATGAATGTAAATACTAAGAAAAATAAGTCAACTTATTTTTGGAAAACAAATTATACGATTAGTAACTATTGTATTGTTTTTAATATAGGAAAGTATAAAGTATACAAAGATGAGTTAACTACTACACTTGGTAATAAAGTGCCTATTGAATATTATGTATTAGAGGTAGATACGATGCATGCTAAAAAAGTGATTGAAACTAAAAAAAGAGATAATAAAATATTAGAGAAGTATTTTGGGGAATACCCTTGGGCCAAAGAAAAAATTGGGATTGCTGAAGTACCTAACTCTGGTATGGAGCATCAAACCATGATTACTTTTGATAACAAGTATAGATATAAAACTATTAATGGTCAAGATTATTCAGACAATTTATTTCATGAGTATGCACATGAGTGGTGGGCCAATAAAGTAACCAATAAGGACTGGGGCCATATGTGGATTCAGGAAGGTATTGGTACCTATGCTGAAGCCTTAGCGATGTTGGAAATTGGTGGTCAACCCGCTTATGATGAAATTATTGCAGGCCATAGACGTAATTCAAAAAACAGAAAGGCCATTGTACCAGCGGGTGATGAAATTACAGAAGAAGAAGTGTATGCTGGTGGAGATATTTACGGGAAAGGTTCTTTTTTCATGCATAGTTTAAGATACTTAATTGGAGATGAAATCTTCTTTCCTACTTTAAAGAAATTATCTACCGACCCTAATACTACCTATGACAATTTTGTAACTACTATGGATGTAGAAAAATTATTTAGTAATGCTACAGGTAAAGACTTAAAACCTTTCTTTGATTTTTTCTTACGTACTACCAACGTTTTAGACATAACAGTGAAAGAAGTAGGTTTTCAAAAATTCCAAATTAAACAAAATAATTTCTTCATGCCTTTACCATTTGAGATTACAGCTAATGGACAAACTACACGTACCCTTATTCCTAGTGAAGGTATTATGGTCAATGCTGTAACTCCTCCGGAGGTAGATGCTAAAGGCTATTATTTGAAAAAAGTAACGCTACAATAAGATATTTAATATAAAATATTTTTAAAAAAAAATACAATACTATTAACCTAATGAAAAGAATATTTAATTTATTTACAACTGCAATACTAATTGTATCTCCTTATATTTCAAAGGCAGATACCTACCCTATTAATAAAAATATAGATGTAAAACATTATGTATTTAATTTAAGTTTATCTGATGCTGATAATGAAATTACAGGAACCACACTAGTAACGGTTAGTTTCAAAGAAGCGGGAATGAAAAATTTTCGTCTTGATTTTATTAATAAAACCACAGCCAGACAAAATAAAGGAATGGTGGTAGATGCAGTGAGTATTAATAATACTGCTGTGAACTATACACATGAAAACGATGAGCTTATTATTAGTTTACCAGCTCCTTCTACTTTAAATCAAACATTAACATTTACCATTCAATACCATGGTATTCCTTTTGATGGTTTAAGAATTGGAGCTACTAAATTAGGTGATCGTAGTTTTTTTAATGAGAACTGGCCGAATAGAGGAAGACATTGGTTACCCATTGTTGACCATCCTCATGATAAAGCTACTTCTGAGTTTATTGTAAAAGCACCTTCACATTATAAAGTAGTTTCTAATGGTTTATTAATGGAAGAATCTGAACTTGGTAATAGTACCAGACTTACCCATTGGAAACAATCAGTGCCTGTATCTTCTTGGTTATTTGTTTTAGGTGTTGCCGATTTTGCTGTTAAATATGTAGATGAATTCAGAGGAAAATCCATTCAAACATGGGTGTATGCTAAAAACAGAGAAGCGGGATTTTACGATTTTGATGAACCCACTAAAAAGGTCTTGGAGTTTTATTCAAACTATGTGGGCCCCTATGCTTATGAGAAATTAGCGAATATTCAAACCCCTAGTGTAAATGGTGGAATGGAAACTTCTTCTGCTATTTTTTATGGGGAGGATTTAGTAACCGGTAAAAGAGATGATAGAACTAGAAATGTAGTCATTCATGAAATTGCTCATCAATGGTTTGGCAATGCCATTACTGAAACCACTTGGGATGATGCTTGGTTAAGTGAAGGCTTTGCTACTTTTTTTACTTTACTATTTATTGAAAATTCATACGGCAAGGATGAATATACTAAGGGAATTATAAAAGCAAGAAAAACTGTTTATGATTTATCAGTTAAAATGCCTGACTTTAGTATTGTAAGTGAGAGAACAGCAGAAAAAGAACAAGTGACTAGTGGTCTTACTTATCAAAAAGGGGCTTGGGTACTTCATATGCTTAGAAATTTAATGGGTGATGCAAATTTCAAAAAAGGAATTCAAAATTATTATGCAAAATATTTCAATGCCAATACAAGTACCGACGAATTTAGAGCAGAGATGGAAAAGGTTGCTGGCAAGGATTTAAAATTATTTTTCAAGCAGTGGTTGTATCAGCCTATTAACCCTACTATTAATGCTAGTTGGACATATAATGCAAAAGCGAAAAAACTAACTGTGCAGTTACATCAAGCGCAGGGAGATAAGTTTTTATATTCATTACCTGTTGAAATTGGATATTATAAAAAAGGTGCAAGCAGTCCTACTATTCTTACCATGAATTTGAAAGAGAAAGACCAAGTGTTTAGTTTTTCTTTAGCGGCTGCGCCTGAGAAATTGGAATTAGATCCTAGGGCTCTGTTATTGAATGATGGGAAGATGAGTAAGGAGTAGAAATTATGTCCTAAGTTTCACTGAATTTCAAGCTATTGAGCTGATTTTGAGGCCTAAATCAAAGGATTTTGGGGGCAAATTTAAGCCTAAATAGAAAAATCGGGGTATATTGCATTAAAATTATAAAGGCACGATGACAATTCTCCTACGACAAGTCAAAATTGCAGATACAAAGTCGCCTTTTAATGGCCTGGTTAAAGACATTCTTCTCCAAGACCATCAAATCATCTCCATCTCAGATAAATACAAAGACGAAGCAGATCAAACCATTGAATTAAAGAATGCTTTTGTTAGCCCAGGCTTTGTAGACCCCTTTGTTCATTTCTGTGATCCAGGTATGGAACATAGAGAAACTTTACATTCTGGCGCTGAAGCGGCACAGCAAGGTGGTTTCACTACCGTATTTGTAATACCCAATACAAAACCAGTTATTGATACAAAGTCTCAAGTCACTTATATCAAACAACATAGTCAAGAATTACCTATTCATATTTTACCCATTGGTGCGCTTTCCAAAAAATTAGAAGGCAAGGATTTAGCAGAAATGATTGACATGCACAGCAATGGTGCTGTCGCCTTCAGTGATGGTTTGTATCCTGTACAATCTACCCTCCTATTTTTAAAAGGTTTACAATATGTAAAAGCATTCGAGGGTGTGGTGATTCAAATGCCTATCGATAAAAGCTTAGGTAGTTTAGGCTTAATGAACGAAGGGCTTTTATCAACTAGATTAGGATTACCCGGTATTCCTTCTATTGCAGAAGAGTTAATTATACATAGAGATATAGAGTTACTAAAATATACTGGTTCAAAATTACATATCACAGGTGTAAGTACCGCTAAAGGAATTGCTTTAATAGCTGCGGCTAAAAAAGAAGGACTTCAAATTACTTGTAGTGTAACGCCTTATCATTTAGTCTTTACAGAAGAAAATCTAAAAAACTACGATACATTACTAAAAGTATTTCCTCCACTGCGCACTCTTGATGATCAAAAAGCTTTAATAGCTGCTGTTGAAAATGGCACAGTGGATTGCATTAGCACACATCATATGCCTCAGGACTGGGATGGTAAAACCATCGAATTTGAAAATGCCAAAGCGGGTATAGCTTCTATTGAAACAAGCTTTGCCGCTGTAAAGCAAGCCGTACCTTCACTTTCAGAAACGAAATTATCGGAACTCTTTTCAACGAATGCTAGAAGTATATTTAACCTTTCTTCAGCAACTATTGCAGAAGGCGCTGAGGCTGAATTAACGCTGTTTAGTACAAAAGAAACGACGAACTTATCGAAAACTCATTCGAAAAGTAAGTCTGCCAACTCTCCTTTCTGGGATATAGCCTTAACAGGTAAAGTACTAGGAACTTATGTAAAAGGGAAGTTATCAATAAACAAATAATTACTTTAAATGATTACTCTAAA
>JBBAJX010000005.1:0-67322 GCA_040403885.1 Sediminibacterium sp. | reverse complement strand
AATTACTTTAAATGATTACTCTAAATATTTACTCTAAATAATAATTACTCTAAAAAATTCCTCTAACAAATTACGCTAATAAATAAAAAATTATGGAAACTAAAATTACTACACATATTGTCAAAGGTTTAATATTAAGTGCTATCTCTATTGTATTTAGTGTAGTTATGTATGTATTTAATTTATTTGAATACAGCTGGTTAAGCTGGGTGAATACGGCTCTTATTATGGGTGGGTTAATTTATGGTAATATATTGTATGCTAATCAAAATAGTAATAATGTAACTTTTGGTAATTTATTTGCACATGGTTTTAAAACAACAGCTGTTATTATTGTTATTACTACCGCTTATACAGTGCTTGCTTTCAAAGTATTATTTCCAGACATGATTGATATTATTTTAGAGATTTCAAGAAAGAAAATGTTAGAAAATCCTAAAATGACCGATGAAATGATTGAGCAAGCCATGAGTATGACAAAGAAATTCTTTGTTCCTTTTGCTATTGGAGGTACTATTTTAGGAACAGGTTTTACAGGTGCTATTGCATCACTTATTGGTGCAGGGGTTGCTAAGAAGAACCCTATAGACCCTTTCTCTAATCCTGCTTCTTAATAATTATTTATGCAAATTTCTGTAGTTATACCTTTATTGAATGAAGCCGAATCATTACCTGAATTAATTCAGTGGATTGACCGTATCATGCAAACAAATAATTATTCTTACGAAGTAATTATGGTTGACGATGGCAGTAAGGATAACAGTTGGAATACAATACAAACCTTAAGAGCTACCTACCCTTCTTTAAAAGGAATTAAATTTCAACGCAATTACGGAAAGTCCGCAGCATTGAATGAAGGCTTTAAAATGGCGGAAGGCGATATTGTGGTGACCATGGATGCCGACTTACAAGATTCACCCGACGAGATTCCTGAATTTTATGATATGATTACCAAAGAAGGGTATCATTTAGTAAGTGGATGGAAGAAAAAAAGGTATGATAATACTTTTACAAAGAATATTCCATCGAAAATTTATAATGCAGTAGCAAGAAGAAGTTCTGGTATTATTTTACACGATTTTAATTGCGGTATCAAGGCCTATCAATTAAAAGTGATAAAAAGTATTGAAGTATTTGGAGAAATGCACCGCTACATACCTATTCTAGCTAAATGGGCTGGGTTTACTAAAATTGGTGAAAAAGTAGTGGTACACCAAGCTAGAAAATACGGCACTACTAAATTTGGTTGGGAGCGTTTTGTAAATGGATTTTTAGACTTAATGACCATTCAGTTTTTATCGAAGTTTGGTAAAAAGCCTATGCAATTTTTCGGATTATTAGGTAGCTTATTTTTCTTAATTGGTTTTATTTCTTTTGGCAATATTGTTTTTGATAAATTTATGAACCCCGATTTCGGCGTTACCAACAAGCCTGCGTTTTATATTGCCTTAGTTTCTATGGTGATTGGTGTACAATTATTTTTAGCCGGTTTTATTGCTGAATTAGTAAATCGCAACGCTGTTGATAGAAATACCTATTTAATAGAAGATAAATTAGGGTTTAATAGCTAATTAATAATCATTTCAAATGAATAAGAAAGTGATTATTATTGGGTCTGCTTGGCCACTAAGAGCAGGAGGATTAGCCACTTTTAATGAGCGATTAGCCAAACAGTTTATGGAGGAAGGTTTTGATACTAGTATTTATACATTCTCTTTGCAATATCCCAACTTTTTATTTCCAGGTTCTACTCAGTTGTCTAAAGAACCAGCACCCACTCATTTAAAAATTAAAGCCTGTATTAACTCCATCAATCCACTGAATTGGTTTAAAGTGGGGAATGAACTTAGAAAATTAAAACCCGATTTCATTGTTGTTCGTTTTTGGATGCCTTTTTTTGGCCCTTGTCTAGGGACAATACTTAGAACAGTGAACCGCAACAAATTCACTCAAATTATTTGTATAGCAGACAATGTCATTCCTCATGAGAAAAGACTGGGTGATACATTATTAACAAAGTATTTCCTTTCTTCTATACACCGCTTTGTTACCATGAGTGAGAAGGTAAATGAGGATTTAAAAACCTTTACACAGAAACCTACCATTAATATAGTGCACCCTCTTTATGATAATTTCGGGGACATTATTAATAAAGAAGAGGCTCGCAAGCATTTAAGCTTACCAGTAAATGAAAAAATAATATTATTTTTTGGCTTTATTCGTAAATATAAAGGCTTGGACTTGTTATTAGAAGCCATGAACGACTCCCGCATAAAAGAAGCTAATATTAAATTATTAATAGCTGGTGAATTTTATGATAACAAAGAAGAATATGAATCTATTATTTCGAAAAATAATTTAACAAACTGCTTATACTTAAGAACTCAATTTATAGACAATAGTGAAGTTAAATATTATTTAGGCGCTGCCGATTTTGTAATTCAACCTTATAAGCAAGCAACTCAAAGTGGGGTTACACCCTTAGCCTACCATTTTGAAAAGCCCATGCTGGTAACGAGTGTGGGAGGCCTTGCAAGCTTAGTACCTCATTTAAAAGTGGGTGTGGTTACCGAACCTAATGCAAATGCTATTGCCTCAGGTATTATACAGTTGTATGAATTAGGAGAAACCCATTTTTTAAAGCACCTTTGTGAAGAAAAAAAGAAGTTTAGTTGGGATAAATTAACGGCTGCTATTATAGAAAATAAATTAACTGAATATTAAATTATTGGACTAGAATATTGGACTAAAAAATTAGATTAAAATATTAGATTAAAATATTAGATTAAAATATTAGATTAAAATATTAAATTAAGATATTAGATCAAGATATTAGATTAACAAATACAGTATAATTAATAATATGCAAACAAAAATAAACAGTATCATTAATGCTTCTATTCAAGTGAAGCAAGACATTATAGAAAAAGGTGAATTAGCTGCTACGCTTGAAAAAGTAATTGCAGTTATTACCCATGCCTTTAAAAATGGTAACAGTGTTTATTTTGCAGGTAATGGAGGAAGTGCTGCAGATGCACAACATTTAGCTGCTGAGTTTTCTGGGCGTTTCTACAAAGACCGAAAAGCCTTGCCTTCTGAAGCCTTACATTGTAATACCTCTTATTTAACGGCTGTAGCAAACGACTATAGCTATGATGTTATTTATTCAAGACTACTCGAAGGATTAGCTAAACCAGGTGATGTACTAGTTGGGTTAAGTACTTCAGGAAATTCAGGTAATATTGTAAAGGCCTTTGAAAAATCTAAAGAATTAAAAGTAGTAACGGTTGGTTTTACAGGAGCTGACGGTGGTAAAATGAAAGAACTAAGTGATTATTTAATTAATGTCCCTTCTACCGATACCCCTCGTATTCAAGAAAGCCATATTTTATTGGGTCATATAATTTGTGAATTGGTAGAAAAAAATATCTTCGGATAATATTAATTCTATTGCTAAATAATTATTAAGTTTAAATAATTATTTATTTATATAATTTTAAATAATTAGAAAGCTAGATAAATTCAATACATGTTTAATTTTAATACCATAGATAACAACTGGACTTTATTTTTAGATAGAGATGGGGTTATTAATTTTGAAAGAAATAATGACTATGTTACAACTTGGGCCGAATTTAAGTTTTATGATGAAAGCCTATTGGCCCTTCCCCATTTAGCCCAAAAATTTTCAACCATTGTTATAACCACCAACCAAAAAGGTGTGGGTAGAGGAATTATGACAGAAGATGATTTAACCACTATTCACCAAAATATGGTTAGTGAAATTGCAAAACTGGGTGGAAGAATAGATCATATATTTTACTGTACCGATTTAGACAACAATTCTATTAATAGAAAACCACAGCCTGGTATGGCATTACAAGCTAAGGAGCAATTTCCAAATATTGATTTTGCAAAGTCGATTATGGTAGGCAATAGAACTAGCGATATGGAATTTGGTAGAAATGCAGGACTGCATACCGTGTTTTTAGCCACTACACATCCTGAAACAGTCTACCCTAACCCTTTAATTGATTACAGGTTCAATCACTTACTAGAATTTGCAAATGCCATTCAATAAAAAAGCACCTAGTTTGCACTAAGCGCTTTTATAATTTTTCAAAGTATAATTTAATTAAACTATTAAATCTACTTACACATTTAAGTATTAATCTAATTTAAGTACTGCTAAGAATGCTTCTTGTGGAATTTCCACATTCCCTATTTGACGCATTCTCTTTTTACCTTCTTTTTGCTTCTCTAATAATTTACGCTTACGACTAATATCTCCACCATAACATTTAGCAGTTACATCCTTACGCATGGCAGATATATTTTCTCTAGCAACTACTTTAGCACCAATAGCCGCTTGAATGGCAATTTGGAATTGTTGTTTGGTTAATAGCTCTTTTAATTTTTCACAAAGTCTGCGGCCAAAATCAGATGCCTTGCCTCTATGTATTAAGGCACTTAAGGCATCTACTTTTTCAGCATTTAATAAAATATCCATTTTTACAATATCGGCGTCTCTAAATCCTATTTGAGAATAGTCAAATGAAGCGTAGCCTCTTGTTTGACTTTTTAATTTATCATAAAAATCAAATACAATTTCTGTCATCGGCATTTCAAAAATTAATTCCACCCTTGTAGGTGTCAAATAACTTTGATTCAATAAAATTCCACGTTTGCTTAAACATAGGGTAATAATATTTCCAATATAATCAGGAGAAGTAATAATTTGTGCGCGAATATAAGGCTCTTCAATATGCTCAATTTTTACAGGATCGGGCATTTCAGAAGGGTTGTTCACGATAATTTTTTCACCTCTAGTCGTATAAGCTATAAAACTTACGTTGGGAACGGTCGTAATAACTGTTTGATTAAACTCTCTTTCAAGGCGTTCTTGGATAATTTCCATATGTAGGAGTCCTAAAAATCCGCATCTAAATCCAAAACCTAAGGCTTGAGAAGTTTCTAATTCAAAAGTTAAAGAAGCGTCGTTTAATTGTAATTTTTCCATACAATCTCTAAGCTCTTCAAACTCATCGGTGTTCACAGGATATATTCCTGCAAATACCATGGGTTTTACTTCTTCGAAACCATTAATCATCTCTCCAGGGTTATTGGCAAGTGTAATAGTATCTCCAACTTTTACTTCTTTAGCTACTTTAATACCTGTAATAATATAACCTACATCACCTGCTCTCACTTCTGGCTTCGGTGTCATGGCTAATTTTAAAACGCCCACTTCATCTGCATTATAATCTCTACCAGAAGCTACAAAACGAATTTTATCATTCTTCTTTAATACCCCATTCATGATTCTGTAGTAAACAATAATACCACGAAAACTATTAAACACACTATCAAAAATTAATGCTTGCAGTGGCGCTTCAGGGTCGCCTACTGGTGCAGGTATTCGAACTGCAATAGCTTGTAAAATTTCTTCAATACCAATACCTGAACGGCCACTAGCGAGTAAAATATCTTCTTGCTTACAGCCTATTAATTCAATAATTTGATCATTTACTTCTGGAATTTTGGCACCATCCATATCAATCTTATTTATTACCGGAATAATCTCTAAATTATTTTCCAATGCTAAATATAAATTGCTAATAGTTTGTGCTTGTATACCTTGCGAAGCGTCTACTAATAATAGAGCACCTTCGCAAGCCGCCAAGGCCCTGCTTACTTCATAACTAAAGTCAACGTGACCTGGTGTGTCAATTAAATTATAAGTATAAGTAACGCCATTGTGGACATAATTAATTTGAATGGCGTGACTCTTAATAGTGATCCCTTTTTCACGCTCTAAATCCATATCATCCAAAACCTGATTCATCATTTCACGCTCGGTAATTGTTTTAGTATGTTCTAATAATCGATCTGCCAAGGTACTTTTACCGTGGTCAATGTGTGCGATGATACAAAAATTTCTAATATTCTTCATGAAGGTGAGACTTACTTTTAATTAAGAGAGTGCGTTTATGATGGCTGTAAATTCATTGGCAACTAAAGAAGCGCCACCTACTAGTCCGCCGTCTACATCTGTTTGAGAGAATATTTCTTTAGCATTAGAAGCTTTAACACTTCCTCCATATAATATAGAAATTTCATTGGCTACAACTTCACCATATTTACTAGCGAAACAAGATCTAATGTAAGCATGTATATCTTGCGCCTGAGCACTTGATGCAGTTTTACCTGTACCAATGGCCCATATAGGTTCATAAGCAATGACTACTTTTATAATATCCTCAGCTGATAAATGAAATAAAGAATTTTTCAATTGGGCTTCTACAAAAGCATTTTGTATTTCTGCCTCTCTAATAGATAAAGGTTCACCGCAACAAAATATAGGTGTACTATGAATAGCTAATATTGCATTTACTTTTTCTGCTAATAAGGCATCTGATTCAGCAAAATATTCACGACGCTCAGAGTGTCCTACAATAATATGCTTCACACCCATTGATTGTAACATAGAAGCTGAAACTTCTCCAGTATAGGCGCCCGCTTCTTTCTGATGACAATTTTGTGCTGCTACAAATACATTTACTTTATTTGCCAATTTTGTTAAGGCTAAAGGAATATAAATAGCTGGTACTGCAAAAATAGCTTCCTGATGAGTGCCTAATGAATAAGAACTAGCTACTAATTCATTTAATAAAGTCTCTGCTTGAGCAAGAGATAAATTCATTTTCCAATTGGCGGCAGCTATTTGTTTACGCATATTAATGATAGGAAGTTTAGTGGGCTATTGATTAGCGCTGCAAAGGTATTAAATTCAATCCTTATTTAGTGATGATTTAGTTGATATAAATGCTTCAAAACCTGCTTTTCGGCCTCGGTAATGGCAAATCCTTTCAATTTTTTCCAATTATGGATATCTTCTATGGCTTTATCCAATTGATAACCTGGAATAATGCCCCAAGTGAAATTGGGTATATGCTTTGGAAGTAAGCCATTTCCAAAAATATTGGCAGATACACCAATATATGACCCTGTATTAATACTTGATTGAATGGCAAAACGGCTATAATCACCTACTAGCATACCCATCTTCTGACCTACATTTTCCCATTCCCCCTTAAATTCATTCCACATCTGTATTTCCCCAGCTGTATTCTTAATATTGCTATTACAAGTGCCCGCCCCCAAATTGCACCAATGACCAATAATACTATCTCCTAAATAACCCTCATGTCCTTTATTGGAAAAACCCATTAAAATGGAATTCTTAATTTCACCTCCAGCAATACAATAAGGGCCAATGGTGGTAGAACCATAAATACTGGTATTCATTTTAACCACCCCTTTATTACCTAAAACAAAGGATCCTCTAATAGAAGAACCTTCCATTATAATAGACTCATTTCCAATATATATAAAGCCATCACTTGCATTTAAATTAGAACATAATACAGTAGCGCCTTTCTCTATAAAAATTTGGTCTTTATTAATGACATTATTGGTGGGGTCAATGGGCTCCGATTTTCTTTGACTAGCTACCCATTTAAAATCTCTCTCAATGAGTTTAGCATGATTTGAAAGTAGCTGTAACTGATTTAATATGAGGGAAATCTCCCCCAATACAATGGGTGGCTTTTCTGCCAAAAGAATTTTGGAAATTTGTCTTTCCTTAGTTTTAGTGGCAATCCATTTGCCATCAGCTGTCATTAACTTCTCACCTTCATTTAATGCCTTAATCGCCTCCATTAAGTTTTCAGAGGGAATACAGGCCACATTAATAAAGTAGAGCGATTCGTTATTTGTCAAAAATTCACTATCCTCATACAAAGCTTGTAAATAAGGGGCTGTATAAACTCCACAAGTTTCATTAGTATACTGCTCCCATCTTTCTTTAAAAGTAAAAATGCCTACCCTGCAAGTGGCCAATGATTGGGTTAAGGTAAAAGGATAAAAATGCTCCCTTTCTGCGATATCTACTAAGATATATTGCATTGAATACTTTTGATAAATTGATTGCTTGTAAAAGCATACAAATTTAGTCAAAGTCTTGTCAAAATCATAGCAAAGTTTAGTCAAAAAGGATAAGTTCCTAACAGATGTTCATTTTATGCTTATTTTTGAAGCCTAATACACTGACTATGCAATTCGGTACCTTCAATTATCCTGTTCCAGTAAATGAACCCGTATTAACTTATGCCCCAGGTTCTGCTGAAAAATTGGCTTTAAAACTAGCCATCGCTTCGCTAAAGAAAAAATCATTGGACATTCCCATGATCATAAATGGTAAAGAAATTAGAACCGATATAAAGCAAGCCATTCATCCACCCCATGAAATAAAACATACACTAGGTCATTTTCATGTGGGTAATAAAAAAAATGTTGACCAAGCCATTAGCGCAGCATTAAAAGTAAGAGATGCATGGTCGAATATGAATTGGGAAGCAAGGGCACATATCTTTTTAAAAGCAGCCGATTTATTAGCCACTAAATATCGATTTGAAATGAATGCGGCCACCATGCTAGGTCAAAGTAAAAATGCATATCAAGCAGAGATTGACGCTTCTTGTGAGTTAATTGATTTTTTAAGATTCAATGTTCATTTTTTAAGTCAGATATATCAACAACAACCTATCTCATCACCTGGCATTCATAATAGAATGGAGTACCGTGGACTAGAAGGTTTTGTACTAGCCATTACACCTTTTAATTTTACAGCCATTGGTGGAAACTTACCAGCCTCTGCAGCTATGTGTGGGAATGTGGTTGTTTGGAAACCAGCCAATACACAAATTTATTCTGCTCAATTATTTATGCGCATAATGAAAGAAGCAGGCCTTCCAGATGGTGTTATTAATATAGTATTTGTAGATGGCCCTACCATTGGTGCTACTTGTTTTGCACATCCCGATTTTGCGGGTGTTCACTTCACAGGAAGTACTGGTGTATTTAATTATATGTGGAAACAAATTGGAGAAAATATTTCAAAGTATAAGACTTATCCAAGAATTGTGGGTGAAACAGGAGGTAAAGATTTTGTAATGGTACATGAAACTGCCGATGTAGATACTGTAGTCACTGCACTAGCGCGTGGTGCCTTTGAATATCAAGGACAAAAATGTTCTGCAGCATCTCGTGCTTATTTACCTTCTAATATTGCACCACTCATTAAAGAAAAATTAGTGAAGGCTATTAAATCTATGAAAATGGGAACGGTTGAAAATTTCTCGAATTTTGTAAATGCAGTGATTGATGAAAAATCGTTTGACAATATTTCAAAATATATTGATCAAGTTAAAAAAGATAAAAAAGCAAAAATTTTAGTAGGTGGAAATTATAGTAAAAAACTAGGCTACTTTATAGAACCTACTGTTATTGATACTACTGATCCAAAATACACTACCATGTGTGAAGAAATTTTTGGACCAGTACTTACTATTTATACTTACCCAGCTGCAGAATATGAAAAAACTTTAAAGCTTTTGGATAGCACTTCTAAATATGCTTTAACGGGTGCCATTATTGCTCAAGACAGAAAGGCCATTGAACTAGCCACTAAATTATTAAGACATGCTGCAGGTAATTTTTATATCAACGATAAGCCAACAGGAGCCGTTGTTGGACAACAGCCTTTTGGGGGTGCTAGGGCTTCTGGAACCAATGATAAAGCGGGATCTATGTTGAATTTATATAGATGGTTGAGTGCAAGGACAATTAAAGAGACCTTTAACCCTCCTACCGACTATACTTATCCATTTTTAAAAGAAGCCTAAAGGACTGTTTTTTGCTCTATTTTATGGTAGAAAACAGTATATTTGCTGCTCAAAATTAAAGGACTGTGGCCCAAAAATTTTCTAAAGAAACCTATCTCTATTGGTACGAACTAATGCAACTAATTCGTCAGTTTGAATCCAAAGCCGAGGAGATGTATAAAATGGCTGGAAAAATCAGAGGTTTCTTCCATGTTTACAATGGACAGGAAGCCATTGCAGCTGGCTGTATGACAGCTACTAACCAAGAAGACCCCTTCATTACTGGATACCGTGACCATGGTTTAGCCTTGGCTAAAGGAATGAGCCCTAACTCGGCTATGGCTGAATTATATGGTAAGGCTACAGGCTGTTCTAAAGGAAAAGGAGGCAGTATGCACCTATTTAGTAAGGAACATTTTTTCTTTGGTGGTCATGGCATTGTGGGTGCTCAAATTGGAACTGGTGCCGGTTTAGCTTTTGCAGAACAATACCGTGGTTCAAAAAATGTGGTTTTATGCTTTTTTGGAGATGGTGCTGCAAGGCAAGGTATGTTGCATGAGGTATTTAATTTGGCCATGCTTTGGAAATTACCAGTGGTATTTATTTGCGAGAATAACAACTACGCAATGGGTACTTCAATTGAAAGAACAAGTAATGTTATTGATATTTATAAATTAGCCGACGCTTATGAAATGCCTTCTGATAAAATAGATGGCATGACAGCAGAAGCCGTCCACGAAGCGGTGGTAAGAGCTGTGAAAAGAGCCCGTGATGGTGAAGGCCCTACTTTATTAGAAATGAAAACCTATCGATACAGGGGTCACTCTGTATCGGATCCTCAAAAATACCGTTCTAAAGACGAAGTGGAAGATTATAAAAATCAAGATCCTATTACAAAAGTACATAGCACCATTCTTGAAAATAAATTCGCCACAGAAGAAGAACTAAAAGCCATTGATGAAAAAATTGCTGGTATTGTGGAAGCTTCCGTAAAATTTGCAGAAGAAAGTCCATGGCCTGATGATAGTGAATTATTGAAAGATGTATATATTGATTCATCTTATCCATTTATAGTAGACTAATTTTTAATAAAAATATATGAGCGAATTACACCAAGAAAAACACCCCTTTGTAGATTTTGTAAAGAAAAATCAGAAAACCTTAACTTATACTTTAACTGCTTTAGTAGTAATTGTATTAGCTTATTTTGGCTTTACAGAATTATATCAAAATCCAAGAGAAGCTAAAGCTGCAGATACAATGTATACTGCAGAAAAGTATTTTGGTTTAGACTCTTCTAATTATGTTCTAAATGGAGATGGCACCAATAAAGGTGTATTATATATAATAAAAGAATATAGTGGTACCAAGGCAGCTAATTTAGCTAAATACTATGCTGGTATTAGCTATTACAGAATGAACGATTATAATAAGTCTATTGAATATTTGAAGGATTTTTCTACTTCTGCTAAACAAGTTCAAGCTATCGCTTACGGAACTATTGGAGACGCTTATTCCGATTTAAAAAAGAACGACGAAGCAATAGACTATTATAAAAAAGCAGGCGGTCATTTTCCAGAAGATGAAGGTATTTCTTCTGAATATTTATACCGTGCGGCCTCTTTATTAGAATTAAATGGTAAGGCAGATGATGCCGTTGAAATATATAAAACAATTAAGTCTAAGTATCCTAAAACAGATAAGGGATTCCAAGCTGATAAATTTATCAATAGATTGAAGGTTCAGCCTTAGTTTATTATAGCATAATTATTACATAAGTATTCTTATTTTTGGTACATGACAGTTCAGCTATTTATACCTTGTTTTATGGATCAATTGTATCCGCAAGCTGCTTTTAATACTATTAAAGTATTAGAAAAAGCAGGTTGTAAAGTAAAATACAATGAAAAGCAAACTTGCTGTGGTCAGCCCGCCTTTAATGCAGGCTTTTGGAGTGAGTCCAAAGATGTATGCACCAAATTTGTACAAGACTTTGATGGTGCCGATTATATTGTAAGCCCTAGTGCAAGTTGTACAGGTTTTGTAAGAAATAATTTTGGAAAAATTTTCGAGAACAATGCCTTTCAAAGTCCTGCTAAAAAAGTAACCAATAGAATGTTTGAGCTTTCAGAATTCTTGGTTAAAATATTAAATGTAACCGACCTAGGTGCGAAATTTGAAGGCAAGGCTACTTATCACGATAGTTGTGCGGGTTTAAGAGAATGTAATATTAAACAAGAGCCAAGACAATTATTATCGAAAGTGGCTGGTTTAGAATTAGTAGAGATGAATGAAGTGGAAACCTGTTGTGGTTTTGGAGGAAGCTTTGCAGTGAAGTATGATACCATTAGTGTATCTATGGCCGATCAAAAAATTGAAAATATAATTAATACGAAAGCCGAATATTTAATTAGCACCGATTCAAGTTGTTTAATGCATTTAGATGGCCGTTTAAAATTCAATGGCAATAATGTACAAATACTTCATTTAGCTGATGTATTAGCAAGCGGATATTAAAACCTTATTTATATTATTAGCTTACTAAACTTTTCACTTCCTTACTTTTTCAATTTACTAAATTTTTCAAATTAATTTTACTATGGCCTATTGGTTAATTAAATCAGAACCCTTTAAGTACTCCTGGGATCAGTTTGTAAAAGACAAAAAAACATTTTGGGATGGTGTAAGAAATTATGGCGCCCGCAATAATTTAAGGTCAATGAAAAAAGGCGACCTAGCTTTTTGGTACCATAGTAATGAAGGCATGGAAATTGTAGGCATTGCTAAAGTGGTTAAAGAATCTTATCAAGACCCTACCACAGAAGAAACCGCTTGGTTAGCTGTAGACTTTGCGCCACATGAAAAGTTAAAACATCCTGTTAAATTATCCGATGTGAAAGCCAATACCAATTTAGCAAATATGGCACTTGTTAAATTAGGACGATTATCGGTACAACCTGTCACAGATAAAGAGTGGAAGGAAGTAATGAAAATGAGCCAGGGTAAGTAAGTGCCTTCATAATTTAAGTACCTTAATAATAATTGAGGGCATTACTTAAAAAATACATAACCAATAAGTATGGCAATGACCACTCCTATTATATCGGCAAAAATTCCTGCCCATACTGCATACCTTACTTTTTTAATGCCTACGCTTCCAAAATAAAGTGCAATAATATAAAACGTAGTATCTGCAGAGCCCTGAAATATAGAGGCTAATTTACCTACAAAAGAATCAGGGCCTTGGGTTTGAAATATATCTAACATCATTCCTCTAGCCCCACTCCCACTGAGTGGTTTCATGATAGCCACCGGTAAGGCTCCTATAAACTCTGTATTCATTCCAGTTAATTGAATCAAGTAGGTAATGGCATTTAAAACATAATTCATGGCACCGCTATCTCTAAAAACACGAATAGCTACTAACATAGCTACTAAATAGGGTATGATTTTAATAATTACCTCAAAACCATTTTTAGCCCCTTCAATAAAGGCATCGAAGACGGATACTTTTTTATAAGCACCTCCTAGTATAATAGCCACAATAATAACTAGTAATAACCCACTTCCTATTACTTTAGAAAAAATTTCTTTATTAGCAGAACTCAAAGAGTACACTCCAAATAATACACCCACCATTATTAATACTAAACCAATTAACCAGCTTATTAAAACCTTATCCCATTTTAATTTTTGATAAAATCCAACCATTAATATGGAAGCCAAAGTAGTTCCAATAGTAGCTAAAACGCAGGGTATAAAAATACTAGCTGCATCTTGAGAGCCTGCTGCTAATCTATAAGATATAATAGTTAAAGGAATTATGGTAAGTCCACTGGTATGTAAAACCAAAAACATAATTTGAGCATTCGTGGCCTTTTCTTTTTCGGGGTTTAAACTTTGTAAACTCTCCATGGCTTTTAAACCAAAAGGAGTGGCTGCATTATCTAATCCTAACATATTGGCAGAAAAATTCATCACCATCTGGCCCATGGCTGGATGATTAGCAGGTACTTCTGGGAATAAACGACTCAGAAATGGATTCATCCATTTGGCTAGTTTTTGAATAGCACCTGCTTTTTCAGCAATATTCATAAGACCTAAGAAAAAGACCATGGTGCCTGCTAGTGGGAAGGCAACATCGATTACAGAGGACTTTGCCGAATCAAAGATACCATCGGCTAATAACTTGAAAATGGTCGTATCGCCCAAAAAAACTAGTTTACATAGGGCAATTATAAAGGCAATTACAAAAAAAGCCATCCAAATAATATTCAAGGCCATAATCTATTGTTTATGGTTCTAATATAGTCAATTTTGAGTTTAGAATTGTATTTTTGCGCTCTTAAAACAATAGAAATTATGGCTTTACAGGCAGGGATTGTGGGATTACCCAATGTTGGAAAATCGACCTTATTTAATGCAGTTAGTAATAGTGCAAAAGCACAGGCAAGTAATTACAGATTCTGTACCATCGAACCCAATGTAGGTTTAGTGGATGTACCCGATAATAGATTGCAACAATTGGCTGATTTAATTATTCCTAATAAAATTGTCCCTACTCAATTAGAAATAGTAGATATTGCCGGATTAGTGAAAGGCGCAAGTAAAGGAGAAGGCCTAGGTAATAAATTTTTAGCCAATATTAGAGAAGTAAGTGCCGTTATACATGTGATCAGATGTTTTGAAGATGAAAATGTTTTAAGAGAAGAAGGTGCTATTAACCCTATTGCCGATAAAGAAATTATTGAAACTGAATTACAGTTAAAAGATTTAGATAGCGTAGATAGGAAAATTCAACGCTGCGAGAAAATGGCTAAAACCGATCCTAAGGCCAAAGTGGAATTGGAAGTTTTACAAAAATGTAAAATACATTTAGAGCAAGGAAAAAGTATTCGATCATTGGACTTGTCCAAAGAAGATAAACTAGCTATTGCAGATAGTTTTTTATTGACTGAAAAACCGGTTATGTATGTAGCCAATGTAGATGAGGCTTCCATGCATACAGGAAATAAATTTTCAGCTATGTTAGTGGAAATGGCTAAAGCAGAAAGTGCTGAAGTAATTGTAATGTGTAATAATATTGAATCACAGATTGCAGAACTCGAAGACCCTGCAGATAGAGCTGTATTTATGGATGAATATAAAATGACTGAACCTGCTTTAAACCGTTTAATTCAGTCGGCTTATAAATTATTAAACTTGGAAACCTACTTTACAGCAGGGGTGCAAGAAGTACGCGCTTGGACTGTTGGCAAAGGCTGGAAAGCCCCACAAGCAGCAAGTGTCATTCATACCGACTTTGAAAAAGGTTTTATTAAAGCAGAAGTAATTGCTTTTGATGATTTTATTAAATTCAAAAGTGAAGCCGCTTGTAGAGAAAGTGGTAAATTAAGAATTGAGGGTAAAGAATACATTGTAAAAGATGGCGATGTAATGCATTTCAGATTTAACGTATAGTTGCATAATAATGAAAAAACAGGTCCTCTTTTATTCACTTGTAGTAAGCTACCTTTTAGTGGCCTGTAATAGCAATCTGGAAAATAAAGAGGCTAATAATGAGAATGCCATACCTGCCCCTACTGCTATTTCTTACGAAGTCATAAAGGTTTACCCTCATGATACAAGCTCCTATACACAAGGCTTGGAATGGTCTGGCAATAAATTATTAGAAAGTACAGGACTTGAAGGAAAAAGTTTTTTGCAAATGCTTGATTCCAATATGAAGCTAATAGGTAATAAAGTAAAATTAGACAAAGAATATTTTGGAGAAGGCAGTACCCTGTTTCAAGATAAAATATATCAACTTACTTGGAAAAGTCATAAAGTTTTTGTCTACGATGCCAAAACATTCAAAAAGATAAACGAGTTATACTGGCCCTATGAAGGTTGGGGACTAACACATAACGATACCTCCTTAATTGTTTCTACTGGCGAAAGCAATATCTATTTTGTAGATCCCCTACATTTTGCCATACAGAAAACATTGGGTGTCTTTAATAACTATGGTTATTTGAGTAATATAAACGAACTAGAATATGTGAATGGTCAACTATTTGCGAATATCTATGGTCGTAACGAAGTAGTTGTAATTGATATCGTTAGCGGACAAGTTAAAAGTAGTATTGATTTTACTAATTTACCTTCTCAAGCGGGTGTAAAATATGACCCTTTAAGTATTGATGCTGGCTATGTACTCAATGGCATTGCTTTTCAGCCAAAGAAAAATACGTTTTTTATTACTGGTAAATGCTGGCCTGTATTAGTTGAAGTTCGTTTGCGATAGAAATATTCAAATTATTTCTGTATGTATATTTTTCTAATCTTCTTATTGACTCTCTATAAATCTTGCTCTATTTTTTTTATTTCATAAATCATGGAACTGCCTCTATCTGTATTGTGTAAAGCCTTTAGATTAGATAGACAGCCAATGAAAAAAGCACGCATCATTCCAAAAAATCCCGATTTTTTATATTTTTCACTTAGTAGGCTTACATAAAAGCTATCAAACCACATAGGTAGCTTTTGCACAATACTCATTTTATGTTTTTTAGCTAAATAATGCATGGACAAAGGAGAGAAATGATATAAATGTCTGGGAACATCGTAGGCAGCCCAATATTTTTTATAATACCCTGCATCATAGCTTGTATAATTAGGCACAGCTATTATTAGACGGCCATTAGGCTTTAATAACCTTTGAAATGTTTTCATATACTCATTTAAATCATGTACATGTTCTAATACATGCCACAAAGTAATCACTTCAAAACTGGCGCTTTCTAAATCATAGAGTTTTTCGATGGGTAGTAACTGAATATTATAATTTTCAAGTGCTTTATTTCTACTAGATTCATCTGGTTCTAATGCGGTTAATTTCCAGCCTTTTTTAGACATTGAATGCGCAAAAGCACCTGTGCCAGCACCTACTTCAAGTAATTGACCCTTATGTCCTGTAAATAGTGATTGTACCCAATTCGTCTTCTTTGTAAGTGTATGATTTCTTACTTTATGATAGATTTGGTTTACGAAGCCTTCTTTGGTATCGGTATGAGATATATAAGATGGGAAATTATAATAAGGTGTAATGGCTTCTTTACTTGGTGCTGGATCGGTATATTCTAATGTACAATGGGAACATTGAATAATTTGAAAATCTTCCCCAGTCAATGAGTAATCCTTGGTATGCAGTAAATTAGAAATGTCTTCTTTATTACAAATGGGACAAGGTAAAAATTGTTTATGAGTTTCAAACATATTTAAAAAGATTTAAATACTATAGCTGCGATAGCTATGAGGGATAAAACAAGCGCTATCCATTGCCATTGAATAAAATTTTGTTTTCCCAATTCTTCATTTGCATTAATGGGACTAATGGTAATATCTTTGTAATAATGGTTTGATGTAAAATTACTTATCCAGGTATACTCGTTCTCCTTTTTTTCTAAACTTCCTAAATTCCCAATAGCTAAACTAGTCTCTTGCGCTTCAAAACTATTTTGTAAAAATTGGTCAAATTGAATATTAGCTTGTTCGTTAGATATAGATAAAGCTTCTGATAGATAGTTATAAAAATGGGAGTTGGGTTTCTTTTTATCAGTTGAAAATAAAATAGTTACTTCGGGTGCATGTAAGGTATCTCCTATCCAACTTGCTGGCTTTTTACTCAAATGTAGTGTGCCAACATTAGTAAGCACTAATTCATTGTTTTGAATAAAATATTGTTCAAGAATTTTTTCCATAGTTATTTATGAAACGAATATACGATACCAGCAATTAATTGTACTCCTAAAGAGGGATATTCTGCCCAACGTTGATACTTTTTATCCAATAAGTTCTCCCCTTTTGCCCAAGCCTTCAAATGGTTGGTTAATTGATAATTAAAGGAGGCGTTTAAAACCAAAGTGTTCTTTAAATCATAAGCATTATTGGCATCATTTTGGAAGGAAGCGCCTGACCAATATTGCATAGCCCCCTCTATTGACCATTTTTTACTAGGATACCAACTTAAATCTCCATTCAAATTCAATGGCAAAATACCCCAAGCATTAGTGTTTTCCTTGATGGAATTAAATTGAATGTACTTAGCATTTGCTTTTAGAATGAATTGGTTGCTTATTTGATAACGCATGGAAGAAACAAATTCTAAAGTAACGGCTCTATTTTCAAAAATAGGTTGGTATTGCAAACCCAAAAATTGCGATGTAGCTACATTATTGATTCTGTTAAAAAAAGGTATATTATGGTAATCATTTAAAGATAACCCAAAACTATATTGTAATGATTTAGAGGCATTGATAAAAAGGTCTAATGCTTTTTTCTCTTGGGTAGTAATTTTTAAAATAGTGGGTGCTGCTATCCATGGATTTATCATAGATAAATTAGCATAATTATTATTGGTTAAAATGGTTTGCCAATTAGCTACTAATAAATAATTGGTATCATTTAATTTTTTACTAAATTGTACAAGGGGAAACAAAGAAAAATCTTTAGTAGTGAAACTAGGGTTAACACCTACTTTAATATTAGCATTCCATTTATTTAGTTCGATAGAAGGTTGAATTATAAATATTGAATTAGTCTGATTCGCATAGTTGGTATGTGAATACTTATTATAATTATAACTAAAATCTAAATTAAATTTACCTGTACTTTTTAATGTGAAACTAATGGGGTTGAACATATCTATCCATATATTGTTAGTAGAGGCAAGCCCTTTAAAATTTTCAAATTTAATAGTGGGATTAAATATTTTATTTAAGACCTTATTACTAGAATTTTCATTCACCCATTTAATAGAAGTTCCAAACAGCGTAAAGGGTTGTGCATAGGCTGCTAAGGATAAACTACTGTTATCTGGTACTAAACCAAACCTGTAGCGCTGGGTATTTTGGTAAAAAGCTTCTGTTTGAATAGCATTATTTTGATTCATTTTTATATTACCAATGTATGCAAAATTTTTATGGGTAAACTGCTGAAGATATTGAATACCATTAGATGTTTCAAAACTAGCCTCAAAGGCATGTGAATGCTTATTTTCATCTACTGCATTATAGCTAGCTTCAAAAAATTGATTGTTATAATTACCGAATCCAACTTTTAAATTAGCGGTATTAACTGGGAAAGAAGTCTCTTTTTCTTTGTAAGATCTTGGGATTAAAGAGATAGGTCTATATTGAAAGCTTAAATTTTGAGTGGATACTTGATAATTTAGCGATGTAAAAGTTGTATCGGTTTGATTCGTCGCTTTTGTGAAATTTAATTTTGCAATATTTTTAAGTTGTGGCTTAAAGGCTGAAATAATACTCACTTCTTTTTCAGGAACCGTATCAAGCTTGGGCGTTGTTATATTATTGGTTGTTAAAAGTTTAGATAAATCGGCGGTTTCAATATTTAAATTAGCTGTATTTTTTCTACGCAGGACTTTGTTGTTCATTTTATAGTTCGCAGTACTTTTACTATTACTAACAGTTTTCTTCTTATTTTTCTTTTTACTTGGCTTAGCAGATTTCTTTTTCTTATTAGTAGCTACTTTTTTACCGGCAGTAATATTTGCCTTTTTCTTATTTGTTTGCTGGGTATTACCCACAGTTAAGAAACAAACAATACAAATGAATAAAAAAATATATTTTAAAAAATACTTCATAATGGGTTATTTAATTGTTGGTGTTTGGGTAAGTTCTTTCAACTTTTGAGCAGCAACAATTTTAAGTGGTTCAATAGTGGCATTATCGGCCACACTTTTATAGGTAGCGATGGCATTAAAAGTATCCTTCTGTGCAACATAGATATCTCCTAATAAAATATAGGTTTTAGTGACCCAAAGTTCATAAGAAGCTTGTTTTTTAATAATATCAGTAGCAGTTTTCTCCGCCAAACTTAATTTATTTTGTAATAAATATAAACTGGCTAATTGGTAATGGGCTTCCGCTGTCATAACACTAGACCCAGTTTTAATTACTTTATTTAGTATTTGAACTGCTGCACTAGTATCTCCTGTTATTAATTTCTGGTGATAAATGGTCATATTGGCCATTTCAATATCATCCATGGCGCTATTTTTATCGGCTATAATTTGTTGAGCAATATTATTTGCATCTATCCATTTCCCAGCTTTATATTGGCATCTTAATAGACCTTTATTGGCTTCAGTACTATTTTCTTTCTGTGTAGCAATTTGTAATAATATAGAAAAATATTTTTCAGCTAAATCGTAATTTTGGTAATTAAAATAATTTAATCGGGCGGCAATAAGTGCAGCTCTTTCAGCATAGGCATTGGGTGCTATATCTGCTATTTTTGAAAAATAAACTAAGGCAGTATCATAGGCTTGTTTTGAATAAGCTATTTCTGCCATTAAATGGGTGGCTTCTAGACTATACTTGCCATTGGGATATTTTTGTAAATAACCGCCAAAGCCTATGGACGATTCTGTATATCTTTTTTGCTCATACTTAATCACTGATGCCCTAAATATTAAAGAATCTTGTTCATTGACTGTCAAAGGATGTCCATAATCGTTCATAAACTGAACGTATAATTCTGGGGTTTGATCCTCTATAAAAATATTACGAATATATTCAATGGCATTTTCACTTTCAATAGATTTAGGATAGGTTGCATATAATTCTTTGAAAGTATTAAGTGCCATTTGATTTTTATCCAAATTAAAATATACAATACCTAATTTATAATAGGCTTGAGGATAAAATTGTATCGCTGATTTATCCAAGCTAATTTTAGTTAAAGGCGCAATAGCATCTTGAAACTTTTCTTGGCTTACATAAGTATCTGCCAATTCCATTCTTGCATCATTTATATAAGTGGAACTTGGGAAAATTGTTTCATAACCAGTAAGCATTTTAATTTTCTCGTTCACCTTCCCTATCCCACCTAATATAGTTGCTTTTTGCAAAAAAGCATAGTCGGCATAAGTCCATGATAAATCTATGACATGCTGATAAGTTGCCAAGGCGTCATTCATTTTCTTTAACATCATTTGACAATCTGCAACTCTTACATAGGCATCTTGTTGAAAATGATCTAATGCTTTGCCTGGATCTATACTTGACATCTCTTTAAACTGTAAGAATGCTTTTTGATATGCTCCATTTTTTAAGTAACAATAACCTAATATATAACGGGCATTAGTAACATTGACTTCTCCATTATTTATAGGATCTAACATGTATTTCTGTAAATAGCTAATAGCATCGGTAACGAGGCCCATCTTATAACTTATTTCACCTAACCAAAAATGAGTAGCTGATAAATAATTGCCATTATATGGGGCATTTCTTAACTGATTCAATAATCCATAAGCTTTTTCTACTTCCCCGTCATTGATATAATTACAGGATAATCCATATAAAATGGCTGGATATATTTTTAATAATTCTAAAGACGGAGTTTCAATTAAAACATAAGCCTCCAATGCCTGTTTGAAATTATTATTATAAGCTAAGGCAGTAATCCATAAAGATTTTGATTCTGTAAAGTAAATAGACTGAGGATAGTTTTCCATAAACTTGTCTAAAACAATCACCGCAATACTGTACTCTTTTAGTTCTACTAGTAGTTTTCCATAATTGAATAATGAAATTTCTTTTTGTGCTAAATTGATACTTTTAGAAGCACAAAGCATAAATGCATTCTTGGCGCCATTTTTATCATTTACTTTTAAATAAGCGGTACCTAATAAGTACATACTATTTTGACCCAATGAGTCCTCCACATTGGCTAATTTCTTAAACCCTTCAATAGATTTTTCCCATTGTTGATCCTGGAAATAACAAAAAGAAAGTTGGTATAAATCTTGCACTTCCACATTGTCTTGTGCAGCCACATATTTTGCTAAGTAAGGAACCGCTTTTTGATATTGTTTTTTCTCAAATAACAAATGCCCCATTAACTGCTGTAATTGTAGGTTATAGTACTGACCTTCTAATTGTAAAGCTTTTTCGCAATTGGTCATGGCAGCGTCAATATCTCCATTGAAATAATATATCTGACTAATATAAAAAGGAGTTAAACTTGCATAAGCATCATTATTACTAGCTATTTCAAAGCAAGATAAAGCCAAAGTAAAATCCTTTTTTTGAAGTGCAATAAAACCCGCATAGTAATTGGCATCGGTATAAAAGTTTGATTGCTTCAACTGTCTAATACTATTTAATAAACTCGTAGCCTTATCCCAATTACCTAATTTAAAATATAGATAGCCTTGTAGAAATTTCATGGTAATCAGTTCTTCATTGCTCAAATCGGCAATACTAACTTTATCAAAAGCATTCAAGGCCTCCTGGGTATTTTGTTTTTTAACATAATAGTCCCCTAAAAAGAAGTTCATTCTAGCAGTATAAATCTTGTTAGTAGATACTTTTAAATATTGAATGGCTAAATTTTCAGCGGCAGGTTTTTGTAATATAAGAGACAAGTAAGAGTAGTAGTAATTAATATCCTCTCTTATATTATCTATTCTTATATTTTCTTGATTTGACTTACAATGATAAGCCGATTGTATGTATTGAAAAGCAGCTACTGTGTCCTTTTGATGTAGTGCATTGATCCCTTTTTGGAAAACGGGGTCTAAAGGACTTGCATTTTGGCTATATTGAGCTTTTGCATGAAATACAAAAATCATTAATATAAAAATACCCCAGATTCTATTGCTCAATGATAACATGCTGCTTGTTTATTAATTACCTAAAATTACGCTCTACTTATAAAACGAAGCTTATTTACCCCTTATTGTGGAAAAACAGAATTCATTCGTAAATTTGTCAACAATAACAATAAAACATGTACGAATTCAACACCCAGGTAAGAGTAAGGTATGCCGAAGCCGATCCTATGAATGTGGTTTATTATGGCAATTATGCCCAATACTTTGAAGTAGGCAGAGTAGAAAGCTTAAGAAACCTAGGTATAAGCTATAAAGGCATTGAGGATATGGGTATTATGCTACCTGTGGTGGAATTAAATATTAAGTATTTAAGACCTGCTAAATATGACGACTTGTTGACTATTAAAAGTCAGATCAAGGAAATACCGACAGATCATAGAATTGTATTTGATCAGGAAATTTATAATGAGGAAGGGAAATTATTAACTATTGGTAAGGTGAAGCTTTATTTTATGGACAGTAAACTGGGAAAAAGAGCTAGTATGCCAGCTACTATGCTAGAAAAACTAAGCGCTTATTTTAGATAAAAACCGCTGTTTTTTAGTTTACTTTGCACCCTATAACCCCGATTCAATGAACCTTATTCAAGCAACTATTATTACCATCGGAGACGAGTTATTAATTGGTCAAGTAATTGATACAAATAGCGCCTTTATTGCGCAAGCCCTATTAAAAATTGGCATACCTGTTAACAGTCGAATTGCGGTGGGTGATAACAAAAAAGATATAATTAATGCCTTAGATTCAGCTTCCCAAAAAAGTAAAATAATTATACTCACCGGCGGTCTAGGTCCTACAGCAGATGATATTACCAAACCCCTACTCAATGAATATTTTGGGGGCAAAATGGTTGTGCATCAACCAAGCCTTGATCATATCACTTATATTTTTGAGACCATCCATAAAAGACCCATGATTGAGCGAAACCGAAAGCAAGCTGAAGTGCCTGATGTTTGCGAAGTTTTATTCAATGAAAAAGGAACTGCTCCTGGAATGTTATTTCAAAAAGAAGGTGTTTATTATTTCTCTTTGCCCGGTGTGCCACATGAGATGAGATGGCTAACCGAAAATCAAGTTATTCCAGTTATACAAAAATCATTTACCGCCCATTTTATAGCGCATAAAACACTTTTAACGGCAGGTATTGGAGAATCCTTTTTGGCTGAACATATTGCCCATTTTGAAAAGGCCTTACCTGCAAATATTAAACTTGCCTACCTACCCAATATTGGAATGGTTCGACTTAGGTTAACCGGATCTGGTCAAGAGCAGAAAGTTTTAGAAAAAGAACTGAATACACAATTTGAGGCTTTGAAGGAAGCTGTTAAAGAATATTTAGTGACCGACGCTGATGAAACCATGGAAATAGTGGTGGCTAATTTATTAAAACAAAGAAAGCAAACAGTGTCCACTGCCGAAAGTTGCACAGGTGGTTATATTGGCCATTTATTATCCAAAAATGCAGGCTCTTCTCAATTTTATACAGGAGGCATCATTAGTTATGATAATCGAATTAAAACAGAGTTTTTAGATGTTCCTACTGAAATCTTACAAACAGTGGGCGCAGTAAGTAAAGAAGCGGTAGAACAAATGGCCTTAGCGGTTAGAAAAAAAATGAATACAGATTATGCTATTTCAGTGAGTGGAATAATGGGGCCGACTGGCCAAACCGATGAAAAGCCATTGGGAATGGTTTGGGTGGGTGTGGCGAGTAAAGAAAAAGTAGTTTCTAAGGTATTTTATCTAAGGTTTGACAGGTTAAGGAATATAGAAGTAACGGCTAATCAGGCTATAAATTTGCTTAGGTTATTAATAATCAATAAGATTTAGTCTTATTTTTGCTAAAATTAACTCATATGCCAATTGTGGATCTAGTTTTACCTAAGTTGGGTGAAAGTATCATGGAGGCGACCATTTTAAAATGGCACAAAAAAGTAGGTGATACTATTCAACTAGATGAAACACTATTGGATATTGCTACCGATAAGGTAGATAGCGAGATTCCTTCCACAACAGAAGGTACCATTACAGAAATATTATTTGAAGTCAATAGCGTTGTTCCTATTGGAACAGTTATAGCAAGAATTAGCACAACTGCAAGTGCCTCTGCTCCTATTATAGCCGCACCCATTGTAGAAAAGAAACTAGATACTATTATTGAAAACATACTAACCAGCGAGCCTGCTGTTATTGAAGAAGTACCTTATGTTCCTTCTGCTCCTATTCAAATGAAAGCAGCTCCCATTCAAGAAAATAAAATTATTGAATCTGTTAAGCCTAATAACTTACAGATGAATACAAATTCAACACAAGAAGCTAAATTTTATTCTCCCTTGGTTTTAAATATTGCTCAAAATGAAGGTGTGGGTTTGGATGAATTACAGCATATTAATGGTACAGGAACTAATGGAAGAATTACCAAGAAAGATATTTTAGATTTTATTGCGCGCAAAAAAATGGATGTTCACTTACCAAATCCAATTTTAACCGAGGAAATTAAAATTGAAGAATTTAAAGTTCAGGAAATTATAAAAGAGCCAACAGTAACCGAACCTGCTACAAGACCCTTACTCAATAAGCCATTAGATGTATACGAAAATACCAGCTCTAATTTCTCTACTTCTTCCAAACTAGCTAATCCTAATGAGGTTATTGTGACAGGAGCCACTGAAATTATTGAAATGGATCGTATGCGCAAATTAATTGCAAAGCATATGGTGGATAGTGTTCAAACTAGCCCGCATGTAACTTCTTTTGTGGAAGTGGATGTAACCAATATGGTTGTATGGAGAGATAAAGTAAAAGATTTATTCGAAAGAAGAGAAGGCACCAAGATTACTTATACCCCTATGTTCTTAGAATCTATTGCTACTGTGCTTTTGCAATTCCCAATGGTTAATTGTAGTTTAGAAGGTGATCAAATTATTCTTAAAAAAGATATTAATATTGGTATGGCCACTGCCCTACCAACAGGTAATTTAATTGTGCCGGTTATTAAAGGAGCCAACCAATTAAGTATAGTAGGCATAACAAAGGCTGTTAATAATTTAGCACAAGCTGCTAGAAATGGCCAATTAAAACCAACCGATACACAAGGTGGTACTTTCACTGTTACCAATGTAGGTTCTTTTGGAAGTATTATGGGTACCCCTATTATTAATCAACCACAGGTAGCTATTCTAGCATTAGGCGCTATTAAAAAAAGAGCCGTGGTGGTAGAAACACCATCTGGCGATGCTATACTAGTGCGTCATATGATGTTTATTAGCATGAGCTATGATCACCGAATTGTGGATGGAGCCATGGGTTCCAAATTCTTATCCGCTGTGGGTAAAGAAATTGAAAATTGGGATCCCAATAGACAGTGGTTTCAATACCTTTAATAATTCAAACCCCAGGTTCTTCCTTTCATTACAGCAGGTACACCCTTAGATAACCATTCTGGCATGGGTGCTCCTTTTAAATAACTATCAAAGAATTGTTGTTCTCTTATTTGAATATCTTTTCTATTTCTACGCTCTACTAAATTATGGGCTTCATTATTATAGACTAATAACCAAACCTTTTTATTTAAGCGCTTCATATCACTATACATTTCAATACCTTGATACCAAGGCACTGCATCGTCAGCGTCATTACTCATAATCACTAAAGGCGTTTTAATATTAGGTAATGAGAATAATGGAGAGTTCTTAATATATAAATCGGGTCTTTCCCATAAGCTTGCGCCTAGTCTTGTTTGTGATTTCTCATATTGGAATTGACGACTAATACCTGGGCCCCAACGAATACCAGAATAAGCACTCGTCATATTCACCACAGGCGCTCCTGCCCAAGCTGCAGCATATAAATTAGTTTTAGTAATTAAATAAGCAATTTGATATCCACCCCAACTTTGTCCTTGTAAGCCTACCTTAGTACTATCCACAAAGCCTTTTTGTATCATGGCTCTTGTACCACTTAAAATATAATCATAAGCAGATTGTCCTGGATAACCTGTTTTGTACCAAATATCGGGTACAAATACAATGTAGCCCCTACTTGCAAAGAATGGTATGTTTAATCTTGAAGGTGTAGGTGCGGGTGCTAAATAATTATGAAGTGTTTGATTATTTCTTTCATAAAAATAGACAATCATTGGATACTTTTTCTTAGCATCAAAATTCTCAGGTAAGTATAAAACACCTTCAGCCATTTTACCGGTATACGCTTTCCACTTCACTATTTGAGCGCTCATCCAATTGTAAGAAGCTTGTTGTGTATTAATAGTAGCAATGCTATTTGGGTTTTGCTTTTTAGCTTCTAAAGAATATAAATATAAACTAGGTGATTTGACTTCATCTTCCTGCATAACGGCTATATCATTAGAATGAGCAGCACCAACAATGGTGGTAAAATGCATAGGCAGTTGATTAATCAAGGTCATTGAAAGGTTGCCTAAATGTAATAGAGAAACTAATTCAGATTTATCTACCTCGCTAAATCCTTTAATTAAGATGGATGCATTTTTAGCTAAAGTATTACGGTCTTTATCGGTCTCCACAAATCTTGAAATAATTTTATTATTTCGTCCATTAGTTAATTTAACAGAAGCTGAAATGCCATTAGCGTCCACCAACCAAAGATCATATCTATCATAGACAATTAACTGTTGGTTATTTTCCATCCATTTTGCAATACCATAGGCATTAGGGTCATCGGGTAAATCGTTTTCTTCGTCAAATAAAGAAGTTTTAATGTCCTTTGCAATTTGAATGGTTTTTCCTGTTAAGGCATTGTAAGAAAAATATTTTTTTTGTGGCTCATCATAATACACCAAGGTATTACCATTATATGAAGGGCTTAATATATTCCCCTTCCACTCTTTTTGAATTAATTTTCTTTGGCCATTACTTGTTTGTATGACATAAATATCTTTCAAGGAAAATCCTTGCCATTGAGAAGCAAGTAAAAAAGTGGAGTCAATGGTGGCATAGGTAAAGGCCCCATCCCCTTCTTCCGTAGCCATTAGATCTCTATCTTTTATTTTACCTAAATAGTTAGCATTCTTTGTTTTAGTATCAATAAGTACTAGTTCTGTACTTTTTAAAGTAGTTTCTAATCCTTTTTGTTGAGCGGGTTGAATGATAGGATCATTGTAATGCCAGATATCAAGACTTACTCTTTCAAAATCGGGTAAACTAGTGTCTTTAATGGGTAGTATGGGCTGAATGCCTAATTCTAGTATATTACCAGACTTGCTAAATTTTAATTTTCTATCACCGCCAATGGTATAATTAGTGGGAATAGCATTACTAGTTTTATCAAATATTGAAGCAGCTTCGTCTGTTGAAGGTGTATAATAAGCTAGATAATAATTTTTTTGAAAGGCTTTATCGGCACTATCTTTTTCTACCAAATAGGCTAGTTGTTTTCCCTCTTCATCCCAAGTCAAATTAGTGGCAGTATATACCTTATTGGATAATACTTTAATAATAGTATCTGTAGTAGTAGCTAAAGCCACTTGTGCGTCTTTTTGTTTGGTTTTCACTTGATACATAGCTACACCCATCGCTTTCGGATGTATTAAATATTGAGATACATTCGTGAAAGTTTTTTCTTTAGCAGATGATAAATCCCTCATCACTAAGTCAGCACCTTCTTTACTAATATCCCCTTTTTTGTCTTTTAGATAAACAATAATATCATTTCCATGTTCAGCCACTTGAAAACTTTTTACAGAAGGAATTTTTTGAATACTAATAGTAGCTAAGGCTACAATGACCAAACTGTCGTTAGGCATTTCATCAGCTTTCTTTTTATCCATTTTAGCTTTTCTGGTTTCTGCAAAATGGGGCTTTATTCTAGCAATTAAGTATTCTCCATTTTCTGTAAAAACGGCTGCTGTGGCTCTAGCAATATTTATTTCATTGCCTGTTTGTATATTTCTTATAATAAGAGATCCATCTCCTTCTTGAGGATTAATGGTATAGGTAATAAATTTTCCTTGAGGATGAAAAGAAGTTTCTCTAATGGATTGCCAACTATCATAAACTGTGTGGTCTAATTCCTTTTTTTGAGCACTAGTTTGTAAACAAATAAAAACTAGAAAAAATAGCATTACTTTATTCATATATAGGTATTTAATAATTGTAATATACTAATAGTTTTGAAATCTTTTTTATCTTAGATTTGCATTATTAAATTATTATATGAAAGGTATTTTTCTGGCTGCCTGCCTGCTTATTTCTGCTTCATTACTCTTTGGTCAAAACAAGGGTAAAATATCAGGTTGGGTGGTTGATAAAAATACTCAGTTCCCTATTACCGGGGTTTCAGTCAAGGTATTAAATACCCCCTATTCAGCTATTACAGATAGTAATGGTAAATATGTTATAAAATCAATCCCTACAGGGCAATATCAGATAAAATTTATTTCCATAGGTTCCTACCCCCTAACCTTATTTAATGTCATAGTTAGCTCTGGTAATGAAGTCAGTAATACCATTGAATTAATTCCCGAGTCATTTCAATTAGCAGAGGTAAAAGTGGGTGGTAATAGAAAAACGGTAAGAGCTGCTAGCTTAGAAACCCCTTTAAGTGTTCAAAGGCTAACCTCTGAAGAGATTAAATCTAGCCCAGGTAGTAATTTTGATATTTCTAAAGTGGTGCAGTCTTTACCAGGGGTTACGGGTTCTGCCTCAACGGGAGCTAGTTTTAGAAATGATATTATTGTAAGAGGGGGTGCCCCTAATGAAAATGTGTTTTACTTAGATGGCATAGAAATACCAGTCATTAACCATTTTAGCACCCAAGGTAGTGCGGGTGGCCCTCAAGGTATATTGAATGTATCTTTTATTGATGAGGTAAAATTATCTTCATCTGCATTTGATGCTAAATTCGATAATGCACTCTCTTCCGTATTTGAGTTTAAACAAAAAAGAGGTAATACAGATAAAGTACAAGGAAATATAAGAATGGGGGCTACAGAATTTGCCAGTACATTCGAAGGCCCTTTATCAAAAAATGGGAAAACAACTTTTCTAGTATCTGCAAGACGCAGTTATTTACAATATTTATTTCATGTATTAGACTTGCCTATACGACCTAATTTCTGGGATTTTCAGTTTAAGGTAACCCATACCATCGACCCTAAAACCACTTTAACTTTTTTAGGCGTGGGCGCCATTGATGAATTTGCATTTGCGACACCTAGAAATGCTACACCTGAAAAAATTTATGCTTTAAATTCCGGCCCTTCTATTAATCAATGGAGTTATACAATGGGTATTACTTTAAAACGTTTAATTAAAAAAGGATATTGGAATTTAGCTATTAGTAAAAATAATTTATATAACGTTAATGAAAAATATGAAAATAATTTAATCCCCGATAAAGGAGAAAAAACATTTGATTATACTTCTAATGACATTGGAAACAATTTAAGATGGGATATATCTAAAAGCTTATTAGGTATTAAATTCACTACAGGAGTTAATATTGCAGATATAAACTACGGCAATAGTACTTATCAAGTCTTGAAATACATTAATCTATCTCCTAATGCGGCCATACCCGTCTCTGGTCCTAAAACCTATATTCGTTATAATAGTAGTTTTAATTATAAAAAATATGGTGCTTTTTTTCAGATGGGTAAAAGAGCCTTTAATAATAGACTAGGTATAAGTGCAGGCATTCGAAAGGATGGTAATACTTTTACCAATACGGGTAATCAAATTATGCGTCAAATTTCTCCTAGAATTGGCTTAAGCTTGGTTCTAAGCGATCAACTTACCTGGAATGCTTCTTTAGGAAAGTACTTTAAATTAGCGCCCAATACGGCTTTAGGTTTTAAAGATGCCTCAGGGAATTATTTAAATAGAGACGCTAGTTATATTGGAAGCTTCCATTATGTAACAGGTATTGAATATTTACGTTCTGAATCGACCCGTTTTACGGCTGAGGTATTTTATAAAAGATATACAGGAGTTCCTATTAGCAAAGAAAAAGGAATTAGTTTATCGAATTTAGGTGCCGACTTTAATATTTTAGGCAATGAAGATATTTCCACCATTGGCTTTGGAAAGAGTTATGGTTTTGAATTATTTGCTCAACAAAAATTAACGAAACGCTTTTTTGGTGTAGCAAGTTATAGCTTTTTTAGAAGTTCTTATACCGATATTCAAGGGAAATACAGTCCTAGCTCATGGGAAAATATACATTTACTAAGTTTAACAGGTGGTTATAAGTTTAACAAAAACTGGGAATTAGGTATTAAATTCAGGTACCAAGGCGGGGCGCCCTATACCCCATATGATAATAACTTAAGTAAATTAAATTTTGCCACCTTAGGCACAGGCATATTTGACTACTCTAAATTAAACACCCTACGCAATAGACCCTTTCAATCAAGCGATTTAAGAATAGATAAAAAATATAATTATAAAAAATCGACATTTGATTTTTATATAGATATCACCAATTGGTATGGGGCTAAAACCGTATCTCCTCCCTATTATATATTTTCTTATGAGGCAAATGGAAATTTTAAAACAACCGATGGTTTAGCGCTTAAAAAAGATGGCTCTAACGCCATACCTTCTTTGTACGAAAACAATACCATTTTTGTTACACCAACAGTAGGCTTTATTTTTGAGTTCTAATTATTGTCTAAGTAAATTTTAATTACGCCTTAATCCAATTTAGGCTTGGTGAATGCGGTGCTGTTTCACCACCCTTCTCATTTGAATAATGACAGATATTATTATACAAATTATACCTTCGTAAAAACTAAGTCCTAGTTGTTTTTGTTCTTTAAATAATATAAAAGCTAGAATAATACCATAGACAGGCTCTAAATTCAATGTTACATTCAATGTAAAGGCACTAATATGTTTAAGGGAAGAAAGCATAAGGTGCGTTGACCATACAGTACAGGCTATGGCTAGTATTGATAACCAAAACCAGTCCATAGATGTTGGTATTAAACCTATAGGATTAAAGCCTGTATTATATCCTAGCAATAATACCAAAGGTAGTAAAAATAATAAGCCCCCTGTCATTTCATAGGATTGAATGGTTTGAACATCGATATGACTGGTAAAACGCTTATTAATGATGGAAAAGATAGCTGCAAAAAATGCAGAACATAATCCTACAATAATTCCAAGTCTAAATTGAGTATCAAAATGAAAAATGAGTAATATGCCCAATAAACTTAATAAACCTATCAGTATTTCATTAAATTGAAATTTAGCATGTTTCCATAATGGTTCTAAAAATGAACTAAACAAACTAGTACTAGAAAAACATACTAAGGCAATAGATACATTTGCGAGTTTAATACTTTGGTAAAAACAAACCCAATGAAGTGCAATAATAACACCTGTACCTAGCAAGGAAAGTTTAGTTTTAAGATTATACGTATGAATATTTTTTCTAAATAAGGCCAATACCCATAGTACAATAACGGTAAGTAGTATTCGATAGAATACTAAAACTAAGCCATTGAGCTTAATTAAAAAACCTAAAGATCCAGTAAGTCCTGCTAAGAAAACAAAAACATGTAATTGAAATAAGGCCTTCTTAAAAGTTGACACGAATACGCTTTATCATTTTAATAAAACTTCCAGTGTATGACTGCCACTGCATATTTAATACACCCAACATCGCTTCTTTAATAATACCCTTGGACATTTTACTATTACCAATTTTACGATCGACAAATGTAATAGGCACTTCTTTAATCTTATAGCCTAATTTCCATGCTGCAAATTTCATTTCAATTTGAAATGCATATCCAATAAATTGAATGGAGTCCAAATTAATATCGGCTAATACTTTGTTCTTATAACAAATAAAACCAGCTGTAGGGTCCTTAATAGGCATACACGTAATTAATCTTGTATATACTGAACCTCCAATACTATAAATTCTTCTATCTAATGGCCAGTTTTCTGTTTCACCCCCTTTTACATATCTACTTCCAATAGAAACATCTGCTCCTTTTTCTTCGCAAGCAGCTAATAATCGGTCTAAATCATTTGGATTATGGGAAAAATCGGCATCCATCTCAAATATATAATCGTAATTTTTTTCTAAAGCCCATTTAAAACCTTCTATATAGGCAGTACCTAAACCTAGCTTGCCATGTCGTTTTAAAATAAATAATCGTTCTATGAATTTTCCCATTAAAGATTCTACAATATCCGCTGTTCCATCGGGTGAATTATCGTCTATGATTAGGACATGATAATTTGAAGAGAGTCCAAGTACTGCATGTAAAATAGCAGAGATGTTCTCTTTTTCATTGTAAGTTGGTATTAAGACTATTTTTTTCACTATAAAACTGGGGGCTGTTCGTATAAAAATACGAAAAAAAGGCAAAAAACTAATTCCTACTTATGCAGAATGGACTTATTCAGTATTTCAGTCAATTTCTGCTTGGTATGGAGGGCAAAATCGCCTTTCATCATCCAATCATAGTATTGTGGCTCCTCCTTAAGTACTTGAGTGACAGGCTTGCCCTTGTGTTTACCAAAATTAAATACCTCTACCCCATTTTCAAATATAAAACGGCGTGCAAAATCAATAATTTGATCTTCTCCCGTAAATTTAACAATAGAATCCACTGAATTACCCATTTGAGGGTATTTCTCTAGCTGTGCTTCTAGAATTTCCCAGGTAGCCGTAGCATCCACTTCAGCACTATGGGCATCTTCTAAATTCTTATTACAATAAAATTTATAAGCAGCAGTAAGTGTTCTTTGCTCCATCATATGAAACACTTTCTGCACATCTAATAATTTTCTGGTTTCAAAATCGGCGTTAATACCTGCTCTTAAAAATTCTTCATTTAACATGGGAATATCAAATCTGTTGCTATTATAGCCTGCTAAATCTGAAGCTTCAATAAACTGTTTTACTTCATTGGCAATTTGTTTGAAACTAGGTGCCTCTTTAACCATCTCGTCAGAAATACCATGTATGTCAGACGATGCTTTTGGAATAGGCATCTCCGGGTTCACCAACTTTCTTTTTACTTGCTTAGTCCCATCGGGCATTATTTTTACGATAGCAATTTCTACAATTCTATCAGTACTTACATTAATACCTGTAGTTTCTAGATCAATAAAACAAATAGCCCTATTTAGTTGTAAACGCATATAATTATTTATAAGTGTAAAGTTAGTTAATCTTACTAACTAAAATCAGGATTAGATATTTATTTAGTTCCAATTTAATGCTTAAATTTACTACCAAACTTAGAACTTATGCAATGGAATCCTATTATAGATAGCAAGCAAATCGAAGCCATAAAAGCTGCCTCTTTTACCAAACCTCAATTAATTTTAAAACATAGTACCACTTGTAGTATAAGTAAAATGGCCCTAGCTAGATTAGAAAGAGCAGCTACGCCTAATAATGTAGATTTTCACTTTTTAGACTTATTGAACTATAGAAATATTTCAAAAGAAATTGCCGAAAGCTTTGATGTGTCACATGAATCACCGCAGGTATTGTTAATTAAAAATGGCCACTGTATTTACGACGAAAGTCATGGAGGCATTCAAATGGAAGAAATAGAAGAACAGGCTTTAGAAGCTTAAATAAATTTTATACAAGCTCTATTACCATTGCAGAAGCACCTCCTCCTCCATTACAAATTGCGGCCGCTCCATATTTTGCTTTATGCTTGCGAAGAATATGCACTAGGCTTACAATAATTCTTGCTCCACTGCAACCAAGTGGATGTCCTAATGCCACAGCACCTCCATGTACATTTACTTTACTAGGGTCAATTTTTAAAATTTCGGTATTCACAATGCCCACTACAGAAAAAGCTTCGTTGAATTCAAAAAATTGAATATCGTTTATTGTTAGATTAGCTTTCTTTAGTGCTTTAGGCAATGCTAGTGATGGTGAACTGGTAAACCATTTTGGATCTTGTTCTGCATCGGCAAAACTTTTTATAATAGCAATGGGCTTTATTCCTAATTCATTTGCTTTAGCTGCACTCATTAAAACAACGGCAGCTGCTCCATCATTCATAGTACTTGCATTGGCTGCTGTAACGGTTCCATCCTTACTAAAGGCGGGATTTAATTGAGGTAGTTTATCAAAATTTACTTTTGAAGGTTCTTCATCTTTATCTACTATAATGGCTGCTCCTTTTTTCTGCGGAATTTCAACAGGCACAATTTCATCTTTAAACCAACCATTTTCAATAGCAGCTTGCGCTTTTTTATAACTATTCACCGCAAAAGCGTCTTGTGCTTCTCTACTTACACTGTATTTTGTGGCACAAGCATCTGCAAAATTACCCATGGCTACTTTATCGTATACATCTACTAAGCCGTCTTTTGCTAAACCATCTTGCATTACTGTATCACCGTATTTATTACCCCATCTTTGGGTGGTATTATAAAAAGGGACATTACTCATGCTTTCCATTCCACCTGCTATAATTATATCGGCATCGCCTAACATAATATTTTGAGCAGCAATGGCAATTGACTTCATTCCACTAGCACATACTTTATTAATAGTGGTGCAAATAACTTTATCGGGAAGCCCCGCCGCTTTAGCAGCCTGTCTTGCTGGCGCTTGACCAAGTCCAGCTTGCATAACAGAGCCCATAATTACTTCATCGACTAAATCATCAGATAGTCCTGCTTTCTCTAGTGCTCCTTTAATAGCTATGCCTCCTAAATTAGTTGCAGAAATACTACTAAGACAACCCCCAAAAGAGCCAATGGGTGTTCTTACTGCGGCAACGATATAGACTTCCTTATTCATAAATAAAAGTTTACTCTGGTATTAAATGAATGCCATCGGCTTCAATGCTTATTAATTTCAATTTATACAACATTCCCACATTCATCTTAAAAGCTTTTTTACTCATGCCAAAAAATGCATAAATATCGTCAGGGGCTGATTTGTCATGGTAAGGCAAGAAACCTTTATGTGATTTTAGCAAACTCATAATTTTTTGATTGTCATCGGCTAACTTTTCGCCCCCTTGTTTACCTAAGCCAATATCTAATTTATTGTCTTCTCTAATTTTCTTTACAAAGGCTTCATCAATAAATTGACCAATATGTAAATGCGTAAATACTTCGTTTTTATATACAAGCCCTTGGTGCACTTGATTCACAATGACTACATACCCAATTTCTGATTCTCTATATACTTGTATTTTAACTTTTTCGCCCTCTTTAACGCTTAAATGGTCGTTGCTAATTTGTTTGTCAATTTTTTCCGTTGCAGCTACTCTTCCAGTTTGTGCGTCAATATATAATTTAACTAAATACTTACCCCCCAAACGCATAGTGGATAGTTGTTGAGAGACAGGTACAAAAACATCTTTCATTAAACCCCAATCTAAAAAAGCACCTTGTGAAGTTACTTCTACTACTTTTAAAGCTGCAATATCCCCTACTACTGCAAAAGGTTCTTGGGTAGTGGCAATTAGCCTATTATCAGAGTCGTGGTAAACGAATACACTAATGGTATCTCCTATTTGTAAGCCTGAAGGCACAAAACGTTTTGGAAGCAAAATACCTTCCCCACCATCATCCATATAAAAACCAAAATCAACTTTTCGGTCTACACGCATCAAATTAAACTGACCTACATTTATGGTTGACATGATTTCTATTTTTAATTAAAACAATTCTGGTTGTGTATCGTTGGGGTCTTTTATGACTACTTTATTTTCCCAAGCCATTTCAACGGTCTTAGAGAAGTCGACTAATTTAGTACCAATGGCTTTCCAACCCATTATATCCACCATCTTACTCACTTTGAACTTCGTCTTCCTTACCTGAGTACCTCTACCCGTATGAACGGCTAATATAGGCTCTGCAAAAGTAGATACAGCCTCCACATAATTACCTGCTCCTTCTTTTATAAAAGAGAAAGGTGTTTTTAAAGTAGTAGTTTCAATAAGGAAGCGTTTAATATTAAACTGTAATTTATCCTTATCCAAATACACTGCCGTGACTATTTTTTCTGGATCAAACTTCTCTATAAAAATTACTTTCTCTGGGTCGAAACGTTGACTTTGTTCTGTATCGGTTACTTCATAATTACCATCCTTGGTAATGACTAATAACTTCTCATCTTCAAAGGTACCCAAATAAATCCCTTTCTCATCGGTATTTAAACGGCCAAACTTATCATCAAACCATAATTTACGACCCATTAAGGTACTTTTACCTGCTTCCTTCAATTTAATTGCCTTTACTGGATACTTTGTTACCTGATTACCCACACTACTTCTTCCTTTTACTTCCAAGGTATCAAAAAGAAAGTCAAATTCTTTTATACGTGCAGAGCAATTAGGACTTAACACTACTTTTACCGATTCTGCTTCCCCATTCATATTCACGGACATATAATGCACTTTAGATTTCTCTGTGCTCTTGGCTAAAAAATATTCCTTATCGCGTGTTACACCAGTTACATTAAATCGTTTAGCATAGGTAATACTAGATGCACCATCCGAATAAACCATATTATAGGTAGTGCGTTCATCATTTTTTTGGAAGACGGCTGCATGTATGATATCTTTTCCAATAAATACTTTATCAGAAACCTTTACCACTTTCATCACACCCGATTTAGCAAAGGCAATAATATCATCATAGTCGGTACAATCAAATAAGAATTCATCTTTTTTCAAACTTGTGCCTACAAAGCCTTCTGCTCTATTAATGTATAATTTAGTATTGGCAATAGCTACTTGCTTTACCTGGATAGTATCGAATTCTTTAATTTCTGTCTTACGCTCCTTTCCCTTACCATATTTCTTAGTTAAGTTCTCATAATAGGCCACACAATAATCCACTAAATTGGCTAAATGATTCTTCACTTCTCTAATTTCTTCTTCAATGGTTTTTATTTGCTCATTTAACTCATCTATATCTAACTTATAAATTCTTCTAACGGGCTTATCGGTTAATTTTAATAAGTCGGAACGTTCAATGGTTTTTTTAAATTTCTTCTTGAAAGGTAGAAAAGCATCGTTAATAGCATCAATAACTTTATCCCAGCTAGCATGTTTCTTTTCAAGCTCCTTGTATATTTTTTCTTCAAAGAATATTTTTTCTAAACTGGTGAAATGCCATTTATCTTCTAATTCCTTTAATTGAATTTTTAATTCTAATTCTAATAAACCCTTGGTATGGTCTACAGAATGTCGAAGTAAATCGGATGCCCCTAAAAACTGAGGTTTTTGACCAACAATTACACAGGCATTGGGAGAGATACTTATTTCGCAATCGGTAAAAGCATATAAAGCATCTATAGTTATATCTGGAGAAATACCAGCCGCTAAATCAATTTGAATTTCTACTTCAGCAGCAGTAACATCAGTTACTTTTTTAATTTTAATTTTACCCTGGTCATTAGCCTTGGTAATACTTTCCATTAATTGAGTGGTGGTTACGCCATAAGGAACGTCTTTAATAAGTAAAGTTTTTTTATCGAACTCTTCAATATGTGCTCTTACTCTTACTTTGCTACCTCTTCTTCCATCATTATAATTACTAGCGTCAATCATGCCCCCTGTTTGAAAATCGGGTAATAATTGAAACTTTTTTCCTCTTAAATGTTTTATAGCAGCATCGGTAAGTTCAATAAAATTATGTGGTAAAATTTTAGTAGATAAACCTACTGCAATACCATCGGCTCCTTGTGCTAATAATAAAGGAAATTTCATGGGTAGTGTTACAGGTTCTTGCTTACGACCATCATAACTTAAAGCCCAATCGGTAGTTTTACCATTAAAGGCTACTTCTAAAGCAAACTTGCTCAATCGCGCTTCAATATATCTAGCTGCTGCTGCATCATCTCCAGTTCTTACATCACCCCAGTTACCTTGGGTTTCTACTAACATATCTTTCTGACCAATATTCACTAAGGCATCTCCAATACTTGCATCTCCATGCGGATGATACTGCATACTTTGACCAATAATATTAGCCACTTTATTAAACCTGCCATCATCCATTTCCTTCATGGCATGTAAAATTCTGCGTTGTACTGGTTTTAATCCATCTTCAATAGCAGGTACAGCGCGCTCTAATATTACATAAGAAGCATATTCTAAGAACCAATTTTTATATTGACCCTGAACACCTGACTCATTTTCTGTAACCCTACTTAAATTTTTCTCTTTTGCCATATTTAATCTTCTTTAGAGACGGTAAGTATCTTCACTACCTTCTGCTAAACTATTTAATTCTATAAAAATAATATCTGTTAGCGCCTTTACTTCATGCCAAACATTGGCTTCAATAATTACTCTTGAAGGTGCTTCAACAGTAATTGTATCAGAAATATTAGTCTTAAAATTTTTCCAATTCATCGTAATAGACCCTTGCAGAAGTAACATTTCTTCGGGGTTCTTACCTGGTGACTTCCCTTTATGATAATGTTGCCCACTTATTGTACCCGCCTTTCTATAGACTAATAAAAATTCTCCGGTTCTATGGGTGCTAAAATAGTGAAGTGCCCCACGCTCATCAATTACTTTCACCTCTATTTTAGAAACGCTTACACTCATTTTATTATTTTAAACAACTTTATCTGCTCAAATTTTAGTACCAATTATTAAATTTCTAATTTTTTAATAACTATTTTACTAATTCTACAATTGACATCCTTACTCTTCCGCAACCACCGATGATCCTCCTGGCATTTGCACCACCATATCCTTCCAACCTTTCTGCCAATTACCCGCAAAAACAATTTTCCCCATTTCAGACATGGCTTTTAATCTTGATACAATAAAAGCATCTCCAGTTTTAACTTTCATTTTACTTATTATATGCGCTAGTGCACTTGGTAGTTTTTGTGCATTTTTTGTAAGTAATGAAAAAATGTCTTTGTCATAAAAATTGATGGGCATACTTAGTAGTTTCTTACCGCCTTCTAAAAAACGAACACCTTCATTTTCTTGACATAATTTCTTCCACTCATCTGGATCAATCTCAAATTCACTTAAAGTTATGGGGCGCGCTAATTTCTTGGCTTTCAAAAATTCCTTGGGTTGAATTTCACTTAAGTGGGTGGGATAAAATAATTGTCCTTTATCATTTAAAAATGGAAGATTATTTAAATACAAAACTTGTAATCGACCTTGGTAAGGTTTCAACTGACTCATTAACCAATAATAACCGCAAACATCATGTGCATTTTGTCCCATCCAAAACCAAACTTCCTCTTCAGGGTTTTCTTCTACACTTCGAATAAGTTCATGCACGGTTAATTTATCATCCACTATATCTAATTGTTCTTCATAAGGAGAATGCTCCAATATATTCTTCCACCAATCACGTCTTGCCTGATAACCTTCTGTTTCATAAATATCTACTAAAGGACCCACGGCATAGTCGTCCTTTATTTCAATGACCTTACCTGCCATTGACTCATCTAAGGCTATAGCTGCTTCAATAGAAGCTATATCTGCTGTATTAAATACTAAGTGTATCATGCGCTTTATCCAATTCTACTTTTAAATTATTGATAATGAAATCCTGTCTCTCTGGGGTATTTTTACCCATATAATATTCTAATAAATGCTGAATATGATCTCCTTGTTCTAAAATAACAGGATCTAATTTAATATCCGCATTAATAAACTTGCCAAATTCTTCTGGGCTAATCTCTCCCAACCCTTTAAACCTAGTTATCTCTGGCTTAGTGCCTAATTCTTTCATGGCTGCTTGCTTCTCAGTTTCATCGTAACAGTAAATAGTCTTTTGCTTATTACGAACTCTAAATAGTGGTGTCTCTAAAACAAATACATGACCTTTTTTAACTAATTCTGGAAAAAAATTCAAAAAGAAAGTGAGAATTAATAAACGAATATGCATCCCGTCTACATCGGCATCAGTAGCAATAACTATTTGATTATACCTCAAGCCTTCTAAACCCTCTTCAATATTCAAAGCATGTTGCAATAAATTGAATTCTTCGTTTTCGTAAACTACTTTTTTAGTTAAGCCAAAAGCGTTCAAGGGCTTACCTCTTAAACTAAATACCGCTTGAGTGTCAACATTTCTAGACTTTGTAATACTTCCACTGGCAGAATCCCCTTCTGTAATAAATAAAGTACTTCCTTGTTGTAAGGAAATGAACATTTCTTTATTCTTTGTAGGTAAATCGTCGTTTAAATGCACACGGCAATCTCTTAATTTTTTATTATGCAAATTAGCTTTCTTAGCTCTTTCATTCGCTAATTTTTTAATGCCTGCTAATTCTTTTCGTTCATGTTCGTTTTGTTCAATTCTTTTTTTAAGCGCTTCCGCCGTGGCTGTATTTCTATGTAAAAAATTATCTAATTCTTTGGCTAAAAATTCAGTGATAAAATTCTTCATACTTGGCCCACCATCCGCTACATTCTGAGAGCCTAATTTTGTTTTGGTCTGACTTTCAAATACAGGCTCTTGCACTCTTACAGAAATAGCTGCTACAATACTGGTTCTAATATCAGAAACGTCATAATCCTTCTTATAAAAATCACGAATCACTTTTATATAGGCTTCTCTAAAAGCTTGCTGATGAGTTCCCCCTTGTGTAGTATATTGACCATTGACAAAAGAAAAAATATCTTCTCCATAATCGTTGTTATGAGACATGGCCACTTCAATATCTTCCCCCTTTAAATGTATAATAGGATATCTAAGTTCGTCTGAATTGGTTTTTCTTTCGAGTAAGTCTAATAAACCATTTTTACTAACATACTTTTTTTCGTTAAATAAAATACTTAAACCTGCGTTCAAATAACAGTAGTTCCATAATTGACCATCAATATACTCATGTATATAATGGAAGTTTTTAAACATAGAAGAGTCTGGTGTAAATACCACTAGGGTTCCATTGGCCTCCGTTGTTTTGGTTTCTTTTGTTTCTTGTATTAATAGTCCTTTTTTAAAACTGGCTGTTCTTTGCTTGCCTTCTCTAAAAGCAGTCACTAAAAAATCTTCACTTAAAGCGTTCACTGCCTTAGTTCCCACTCCATTTAAGCCAACCGATTTTTGAAAGGCCTTGCTATCATATTTAGCACCTGTATTTATTTTACTTACAACATCTACAATTTTCCCAAGAGGAATACCACGACCATAATCTCGAATGGTTACTTCTTTACCTACTATACCTATTTCAATTTGTTTACCATAACCCATGGTGTGTTCATCGATACAATTGTCGATAACTTCCTTCATAAGTACATAAATACCATCATCAGGAGCTGAACCATCTCCTAATTTACCAATATACATACCTGGTCTTAATCGTATATGTTCCTTCCAATCTAAAGACCGAATCGAATCTTCGTTATACTCTGATGGAATCTTAGTTTCTGCCATAATTATCAATGCTTTAGGGGCATAAAAAGGCCCTTGTCTGACTGCAAATCTAATGAGCGTGGTGGTTACCCCAATTTTACTTTTCACCAATTGCCCTAATTATGTGGATAAACGAATATTCTCTTATCTTTAAAGCATCAAAACAGACCCAAAATACCCCATTACCGACCTTGTTTATATAAAGCAGAAGGCAGTTGAATTAAGCGCAGAAAACGATCAATTCCAAGCATTTCTGACTGAAATAGATACTGAAACCATTGATGGGGAAGCCTTTTCTTTGTCTGAACAAATTGCTCCTCAAATAGACTGCACCAGCTGTGGAAATTGCTGTAAAAGCTTAATGGTAAACATTGACGAAGCCGAAGCTTCTAATTTGGCTATTCATTTAGGAAAAACAAGGGAGGAATTTGATGAAGCCTATATTTCAAAGGGAGAATCGGGAAGAATGGTCATAAACTCCATACCCTGTCATTTTTTAGTGGGTAATAGTTGTTCAGTGTATGAACACCGTTTTGCAGGGTGTAAAGAATTTCCTGCCTTTCATATCCCTGAATTAAAGAAAAGAATATTTACGACTTTTATGCACTACGACCGCTGCCCTATTATTTTTAATGTGATCGAAAATTTGAAGTTAAATCTACATTTTAAGAAATTAGAAAAATAAATAATGAGCATTCAATTTGGTATAGATAATTTACTTGCACTTGATCCAAAATGGAAAACAAAAAAGATTGCTTTTCTGACCAATGATGCAGCCACCACTTCTAAAGGAATTTCTAGTAGAAAGGCTTTGATAGATGCAGGATTTAATATCGTTCTATTATTTTCACCAGAACATGGTATTAGTACCAAGGGCGAAGATGGATTAAAAATGAAAGATGCCGTAGATCCCATAACTAAATTAAAAGTCATTAGTTTATACAATGAAAAATTAGCACCCACTGAAGATGATTTAAAAGGTATTGATGTATTATTATTTGATATACCGGATGCAGGCACTAGGTTCTATACCTATTTATGGACGATGAGTTATTTTATTGAAACAGCTGCTACATTCAATTTGCCGATATATATATTAGACAGACCGAACCCATTAGGAGGTATGTTTAATTTAGTTGAAGGCCCCCTGCTCGATAGTTCTCTGAGTAGTTTCATAGGAAGGTTTTCAATTCCTATAAAACATCAATCTAGTTTTGGTGAATTAGCTAAGTATTTTAATGAGCGTCAACATTGGAATGCCGATTTAAAAGTAATTCCTTGTAAAAATTTAAAAAGAGAAAATTTGTTTTTTGATTGGAATTATAAATGGGTAAACCCCTCGCCTGCACTTCAAAATTTTGAAGCCTGCTTACTCTATCCCGGACTTTGTTTATTTGAGGCCACCAATGTTTCGGTGGGAAGAGGTAGTGACTATAGTTTTGAATGGATTGGCGCTTCTTGGTTTAATATGCCTGCCATTGTAATGGTTTGGCAGAATATTTTAAAAGACGATATTAAAATTGAAACACTTCGATTAACCATGTTAATCGATAATGAAATTGAAGATATTAAAGGCATACGCATTAAAGTCATTTCCCCTAGCGCATTTAATCCGGTGTTGACAGGGCTTATATTACTAAAGCTTATAAAGGATATTCACCCACAAGATTTTAAATGGCAACCCTACCCAACAAATGTAAATCCTAGTGGCGCGAATCATTTATCTTTACTATTAGGTATACCAGATGCAGAAAAAATATTTGACCTACCTCTAAAAGATTGGTTAAACAAAGTGGTATCGGCTTTAAAAGTATCACAATGGGAAAAAACAATGCAGCCTTACTTACTTTATGATTAATGAATCAAATATGAGAAAAATATTTTTACCTAAAACAATTAGATGGATATTATTTTTAGGGATAGTTTTTTTTATTCTAACGACTATAATGAGATTAGTTTTTATTTATTTTTTCAGGGCTACTATATTTTCTGAAAAAGATTTAACAGCTTCCTTTATTTTAGGTGCTAGATATGATTTAAGATATATCTCTATTGTGATGGGGGTTATTTTATTATTTTCCTTTATAAAACCAATCGACCCTTTCAACACTAGATTAGGAAAAAAAATAGCTATTTCTATTTGGGTGCTATTGGTAACCCTTTTATTATTTTTTTATACAGCCGACTTTATTCATTACGCCTATGTACATCAAAGATTAAATGCAAGTATTTTAAGCTATATAGATAACCCCCTTATTTCTTTGCAAATGATGTGGCAGTCCTATCATGTTATAATTATATTTATAGCTTTTATTTTGATTGAATTTGTTTTGTACAAGTTTATTTCTTTTACTTACTTTTTTAGTAATAAATGTGCAAGTACTTTAAGTGGTTGGAAAAAATGGGGTATCCAAGTATTGTTTTTTTTAGTGCTAGTATATAGTGCCATTGGAAATATAATTTATCAAGGCGGTCAATATCCACTAAGATGGAGTGACGCCTATAGTTTAGGCAGCGATTATAAAGCCAATTTGGCCTTAAACCCTATGCAGTCTTTTTTCAGTAGTCTAAATTTTAGAGTTTCCAAAATAGACACTGATATAATTAAAAATAATTACAGTTTGATGGCTCAATACTTGAACATACCTACTAATGAACAAGATGCTCAAAACCTTCAATTTTCTAGAAAAAATACTGCAGTAGAAATTGATACAGTAGCACCTAAAATTAAAAATGTGGTACTAGTTGTATGTGAATCGTTTTCAGCTTATAAAAGCTCTATGATGGGTAACCCTTTAAATACCACACCCTATTTCAATGAAATGAAAAGACAGGGTATTTATTTTAACAGGGCCTTTTCTCCTGCCTATGGAACTGCTAGAGGTATATGGGCAGTTTTAACTGGCACACCAGATATATTAAAAGGGAAAACTTCAAGCAGAAATCCATTAGCCGTAGATCAGCATACTATTATTTCTGAATTTAAGAATTTTGAAAAGTATTATTTTTTAGGAGGTAGTACAAGATGGGCAAATATTAAAGGAGTATTAAACAATAATATTACAGATTTAAAAATTTTCGAACAAGGTAGTTATCAATCAACTGAGATTAATGTTTGGGGTATTAGTGACAAGGACTTATTTATGGAGGCTAATACAACTTTAAGTAAGAATAGTAAACCATTTTTTGCCATTATTCAAACAGCCGATAACCACCGTCCTTATACCATTCCTGCTGAAGATTTAAAAGTTTTTATTAAAAAAACAGTACCCAAAGATTCTTTATTGAAATATGGTTTTGAAAACAATGACGAGTACAATGCCTTTAGATATACCGACTACTGCATTGAACAATTTATAGAGGCGGCTAAGAAAGAAAAATATTTTAATGAAACTTTGTTTGTATTTATTGGCGACCATGGTATTAAAGGTGATGCAGGAACGATGTTACCTAAATCTTTTACAGAACAAGGTTTAACGAATATGCATATACCCTTTTTATTTTATGCTCCTACTATCTTAAAAGCAAAAGAGTACAGTATTCCTGTATCTCAAGTTGATGTTATGCCAAGTATAGCATCTCTTTGTAATATCCCTTACACCAATACGACTATGGGTAAAAATGTATTTACTACAGTGCAACAAAATAAGAATACGATATTTTTATACGACGATTTTAATCAACAAATAGGAGTGCTCAACAATGAATATTACTATGGGTATCAATTAAAAAACCCGAATAAGCCCATATTCGAAAGCGTTCTAAACAATGCTGCGGTTAAAAACGATAGCGCGCAAAAACAAATGGATATATTAACAAAAACGATGTATGAAACATCTAAATACATGTTAATTCATAATCAGAAATTAAGTTCGAAAAAGTAGTTGCTATCTTTAATAGACTTAAGGAATCTAATTTCTAGAGGTGAATTTATGATACGATTTCTGGTTATTGTAGTTTCTCTACTCTTTTAGTACCAGCATATAATTCATATTCTAATAACCTGCAATCAATAGTGGCGTTGTAAAATTCTATTCGTCTGCTAGGTTTTAATCTTACCTTTTTAGCTAGTTCTAAATTACCTGTAAATATATAACCGGTATACCCTTTACAACTATTTTTTAAAAAGTCTCCCATTCTTGCATAAGTAGCTTCTAATTCTAACTCCTCTCCTAAACGCTCTCCATATTCAGGATTAAACATTACTACCGCCCCTTCAGCATTAGAAGGAACATTGGTTTGTTCAAAATCACAGTCTTGAAAATATATTAAGTGGTCAACACCAGCCATAGTAGCATTGGTCTTTGCAATTTCTGTGGCGCGCTTACTAATATCAGAAGCTATAATTTGTAGTCCGGGTATTTTAATAATTTGTTCTTTCAATTTTGCATTCTCTACTTCGTAAATTTCTTTTTTATAACCTAGAATATGCATAAAAGCATATTGAGTTCTCAATAAACCTGGGACACGATTGGTGGCAATCAAGGCTGCTTCAATGGCTAATGTACCAGAACCACACATTGGATTAACAAAGGCTCCTTTTCTATCCCATTTTGTAGAAAGTATAGTGGCTGCAGCTAAAGCTTCTAACATAGGAGCCGTACCAGGTAATTTTCTATAACCATGTTTAGCCAATGTTTCACCAGAAGTATCTAAGAAAACTTCTGCTTCATCATTTTTCCAAAATAAATAAACCACCGCGCCTGCTAAATCAGAACCAGTGGAAGGACGTTGTTGTGTGACTTCTCGCATTCTATCTACAATGGCATCCTTTACTCTTAAGTTCGCAAACAAATTCGTAGAGATAGTGGGATGAAAAACATTACTAGTAACTGAAAAATAACCTTTTGGATCAATGACTTTTTCCCAAGCAATATTTACTAAATTACTATAGAGCTCGTTGGGGTCATTACAAATGAATGACTTTATAGAATACATCACCTGACTAGCGCATCTTAAGTTTAAATTCAACTTAATACAATCCTGAACGGTACCTGTTAATTCCACACCCGTTTGAAAAACCCTGTCGGGTGTAAAACCTAAGGCTAACACTTCTTTACTCAAAGCGGGTGCTAACCATTTATGACAGGTTATGATAATTTTATTGGGTGTAGTAAAAACTTGCATGCAGCGAAGGTATTTTAAAAAAAACAAAAGGGCTTCAATTGCTTGAAACCCTTTGTCTTATTCTGTGGGGGCACACGGGTTCGAACCGCGGACCCTCTGCTTGTAAGGCAGATGCTCTAAACCAACTGAGCTATGCCCCCTTTTGAGGATTGCAAAAATAAGGTTCAGGAGGGAAATACCCAAAAAAAAGGTGATTTAATTTAATTGAACAGCAGGAAGCCTAGTAGATTGACTATCATATACAAAAAGCTCCACTATTTCATAGTTCCAGTATTTACTTAAAGGCGATTTATCCAAGATATCTTTAACTTCTTTTTTGGTATTGGCATTAATGGTAATCCATGAATTTTGTACTTCCATACTTACAGCATAAGTATCTATGATACCCTTATTCAATAAATAATTGATATAAGTGCGGTGAGGTGGTACAAAAGACATAAAGTCCTCATCCATTTCAAAAGATATAATAGCTTGAAATTTTTTCATGTTCTATCTAAACTTATAAATTTTTACTAAGGTACACTAAACATTGAAAAATAAAAATCATTTTTAGGGAATACTATAATAACCAATTCTTCCACCCCCACCTGCTAAAAAAACTGCTTTTGTATTAGGTTGTTTACGAACTACATGGAAGCTTTCAATTGATATTAAATCCCAATTTTTACCTTTGTTTTTTGAAATATCTACTCCCGAAGTGCCACAACTAATCAATAAAGTATTTGAGACATACTCAACCCCTGATCTATATCCATTCGGGTGTCCGATATACTTATCTAATACCCATAATGATTTTCTTTTTAATTGCCCTTTTTCTTGATTGCTATTAGGTTCTTCCATCAATTTCAAACCAACAGCATTCTCTAATCGACTGGTATCTTTCATAAAATCGCCGCCTACTATCATTATATTATTTCCGTTGGGTGATATGGCCATACTATTAGCACCCGTCGATTTTCCACCTTGTATTATGGGAATATCCATGGCTTCTCCATTTATCCATAATCTGCTTCTCATACCTCCTGAAACTAAAAAATCTTCTTTACTAAGTTGTGCAATATTAGAACCACTTGATGCAAAAAAAGCTTCCCCTTTTTCTAATGGCGTTTTAAAATAAGAAGAAGAAACTTCATTCCAATGTTCTCCTTTATCAGATGTGCTTAAAAGAAAAATAGTATTACCAATGGGGTCTCCTACTACTAAACCATTCGAGGCATCTTTAAAATGAATGGCATCTAAAAACATAAGGGTATCGGTATTTTCATATACTTTGTACCAAGAAGTTCCGCCATCTTTTGTTTTTAATATTATAGCAGGGGCTGCTATAGCCACAATGATAGCCTCCTTATCATCCCATGCATGAATGGATCTAAAATCTCTGGTTTCATAGCCAGCTACTTGCATCCATTCAAAATCGGTTCCGCCATTCACCGACTTAGCAATACTACCTTTAGATCCACTAGCCCAAATGGTATTGGTATTGGGAACAGCCATACCTCTAATGCTCACTCCTTTTTTCTGAGTGAGTATTTTTATGGAATTATTACCCGAATTTTGCGCAAAGCTATTTTGACATAGCAACAAAAATGCAAATAAAGCAATGAAGGCTTTTTTCATACGAATATTATTTAATGACTTAAAGATACGATATGATACCTTATTGGATGAGTAGAACACAATTAATGTTAGGAGACGAACAAGTTGAAAAATTAATACGTAAAAATGTACTTATTATTGGGCTTGGTGGCGTGGGAGGTATATGTGCAGAAATGATTGTGAGAGCTGGCATTGGAAAAATGACAATTGTAGATAATGACACTATTGATGCTAGTAATATTAATAGACAAATTCCAGCGCTTCATTCCACTATCAAAAATTCTAAAGCACAGGTTTTGGCTGCTAGATTATTGGATATTAACCCCTTACTAGATTTAACCGTCTTAGAAGAATTTGTGGAAGACGAATCAATGGTTGCATTAATTGAAAAAGAGCCCTGGCATTATGTGGTAGATTGTATTGATACTTTATCTGCTAAAGTAGATTTAATAAAAGGTTGTATGGATAGAAAATTAAATATTGTAAGTTCGATGGGTGCTGGTGGAAAATTAGATCCTTCACAAATTAAAGTCACTGATTTATCCAAAACCTATGAATGTAATTTAGCGCGCTATGTTAGAAAGCGTTTGCAAGCACTAGGCATAAAAAAAGGCTTAAAAGTGGTATTTAGTTCTGAAAAGCCCGACCAATCTCGTATCATTGAAACAGAGAATGCATATCCTAAGAAGTCTATTATTGGAACTTTAAGCTATATGCCTGCTATTTTTGGCTGTACCGTGGCCTCAGTTGTGATTAGAGATTTATTGGCAATAGATTGATTTATAGGTCTATTTTCTTTGAAATCAGGCTTATTTTTCATTAAATTTGCAGCCTAAGAAAACAAGAGGTTCGGTAGCTCAGCTGGATAGAGCGTCATCCTTCTAAGATGAGGGCCATTGGTTCGAATCCAATCCGAATCACGATAATTTAAATAACTCATTGTAATTCAATGAGTTATTTTTTTAATAAATACTCTTTAGAAACAGAAGATAGTATTGACTTATCTATGTCCTATTTAATTTAATTTTAGAAAAAATATAAAATGAGAATAGCAATAATATATCTATGCTTATTATTAGTAAGTTTAAATACAAATGCACAAATTGGATCAGGTAACAGCTCTAACCCAGAGATATCGTTGTTTATGTCTACCGATATGACTATGACATTGGATAGGAATAGTGTTACAGACAAATATGGTAATAGAACTCCTTACAATAACAATATTAAAGGAAGTCCTTTTTTAAATGACCAATGGCTAAATGGTACCATTTATGGATTAGACTTCAAAAAAATGGCGCAGGTAAAACTTAGGTTAAATACGAATAGCAACCAAATTCATTTTTTAGATATGAAAAATATTGAATTGGTTGTAGACAAGTCAAAGGTTAAAAAAGTAGCTATATATGATGAGTTAAGTTTAGATTCAATTTATTTTGAAAATGGATTTACAGATACTAAAAATGAACTCATTAGCTCAACTTTAGTGCAAGTTCTAAATAAGGGGGAAGTATTATTATTAAAAAAACATACGAATAATGTAGTAAAAAAAGATTCCTTATTTGGCGCTATTAATGTGTATTATTTTGCACCTATGTTTGATTATTATTTAAAATATGAAAAGAATATCATTCAAAAATTAAAAAAAATAGACATAAAGACATTATCTACTATACTTCCTAATAAGGAAATAATAACAAATTACTTGACGCAGAAAAACAAGATAAAATCAGAAAAAGAACTTATTGAATTCTTAAACTTTTACAATTTAAATAATAAGACAAATAACTAAACTAAAAAATTAACATGAAAAAAATTATATTCTTATTCATATTGACTTTTATAGGATCATCTTCTATTAAATTGAATGCACAAACCAACGAAGTTAAACATAAAGTAGTTATTCAATTAAATACAGCCGACACTACAGCTTGGTCTTCTACCATTGGAAATATAAAAAATTTACAAAAATTATGGCCGGGTAATTTGGTAGTTGAAGTGGTAGTGCATGGGAAAGCATTAGACTTATTAGTAGCAGCTAAAACACATTTAGCCAATGAAGTTATTGAAATATCTAAAACCAATGTGCAATTTTCTGCTTGTGAAAATTCAATGCGTAAGCACCATGTTGATAAAAGCGAACTACTTTCTATAGCAAATACGGTTCCTTCAGGCGTTGCAGAAGTCATATTAAAACAAGAAGCAGGCTGGTCTTATTTAAAAGCGGGTGTGAATTAAGATTGTTCTTAAAAATCTACTATGCGTCGACGTATATTTTATAGTTTATTCATTATAGGTTTATTGGTTTCTACCTATTATAGTTTCCGTAGGAGTGCTAAAGAACAAGTTAATACTATGCTTGCTAGAATAGAAGGTATGGATACATCAGCTTGGGTGGGCTCCTCCCCTTATCAAATTCCTGTTGAAACAGAAAGTGGAAATTTAATTCGTTATGGTTATGAATTAATAGCGCATACGGCGAAATATTTAGGGCCAAAAGGGAATGTGCAGCAAACTACCAATGGAATGAATTGTCAGAATTGTCACTTAGAAGCGGGTACTAAACCTTGGGGATTAAATTATGGTTCGGTGTATACGACTTATCCAAAATTCAGAGAAAGATCGGGCAGCATGGAAACTATTTATAAAAGAGTGAATGATTGTGTGGAGCGAAGTTTAAATGGAAAAGCTTTAGATACCAACTCCAAAGAAATGAAAGCTATTTATGCTTATATCAAATGGCTAGGAAATGATTTACCAAAAGGAAAAAAAGTAAAAGGGTCTGGTATTGAAATATTACCCTACTTAAAAAATGCAGCAAGTTCAACAGAAGGTAAAATTGCTTATATACAAAATTGTCAACGTTGCCATGGCGCTGATGGGGAAGGACAAATGGATTCAACAGGTAATATTTACTTATACCCTCCATTATGGGGTAATCATAGTTATAATAATGCAGCTGGATTATTTCAATTATCTAAACTAGCAGGTTTTATTAAAAACAATATGCCCAATGGAATAAATTATCATGCTCCTAGTGTAAGTATTGAAGATGCTTGGAATCTAGCTGCCTACATTAACGCGCAACCAAGACCTTCCAAAGATAAAACCAAAGACTTCCCGGTACTCGCTACCAAACCAATCGACTACCCTTTTGGCCCTTATGCAGATACCTTTTCAGAGCAACAACATAAGTTCGGCCCCTTTGAGCCCATTGCATTGACTAAAAAAAATAAGTAAAAATTATATAGTAGGAAATAAATGATCAGATTAGAATAAAATAATTCGAACTACAAAATTAATTAGAACTATAATTTATAATTTACTAAAATCAATTACCGGATGCCCTCCTTTTAATTTTCTGGTAATCACATCTCCTGCATCTATATTTTTTAAATGCTTGAAACCGCCTGAATACATATAAAATAAATTGCCCTCTACTCCAGCGCCATAATCAAATCTTTGATGCCTTTGCGGATGCGCAGTGGAAGTGAATTTAGCTTGATTCAATTCAATCCAATTACCTGAAGGGGTAATAATCCATTGATTGCCATAATAAGCCTTAAAATAATCGTCTCCATTATTGCCGAAATTTTCAACAAATGCATATAAATTTCTAAAGCCTGTTTTAGTATCTGTTTTATTTTGAGTCCACTCCGACAATAAATGCCATGTATAATTATCTTCTGGTGTAGCATAATAACCTGTATAGGTAGCACTATCTCCAGCTATTGATTTTATCCCTGTTAAAAAACGATAAGTTTGATTCGCTTTCCAAGGATATACTAGATGACTATGACCACCAGAACCTTCATTGCCAAAATCGCCTGAAGAAACATTTACACCTTTAGTTTTTAAGTTCACTGCAAACTGTGAAGGTATTTCCTTAGGGTTATCTGTTTTATATAAACTCCAAATAGAAAAAATAAATCTTCTTTCCTTTTCATTATTAATTTGAATACCTCCATAACCACTATGAAAGCCATTGGTTTCATAATAAGCATGAATTGAATTTTCTACTTCTTTAGGCACCATTACTTCAGTGTAGAACCATTTAACCACTGAATCGCCAGGTATTTGATACCTTAAATGAGTGGACGGTGCTGCTAAATAGCTGCTTTTATTGTATTTAATTTCATTGGGGCTAATGGCGTCAATACTAAGAGAAATAATTTCTGGATATAATTCAAGTGCATTAGGAACCTTTGTATTAGCTACTGTAGTTTTATTCGCGCCTTTAATATTAAAATAATGATAGCCTGGTTTATTGATAGTAAAATTCCCAATAGAAATTATAGTACTGCTTGTATTGGCTGGAATTTTTATTTCAGTTTCTTTACCACCATCTAAACTTATTTTTAAAATAGAGGAAGTAGCAATGGGAAGTATATTAATAGACGCTGCAATTGCTCCTTTTTGCTGAGGATAAAAATAGATATGTAAGTTTTGGTCTTTATTTTCTAAGGTTTTTTGAATGAGTTCTTCATCCTCCTCATTTAACTGGACTTTTTTTTTACCAGCATAGTAGCCATTGCCTTTAACGGGAATAGTAACACTTGCTGCCTTCCACTTATCATGAAGCACTTTAATAAAATAACCTCCTACTACACTTCTAGCTTGAAATCCAATTTGTTTCCCATTTAAAGTTTCATGCCAATCGTTTAAGGGCACTCTAGTAGGTGTATTAGTCGAAAATTTATACACTGGGTTTATTAATTTCTCAAAATCGCCTTGGGTACTAGATAATGTTGCTGTCCATGTTATCCAGTCCGACTTGGTATAGGTTTTACGACTATCTAAAGGCAAACCAAATTCATTTTGTTTGGTTAAGTAATAAGCTACTTCTGCATCGTATACTTTTTGTGGGAATAAATGAAAGCCAAATAATTTATCCCAGACCATATTATACTTTTGACTCCAAGTATTTTTGTCATTATATGTTAAAGCATAATGGTCGCCTGCATTGGCTAAGTCTTGCCATTTAGCAGCCATATCAGTAGCTATTTGAGTATACTTAGTTGCAATCTCTTTTTTGCCTAGCATTTCAGCCATCATTGCATAAGACCTAATACCTACAATGGCTTTAATAGCTAAATTGGCGTTACGCGCTAAATGTCCTGCAAAATCATCGGTACATAATTGGTTCACTGGGTCTAGTCCTTCTTTCTCTAAGAATTGTACCCACTGTGTTAAAGTAGCCCAATGAGCTGCTGCGTAATTAGCATTGCCCTCCGATTTTACAATGGCTCCGGCTAGAATAATCATATTGCCCGATTCTTCGACAGGCATTCCTTCAGGATAAGTTTGCCCATTGGCTAAAGGATAAGTTCCTAAATCATGAGCTGCATAAGGTTGTTTATACAAACCACTTTTTTCACTGAAATAAAATATTCCATTTAACATACCCTTCATTAAAGAAGGATTATAGTTCAAAAATAATGGCGCACTTGGATAAGTTACATCTACTGTATTAATACTTCCATTACTATAATTTTCTTTAGATAAAAATAATAGTTCCCCATTTTGTTTACTTTTTACTAAATTATGTGCAGCAACTGATTGTCTATAAGCAGTAATACAAAGTTTCGCATAGTTGTCTCCTCCAGCAGCTAGTGCATCGTTGTAAATTTGTTTATTGAACCGATCGCATTTAGTAATTACATTAGCATACTGCGTATTGGCTAATTGTAACATCTTATCCATATTCATAGTAGGATCTAATTTCCACCAAGGATCTAAGCTTTCTTTAAAATATTGTATGGCTTTAATTTCATCATAAGCTACTAATAATAAATGTTCCGTTTCAGTATCGCGAGCAGTATCTGCATTAAAAATGGTATTGATAGATAGGTTTGTTCCTTTTATACTAGATGAACTAGCAGTAATTATTTTAACAGCATTTATTCCATTTGTATTTGAAATAAAATCCTGACTAGCTTCATTAATAGATTGTACAGATTGTTTTGAATGATATTTGTTAGCAGCTATATAAGCATAGCCCCAATCAATTCTTAGGTCGTCCCCAGATTTTTGTAAAATGGGTTGTTCTACTGTTCCAAGTTTTAACACATTTAAGTTTTGAGTAGTATAACCACTAGCTATCATTTGATCTTTGCCTTTATCGGAAGCAATAGCAGAAGCAGCACTTACAAATAATTGAACAAGATGTTTTTTACCATCCTGTGACTTTGTTTTTATGGAAATATAAGAGACAGGACGAGAAAGTATATTGATGTCTGTAATAATTAATGGAGAAGTAAAGCAAAGATTTAATACAACACCTCCACATTCAAATTGATAAGTAGTTTGTGTGGCTGACATATTTACCGATAATTGATTTGCTTGTTTAATTCTATCATTCTCGCTAGTAGATTCGTCTTTACCCATAAAACGATATACTTGGTTGTCCACTTTTATTAAACCCACTATTGACTGATTTGCCCCTGTCCAATGCTTGGTAGTAGATTCATTTAACTTATCGGTAAAAGACCAAACACTAAAATAAGGATTATGGGTGATTAAGGGATAGGCAGGTGCCTTGGACACTTGGGCATTAGAAGTAAACACTAGTACATGTAGGATAATGATAAAAACAGCAGATAATTGTTTCATAAAATGATATATAAAATAGTCAATAATAAGAGCTAAATAAATATACTACAATAGAGGCATCTAGCCCCTTTTATCCTATTTTTTTGTATAAACAATTTATTATAATTTTAGTAAATATGTACTTAGTCTCTTTTATCAAATCTATTGGTAGTTTAACGCTTAAAACCTTTTCAGGTTTGAAGCAGTCTGAAAAATGGGCTACTTCCTATTTACATACAGTAGAAGAGAAATTTAATGGAAAATTTGATCAAAAAACCCTGGAGAAAATTGTAAAAAGATATAGTATTCAACAACATTTCATCAACGATAGTTTTAGTAGTTTACATGGTCGCAATAATAATGTAAATGAAAAAGAAAGAAATTTACTTTATTTTATAATGGTTTCAGTCTATGACGATTTTTTTGACGATAAAACTTTAACCCTTGAACAAATTGACAGCATTTTTTACCACCCAGAAGTATTCACCCCAGAAACTTTTTTTGAAAAAGTATTTATTTATACGCATACACATCTTTTAAATAATGTAGCAGATAAAGCTCAATACTTTAAAGACTTCGAGGGCCTTCATATTGCTCAAAAGGATTCCTTAGAACAATTCAATCCAAAAGTCACCGATGAAGCTTTATTATCTATTACTACACGCAAAGGTGGATACTGTTTACTAATGTGTAGGCATTATTTAGATACCCCCTATCTTCCAGCAGCCGATACCTGCTGGTATGCACTAGGAGGCGTTATTCAATTAACCAATGACTTATATGATATTTATAAAGATATGCAAGAAGGTATTATTACACTGGCGCTCAGGGCCAAGCAGTATAAAGCTATTTATGCACTATATGCTAAACATGCAGAGGCCTTAAATGAAACTATTAGACAACTACCTGTATCACAGGGTCGAAAAATGGACTTATCTATTATATTAAATGTAATTGCTGCTTTTGGTTATGTAGCTTTAGACAATTTAAAACGATTACAAAAGAATAATTCAAATAATTCAAGCTTACCTGCATTTGATACCTTGGCAAGAAAGGAATTAATTATTGATATGGAAAAAAATAGTAACCGATTTAAATTATTAAAATTCACTTACCAAAATGCCGCATTATGAAAATTTTAATAATCCGTCGCTTTAATAATTAATTTTTTCATTCTTTAAGCTAGTAGGCAACCATACCTGCATAGCGTTGCTACCTCTATTGCACCAAGTATAATAAGGAATGGCTCTTACTTTCTGCAGAATAGTTTGTGCCGACAAGCCGTCGTTATTTATTTGAACTACGGGTAAATTAGCAACAAGGCTTACTACTTTTTCATCTAGAATTGAAAAATTCTCGGTCGTAAATACACTATTACTAGGTGCTATCACATTCCAAGCTTTACCATTATTGTCAGCGCCTTCAATACAATATACAATGGGGCCTCTTTGCAAAGCTACACGACCATTATCTTGTAAGAGTTCATCTCTTGCTTTAATTTTTTGAATAGTCATAGGAATTTGATATTCTACTACATCATTATTTTTCCATTCTTGATTAATAATAGCATAGCCATCTTCTATTGTATATATGACTTCTTTTCCGTTCACCAGCATAATGGGTTTTGAATTTGTAATTGTATTTTCAAAAGAATACAAGTTACCTGGCGCAGGTATTCCATTGGCCCAGCCTGGAATTCTAAAGGCAATAGGTAAAGAAACTTTTTTCTTCATAGTAAGTGTGCACTTCATAGAACCTTCCCAAGGATAGTTCGTTGCCATAGTGAACTGCATGTCTCCGTTAGGCACTTTAATTTGAGTATTACTACCTACAAATAAATTCACATAAAATTTTCCATTTGAATACCCATAAATATAATTTCCTAAAGAAGCTATTAACCTAGCAATGTTTGATGGGCAACAGGCAGTACCAAACCATTCTTTTCTTGCATTTTTACCCGATGATGCTAAAGGGTTTCCGTAAAAGAATCTATCTCCACTTAATGAAAGTCCATCCAAGGCCCCATTGTATAAACTACGCTCTAATACATCAATGTATTCTGCATTACCCGTTAAACTATTCATTCTCTGATTCCAAAATACCATACCCACAGAAGCACAGGTTTCACAATAAGCTTGTTCATTAGGTAAATCATAGTCGTTCGTAAACCCTTCGTTACTGCCAGCCGAACCTATACCTCCTGTGATATACATATTTCTATACACTACATCTTCCCATACTCTTCGCATAGCTGTGACATAGTCTTTGTCGCCAGTATGTGCCGCCACATCGGCAGCTCCAGTATATAAATACATGGCTCTCACAGCATGTCCAGTAATATCTTTTTGTTCTTTGACGGGTACTTGATCTTGTGTATATAATGTATCCTTCCACTCTGTCCAAGTATAGCCCTTTGCTAATTTCTTCCCTCTTTCAGACAATAACCAATCGGCTAAGTTTAAATATTTTTTATCGTTCGTTACACGATATAATTTTACCAAGGCTAGTTCTAATTCTTGATGTCCTGTTACCCAATCTCTTTTACCAGGACCGAATAAAGAATCAAAATAATTAGCCCACTTAATCACTAGGTCTAAAAACTTTCTTTTACCAGTAGCATCATAATAAGCGACCGCAGCTTCAATCATATGGCCAGCGTTATAGTCCTCATGCATACTCATATCTGTCCAACGCTTATCTAAGCCAGTTAAAGTATAATAAGTATTCAAATAGCCGTCTTCTAATTGAGCAGCAGCAATTTTATCAATCCACTGATCGGCCTTGGCTTCTAATTTTTTATCATGGCTAGTTTTAATAGCATAGGCCATTGCTTCTAAGGCTTTGAAAACATCTGAATCATCATAAAAAACGCCTTCATGTGCTTCTCCTTTTTTTCTGGCTACTTTTTCAAAGTTTCTTATTCTAGCTGTTTTCTCTTCAGTTTGATATATACATGCATCCAATGTTTTAGTAGCCACTAAATCCATTTTAGGTTTCCAAAATGCATCAGTCACATTCACATTGGAGAAATTAATGGGTTCTATCTTTACTGTATTATTTTGTGCTTGGCTATTTAATACTAAGCTTATTAAGCCAATGATGAAAACATTCTTTTTGCTAGATGTAATTTTCATATTTATAGATTATTATTTTTACTTGGGCTATTCATTTTATAGCTAAAACCTACTATTCTATTTTTATGATAGAAAGTTACAAAAAATGACTTAAAAAAGGGTGGAATGATGGTGGTTTGTTAAACAAGATTTATCTTTATTGAGATTGAACTACAATTGACACTCTCTTATGGAAATTAAAATGGAAGAAAGTTGGAAAAATGCTTTGTCGGATTTATTCGATAAGCCCTACTTTATCCAAATTACAGCGCATTTAAAAGCAGAAAAAGCTTTAAAAACAACTATTTACCCAAGCGGAGGTCAAATTTTTAATGCTTTTAGTTTAACCCCTTATAATAAAGTAAAAGTAATTATTTTAGGGCAAGACCCCTATCATAAACCATATCAAGCCATGGGATTAAGTTTTTCTGTCCCAGATGGCATCAAAACCCCTCCTTCTTTAGTGAATATCTTTAAAGAACTACAGAAAGATATTGGCATGCCCATTCCTAGTGCTGGTAACTTAAGTATGTGGGCAAAGCAAGGCGTACTACTTTTAAATGCAGTGCTTACGGTAAGGGCCAATGAACCTGCCAGCCATGCTAAAATTGGGTGGACAAAGTTTACGGACGATGTAATTCAATTACTTTCTTTAAATAAAACAGGCCTAGTTTTTATTTTATGGGGTAATTTTGCCCAAGAAAAAATAAAACTCATAGACAGTTCAAAACATAAAATTTTAAAAGCAGCACACCCTTCTCCTTTTAGTGCTTATAATGGTTTTTTTGGTTGCAAACATTTTAGTGCCACCAATGAATACTTAGTAAAAAACAACCAAGACCCTATTGACTGGGCGATATAATAAATTTAGTATGAAGATTATAAAAAATATTGTTGCAAGAGTACTCGCTATATGGGCTCTACTTATTTTTATCTCTACTATGTTTATATTCTTATGGTTTTATCTTTTATGTTTTATTATTCCAGAACCTTATAAAACCAGATACCATCGTCTTGTATCACAGTTTTGGATGGGGTTATTTTTATTTTTATCGGGCTGTACCTTTAGCGTAAAAGGAAAGGAAGTTTTTGATGATATGGAAAATGCTATTGTAGTTTGTAATCATAATAGTTTAATTGATATACCCATTAGCACCCCTTTTTTACCAAGGGCTAATAAAACTATTGCTAAAAAAAGTTTTGTATATGTTCCTTTATTTGGATGGATTTATCAATTTGCCTCTGTACTTGTAGACCGTAAAGACCATAATAGTCGCAAACTTAGTTTTGATAAGATGGTGTATGTTTTAAATAATGGCTTAGACATGCTTATTTATCCAGAAGGCACTAGAAATAAAACAAATGCGCCACTTAAATCATTTTATGATGGGGCTTTTAAATTATCTATAGATACCCAAAAACCCATTATTCCAGTAGTGCTATTAAATACAAAAAAAATACTTCCTGCAAGACCTATCTTATACTTTACCCCTGGAAAAATTGATATGCAAATTCTTCCTGCTATTTATCCGCAAGGACATACAAAAGATAGTTTGAAGCAAGCCGTTTGGGATATAATGGCAAAATACTACTTAGAAAATAATGGGAAGAAATAAGCTAAAATGTTACTAGTAACTTGAAGAAGAGAAGGTTCTACTTCTATTAATTTTCAAATCTCTTAAAATACCTGATTTAGGATTCACTGTAATACTGAAAGAACGATACATACCAATGGGCGTTACATTGATAGACAATTGCCAGCAGTGCATCTCACGCGTAATAAACATACTTAACTGTTGTATACTCGCCTTGGCCACATCTACATAGCCAGTTCCTCCTAGTTTCCATTTAGGTGTTAAACTAAAGTCTCCATTAAAATTTAAACTTGAATAGGTTTGTAATTTAAATCCTGAATAATCGGGCTTAATCATTCTTGAAAATTGGAAAGAATAAGATACAGTTAAACTCCAAGGAATAGAAAAATCGGTAAACTCTGCAGGATTGGCTTTGACATATTGTAATTGTCTTTGCTGCTCGTCAGGTGTCATGAAGGGGTCTAAAGGAATTTCTTTTTTCTTAGAAGCCGCATCGTCCTTCGATTTGCTTTTAAATGAAGTAGAAATTGAGACACCCCCATTCGTAATATGGCCAAATTTAAATTTGGTAGGGTCTATATCTAATTTGTTCTTTCTAAAACCTAGATTATCATTTGCATAAGGGTCAAGTGTAAAAGAAGAAGAAATATTAAACTTATCAAATAAGATTGTTCGCGCATAAAAATTAAAATTACCTAACTGAAAACTATCGGCAAGGAAATTAAAATTTGAATTAAAACCAAAGCCTTCAATTAATTTTACTTTTTTAAAATTCTCAGCGCTGGTATCTTTTTTATCCTTTACTTTCATCTCTAGTAAATTATCCAAACCAAAACTTAAACCGCCAAAGGTTCCCTCTGAATAGGCGCCCCCTAAAGCACCACCATCGAATTTAGAAAAGCGGTAAGTTCTTCCTGTGGAATCAATCTGTGTTGAATAATGGTAAGATTTCGCTAAATCGGGTGAATAGTTAAAGGAAATACTGGGCCTTAATTCATGACGTATGGCTTGTACATAATCGCTTTTAAATTTATAGGTACCAAAAATTCTACTTGCTGTTCCTACACCAAAACTAACATGGGGTGCTCTAAAAAATCCTTTTTCATAACTCGTATCTACCTTATTTAGTTTACTGTTCCAAGACTTTGTATTCTCTTGACCATACCATTTTTCTTCAAATCCAATAGAAGGTGTAATGGTAACGGGTCCTAAGGAAGGAAGAGAAACACTAATAGGAATACTTTGTGTAGCGCCCCACTGCATGGTATCTAATAATCTATTAATATTAAATGCAGAATCATAAAAAGACATTTGGTTTTGGAAAGATCCATTATAACCAATACCTAATTTCTCATACCATTTTCCAGCTCCAATTTGATCTTTGGATTGAAATGGATATAAAGTAAGTGCATTAAAATTAATATTGGGTAAACTTAAATTCACCAAACCTAAATTATTGTTCTGGTTATGATTCAAGTTGACCGATAAATTATACTTATTATTCCAAGTCTTATTATAACTTATAGAAGAACTAATTTGGTTCTGGTAATTCTGATAAGGATTATTAAGTAAGTAACTATTGTACTTGGTACTACCATAATTAACATTTGCAGAAAAACTAGTACCCGGCAATGCCCTTGAGTCCAAAGAATGAGACCAATTAATCATAAAAGTTTTACCACCCGTGAATTCACTAGCAACATTGACATTCCTATTGAGTATTCTTGAATTTTGCAAACTAAGATTGAAGTTGCCAATATATTTATAACGGACAATATATTTACTATTCAAATTGGCGCTCCATCCTCCATAAGAATAAATATTAGTTCTTACAGTAGCATCAAAGTTATCACTCAGCACTTTATAATAGCCTAAGCCTTCAAAGCCTAAACCAAAATCTTCACTAGTAGAAAATGCTGGAGCCATCATGCCAGAATGCTTTCCTCTTGATAAGGGAAAAATACCAAATGGAATTCCTATTGGAAAAGGTACGCCTTCAAATTCTGGAAAGGCCGGGCCTGATACACCAATTTTATCTGTAATTATTTTTAATTTATTCGTTCTAAATGCAAAATGGGGATCATCTAAATTACAAGTAGTAAAACGGGCCTTCCAAGCAAAAGCTTCAGCCTGATTTACTTTTTTCATAGTGTTAGCATTGATAAAAATTTCTCCTTGTTGGAAATTTGTATTTTTTGTTAAACCCTTTCCCGATTTCATATTAAAATAAATGGAGTCATTCACAGAACTCATGCTCCCCTCTTTAAACTTTGGATTACTCAAAGGATTTCCAGTGGTATCCTTAGCACCATATGCTTTTATATTTTGACTCTGTTGATCATAGACAATGGTGGCTGCCTCTAATTGTGAAGTTTTATATACTGTCTTGGCTTTACCGTATAAATAGAATTCTTTGGTTGACATAATCATTACTCCTGAATCTTCTGCATTATAATTAATAGGGGTATCGATACTATCTTTAGAGATTCTCAACGACCTAACAGAAATACTGTCATTTTTCTTAGAAAGACTGTCTGTTTTAATAGAAATAGAGTCTTTTATAGGGGCCAGTATTTTGGCCTGTGCAAAAACACCCATTATGGGCATTAAAACTATTGTTAATGTTAGTAAAATGCTACCATTTACAATAGAACGCCTGTATTTTACGTTATTTTTGTGTCCTGCTATTATCACAGCAGCAAAAATAAACTAAAACAGCATTAAGGCACTGATTATGAAGCAAAATAGACTGATTTTAGCATTTACTTATAGCCTAGTAGCCCTTTTTACCCTTATTAGCTTAAGTACTGAAGCCCAAAACGTATCCAAAACCATCAAACGTATCATCATTGATCCAGGCCATGGAGGCACAGATCCTGGTTCAAATGGCAAATATTCCACTGAAGCAGCTGTATCGCTGGCCATTTCTTTGAAACTAGAAGAATATATTAAAGAATCGGTACCAGATGTAGAAGTGATGCTTACCCGCAGAACAGATATTTATAATTCTGTAGTGGAAAAAGCAAATATTGCCAATGCCGCCAAGGGAGACTTATTCATTTGCATACATACTAATTCAGCAGATCCTAGACGTGAAAGAGAAATCATAGGCTATACTAATAAAACTTATACGGTTAAGAAAAAAGGAATAAAAAGAAAAGTTACAAGAAGAGTTCCATTATATAAAAATACCTATACACCAAGTACAGCAAGGGGTACAGAAACATTTATTTACAATGTAGGTAAGTCCGATCAAAAAAAGGATATGGCCAATGAAGCAGTAGATGATGTAGTGGAAAAATTAGACTCCGTTTCAATAAACCAAATTAAGGCAATAGAAGAAGCCGACCCTACTCGTTCCATGATGGTAAGCTTATTAACGCAACAGTTTTTTCAAAGAGCTGCTAGTTTAGCTTTAACTATAGAGGAAGAATTTAAAGCAGCAGGTCGTATAAGTAGGGAAGCTAAACAAAGACAGAAAGGAATTTGGGTACTAGCCGCGGTACAAATGCCTGCGGTACTAGTTGAAACTGGCTTTATCTCCAACCCAGAAGATGAGGATTATTTGAATAGCGATGAAGGGCAAAATCAAATTTGTGAGGTTATTACCAAGTCCATTCTTAGGTATAAAAATTCACTGGAAAACCAGAAAAAGACAAATGCTAATTAGCTCCCCTTTTTTAGCTAATTTTACATAAAGTATATATAATTCATTCAAGATGAAAGTATCAAACGAAACCAAGGTGGGAGCGCTGACCGTAATTGCTATTACCTTAATGATTATTGGATTTAATTTTCTAAAAGGAAAAACTATATTTCAACCCGGTAATTACATTTATGCAAAATATGCTGACACAAAGGGATTAATTGTATCCAACCCTGTATTTGTGAATGGTTACCAAGTGGGAACGGTTTTTGAAATTGAAAATCAAAAAGATAATTTAGCTTCTATTATTGTTTCTGTTAAATTAAATGAAGCTTATAAAATTCCTAATAACTCAGTAGCCAGTATTCAAGATAATCCATTAGGTATTAGTAGTATTAGTATTGTGCTAGGTAATGCAAATACATATATTAAATCGGGCGATACCATTAAAACGGCACCTGCTAATAGTTTATTAGGCGACTTTGTAAACACCCTTTCTCCCCTAGGCGAAAAAACAAATAGTGCCATTACCTCTTTAGATAAAGTATTAAATAATATTAATAAGGTATTAGATGATAAAAACAAACAAAACCTCTCAGAAGTATTAGAAAACTTGGCCGCTACTACCAAAAGTTTAAATAATTCTATGGCTAATATTGAAACTATGTTGCAAAAGCAAAACGGATCGGTGAGCCAATCATTTGATAACCTTAATGCTTTTACAAAGAACTTAAATAATAATAATGAGAAACTAAATAATATTATTACCAATTTAGACAGCGTTTCTAAATCGGTGAAAGACGCCGACCTAACAAAGACTATTAAAACCATACAACTAGCAGTGGCTTCCTTAAATACCAGTTTGCAAAAATTAAATACAGGTAATGGTACCGCTGCTAAATTAATGAATGACTCTGCTTTTTATAATGAATTACAAGGCACCCTTCAAAGTATCAATACCCTTGTCGACGATATTAAAGTGCATCCTAAAAGATATATCAATGTATCTGTATTTGGCAAAAAAGATAAATCGACTCCATTAGATAAGCCTTTAGCTGATTCTGTGAACCATGAATAAATGGGCATCTCTCATATTATTAGCTGGTCTTTGTTTTTCAACAGTAAAAGGACAAAATCCAAAATCAACTATTAAGGACACCGTTAGGCCTATCTCTCCTGTCCTTGCGAATGGCAGTAAATTAATTGAGTTTCTTTCTGCAGAAGTGTATAATGTCAAAAAAATAGATAGCATGGACTACTTAATACTAGTGGGCCATGTAAAAATTCGACAAGGTAAAACTTTGTTATACGGCGATAGCATTATTTTAAATACTACTTTAAATACGTTGGAAGACTTTGGCAATGTGCATATCAACGATGCAGACAGCGTAAATATTTATGCAAACTATTTAAAATACATTGGCGCTACTAAAAAAGCATACTTACGTAAAAAAGTAAAACTTACCGATGGTAAAGGCGTATTAACCACCGACTCTTTAGATTATGATGTAAATATTAAACTAGGCAGCTTTAAAAATGGAGGCAAGTTAGTTCGTAATAAAACAGTACTCACTAGCACTGAAGGTTTGTATTATGGAGAAACAAGAGATGTTATATTTAGAAAAAAAGTAGAATTAGTTGATCCTGAGAATAATATTATTACCGATACCCTAGAATACAATACCTATTCCCAACTTACGAACTTCTTAAGCCCCTCAAAAATTATAACAGGCTCAAGAGTTATTAGTACCAGTAATGGTAATTACAATACAGGAACTAGAAAAGGTTATTTATACGACAGGTCAAATATTGACGACAGTACTTATCATTTTATAGCCGATGAAATGGCGGTAGATGATTCACTTGAAATGGGTGAGTTTAAAGGCAATGCTATTTATACCTCTAAGGATACATTGGGTTTTGACTTAATGGCAAACAATATAAAAGCTAATAAACAAAAAAGCACTTTCTTAGCTACAGAAAATCCAATACTGCTTATTAAACAAAAGAAAGACACATTATATATAGCAGCAGATACTTTGTATGCAGGTAAAATTTCTGATTTAAAAAGAAAAATACCGAATGCAAGAGATTCTGTGGGCGTTATTACCGATACTACATTAGATAAATATTTTGAAGCCTACCACCATGTGAAAATATATTCCGATTCACTACAAGGCAAGGCCGATAGCTTATTTTATTCATTAAGCGACTCTACCATAAGGCTTATATCCGATCCTATTATTTGGGCCAACAGTAATCAAATAACCGGCGATACCTTATACTTATTTGTAAAGAATAAAAAGCCAGAACAACTATATGTATTTGAAAATGCCTTTGCTATCAATAAAATTGATACATCTATTTATTATAACCAACTAAAAGGCAATAAACTGAATGTATGGTTTGAAGAGGGAGAAATTCATAAAATGAGTGCCAAGGGCAATGCAGAAAATATTTATTTCCCTTTAGACAATGATAAAGACTTTATAGGGGTAAACCATTCCAATGCTCAAATCATTGAAGTATATTTTGAAAATACAGAGCCTGCTAAAGTGGTTTTCAAAAATCAGCTTGTAGGTAAAATGACGCCTCTTAACCAAACGCCCAAGGAAGAATTAATTATTAGAGGATTTAAATACCAAGAAAACTTAAGGCCTAAAAGTAAGTATGAACTTATGAAGCTTCCCGCTAAATTGAATTAATACTTCGAGTTAAAATTATTAACTCTCTTTCTCCATCATTAAGTAGGCTTTAATAAAGCCATCTATTTCTCCATCCATGACTGGGCCAATATTGCCCACTTCAAAGTCGGTGCGGTGGTCCTTAATCATTTTATAGGGATGAAAAACATAAGAGCGTATTTGACTACCCCACTCTATTTTTTTCTTATTGGCATTAGATGCATTTAAAGCTTCTTGTTTTTTACGCATTTCTTCTTCATACAATCTGCTCTTTAACATCTTCATGGCTATCTCTCTATTCTCACCCTGTGTTCTTGATTGTTGACATTCTACAATAATACCGGAAGCATGTCTTAATCTAACAGCAGTTTCTACCTTATTTACGTTCTGTCCGCCCTTACCACCACTTCTATAAAATTCCCATTCAATATCGGCGGAGTTCACTACAATTTCAATAGTGTCGTCAATTAATGGATATACATATACAGAGGCAAATGAAGTATGTCTTCTTGCATTACTATCGAATGGTGAAATTCTTACTAAACGGTGCACCCCCGATTCTGCTTTTAAAAACCCATAAGCAAAAGGTCCATCAAATTGTAAAGTAGCCGATTTAATTCCTGCCCCATCTCCTTCTTGATAATCAATGGAGCTTACAGTCCAACCTTGCTTCTCTCCATACATGGTGTACATACGAAGTAGCATTTCTGCCCAGTCCTGGCTTTCAGTTCCTCCCGCTCCTGGATTAATTTGTAAAATGGCGGGAAGTTCGTCCTCTGGTTTATTTAAAGTACTCTTAAATTCTGCTTCTTCAATAAAAAGAGTTGCTTTTTGAAAAGCTTCCTGCGTTTCTAATTCAGTGGCGTCACCTGTTTTCCAAAAATCAAATAGCACTACAAAATCTTCTAAATGGGATTCAACATTTTGATACATATGTACCCAATATTCATTCACCTTAATTTCCTTCATGGTACTGGTAGCACGTGTGTTGTCATCCCAAAAACCTGGTGACAAGGACAATTGTTTGTCGGTCGCTACTTTGTATAAACGGTTATCGACGTCAAAGAAACCTCCTTAGGACTGTTACTTGGTCCTTCATACGCTTTATCTGTTCTATAGTCATGTATGATCAAGTTTAAGTTTCACTCTTTTTTCAGAATGAAAACTGATTTTAAAAAATACTACAAGCCTCATAAGCCGGATTCTGTTTCTAAACTATCATTTAT
>JBBAJX010000004.1:0-98197 GCA_040403885.1 Sediminibacterium sp. | reverse complement strand
CAGCATGGGTGGTGGAGGTATGACTGCTTTTTATGCGCAAATGCCCGATGAAGTACATTTGACTATTAATGGCAACCATGCTATTTTCCAAGCTTTGTTAAATGAGCCTGATGTAGAAAAGCAACAAAAGCAAGCCCGCAACTTAGCAGACTTGGCCTTGCTATCTCAAGGTTTATTAAAAGGCGCTGAGTTAACTAACTTTATAAATAGAAGTGTTGATTTATTAAAGTAATCAAGCTATTTATTTTTTAATTATTGTAAGAACCGCTTTCTTTTAAATCTATTACCTGCATTTGAACTGTTTGTGTTCCCTGCCATTCATTCAATTGCAATTGAAACACAACATCAAAAGGTTTACCCGATTTTACTATATCAATATGCTGAGCCATATTATAGCCAATACCTTTTAGTATTTGATTGCCTTGCGTAATATTAAAACTAATATGTGCTTCCTTGGCTAGTTTACTATAGCCCGTATCGTATACATTTTTAGCTAAAAATAAAGGACGCATATTATCTGGTCCAAAGGGTTCCATCTGCGAAATAATTTGGTAAAAATTCATATTAATACTATCAATAGGAATAATAGCATTAATTACAACTTCAGGTATAAGTTGTGCTGGTGTAATTCTTTCAGCCACCGCTTGTTCAAAAGCATTTTTAAAGGCTTCTAAATTTTCTAAAGCCAGTGTCATACCAGCTGCTGCAAAATGCCCTCCATATCCAATTAAGTGTGCTCTACAAGCATGCAGGGCTTCATATAAATTAAAGCCTACTACACTTCTTGCGCTTCCTGTTACTACTTCTCCACTTTGTGTGAGTACAATAGTGGGTTTATAATGTTTTTCAATAAGCCTGCTGGCTACAATACCCACCACGCCTTTATGCCAATGCGATTGAAATACCACCGACGATTTTTTATTAGCATGATTTGGATCTAGTTCAATTTCTGCTAAAGCTTCTTCTGTAATAGTAGTATCGGCTTCTCTTCTATCTAAATTATCTTGTTGTAATAAAGAACCAATGGCCAAGGCTTTTGAAGAATCTTTTTCAATAAATAATTGTACTGCTTTTTTAGCATCGTCCATTCTGCCAGCTGCATTAATTCTAGGGGCTACTGCAAATACTAAATTAGTTATACGCATAGGCGTAGTTTGTTTGGATAACTCCATTAAGGCTAGTAAACCAGGGCAGGGCGATTCATTCACTTGCTGCAATCCAAAATAAGCTAAAGTTCTGTTCTCATCTACAATGGGTACAATATCGGCAGCAATGGCGGTGGTTACTAAGTCTAAATATTCTAAATAAGACTCCGCAGGTAAATTATATTTATCTGCCAAGGCAGTAATTAATTTCAATACCACACCGCATCCACATAATTCTTTAAATGGGTAATTACAATCAATCTGTTTTGGATTCAGTATGGCAATAGCGGGCGGTAAAATTGTATCGGGTAAATGGTGGTCGCAAATAATAAAATCAATGCCTAGCTCTTTTGCATATTCAACAAGTTCAATGGACTTAATACCACAGTCAACCGATATTATTAATTGTATACCGGTTTGTTTAGCATAGTCAATGCCTATTTTAGATACGCCATAGCCTTCTTTATATCTATGGGGAATATAATAATCAGCCTGAGGGGTAAGTTTAATCAAAAATTGGTATAAGGTGGCGACAGAAGTGGTGCCATCTACATCATAGTCGCCAAATACTAGAATGGATTCTGCATTGACCACCGCTTTTTCAATACGCGCAACTGCTTTGTCCATATCCTTCATTAACCAAGGGTCGTGCAAGTGTTCTAGTTGAGGGCGGAAGAATTTTTTAGCGGCATCAAAACTGTCAATGCCTCTTTGTACGAGTAGTTCACATAAAATAGGATGAATCTTTAATGCATCTTGCAAGGTCTGCACGGTTGCAGTATCGGCTGCAAGTATATTCCATCTTTTTTCCATTAAAATTTTCGGTCGGTTGTATATCTTACTAATTCCTCTAAAGCTTCTCTGGCAGGGGTAGTAGGGAAAGCGTTTAAGATAAGTAAGGCCTTGTCTCTGTATTCGTTCATTTTATGGGTCGCATATTCTATGCCTCCGTAAGATATGACATGATCTATTACAAATTTTACTTTTTCTTTATCGTTATTGTTGTTTTTAACAATATAAATAATTTCTTTTTTTAAAGCAGGCGTTACTTTTTGTAAAATATGAATAAGAGGAAGGGTTAATTTTTTTTCTTTGATATCATTGCCAGTAGGTTTACCAATTTTGGCTTCTCCATAATCGAATAAGTCGTCTTTAATTTGAAATGCCATTCCTACATTTTCGCCAAACTCGCGCATTTTTTGAATAGTCTCTTCATTGTCTGTAACAGAGCTTGTTCCAGCAGCGCAACTTGAAGCTAGTAAAGAAGCAGTCTTACCATTGATGATTTCATAATAAACCGACTCGTCAAAATTCAGGTTTCTTGTTTTTTCCATTTGCAGTAATTCTCCCTCACTCATTTTTTTAACTGCATTAGATAAAATAGTGAGTATGGTAAAATCTTTGTTTTCAAGAGACAATAATAAACCCTTAGATAATAAATAGTCGCCTACTAAAACTGCAATTTTATTTTTCCATAATGCATTGATGGAAAACATACCTCTTCTTTCTAAGGCGTCGTCTACCACATCATCGTGCACTAGGGTGGCAGTATGTAATAATTCCACTAATGAGGCTGCTCTATAAGAGGCATCATTAATTTCACCATGAAGTTTAGCAGACAGTAAAACAAACATAGGTCGCATCTGCTTCCCTTTTCGCTTTACAATATATTGCATGATTCGATCTAGCAAGGACACCCTACTTTTTACGGCTTCTTTGAAATGTTCTTCAAAAAGATCTAGTTCTTTTGCTATTACTTTTTTTGCTAGTTCCATGGTTACCTGCAATTTAATTGAATTTAGTGATTGAGCATATTAAAATGCAAATCGCCAAAATTTTGCAAGGAACTTAATTTTAAATCGGCTAGGCCCCAATGAGGTAACTTACTATGTTCTGCCGACGGTACTACCACACAAGTCATTCTTGCTGCTTTCGCTGCAGTCATTCCATATACCGAGTCTTCAAAACATATACAAGCTAAAGGAGAGACATGCATGGCTGCTGCGCAATCTAAATATACTTGAGGATGAGGTTTGGCATAAGGAAGATTTTGTGCCGAACAACTTGCATGAATATAATTTCTTATACCTAATTTATCCTTCACCCATTCTATTAATTCAATAGGAGAGGAAGTGGCCAATCCAATTTTGAACTCTCTTTTTAAGAAGAACTGAAATATATGTTCTACACCTGGCATTAAGGTGGCATCTTTATCAATTAAGTTTAAAGCAAGATTCACAATTTTTTCTTCCACTCTATCAAATTCAGTAGAAGGTATTTTATGTTGTATTAACCAGTGTGTTACAAATTCTTTAGAGCGAAGGCCTGTTGTAAGTGCATATTGTTCTTCTGTTAAGATAATGCCATATTGTCTAAAAATTTCAGCAGCGGCTTGGTTCCATAAGGGCTCACTATTTATTAATAAGCCATCAATATCAAAAATTACAGCAGATTTTTCCATCGCCTAAAGGTACTAATTGTTGTTTAAACAGAGATATCCGAGTTAAATTATTGTATTATCTTGCAGGCCTAACCATTTGAACCTAGATGACGATTTTAGATAGATTAAAACAAATTAGAATATTTCGCTCCCTAATATATGGGGTGGTAGGCATATTTACTTACCCAGGGCTTGCCTTATTTAATACTGTAGAAATTGAAGGAACAGAAAATTTACAAGGTTTACCTCATAAGAATGTTTTATTTGTAAGTAATCACCAAACCTATTTTGGAGATGTGATTGCCTTTGTACATATTTTTTGTGCAGTAAAATGGGGGAAGTTTGATAAGTTAGGTATTCCTTATTATTTATTGAATCCGTTTACCAATGTATTTTTTGTAGCAGCAGAAGAAACTATGAATAGTAGTTGGCTGACTAGGTTATTTAAATTGGGGGGTGCTTTAACAGTAAAAAGAACATGGAGAGCAGAGGGAGAAGATGTAAATAGAGATAGAGATGTAGTAGATACACAAAAAATTGATAAAGCATTATCAAAAAGCTGGGTAATTACTTTTCCGCAAGGAACCACCAAACCATTTGCACCAGGAAGAAAAGGAACCGCGCATATTATTAAAAATAATGAACCCATTGTTATGCCTGTAGTCATTAATGGATTTTGGCGTGCATTTACCAAGAAAGGCCTATCGTTTAAAAAAGTGGGTACTCCTTTAACCGTTCGATTTAAAGCGCCTTTAGTAATTGATTATAATAGTTCTGTAGAAACAATACTTGAACAAGTAATGGACGCCATTGAGCAAAGTAAAGAGTTCATGCTAAAGGGCAAGCATCATACCATGTAATAATTAACAAAGAAAGAATTTTCTAATTAAGAATTGTTAATTTATTGAAATCTTAATATAATTATCAGATTTTTTAGTCTTTAATAAATAAAGCCTTTAATTCAGTAGCATCATCTGGCTTCATTTTTCCTGCTAATATTAAACGAAGTTGTCTACGACGAAGTGCGCTATCATAAAACTTTTTCTCTTCTTCTGTTTCAGCAATTACGGCAGGAACAGTTTTAGGTTTTTTATTTTCATCCAAGGCCACAAAAGTAAAATAAGCCTCATTGCTTAACTCCCTACTTTGTGTAATCATATTCTGGTTCCAAACTTTTAAATGAATTTCCATAGAAGTAGTGAAGGTTCTTGTAACGCGCGCTTCAATACAAATTACATTGCCTAATTTGATGGGCGTTTTAAAACTAATATTGTCCACTGATGCGGTCATGGCACCTGAATTACAATGTTTGGCTGCAGACAAATAAGCGGCAATATCCATCCAGTACATAAGTTTGCCTCCCATTAAATCTCCAAAAGTATTGGTATCATTTGGCAGTACTAATTCATTCATGGTAATAAATGAATCTTTTGCTTTTCTTGCTTCCATAGTAATTATTTGTACCTCAAAGGTACATCTTAAACTGTAAAATGGTCCAATTTAGCTAAGTAGGCTGGGTCTACTTCTGCACCAATACCAGGGGTGTCGCTAATGCTTAAATGCATACCATTAAATTGAACACCTCCTATAATGGGGTCTTCTAAATGTCCCAATAAACAAGTGTCCATATCGTAATATTTTACATTGTCCATGGCCATGGCAAAATGCATTTTAGCACTTAGGGCTAAACGGCTTTCTAACATACCGCCCATCATGCAAGCAATATGATTGGCTTTAGCAATATCATGAATTTTTATAGCTTCATGTATGCCTCCACTTTTGGAAAATTTAATATTAATTGAGTGACAAGCTTTTTGTTCTATTAATCTTCTAGCATCATGATGCGTGAACACCGATTCATCGGCCATAATAGCAATAGGTGAGGCTGCGCATAAAGCTGGTAAATAGTCGTCGTAATATTTACGCATGGGTTGTTCGCAAAATTCAATTTGATAAGGGGCTAACCCTTGTAAAACTTTTAGTGCCTCTTCTTTTGCCCAACCTTGGTTGGCATCAATTCTAATTTTAGTATCATATCCTATGGCCTCTCTTATACTTTTAATTCTTAGAATATCCTGAACAGGATCTTTTCCCAATTTTACTTTAATAATATTCACAGCTAGCTTCACAAAATCAATGGCATCCTTGGCCATGCTTTCGGGGGTATCAATACCAATGGTTAAATCGGTTTCAATGGGTTTGGACTTTCCACCTAAAAAAGCATACAGCGGTTTGCCTGCAGCTTTAGCAGCAATATCATATAAGGCTAAATCAAAAGCGCTTTTGGCGGTATAGTTACCTGCAATAATGGTATCTAGTTCGGCTAACCTTTCTGTAATAGCTAGAGGGTCTTTCCCTTTCAGGTAAGTGGCAAAATCCTTTGCGATAGTATAACAACTTAATTGGGTCTCGCCCACAATCATAGGAAAAGCGGAGCATTCTCCCCAACCTATAATGCCTTCATCTGTATAAATTTTAATAACCATGTTTTGCGCGTAATGCATCGTGCCCGTGGCGATGGTAAAAGGCGTCATGGGAATTTTAAATAAGAAAACTTCTGTAGAAACTATTTTCATAAAATAGGGTTTTTTAAGTAACAAGTATAAAGATACTTAAGTCTTATTTAATAGCTATAATCCTTTGATTTTTAAGATTTACTGCCGATATTTGCTTTACGAATGAATGTCAGCATGAGCCTATCTTTAGACAATACCCAAATTGCATTTGCATATAAATCTAACGCTGAATTAAAAAGAGCTCGATTTCTTTTTACCGTTATACAAAGTCCTATTATTGTTTCTTTAGCTACTAAGTTAACACCTGCTTTAATGAATTCAGGTTTGCCTGTGAATGGTTTAATTCGCAGCACTATATTTAATCAATTTGTAGGAGGAGAAACTTTAGAAGAAACTGCAAGAGTAGCTAAGCAATTAGGGGCCTATGGTGTACAAGTAATTTTAGATTATGGGGTAGAAGCCAAAGAAGGAGAAGATAATTTTGATAATGTTACTGAAAAAATAATGGAAGCTGTAGCATTTGCTTCCACTCAAAATAATATTCCCTTTGTAAGTATTAAGTTAACTGGTATTGCCAGTGTACAATTATTGGAAACATTAAATGAAGCCCCAAGATTAAGAAGTGGTATACATGATAGTGAAATGGAAGATTCGGCTTGGGATCGCGTGAAAGAAAGAATGTATGCCATTTGTGATTTAGCCACAGAAAAAGGCGTGGGTATTTTAATAGATGCAGAAGAGACCTGGATACAAGACCCTATTGACCGCTTAGCCATTGAACTGATGGCTATATATAATAAAGAGAAAGTGGTGGTGTATAATACTTATCAATTATATAGAAATGACCGATTAAACTTTTTACAATTATCACTTAAGATAGCTAAAGAAAAAAACTTTAAATTAGGTGTTAAGTTAGTGCGTGGAGCTTATATGGAAAAAGAAAGATTACGCGCTAAAGAAGAAGGTGTTGCGTCGCCAATACATTTAGACAAAGAAGCCACCGATAAAGATTTTAATGATGCAGCAGCGTTTTGTATCACTCATAAAGAAATGGTCTCATCAATTATTGCCTCTCATAATGAACAAAGCAATTTGCTTGCTGCACAATTAATGATTGAAAAAGGAATTCAAGCTGGTGACCCACATATCCATTTCTCTCAATTATATGGTATGAGCGATCCCATTAGTTTTAATATGGCTAAAGAGGGGTATAATGTAAGCAAATACCTGCCTTTTGGGCCCATTAAGGATGTGATTCCTTATTTAATGAGAAGGGCAGAGGAAAATTCTAGCGTCAATGGGCAAACCAGTAGGGAGCTGCTTTTCATCAGGCAGGAATTGGCCCGTAGGAAGGCCAAAAAATGATTTCTACATAAAAGGTATTGGTTGTAAATTGCACTATGCAACAATACTTGAATTTACTACAACACATTATTGACAACGGGGCTGAAAAGACCGATAGAACTGGAACTGGTACCAAAAGTTGTTTTGGGTATCAGATGCGTTTTAATTTGGCAGAAGGTTTTCCGATGGTAACCACCAAGAAGCTTCACTTGAAAAGTATTATTTACGAATTACTTTGGTTTTTAAATGGCGATACCAATATTAAATATTTAAATGAGAATGGGGTGCGTATTTGGGACGAGTGGGCCGATAAAAATGGTGACCTAGGTCCGGTCTATGGAAAACAATGGAGAAGTTGGGAAGCTCCAAATGGTGTAGTCATTGACCAAATTTCAGAATTAATTGAACAAATAAAAAAGACACCCGATAGTAGAAGATTAATTGTAAGTGCTTGGAATGTGGGTGACTTATCAAAGATGGCCCTTATGCCTTGCCATAATATGTTTCAATTTTATGTGGCCGATGGAAAATTAAGTTGTCAATTATACCAACGCAGCGCCGATGTTTTTTTAGGTGTGCCTTTTAATATTGCTTCTTATGCATTACTGACTATGATGGTTGCTTCAGTCTGTAATTTAGAATACGGGGACTTCGTACATAGTTTTGGCGACGTGCATTTGTATAATAATCATTTGGAGCAAGCACAGTTACAATTGTCTAGAAAACCTTTCCCAATTCCGACTATGAAAATTAATAAAGAAGTGAAAGATATTTTTTCTTTTCAATTTTCTGATTTTACTTTAGAGAATTATGAATCACATCCTAGTATTAAAGCGCCCGTGGCTGTTTAAAATAATATAAATGAATATAACACTTGTAGTAGCTGCTTCTGAAAACAATGCCATTGGTTTAAACAATCAATTATTATGGCATTTGCCTAAGGATATGCGCTTTTTTAAAAACACTACCTGGGGTTTGCCCATTTTAATGGGACGAAAAACATTTGAGTCCATGGGTAGCAAGCCTTTGAATGGCAGGTTGAATATTATTATTACCCGCAATAAAAATTGGGTGAACGAAGATGTAACGGTAGTGCATACTATGGAGGAGGCCACCGCTTTGGCTGATAAATTTAGCTACAAAGAATTGCTAGTTATTGGTGGCGGTGAAATTTACGAGATGGCCTTGCCGATAGCACAAAAAATTTGGTTAACAAGAGTACATACCACTATTGAGGGCAATGTTTACTTTCCCCAGCTAAATGCTGAATGGGAAAAGGTGAGCAGCACTCAAAATGATGCCGATGAAAAACATAAATTTTCTTTTGATTTTGAATGTTGGAAAAGAAAATAACATGTCTTACTCATTTCCCCATAGACTATACAAATATTTTAATTATTACTTTAAGGCCTCTAATGGGAAAGGACATGGTGTGCATTCTCCCTTTGTATTTAATTTTATTAGTTCTATTTTAAATAGTAAAGAACTCGGCGAAGAGGCTGCTAGCGCTAATAAATACCATGCCTTAGTAAATCGTATGATTACTTTTTATAAGCCCGCGGCTGTAATGGAATTAGAAGCTGCTTCATCCATTCAAGAGTATGCATTAAAAGAGATAGGTGGGGCAGGGGCTATTGGACTATTTTATCTTAAGCAAAATAAAAAGGCAGATGACTTAATGTTATATTTTAATGCTGCTATAAAAAAAATAAATACCGAAAGTATTTTAATTTTTGATAGTATTCATTCAAGTAAAGAAATGGAAGCTTCTTGGGAACAAATGAAAATGTATAAGGAGGTTAAGCTTACCATTGATTTACATAAACTAGGTATTGTATTTTTTAGACAAGAACAATTAGAAAAAGAAAATTTTACCATACGCTTTTAAACCATTTATACATTGCTACCTAATTCATTCATATCATCTTTAAAAGGCTTACCTGGTTTCGACGAACAGGCATTTATACAAACCCATGAATTAAAGCAGTCGATTACTTCTATTAGAATTAATACAGAAAAATCTTTTTTAAAGCAGCCCTCTTCTTTTTTTACTGAAGCAAGCCCTATTGCTTGGTGTGAAGATGGCTATTATTTAAAAGAGCGTCCCCTATTTGTACTAGACCCTTTATGGCATTTGGGGGCTTATTATGTGCAGGAGGCTAGTAGTATGTTCTTGCTTCATGCTTTAAAACAAATTGCACCTAATGCTGGTTCAATGCATGTATTAGATTTATGTGCAGCACCTGGAGGTAAGACTACTTTACTTGCGAATTATTTTAAAAAGGGATTAGTGGTGGCCAATGAAACCATAAAAAATAGAAATGCCATTTTAGTAGAGAATACCACTAAATGGGGAGCGGATAATATTGTGGTGACACAGAACGATCCTTCCCATTTTAAAGCACTGCCTCAGTTTTTTGATCTAATGTTAATTGATGCGCCCTGCAGTGGCAGTGGTTTATTTAGAAAAGACCCTGAAGCCATTGAGCATTGGAGTGAAGATGCTGTGCAGCATTGCAGTATTAGGCAGTCGCGTATAATAGAGGATAGCATTGATTGCTTGAAAGAAGGAGGCTATTTAATTTATTCGACTTGTTCTTATTCAATACAAGAAGATGAAAATATTTTAGATAAGATTGCTGCAATGGAGGAAATGAAAAGTATTGATTTAAATATAGATAGTAACTGGGGTATTATTCAAAGCGAAAGTTCAATACAAAATTGTAAAGGCTACCGGTTTTATCCTGATAAAATAAAAGGGGAAGGTTTTTTCTTAGCAGTGTTTAAAAAAGAAATAGCTAATAATTCTTCTTATTATTATTATTATGACTCCTCTTATGAAACCACTGCTATTACAAAAAAAGAAACCGAAACTTTAAACTCGCATTTTACTTTGCCTGACGATTATTATTATATCAATCATCAAGAAAATATTATTGCTTTAGCCTTTGTTTTTAAGGATGCCTATAATAGTTTACTTAAAAATTTATATGTAAAAAAAATGGGCATGTCCATTGGTACTTTAAAAGGAGCCGATTTAATTCCGGCACATGCGCTTGCCATGAGTACTTGGTCTAATTTGCCTTTTCAAACCATGGAACTGGACGAAGCCACTGCCTTGCAATATTTAAGAAGGGCCGATTTGAACTTACCGGGGGGCAAAGGCTGGCATGCCCTACAATATAAAAATACCCGTTTAGGTTGGGCAAAATTACTACCCAATAGGTCCAATAATTACTATCCAAATGAATGGAGAATAATGAATTACTGATAATTATATATATTAATATTATATAATAAATATATTTAATACTTTCTTTGCAATTCATTTTTGTACCTTCGTTAAATGCTTAAGAGATTGATTTTAATGGTTTTTGTAGTCATTGGCCTATTTGGCCAATTGTCTTCTTATGCCGCCAAGCAAAAGCAGACCGAAAAGCAAACAGTAAAAACAACTATTCAGCATAAGAAAAAAGTTACTGTTCATTCTAAAAAGAAGGGTAAAAAAAGTATTTCAAAAAAAGGTAAAAAGCGTCGTGGTAAGCATACTGCTTTTGTACCGCTTAAAAATCCAGAGCCACTTAAGCTAATTGCAGACAATAAAGAAAAAATGAGGTTGTCGGATAGCTTGCATAAGTCTACCATACTTGTGAATAATACAGAATTAGAAGAAGGGTATTTTGCTAGTTTGTTTACGAGTCAAAAAAAATCGGCAAGTTTTCAAACCTTAGAAGGTACGGCTGCTGTTTTTAAAAGTGTAAGTGGATGGGAAGATAAAAAGTTTTATATTTTAACCAATCAATTACCGGTAGGAACCATTGTTAGAATTACGACTTCCGATTTAAAAAGTATTTGTGCTAAAGTTATTAATGCCTTACCGGAAGTGGGCAATTCAATTCAATATCGTTTAAGTGATGCCGCTGCTGCTATCTTAGGCATTACCAATAAGACTTTCCAGATTTCAGTTACTTATTAATTATTTTTATTTAATTATTTCTATTTAAATATTTCTACTCAACTATTTCAATTAATTATTTTTTATGAAATGTAAATTTTGCATTTGCCTTTTTTTTATGGCAAGTTTTATCATAAGCTGTGCACAAACAAGCACAAACGCTTCTCTATCCTTAAATGCGGCTGCTTATAAAGAAGCTATTGCTGCTAAAAATATTCAAGTTTTAGATGTAAGAACCGCTGCTGAATTTAAAGGGGGTCATATTAAAGATGCTTTACAAGCGAATTGGTTAGACCAGAAAGAATTCATGGATAGAACCCAACACTTAGATAAAAATTTACCTGTATATGTATATTGTCAGGCAGGTGTAAGAAGTGCATCGGCACAAGCTTCATTAGAAGCAAAAGGCTATAAAGTTATAAACTTGGAAGGGGGTATGAGTAACTGGAAAATGAATGGTTTTTCTGTAGAAGGTGCGGATAATAAGACTCAAATGCGTGTGGAGGATTTTGATAAGACTATTGCCGCTAATAAAATGGTACTAGTCGAGATTGGAGGAGATTGGTGTCCACCTTGTAGAAAAATGTTACCAGTACTAGAGACATTAAAACAAAAACCTGCTGCTCCTTTTTATTTTTTAGCAGTGGATGGAGCTAATGATATAGAGTTAATGAAATCTCTGAATGCCGAAGGTTTACCTACTTTTATACTATTTAAAAATGGTAAAGAGACTTGGAGACATGAAGGATTGGTAAAGCTAGAAGAATTTAATACTGCTTTAACTAAATAAGTTATACTAGAAATATTCCTAGTTTTATATCATTACTAATCTTGTAGTAATATATAGTAATAATAATTTTTTAAATAGGTTTTCTATAGCCTCTTAAAAAATCGCTAATGGGCATTCTCTTTTTACCTTCCCATTGAATATCATCAATGCCAATATAACCATTGCCACAAGCTATTTTTGCAAATGTTTTTCCATCGGTAATAAAGCTTCCTACTTTTTCTGTACTTGGTGTATCAATGATATGGGTAGTAAATAACTTCACCATTTTCCCATCTATTTTGGTAATGGCTCCAGGAAAAGGGGCAAGGCCTCTAATTAAATTATGAATACTGGCGGCTGGGTTCTCCCAATTAATTTCACAGTCAGTTGTAAATATTTTAGGTGCATGTTTTAGTTCAACACTTATTTCTAATTGGGCTTTGGCTTGAATGGAATTATTATTAAGTCCTTCAATAGTTTTTACAAGTAAGGCGGCACCTACTTCTTTCATCGTATCGTGTAGTTCGCCTGCCGTCATATTAGCGCTAATGTCAATAGGTGCTTGTAATAAAATATTACCTGTATCAATGGCATGTTGTAATTGAAAAGTGGTTACCCCGGTTTGTTTTTCTCCATTAATAATGGCCCAATTAATGGGAGCGGCTCCTCTATACTGAGGGAGCAAAGAACCATGTACATTTAAGGTTCCCTTGGGCGGAAAAGACCATATAATTTCCGGAAGCATTCTAAAAGCCACCACCACTTGAAGGTCGGGTTGAAGTGTTTTGAGCGCTTCAAAAAATTCGGGAGATTTTAGTTTTTCTGGTTGTAAAACGGGAATATTATTTTCAATGGCAAATTGTTTTACAGCACTTTCTTGAAGCTGCATACCCCTGCCACCTGGTTTATCCGGAGCCGTAACAACCGCTACCACATTCATTTTAGCTGCTAATAAGGCGCTTAAAGAAGCCACTGCAAAAGCAGGGGTACCCATAAAAATAATCCTTGGTTTTCTATCCATTATGCAAAGTTAGTTTATCTGCCATAATTATGTACTTTTGCCCTTTGCACCCTAGGTGCTTTACTAAAAATAAACAATATGCAACAAGTAAAAAATGGGGATACCATTCAAGTGCATTATCACGGTACTTTAACTAGTGGTGAGACATTTGACTCTTCAGAAGGAAGAGCTCCTTTGGAATTCGAAGTGGGTAAAGGAATGGTTATACCTGGATTCGATAGTGGAGTTTTAGGTATGACAGTGGGCGAGAAAAAAACAATCAATATTCCATTTATGGAAGCCTATGGTCCAAAACAACCTGAAATGATTGTTGAATTTCCTAAAGCGCAATTTCCTGCAGATTTAAATCCAACAGTAGGAATGGCTTTAACGATGAATAATGGTCAAGGACAACAGTTTCAAGTTATCGTGGTAGAAGTGAAAGAAGAAGTAGTGGTTTTAGATGCTAATCATTCTTTAGCTGGCCAAGACTTAACCTTTGCTTTAGAATTGGTGAAAATCGATTCTCCATCATCAATTATTATGCCTTAAATGGTTTTATAATTTCTATAAAATGTCCCGCGTCTTTGTAAGGTGTCGGGACATTTTTATTATCTTTAATTATGACATTAGAATCATTAGAAATAGCTGATCGTTTATTAAGATATGTACAAGTAGATACACAGAGCGACCCTTATTCCACCAGCTTCCCCTCTACAGAAAAACAAAAAAATCTTTCTACAATTTTAGTACAAGAATTGTTGGCCATGGGCATTCAAGATGCTGCCATGGACGAGCATGGTTATGTGATGGCCACTATTGAGCCAACGCATCAAAGAAAAGTACCCATTGTTTGTTTCTGTGCACATGTAGATACAGCGCCCGACTGCAGTGGCACCAATGTAAAACCTATTTTACATAATAACTATAATGGAGCACCCATTATTTTACCTGATGATCCAGCGCAAATCATCACCACCGATGCCTATCCTTATTTAAAGAATTTCATAGGTAAGTCAATTATTACGGCCTCTGGAAAAACATTATTAGGGTCCGATGATAAAGCAGGGGTGGCTATTATTATGGAAATGGCCAGTTATTTAATGAAAAATAAAAACATTGAACACGGTACTATTAAAATTTTATTTACACCTGATGAAGAAGTGGGAAGAGGCACAGAATATTTAGACGTCAAAAAATTAGGAGCCGATTTTGGCTATACATTAGACGGAGGAGAGTTAGCTAGTTTTGAAATGGAAACTTTTAGCGCCGATAGTTTAGTGCTGCATATTCAAGGAGTGATTGCACATCCTGGGGCGGCAAAAGGGGTTCTGCAAAATAGTATTAAAATTGCTGCCGACATAGTGGCCGCCTTACCAAAGAATGAATGGAGTCCTGAACATACAGAAGGGCGCTTAGGGTTTATACATCCTAATCATATCGAAGGAGGCGCAGAAACAGCGCGTATAGAATTTTTAGTACGTGATTTTGAAACAGCTATGTTAAAGCTGCATGCAGAAAGAGTATATGCCATAGCTCAAAAAGTGATTGCTTCAAATACAGACTACTCTAAGGCTACGGTTACCATGGAAGTAAAGGAACAGTACCGCAATATGAGAGAAGTAATTGATCAGCATCCCATCATAGTTGAAAAGGCTTTAGCTGCCTATAAATTAGTAGGCTTAACGCCCATTGTTACACCCATTAGAGGGGGCACGGATGGGAGTCGTATGAGTTTTATGGGACTACCCACTCCTAATATATTTACAGGCATGCAAGCTATTCATAGTAAGCATGAATGGGTGGCAGTTTCTGATATGGAAAAATCGATAGAAGTACTAGTCAAATTGGTGGAAATAATTTAACAAATTGATAGTTATTCACATCCATTTATTTTCAATCAAAACGATTTAACTTTAATTTATAAATTTAACGCTATGCTTTTTTTGTTACAAGTTGCTGAAGATAAAATTTCTTTATTGAGTTTATTACAAAAAGGGGGATGGATTATGTATCCATTATATATACTTTTAGTAATAGCCATTTTTGTTTTTATTGAGCGTGTTTTAGCGATAAAAAAAGCAGGCACCATGGATGCTAAATTTATGTTTATTATTAAGGACCATATTTTATCTGGAAATATAGATGCTGCAAAAAGCATGGCTAAGAATGCAGAAAATCCGGTGGCCAAGATGATTGAAAAAGGAATTATGAGAATTGGTAAGCCCATTGATGCTATTGAAAAAAGTATGGAGAATGTAGGTAAGTTAGAAATGTACTCCATGGAGCGTAATTTAAATATTTTGTCCTTAGTGGCAGGTATTGCTCCTATGTTTGGTTTTCTAGGAACTATTGTGGGTATGGTGCAATTATTTTATGGCATTGCTTCTACTGGAGAATATACTTTAAATACTATCGCTGGTGGTATTTATACTAAAATGATTACTTCAGCTACTGGTTTAATTATTGGCTTAATTGCCTATGTGGGTCATAACTATTTATCTACTCAAATAGACAAGACAGCCAATAAAATGGAAACAGCTAGCGCTGATTTTTTAGATATTTTACAAGAAACGACTCATTCTTAATCTATGAACTTAAGAAAGCGATTAAGAAATTCTCCCGAAGTGCACACTGGTGCATTAAATGATATATTATTTATATTATTATTATTCTTTTTAATTGTATCAACTTTAGCGAACCCCAATGTTATTAAGGTTTCTAATCCAAAGGCTTCTAGTGATACCAAGGCGAAACAAACAGTAGTGGTAACCATAGATAAAGAACAAAAATTATTTATTGGCTCTACCGCCGTTAGTATGGAGGCCTTGCCTAATGAGTTAAAATTATTTTTAGCGAAAGAGACGGACAAACCTTCTGTAGTTATTAATGGTGATAGCGTTGCTAATTTAGGCGTTACCATAAAAGTAATGCAAATTATAAAGTCTTTAGGCGCTACGCCCGTTGTAGCGGTGAACCCTGCACATTAAATTATTGTAAGTCTCTAATTATTTAATACTAGTAGTATAATAATTATTTCAAGCTAGCGCGTATCATTCTATTTTTTCCAAAACTATCCTGTCTTAATTCGGCGTGGTAATTCAATTCATCTAATAAAGCTAGTATGGCTTTTCCCTTATCATAATGTATTTCAAAAAATAGCTGACCATTTTTAGATAAATTTTGCTTTCCTATTTTGGCAATGGCCCTATAATAAATAAGTGGATCTTCATTAGATACGAATAAAGCAATGGAGGGTTCAAAGCCAACTACCTGTTCTTGCATATTTGCTTTTTCTTTGATAGGAATATAGGGTGGGTTACTTAGAATAATATCATAAGTATTATCAAGTGCTGCTGTATTTAAAATATCTGCTTCCATCCACTCTACAGTCGCCTTTAAATTATTCGCATTGATTTCAGCCACTGCCAAGGCTTCTTTACTAATATCTAATCCTGTAACGCTGCATAAGGGGAGGGCCAATTTTAATGCAATAGGAATACAACCAGAGCCAGTGCCAATATCTAAAATAGACAAAGGTTTATTTATAATACTAGCATATGAAATAATCCATTCTACTAGTTCTTCTGTTTCGGGTCTAGGTATTAATACATGTTCATCCACTGTTAATTCATTACCCATGAACCAGGCTTTCCCTAATATATATTGAATGGGTTTACCCGCTAACAACTGTTCTGCAAACTGCTCAATTTGCGCTTGCTGTTCCTTGGTCAATGCGGTGTTTACATTTACAATTTGTTGCATCCTATTCCATCCTGTTACTGCTTCAATAAGTATGCCTATTAAACTAGTTAATTCTACCGCGTCAATTTTGCTAGCCAGCTTTTGTTTTAGGAATATTTTTATTTCTTGTAAACTCATACCACAGTATTTTAAATGGCTTAATATTTATAAAAGCCTTCACCCGATTTTATACCCAATTTTCCTTCCTCCACCATTTTAACTAATAAAGGGCAGGGTGCATATTTGGTATTATTAAAACCCTCTTGCATAATAATCATAATATTTTTGCAAACATCTAATCCTATATAGTCGGCCAATTGTAAAGGTCCCATGGGATGCGCCATTCCTAGTTTCATAATTTGATCAATGGTAGCTGCATCGCTTATACCTTCCGAAAATGCATAAATAGCCTCGTTAATCATGGGCATTAAAATTCTATTCGCAATAAAGCCAGGTGCATCTTTCACTACACAAGGAATTTTATCAATGGTTTTGGTTAACGCAACCATTAATTCAGTCACCGATACAGCAGTAGATTCCCCATTAATAATTTCTACTAGTTTCATGATGGGTACTGGATTCATAAAATGCATACCAATAACTAGTGAAGGCTTTTTAGTGACAGCCGCTAATTGTCCAATAGAAATAGACGAAGTATTGGTGGCCAAAATACAACCGGGCTTTGTATGTTCATCCAAACTAGCGAATATCTTTTTTTTGATCTCACTATTTTCAGTAGCCGCTTCAATGACTAAGTCGGCATTTACAACACCTTCTTCTATAGTAGCGTAAGTGCTAATATTAGCAAGGGTGCTTGCTTTATTCTCAACACTAATAATTTGTTTCGCAATTTGTCTGTCTAAATTTTTTCCAATGGTGGCCATAGCTTTTTCTAAGGCCGTAGAGTGTGCATCTATTAATTGAACCTTAAATCCTTTTTGTGCAAATACATGCGCAATGCCCTTGCCCATGGTGCCTGCACCAATGACTGCAATATTTTCCATAAAACTATTTTTTAGATTTATAATCACCCCTTTTCCATGCATTGATAAAACTGCGCCAAGCACTTGGGTTTAATATATTCATAGGAGGCAATTGCCCGGAGTAATAATATTTAGTAGCTTGTTGTGTCAGAGAAGCGCCCACTGCTTCTTTACCATCATAAGGCAAACTAGAAAGAATAATTCTTTTCTGACTCATGCTTGTATTTTTTCTAGCGGTCTCGTATAAATCGTCATCTACTTTTGCATTTACAAAATCTCTTTCAAATTGCGCACGTGAAGGCCTTGCTTTTAAAATAGTGGCGGGTAAGAAATTCGTATCATTCACCATTAATTGAATCACACTATATTGGTTGCCTTCTAATTTTAATGGAATTAATATAGTTCTATTTTTAAAGCCCACGCAAGAAAATGTAATGGTCTCCCCTTTATTTACTGCAATAGAGAAAACCCCATCGTTATTGGTAATGGTTCCGCGGCCTTTTTTATCCACTAACACGCTTGCAAAAGGAATGGCCCTTAAACTATCTGCAGTCATAATAACACCATATAATTGAATCACAGAATCGCGGTAAATATCGACCGTTTGGGCAAATGCCTTCGGGCTTATAAAGCTGGCCAAGGTAGTTAGTATGATTAATAATGCCTTTCTCATGTAGGTGCAAATTTAAGCCTCAATCTTTAAATAATCGAAGCCATTTTTGAATATTCTGTCTATTAAAACAGCAAAATAAGTGCAATGAGCGTTAACTTTGCATCGATCTAATTTTTTTAACAAAAACTTCCAAAATGACTAGCGCGGATATTTTAAAGGCCTTAAGTAATGTGCAGGAACCGGATTTGGGTAAGGACTTGGTGACTTTGAATATGATTAAAGACCTCCAAGTAGACGGAGATAAGGTAAGCTTTACCATTGTGCTCACAACGCCCGCCTGTCCTATGAAGGATTTAATGAAAAATGCCTGTGAAAATGCCATTAAATTATTAGTGAATAAGGCAGCCATTATTGAAGTAAATTTTACATCCAATACCACCAGTTTAAGAAAAGATGAAAAGAAGGTTTTAGGACAAGTTAAAAATATTATTGCGGTGGTAAGTGGTAAAGGGGGTGTAGGGAAAAGTACGGTTTCGGCTAATCTTGCCTTAGCCCTTGCAGAAGGAGGTGCCAAAGTGGGTTTGATGGACGCCGATATTTATGGTCCAAGTGTTCCCATTATGTTTGGTGTAAGAGGACAAAGACCTTTGATGAAAGATGGAGATGGGAATGGAATCATTATTCCTTTAGAAAAATATGGCATTAAATTAATGAGTATTGGATTACTAGTAGACGAAAAAGATGCAGTGGTTTGGAGAGGTCCGATGGCGAGTAGTGCTATTCGTCAATTTATTACCGATGTAGATTGGGGAGAGCTAGATTATTTAGTCATTGACATGCCACCGGGCACTGGCGATATTCATTTAACCGTTATGCAAACTGTTCCAGTAACAGGAGTAGTTATTGTAACGACCCCTCAAACAGTAGCACTTGCCGATGCTAAAAAAGCCATTGCTATGTTTGGTCAAGCCAATGTGAAAGTACCTATTATTGGTTTAATTGAAAATATGTCTTATTTCACGCCTGCTGAATTACCTAATAATAAATATTATTTATTTGGAAAACAAGGCGGACAAAACTTAGCCACAGAATATGATCTTGCTTTTTTAGGAGAAATTCCATTGGTACAATCCATTAGAGAAGGTGGAGATGCAGGAGTACCTGCCATGGTAGGAGAAGAAGCAATTTCTAAAGCTGCCTTAAGAGGGGTGGTGTCCAATGCAGTTCGTCAAATAGCCATAAGAAATGCAAATCTTCCTAGAACAGAAACGATATCAGTAGCCTAATATGCCTCCTAAAATTATCATAGCCATTGACGGTTATTCTTCTTGTGGAAAAAGCACATTAGCCAAGGCCTTAGCGGCTAAGCTAGCCTATGTGTTTATAGACACAGGGGCTATGTACCGTGCAGTGGCACTTTATTTTTTAAGAAACAATATTGATTTTGATAACGAAGCTCAAATTGTAAATGCCTTAGGGGAAATTAAATTAAACTTTGTATATAACGCTACAAGTTTAAAAAGCGATATGGTATTAAACGGAGAAAATGTAGAAGCGGAGATAAGAGAAATGCATGTGAGTGAAAAAGTAAGTGAAGTGGCCACTATTGGCGCTGTAAGAGACTTTGCAGTAGCGCAACAACAAGCCATGGGTGCATTCAAAGGTATTGTAATGGATGGCAGAGATATTGGTACCGTTGTGTTTCCGAATGCTGAACTTAAAATTTTTGTAACAGCCAACCCAGCTATTAGAGTGGAGAGAAGATTTTTAGAATTACAAAGTACGAACCCTGCTATTCGAAAAGAAGAAATAGAAGTGAATTTACAACATAGAGACTTAATGGATACCACTAGAGAACGTAGTCCTTTAAAACAAGCTGAAGATGCTATTGTTTTAGATAATACCCATATGACAAGAGAGGAACAATTTAATTTGGCACTTAGTTGGGCGATTGCCAAAATTGGATAACATCGTCGAGGGCTTCTTCTACATTATAATAACCTGCAATTTTTCTTATCACCGATTCTACCACTGTGTCAGGGCAGCTAGCACCACTGGTCATGAGTATGGTGACTGTATTTTTAGTAGGTAAATAATTTTGAATAATTTCTTCCGACTTATCATTCCAATTAGTTTTAATAATTTTCTTTTTATCAATTATTTTATTGGCATCGTCTATAAAATAAGTAGGCAGCTTTTGCTCACATAACTCTACTAAATGCGAGCTGTTGCTGCTGTTTTTTCCACCCATTACAATGGCTAAATCGGCAGGTGTATTTAATAATTCTAAAACTGCAGACTGGTTATCATTGGTCGCATAGCATAGGGTGTCACGCGTATCGGCAAAATGGGCAGTTAGGTTTTCTTTACCATATTTGATAGCCACTATATTTTTTAAATAGTCAGAAATGGCTTGTGTATCGGTAGCAAGTTGAGTCGTTTGATTAATGACTCCTAATTTTTCAAAATGAATGTTTGGGTTAAAGCCTGCAGAGTATCTATTTTTAAAATGCTTTTCAAAATCGCTTATTGGTAATTCGCCCGTAATAATTTTACCTAAAATAATGGCCTCCTGCATATCATTAACTATTAAAGTAGGTGCTTTATGTGCGGCATGAGAAAAAGTAGCCCTGGTTTCTTCATGTTTAGGTTTGCCATGAATAATAATAGTAAAACCTTTTTTCGCAATTTGATCTCCACGGTTCCATACTTTTTCTACAAAAGGGCAAGTGGTGTTATACTTATGTATTTCAATACCTATGGCATTAATTTTTGCTTCTAATTCTAAAGTAGTACCAAAGGCTGGAATAATAACTACATCCTCTTTTGTTAAATTGCTCAACGGAATTATTTCATTCCCATTGGTATCGTGTAAAAATTGAACGCCTTTTTTAGTTAAGTCGGCATTTACTTGAGGGTTATGAATCATCTCACTTAATAGAAATATTCTTTTTCCTTTATTCTCTTCAATAGTTTTATAGGCAATCTCAATGGCATTTTCTACACCATAACAAAATCCAAAATGACGGGCAAGGTATATCTTTAGAGGTCCTATATCAATGAGGGCTGGACTAAAGTCTTTTTTTAACTTATCCTCTTCCTTGCGCTTATTTTTAATAGCACTTATTAGGGTACTACGATAACCGACAGGTACTTCAAAATGCTTCATGGGTAAATTTTATTGACTTATGGACACAAAAGTACATAGTTCGCTTCTTTTTACCCATTTTTCCCTTAAACATTGCCTATAAATCTAGGCTTTACTAGTATAGGCTACTTATCTTTGCGCCATGAATTACGTTTCTGTAGAAGGATTGACTAAAAGTTATGGCATTAACCCTTTGTTTAAGGGTATTAATTTTAATATCAATGAAGGAGATAGTATAGCATTAATTGCTAGAAATGGAGTGGGTAAGACCACTTTGTTAAGAATATTGGCAGGCAAAGAAGTGCCCGATGCCGGTACTGCCAAAATTCATAAGGATGTGCATTTGGTTTTATTTGAGCAGGAACCTCAGTTTATAGAAACGGCCAGTATTACCCAAAATTTATTTAATCAGGACCATCCCGTGATGAAGGCCATTAGTAATTATGAAATGGCCATGGAGTCGGAGGATGAAAATTTGATTACCGATGCCATTATGGAAATGGAGGACAGAAGTGCTTGGGACTTTGAGTCAAAAGTAAAGACTATTTTAACGCAGTTAAATATTAATCATTTAGAACAACCAGTTTCTAAATTAAGTGGTGGCCAGCGTAAGCGTGTTTCTTTGGCCAAAACTTTAATTCAAATTGGATTTGAGCCCAAGCATGTTTTATTATTAATGGATGAGCCTACTAACCATTTGGACTTAAACATGATTGAGTGGTTAGAGAATTATTTATTACAAGAAAAAGTAACCCTATTACTTGTATCGCATGACCGCTATTTCTTAGAAGCGGTGACTGACCAAATTTGGGAATTAGAAAGAGAAAATTTATATGCTTATAAAGGGGATTATGAAAATTATTTAGAAAAGAAGGCTGCCAGAATTGATTCTGAGTTAGCCAGTATTGATAAAGCAAAAAATACATTTAGAAAGGAGCTTGAATGGATGCGCAAGCAGCCCAAGGCTAGAACCACTAAAAGCAAAAGCCGTCAAGATAATTTTTATGAAGTAGAAGCCAAGGCAAAACAGAAAATTGAAGAGACCAATTTGCAATTGGATATGAAGATGACAAGATTAGGGGGTAAAATTATTGAAGCCAAAAAAGTATATAAGTCCTACGGCGACTTAGTTGTTTTAAATGGCTTTGATTATACATTTAGTAAAGGAGAGCGTATTGGCGTGGTGGGAAAAAATGGAGTAGGCAAGTCGACTTTTTTACAAATACTACAAGGTATTACCCAGCCCGATAGCGGAAAAATTAATGTGGGTGAAACCATTGTCTTTGGGCATTTTTCTCAAGAGGGGCTAGTGTATAAAAAAGATATGCGTGTCATTGAGTTTTTGAAAACCTTTGCCGAAAACTTTCCTTTAGCCAGCGGTGGTTCCTTAAGTGCTGCACAATTTTTAGAATTATTTTTATTTACACCCGATAAACAATATACTTATTTAAGTGCCTTAAGCGGAGGAGAGAAAAAGCGTTTACAACTTCTTACCATATTATTTAAAAATCCGAACTTCCTTATTTTAGATGAACCAACCAACGACTTAGACCTACCAACCTTGGCGGTCTTAGAGCAATTTTTAATAGATTTTGCTGGTTGTGTATTATTGGTTTCTCACGATAGATATTTTATGGATAAATTAGTAGACCACTTATTCATATTTGAGGGGAATGGGGTTATTAGAGATTATCCAGGTAACTATACACAGTTTAGAATTTTAGAAAAGACGAAACAAAATTATGCAGCCCTAAGTTCTGATATTTCCAAGGCACAGGATTTCTCTGTTCCAGCAAAAGAGCAAACGACTACAGTACAAGCCTCTACTAATGCTGCTAAAAAGCCTTCTGAGAAAATGAGTTTCAAAGAAAAAACTGAATTAGAAAATTTAAATAAGTTAATTCCGGAGATGGAAGAGAAGAAAAAAGTATTAACCGAAAAATTAAATGATAGCAGTTTAGCCTACGATAAAATCATTGAATTGAGTGAAGCCTTAGGCGTATTAAATACTCAATTAGAAGAAGCAGAATTAAGATGGCTAGTCTTAAATGAGAAAAATTATTAAAATAGTTTAACGAAAACAGTGTTTGCGTCGAGTACCTAGGCCTCATTTTTGAATTTTACTTCAATTATGAGGCCTAAGTTTTTGGGTATAACTATTTTTTCATAATAATTTACTTGAAGAATAAAGTCGGTAAATATTTTACCTACTATTCTTCATTAAACTAAACATTATTATGAAACCTATTGAACGCATTTCAGCGTACCTAAAATTCAAGAACATTAGCCCACATTCTTTTGAACGTAAAGTGGGTCTCTCCAATGGTTATTTTGCTAAGCAGCTTCGTAACCTAGGGTCTATTGGCTCAGATATTTTAATTAGAATTGACGAGCTCTACGCCGATTTAGACATACTATGGGTACTTACAGGCCAAAGACAAATGATTAACGGCTCCAATGATCCAGTAAGTGAATTGGGTAGTATGAAAATGGATGAATTCATATCCAAATATGAATCTGAGAACAGAAAGATAAAAGTATTGGAATCGGACGTAGAAAAATTAAAAGTAGTGCTAAATGATAAAGACAAAATTATCTCCCTATATGAAGTCATTGCTAGTAATAAAATAAATTCGGCACCTCCTGAAAATAATTATCAAGTGATGCCGAATCAATAATATTACTTAAGCATAAGAAGCCACTGGTTCACAAGTACAAACCAGATTTCTATCGCCGTGTGTATTGTTGACTCTTGCCACTGTAGGCCAGAATTTATTTTGTTGTACATAATATAAAGGGAAGGCTGCTTCTTGTCTTGTATAAGCATGCTTCCATTCATCTGCACAAATTACTTTCTGTGTATGCGGTGCATTTTTTAAAGGATTATCTATTTTATCTGATACTCCTTTTTCAATAGCAGTGATTTCATCATGAATAGAAATTAAGGCATCACAAAAACGATCCAGTTCTGCTTTGTCCTCGCTCTCTGTAGGCTCAATCATAATAGTACCTGCTACTGGAAAGCTCATGGTGGGTGCGTGGAATCCATAATCTATTAATCGCTTAGCTACATCTTCTGCTTCAATACCCGCGGTAGCTTTAAAAGGTCTTAGGTCAATGATAAATTCATGTGCGCAAGTGCCATTTTTTCCTGCATATAATATGGTGTAATTTTTTTCTAAACGCGATTTCATATAATTCGCATTTAAAATAGCATAGGCAGTAGCTAATTGTAAACCAGTGGCACCTAACATTTTTATATAGGCGTAGCTTATCAATAAAATACTAGCCGATCCCATGGGAGCTGCACTCACTGCACCCATTTTATTTTTATTGTAGATATGTCCTGGTAAGAAGGGCGCTAATTTATCATTCACACAAATAGGGCCCATGCCTGGTCCGCCACCACCATGTGGTATAGCGAATGTTTTATGTAAGTTAAGGTGACAAACATCGGCACCAATAGATCCTGGGCTAGTTAAGCCTACTTGTGCATTCATATTTGCACCATCCATGTATACGAGACCTCCTAATTCGTGAATGCTATCACAAATATCAATGATGGTTTCTTCAAATACACCATGGGTAGAAGGATAAGTAATCATGAGTCCACCTAGATTGTCCTTATGTAAGTTTGCTTTTTCTTTCAAATCATTTACATCAATATCACCTGCTGCATCACAAGCCACTACAATAACTTTAAATCCAGCCATGACCGCACTAGCAGGGTTGGTGCCATGTGCACTAATAGGAATGAGTACAATATTTCTATGGGCTTGCTTATGATGTTCGTGGTAAGCGCGAATAGTTAATAAACCAGCGTATTCACCTTGAGCACCACTATTTGGTTGTAAGCTACATGCAGTAAATCCTGTGGTTTCACATAAGTAGGCACTTAATTCTGTGGCTATTTCTTGATAACCTAAAGTTTGACTACTTGGCGCAAAAGGATGCATCGTACTAAATGCAGGCCAGCTTATCGGAATCATTTCAGTAGCTGCATTTAATTTCATGGTACAACTTCCTAGGCTAATCATACTAGTATTCAAAGACAAGTCTTTATTTTCCAATTGTTTGATATAGCGCATCATTTGTGATTCGCTATGATGTGTGTTGAATACAGGATGCAGTAAGTAAGAAGAACTACGCACAAGAGATACTGGTATAGACACAGCAGTCGCAGCCTTGCCACTTGCTTTTTTACCTATTATTTTTTCAAATAAGGCTACTACTTTTTCTATATCAGTTAAAGAAATGGTTTCGTCAATGGTAAGGGTAATCGTATTATCATTTTTACCATCATTGAAATAACGGAAATTAATATCAGCAGCTAAAGCTTCTTTTTGCAGAGCAGCTACATCAAATCCAGTTAAATGTAAAGTATCGAAATAAAATTTATTAGCTTGTGTGATGCCTAAGCTTATTAATTGTGCTTCTAAATTTTGCGCTAAGCCATGAATTTTTTGAGCAATTTTTTTCAAACCTACTGGCCCATGATATACTGTATACATTACAGCCATGTTCGCAAGTAATGCTTGTGCCGTACAAATATTAGAAGTGGCTTTTTCTCTTTTAATATGTTGCTCTCTTGTTTGCAAAGCCATTCTCAAAGCTCTACCACCTTGGGCATCGATACTTACGCCAATTAATCTTCCGGGCATACCTCTTTTAAATTCATCCTTGGTAGCAAAGTAAGCAGCATGTGGTCCACCAAATCCCATCGGTACGCCGAATTGTTGTGTATTACCCACCGCTACATCTGCATTTAATTCACCTGGACTTTTTAATAAAGTAAGCGACATAATATCGGCAACTAATATAACCAAACCACCTGCTTGATGCACTTGATCAATAAAACTAGTATAGTCTTCAATGCTTCCTGTATTATTTGGATACTGTAAGATGGCACCAAAATAAGTAGTATCAATTTTTGCGCTTTGATAATTCCCTTCTTCAACTTGAATATGAATAGGAGCAGCTCTTGTCAATAATACCCCCTTGGTTTGAGGGAATATAGCACTGTCTACAAAAAATTTAGGTTGTGTGACTGTATCTGTTTTGTTAACATGATTAAAAATCATGGCCATGGCTTCTGCAGCTGCAGTGGCTTCGTCTAATAAAGAAGCATTGGCAATAGGCATTCCTGTTAAATCACAAACCATGGTTTGAAAATTCAATAAACTTTCTAAACGGCCTTGTGCAATTTCTGCTTGATAGGGAGTATACTGCGTATACCAACCTGGGTTTTCAAAAATATTTCGAAGTATCACAGAAGGTGTGATGGTACCGTAATAACCTTGTCCAATATAATTGGTGGCTACAATATTTTTTTCTCCTATTTTTTTTAAGGATTGCAACATTTCAAATTCAGAAAGACCTTCAGGAATTTGCATTGGTTTTTTAGAACGTATATTATTAGGAATTGTTTTTTCAATAAGTTCATCCACCGATTTTCTGCCAATAGAGGCTAACATTTTTTCAGTGTCTTGGGCGTTAGGGCCAATATGTCTTTTGATAAATTCTGCTCCGTCGGTATTGAGTTGCAACATAAATAAGGTGTTTTAAAAATGGATACAAAGATACAAAAAACTCGCTCCTTATAGATGCTGTTTTTTTAGCGGTGGGGAAAGCTTGTGAATGAGGGCTAAATAGTTTATATTTGGCTAATATTATGAGCCTATCTATTGAACAATTATACGAATTACCCGCTCCGGAAACAATTAAGAAATTTCAAAATTTTTTAAAAAGGGTAGATAAACGCAAAATACTTAAACAATTGCCAGACTTACACGAAGCGGCCTTTGAAAAAGTGAACTGCTTAGACTGTGCGCGTTGCTGTAAGAATTATTCTCCAAGGTTTAAAATGCCGGATATTAAAAGAATTAGTAAGTATTTAAGAATGAAGGAAACTGCCTTTATAGATACTTATTTAGCCATGGATCAGGAAGGAGATTATGTAGCCAATACCAAACCTTGTCCTTTTTTAGGTAAGGATAATGCTTGTGGTATTTATGAGCACCGCCCTTCTGACTGCCAACGATTCCCTTACACCGATGAAGATGTATTTTTTAAGCGTGCTGCTATAACTATGAAGAATGCTGAATTTTGTCCAATTGTGCATGATGTGATGCACGGACTTTTAACAGCACCTTAGTTTTTAAAACTAATTTTCTTTAAAAAATTAGTACTCCATTTTTCTTAAAGTAGGTGCTTTGAACCAAGTGGTTACTACCACTAGTATAGTCATGGTTCCACCAAATACAACAGAAGGTATGACGCCTAACAATTTAGCGGCCACACCGCTTTCAAATTGTCCAAATTCATTACTGCTATTAATGAACATGGAGTTCACGCTCATAACCCTGCCTCTCATATGATCAGGTGTTTTTAATTGAACGATGGTGCCTCTAAAAATCATACTGAAGCCATCTAAAATACCACTTAGTAATAAAGCTGCAAATGACAACCAGAATAATTTAGACAAAGCAAATACTATTATGCAAAGGCCAAATCCGCCCACCGCAATTAATAATTTTTTTCCTTGGCCTGTAGTAACGGGAAATAGCGTTATAATAAAAATAATTAAAATGGCACCTATATCGGATGCGGCATTCAACCAACCAAATCCAATGGGACCTACTTTTAATATATCCACTGCATAAACGGGAATCATAGCCACAGCACCCCCAAATAAAACGGCAAATAAATCTAAAGAAAGCGCGCCTAATACTTCTTTGGTATTATATACAAATCGTAAACCTTCTTTTACACTTTCTAATGTATTTTGATTGATTACTAAATCGGCATGCGGTGGCTTCGCTGTTATTTTTGCCATAAAAAAATAACCAATAGTCACTAGCGTAACCACCGTCATTAATGCACCCGTATGTCCATAGCCTGCAATAATAAATCCAACAATGGCATGGCCTAAAATGGAGGCTGTTAACCAAATACCCTGGCTCCAAGTGGTGGCGTTTTGTAATAAATTTTTAGGAATAATACCCCCTACAATGGTACCAAAGCTAGGCCCAGTAAAGGATCTAATAATACCTGTACAAAAAACAATAAAATAAATAGAAATAGCAATAATGAGTGTACTGTTTGCAGCAAATGCATTGGTATGAACGGCTTTGTCATTATAAATAGATAAACCCAATAAAATAATAGCACAAATCCAATATAAACTTACCCCTCTAAGTAGTAGTTTTCTTTTTTCACTGATATCTATTACATGGCCTGCATACAATGCCAAGGATACTGCAGGAATGACTTCTGCAAGTCCAATAAGTCCAATGGCAAATGGCTCGTTGGTTAATTCGTAAATCCACCAGCCAACTAAAGTGCCCATCATTCTTAGACCCATAATAAATAGAAAACGACCTAGCATTAGATTTCTAAATTCAACCACTTTTAAGGAGGCGAAGGGGCTCATCTTAGGAGTGCTACTTATTTCCATGCTACTAATTTAGGGTAAAGTAAAATAATGCTGTCCTTGATCTAGGTCTTTGTCAAGGGCATCGGTAATTACTTTTAAATGGGCTTCATTGTATATAAAATCGGCGCTCGAAGCGTCGATATAAATGGTTTTTATTTGATGTTGTTTGATATAACTAGTGTAGGTCTCTTGAATTCTAAATAAATAATCATCTGGTATAGCTTGTTCAAATTTTCTATTCCTCTTTTTAATATTTCCTTGTAATGTATTAACCGGAGCATGTAAATAAATTAAAACATCGGGAGCCGTAAGTTGTTGAGCAAATACATCAAACATTTTTTGGAATAATCTATATTCTTCGTCAGGTAAATTCACTTTCGCAAACAATAAACATTTGGTAAATAAATAATCTGAAACAATGAGCTCTTGGAATAAATCATTTTTTTTAATGAGTTCTTGCTGTTGTTTAAAACGCTCTGCTAAAAAAAATAATTCTAAAGGAAAAGCATATTGCTTTGGATTTTCATAAAACTTAGTGAGAAAAGGGTTTTCTGCAAATTCTTCTAATACTAACTTGGCATTATAATGCTTGGAGAGTAGCTGAGACAAGGTGGTTTTGCCAGCTCCAATATTTCCTTCAATGGCTATATAACGATAGTTCATAATTTAAATTAATGCTGGTTCCAAATATAGCAAGCAGTCGCTTTATTCACTGCTTTTTTTATACACAACAGAAGAATCCCCACATTCTTTTAACAAAACCTCAATTGTTTTTAATAAAATAGGGTGCCTATAATTAGGCATAATTTCAGTTAAGGGCATTAATACAAATTTTCTTTGCGCCATACTTGGATGTGGAATCGTTAAAGTAGAAGAGTTAATGATCTCATCATTATAATAAATAATATCAATATCAATAATTCTGGGCCCTAGTGGAATTTCTCTTTTTCTACCTAGGGCTATTTCTATTTTTAAAATTGTATTCATTAGCGCGTTGGCTTCTAAAGAAGTTTGAATAAATAAGGCTTGATTTAAGAAAGCAGGCTGTTCTTTATATCCCCAGGCCTCTGTTTCATAGATAGAAGATTCAGTAATTATACGACCGCATTCTATACTTATACTGTTTCTAGCATTAGCTAAGTTTGCCATTCGGTCGCCCATATTACCACCTATCAAGAGGTATACATTATTCATGAGAAGGATTCTAAAAGTAGCCCAAATATCCATAATTTTACAGCGCCTCCCTATTTTAAATGACTCTATTTTAGAGACATTAGAAAATCAATATAAAATTTTTCATGAAACAGTTTTTTAAGACCTTTTTTGCTTCCTTACTAGCCCTTATTATTTTTAGTGTAATAGGTGTAGTTATTCTCGTATCTATTGCCGCTGGTTTTTCAAAAGAAGAACAAAAAATAACAGCGCCTAATTCTGTATTAGTTATTGATATTGCTCAAAATTTTGAAGAACAAACGAAGTCAGATGCTTTTACTGAAATTGTAAGACAAAGAAAAGGGAAGTCACCTAGTCTATCTCAATTAATTGGTTTAATTCAACATGCAAAAAAGGATACAGCCATTAAAGGTATATATATTAAGTGTGCACAAAATCCAAATGGGTACGCCGCTTCTGAAGAATTAAGAACGGCTTTGCTTGAATTTAGAAAATCCAATAAATTTATTATTGCTTACGGAGAAACAATAACACAGAAAGGGTATTGGATAGCGAATGTAGCTAATCAAATTTACACCCATCCTCAAGGGGGGCTTGAGTTTTCTGGTTTCTCTTATGAGACAATGTTTTTAAAAGGGTTATTAGACAAATTAGAAATTAAACCTCAGGTATTTTATGCAGGAAAATTTAAAAGTGCTACAGAGCCTTTTAGGTATGCGCAAATGTCGGATGCTAATAAACTACAAACTTCCGTTTGGTTAAATGCACTTTATATAAGTTTTATCCAAGGTGTTTCAGATACAAGAGGTATCGAAGTAGCTGCTTTAAAACAAATGTCTAATGAGGGTAAAATACAATCTGCTAATGATGCGCTTCAAAATAATTTAGTAGATGGATTATTATACGATGATCAAGTCAAAAAATTAATTGCTAAAAAAGTACTTGTAACTAAGCAAGAAGATATTTCATTTGTATCTATTAATGATTATGCAGCCACAGTAGCTTTAAGAGGTTCTGGTAGTGGAAAAATTGCTATTATTTATGCAGATGGAGATATTGAAATGGGTAAAGGAAGTAACGATGCTATTGCGAGTGATGATTACAGAATTTTATTAGAAAAAATTAAAAATGACAAGTCAATTGATGCGGTGGTATTAAGGGTGAACTCTCCTGGAGGAAGCGCACTAGCAAGTGATATTATTTGGAGAGAAATTGAATTATTAAAAAAAGAGAAGCCTGTAATAGTAAGTATGGGTAATTATGCAGCTTCAGGTGGTTATTATATCGCCTGTGGTGCCGATTCAATAATTGCTGATGCGAATACGATTACAGGTTCAATTGGCGTATTTTCTGTAATACCGAATATAGAAGGGTTTATGAAAAATAAACTAGGCATCACATTTGACAGAGTGAAAACAAGTCAATATGCCGATGTACCTTCTGCCACTAGAACTATGAATGCTACAGAAGAAAGGTTTATGCAATCAAGTGTGGATAGTATATATTATTCTTTTAAATCTCGTGTGGCAAAAGGCCGTAAAAAAAGTATTGAATATGTAGACTCTATTGCGCAAGGCCGCGTATGGATTGGATCTGATGCAGTGAAAGTAGGCTTGGTGGATAAAATAGGAAATTTAAATGATGCCATTGCAACCGCCGCTAGAATGGCGAAATTAAAAGGCTATAGCACAAAGTCCTATCCTGAATCAAAATCATTTATAGAAGATTTGATTAGTGGTTATGAGGACAATATCAAAACCAAGGCTATCAAAGAAGAAATAGGAGAAGCGCAGTGGCAGGTTTTACAGCAATTAAAAAAGGTTAAACAAATCATGGGCCAAACGCAAGCGCGATTGCCTATCTTTGAGGTGAATCATCCATAGTTCTATGCGTCCATATAGTCAAATAACAGCCATGTTAGCCATCACGAAGGCTAGCCTGCGCTCTATATTTAGAAGTCCTTCTGCAGTTGTATTCAGCATTGCTTTCCCACTAATTTTTATTTTAGTATTTGGTTTTTTAAGCAGTGGTGGTAATATTAATGTGAACGTTGCCATGGATCAAAAGTCTGATACTTTGAATCCAGTATATTCAGCCATTAGAAATATTACTGGTTTTAACTTTTTAAAAGAAGATACTACTAAAATTAAAAGTGAATTAGCGAAGGGTCGTTTGACAGCCCTTATTTCAATTCAAAAAACGAATAATGTCAATGCTCCTTATATTATTAATTTAACAAGTTCTGAAGCAGCGAATCCCCAAAATATTCAATTGGTAAAATCTATATTGAATGCAGTCATTGGCAAATTGAATCAAGAAAATTTTACAAGAACGCCTACTATGGCGGTGGTGAATAACAATGTGGAGCAAGTGCCAGGGCGTATTTATAGAACCATTGATTTTGTTTTACCCGGTCAATTAGGTTTTTCTTTATTAAGTGCGGGTGTATTTGGGGTGGCTTTTTTGTTTTTTAATTTAAGACAACAACTTGTTTTAAAAAGATTTTATGCAACACCTATTCGAAGACTGTATATTATTTTAGGAGAAGCCTTAAGTCGTGTACTTTTTCAATTAATTACAGCTATTATTATTATAAGTATTGGCCACTTTGTATTTAAATTTACATTAGTGCATGGTTGGATAACCTTTGCTAGTATTATGGTATTAAGCTTTATAGCCTTAATATTATTTATGGGTTTTGGATTTATAGTAAGTGGGGTGGCTAAAAATGAAAGTAGTATACCGCCTTTTGCCAACTTAATTACACTGCCTCAGTTTTTATTAGCAGGTACTTTTTTTTCTATCGATAATTTCCCTACTTGGATGCAACCTTTTTGTAGAATATTACCCTTGACACATTTTAACAATGCCATGCGTAATATTTCATTTGAAGGAGCAAGCCTAATTTCGGTTTGGCCCGACATTTCCTTTTTACTTATCTGGATTTTAGTGGTGTATGGTATTGCTTTTAAAATATTTAAATGGGAATAATGAAGTTTATTAAATTTATTATAATAAGTGTTATTTTTTTAAGTTTACTTATAACAGGTATTTCACTTTTATTTCCTTCTAAAGTCATTGCCTCAAGAGCAGTGGAGGTAAATACAAGCGCGGTTAAAATTGCTTATTTCACTTCCGATCTAAGCCATTGGAACCAGTGGATGAGCGATTGGAAAGAAAACAAAGTGGTATTGGAAAATAATACAGCACATATAGGTACACAAACAGTTCGCTTTATAGGTAAGACAGTAAATAAGGTAAACTATGAATGGATAGCCACAGGCCAAAGCCCTTATTTGGTAACATTTGAGTGGACTGCTTTAAAAGACAATACTTATGTGATTCATTGGTCCTTTGAACAAAATGTGAAATGGTATCCTTGGGAAAAATTTCAAACTTTATTAAACGATAAATTATTAGGTGCTAAAATGGAAATTGAATTACAGCATTTACAAGAAGCTATTAATTCGAAATAGTTATATTAGTATAACTTATTTAATTTAGTTTAATTAGTAACCTACCTAATTACTTGATCCCTCCTTCTAACTCTAACGCTCCCTCTAACTTCTATTGCTTAGATACTCTATATTTCTTTTAATGCCTTTTAAATTAGATCTCAATAATGGAGATTTTGAAAACCTTTCTTTGAATGTCGTTTCTTCTATTTGAAGCCAAGCTTCTTTATTCATAGCAAGTAGTGTATTCAGTGGTTTAAATGCTTTTTCTGTATGTGCTTTACTAAATCTATTCCATGGGCATACGTCTTGGCAAACATCACAACCAAAGGCCCAATCATTATAATTTCTATCTGTATTAATTTCAGCTGCTTTTAATTCAATGGTAAAATAACTTATACAATGATTGGCTTCAATTGTTTTATTAGGAAGTATGGCTTGCGTAGGACAGGCGTCAATACACTTGGTACAAGTACCGCAATAATCTTTTGATATAGGTTGGTCATAGACTAAAGGAAGGTCCACAATTAAAGTAGCAATAAAAAAGAAAGAACCAGCCTTGGTTTGAATTAAATTTCCATTTTTACCAATCCATCCAGCACCTGCTAACTTTGCCCATGTTCTTTCTAAAACAGGAGCAGAGTCTACAAATCCTCTTCCTTCGATGGGGCCTATTTTTTTTCTATACGTATCGAGTAAAGTAAATAATTGGGTTCTAATGACTTCATGATAGTCTTCGCCCCAAGCGTACTTTGCTATTTTTGCATCTTGCTTACTTGCTTTATTTATGGAACTATCCTCGGGGTAATAGTTTTTTAAAAAAGTAATCACCGATTTCGCACCAGGCACTAATTTTCTGGGATCGATTCTTAAATCAAAATTATTTTCCATGTAAGTCATGTCTCCATGAAAACCTTTTTGAAGCCATGCTTCTAATACCTTTGCGTCTTCAGGCAATTCCTTTGCTGCAGCAATGCCACAAAAATCAAAACCTATTTTAAGGGCTTCTGATTTAATGAATTCGGTATTTGAAAATTCGTTCAAAGCAATTCGTTCAATGTTTAATAACCTTATAATTAGACATGTAAAAATAGTAGAAAAACCTTGTTGTAAATAAATAAGATTATGAATCTAGTAAGAAGATAGGAGGCCTTTTAGCCTCCTTTTTGTAATATTGCCTACTACTTGTATATTTGAAGGGTAGTAGATACTCAACTATTAATCAAATATGGCGAATACTAAACAGGCAGCAGTAGGTTTTATTTTTGCAACTATATTAATAGATGTTATTGGCCTAGGTATTATTATTCCTGTGGTTCCACAATTACTGCAGCATTTAATGCATATAACAGACAAGTCTGATATCAGCTCTATCGCAAAGCCAGCCATGCTCATGACTTTTATTTATGCGGCCATGCAATTTATATTTGCGCCCATATTAGGAAGCTTGAGTGATCATTATGGCCGTCGTCCTATTTTACTTTTCTCTTTATTGGGTTTTGGTATGGATTATATTTTTTTAGCCTTCGCTCCTACTATTGGTTGGTTATTTGTAGGAAGAATGATTGCAGGGATTACAGGTGCAAGCATTACCACAGCCGCAGCCTATATGGCCGATATTAGTGATGAAAAATCCCGTGCTAAAAACTTTGGAATGATTGGAGCCGCCTTTGGCCTTGGATTTATTATTGGTCCATTACTTGGAGGCTTGCTGGGGGAAATAGGACCTAGAATTCCTTTTCTAGTGGCAGCAGGCTTAGCATTAATCAATGCCTTGTATGGATATTTTATCTTGCCTGAATCTTTAGACAAGGAACATAGAAGGGTCTTTGATATTAAAAGAGCAAACCCTATTGCATCTTTAAAGAATTTAAATAAATATCCTGCTGTTTTTGGTTTGATTATTTCCTTATTATTTATTTATTTAGCAACTCATTCCGTTCAAAGTAATTGGAGCTTCGCTAATATTAGCAAGTTTGGTTGGACCCCTAAAATGATTGGTATTTCTTTAGGTGTGGTTGGTTTATTAGTATCACTTGTACAAGGCGTTTTAATTCGATTTATTAATCCTAAAATAGGCAATGAAAAAAGTGTGTATTATGGTATTATACTTTATGCCATTGGGTTGACATTATTTGCCTTTGCCTCTCAAAGTTGGATGATGTTTTTATTTTTAATTCCTTATTGCTTAGGAGGTATTTCTGGACCTGCATTACAAGCTATCATTTCTTTACATGTTTCTAAAAATGAACAGGGAGAATTGCAAGGCTCCTTAACAGGATTACAAAGTTTAACGACTATTATAGGTCCACCTATGATGATTGGACTAACCTCTTATTTTTCTATAAAGAACGACCCAAGCCATATTTATTTTCCAGGTGCTGCTTTTTTATTGGGGGCATTATTTATGATTTTAAGTGCCATTATTGCCTATTGGGTGTTAAAACATGATACAAGCAAGGCAAAGGCCTAGAATCTTGCCTTATAATCCTTTACTGTCGTTATATTTGTGGCTAAAATATACCTTATATGTCGACGCCCTTAATGGCTAGTGTAGAGCAAACAACAAAATTTATACAATCTAAGGCAACGGCTACTGCCACTACTGCAATTATATTAGGTAGTGGATTAGGAAATCTATCACAACAAATCATTATTGATACAGCCATTAATTATAGTGAAATTCCAAATTTTCCTATTAGTACAGTGGAAGGACATAAAGGAAGATTAATACTAGGTACTTTAAATGGTGTAAAGGTTTGGGTGATGGAAGGGCGATTTCATTTTTATGAAGGCTATGATCCTAGCCAAGTTGTATTTCCTATAAGAGTTTTACATTTATTAGGCGTTAAGAATTTATTATTATCCAATGCTGCAGGTGGCGTCAATCCAAATTTTGAAGTCGGTGATTTAATGATCATCAATGACCATATAAGTTTATTTACCCCTAATCCTTTACTGGGGAAAAATGAAGAAGCATTAGGAACCCGCTTCCCAGATATGAGTGAACCTTATGCATTAGATTTTATTGGGAAAGCGAAAGCCATTGCAGCTAAGCATCAAATAAAAGTACATGAAGGTGTTTATGTAGGTGTAACGGGCCCTACTTTTGAAACTAGAGCAGAATATAAATTAATTAAAATAGTGGGAGGAGATGTCGTAGGTATGAGTACTGTGCAAGAAACCATCGCAGCTGTGCATTGTGGCATGAAGGTTTTTGCGATGAGTGTGGTGACCGATTTAGGCATTAGAGAGGATAATAATACAATAACACATCAGGAAGTACTAGAAGCGGCGCATGCAGCTGAGCCAAAACTTACCATACTATTTAGCGCTTTGTTAAAAGAAATAGCCTAAAATACAAAATACATGTTAATGTATAAACGCATTTTACTTTTTCTAACTACATACATTTTGTTTCAAATGGAAGCAGGTGCGCAAAATTTTGGTAATGCACTAAGGCCCGTTGGAAGGTCGAATGGAAATGGACAAAGTACCGACTCTTTGCAAAAAAGAGACCAGAACGCCGACTCCATTACCATTTTCTATAAGTTGTATAATAATAATGAGATTCGAAAACTTGATTCAAGCATTAACAATTTTTTTATCCATTATCCCTTGCCTTATACTACTTATAATCTTGGTAATTTAGGAACTGCAAGCAAGTCTTATTTATTTTCAACGCAGAAAAAAGGCGGCTTTGATGCTGGCTTTCATGCTTATGATGGCTATTCATATACTTTAGCTGCGACACCTTTTTATCAAACCACTAGGCCGTATACGGAACTAGGTTATTTATTAGGTGGAAAAGGAGAGCAGTTAATAGAGGTAAGGCATACTCAAAATAGAACCCAACAATTAAATTTTTCTTTTGAATATCGATTTAGTAATTCTCCTGGCAATGTAAAAAATCAAAATGCAAATTTGAATAATATGCGCATTACAGCGCATTTTCAATCGAAGCGTAAAAGATATGAATCCTATTGGGTGATGCTAGCCAATAAGGCAGCCTCTTCTGAAAATGGAGGACTTGTGAAAGCTTCTTTATTAGATAGCTTATCGCTAAATAATCCTTATGAGCTAGAAACGAGACTGGGGGTGAGTGGTGCTTCTTTTCGTAATCCTTTTAATACTACTATTGCTACAGGGTCTACCTATAAGAATAATACTTATTTATGGCGTCAAACCTATGACCTTGGTCAAAAAGATTCTATCGTAAAAGATACAGTGACTATTCATTTGTTTTATCCAAGACTGAGGTTTCAAAATGAGGTTAAGTTGGAGTCGAATCAATTTGTCTTTGAAGACAGAGCGCCAAATGATATCAGTTATCTAAAATATTTTAATTACACCAACTTGCCTAATACGAATGTTAAATTTGCAGATAGCTGGAACCTAGTCACCAACGATTTTAGTTTAATTAGTTATCCGCAAAAAAATAATTCGAACCAGTTTTTGCAATTGGGTTCGGGCTATACCCATTTAGCCACTACATTATCAAGTATACAAAGCTGGTCTAGATATGATTTATACGGGTTTGGGGTCTATAAAAATAAAACAAGAAATCAGTTATGGGATTTAATAGCTTCAGGTAAATTATATATAAATGGTTACCATGCAGGAGACTATGATGCTCAATTTTATTTATCACGAATTTTAAACTCAACAGGAACTTATTTGAAAATTGCTTTTCAAAATAGCAATCGTACCCCTTCTACTAATTATTTAGGACTAACACAGTTTCCTATTATTGCTTTAAAATCAACACAAAAAGAAAATACCGTGGATATGAATGGAGAGCTAGGAAATGCTGTAAAAGGTTTCAGGGTTTCTATTAACTACCAATTAATAAATAATTATCAGTATTTCTCATCGGGTTATCAGGCAGCAGTGTATACAAAACCTATAAGCTATATTAGTACTTTGCTTGCCAATAAAATTAAGCTTAGTCAATATTGGAATTGGTATAATGAAACTATAGTACAAGTAGTGGATCAATCGGCACCTATTCATATTCCATTTATTTTATCTAAACAAAGATTGGCCTTCGAAGGTAATTTTTATAAAAATTTGAACCTTTCTACTGGACTGGAGGTAATTTACCATACCGACTTTAAAGTAGATGATTATATGCCATTAAACGGACAGTTTTTTGTTCAAAATACTTATATGCTTCATAATAGGCCTACAGCCAATGCCTTTTTACATTTTATGATTAAGCGCTTCAAAGGGTATATAAGACTAGAGAACCTTAATACTTTATTTCCTACAAGTAGTTCATTAGGAAACACTTATAATTTCACTGCTAAAAATTACCCAGGCACAGGTACTTGGTTTAGGGTGGGCATTTGGTGGAATTTCATTAATTAATATGACTTAGATCATCCTACAAACTGACTAGAATTGCCTTTATTTTAACAGCTATTACATGGGATCATCAAATAAGGCTGTACCTTTGAAATAATTCAAGGTATAATGAAAAGGGTATTTACTATATTTTTAGTTTTATTATATGCTGTTGCTAGTATGGGTGCAACAGCGACTACCCATTTATGTGCAGGTAAGGTAAAAACTTGTAAATGTGGCAAGCCTTCTAAAAAGGACTTATGCTGTTCTGAAAAAACAGTGTATCTAAAATCACAGGACAGTCATCAGTTTCAAGCGAGTACCAATAATATTGTAAAGAAATTAAGTCTTAACAAAGCTTATGAAATACTTACTATTCAAAAGTCTAGTTCAATTGTACTTAATAGCAAGCCCCTTATTTCTAAAAAGAATTTGGTCAATACTGGGCCACCTATTTACGAATTCATTTGCGTTTATTTAATTTGATTTTGATCTAGAGACTAGTTTGCCTCATTTATAGGAATGATGCCATCTAAAAATAGTATATAACTTATGTGTATACTATAGAATTTATTTACAAATATTATATTTAAAAAAAAGATTATGAAAAATTTTATATTATTAATGGGTTTTATTTTGATTTCTACTTTTGCTTTACAAGCGCAAAATACTACTAAAATTAAAGTAGCAGGTAATTGTGCAATGTGTAAAGGGCATATTGAAAAAGCAGCTAAAGAAGCCGGAGCAGTCAGTGCCGATTGGGATAAGGTAGCTAAAGTGTTAAAAGTGAGTTTTAATGCTTCTAAAACAACTACTGATAAAATTGAAGATGCCATTGCTGCTGCTGGTTATGATACCGAGCATAAAGTAGCTACTGCAGATGCTTATAGCAAATTAGACGAGTGTTGCCAGTACGATAGAACTAGTAAAACTGCTGTTGCAGAGAATGCTAGCTGTTGCAAGCCAGGTGCTAGTTGTTGCGCAGATGGGGTAGTCTGTAAAAAAGGGATGTCTAAAGACGGCAAAGAAATGGAATGCTGCAAGAAGGATGCTAAATGTTGCAAAGACGGTTCTTGTTGTAAATAGATAGTAAGCAAGTTTACATTAAATAGTAAGCAAGTATTCGTAATCATCATCTATTACTTTATTTTTTAAAACTTATTAAAAAATGGGGTAGTAGGTGATGATTTTTTTATCTATTTATTTGATAGATTAGCTTATTTATGTTTCCAATTGATTCTTCTACCGACAAAACATTTTACGATTAATCCATTAGAGCTTTCTGTAATCCCTTTGCCGACACCAAAATTAAATTCGTAAAGTGGATGTAAATAAAGGTCAACCACTACGTATAGTTGATGCTCTTGATTAGGTAATCTATAGGGTCTTAAAAGTTTTCCTGTATTACCAAAATATTCAAAACCGATACTTGCTTTTTTAGAACTAGCATAAGCATATTTTAAATTAGGTTCAAATAACACTACGTTGTTAGTAAAGGAAACTCCTAGGCTAGGATTAAAAGACCAATAATGGTCACCCATTGTTTTATCAAAAATGGGTCTAATTTCAGCACCCCAATCTTTTTCATTGGTAAAAGGGTCTTTATCAAAACCAATTTCAGTAGATAAACTTACGCCAATAGGCCAATTCCAACTATCTGGTGCTTTCACTCTAGGTCTGATATGAGAACCTGTGTATTGTAATTTGCCATTGTTATTATAGGTGAAAATATAAAAACCAAGTTCGAAGTCTTTTGATAGGCCTGTTGTGATTTCAATGGTTTCTAATAATGGATGATATTTTTCATTAAATTTTGGGCCTTTAAAAGTATAGTTTGAGTGAAGTTCAATGATAGTGGTATACTTGGGCGTGGTGGCAGAACCGTAGACCTGAATTTCACCAGCATCCTGTGCTATTGCATTTTGACAGATGAAGCTAAAGCCCAATAGAAGAAATAAAAAATAGGTAGAGTAGCCTGACTGTTTTATAAAATCCATAATTCCAATTTTGACTACAAAACTAATGTTTTAGTTTCTTTTTATCTGCTTAATTATTTATTCTTAAAATTTTTCAAAATAAGCTAAACTTCCGCCTACCCATTGTTTATTTTTATTATAATCAACTCCTATCATCTTGCCCTTACTTAATCGAGCTAGGTTCATGGTGGCTATATATTTTTGGCTGGCTTTGTCCCAAAAATAAAATAATCTTAATTCGGCTTTGGCAGGCCCTGTGGGTGTTTCAATGCAGTTCGCATATTTTACTTTTTCTTGCAGTATCCAGCCTGAGGGGTCTTTTATGTTCATTATATCTGCTGCGCTAATATCTATAATAACCCCTTGTCCTGCAAAAGAGAATAGGGGTTTTAGTATATATTTTTCTAATACTGTAGGTAATTTTTTTAATTGGTCAACAAATTGGGTCTTAGGAATGTAAGGATGCTTTAAAAAAGGCAGTAAGAATTTACTAATTCTAAAAAAATGATGGGGGTGTGTGATCCATTCAATATTCAAATTAGTTTGAAGTAAAGCACCTTTCTCTTGTATTTCTTTGGTTTGGTTTTTTAATTCATCTAAAACAATGCGGTTGTAAATTCTATCAACTTTTATTTTACTGCCATCTCTTTCATAATATAAATTATTACCTTCTACAAAAATTTCAGTAATACAAACAATAGGAATATTAAAATATTTTTCTGTGCAGTAAAAATCAATTCGTGTTTTTTGCTGATGGGGTAGTATTTCTAATAGTACAGTATGCTTTAGAGTATCTTTAGTAGAGTCGGATATATTTCGATTAATCGTATCTAAATTCTTTTTAGTATCAATTAATGTATCTCCTTTCAAGATAGTTTCTAAATGAGCTAAATATTTTTCTTTAGTATAGCCATTTAAATAGGGGCTAAAGCCTGCTGGAATAGTATAGGTTTTATGAATGCAATCATCTTGCAGTATTTCATAGGCAAATAAGGAAGGGAAACCTTGTAGTTCAATTAAAGCAGGCACTAATTCATTTTGGTCATTTATTGCAATAGCGAAATCCATTACAATACATGCTGGTAAAGGGTTTTGCTTAGGGAAAAGGGGAACATTTTCTAAAGAGGGCTCTGTTATAGAATTGAAACGGTCTGACTGAATTACTTGGTTGACATAGTCGCCTGTAGCCAATATTTTTTCAGTAAAATATTTATCAATAAAAATAGGGGTTTCTGCTACCGTAAAATCAAGGGCATTAGGGAAGGGCGTATTTAGGGCAGCTAAATAATTTTGATGAGTTTTCTCAGAAAAGGCTGCATTGAATTTTTGTCTTATAGAAGCAATCATATATTTAATTTATGATTTCGCTTTTAAGGCCGAATCTAAAAAATTAGGAATGATAGCCTCAAAAGTAGACTTAATTTTTTTAGGATCATTTAAGTGCTCAATCATTCTATCCCATTTTTCAATACCAAATTCTTCCATTATAGAAGTTTTAATTTTTTCTTCTTTAAAATAATCTAATAAAATATGGTATTCTCCTTCCGGATGGAATTGTACCCCTGACATATGCTCGTTAAATTGAATGCCCATAATGGCGCGCTCTAGGGGTACTTGGGGTCTAATTTTTTCAAGTGCAGTAATGCGAGCACCCATACTATTTATGAGCTCGTCGTTGGGTTCAGTAATTTGATAAAGCCTACTTTCTAAAACATAAAAGGGGTCTTCTAATCCCTCAAACAAATCGTTGTATTCAATAGGATGAACAGGTAGTATACCTACTTGTCTTGATTTTCTTAAAGTAATTTTACCCAAATTAAAATGCCTACAGGCTATTTGAAAACTATGACAAATTAAAAAAACAGGTTTTTTTAATGCCACCATTTCGTCAAGCCATTCAGTGTACAATGTATCCCAGGGCTCATTCTTAGAATCAACAGGAGAGCCAGGACCTCCTGTTGAAATATAGGCATCGAAACCACCATGAGGAATCTCACAATAATCTCTTAGTTTAAAAATTTGATGTTCTATGCTTCTGTTTCTGTCCTTGCTCCAATGGGCTAAAACTAATTGAATACAGTCCATGCCCACATTGGTATTCCCATCATACATATCAATGATAGCAATATTTAAGTGGGGGCTTGACATTATAGGTAGCTTAAGTTGGTCTTAGGCGTTAATACTAAAAGTGTTTCATACATTAGTTGAATGGTATCCACGATATCTTTTTTATGTATCATTTCTACTGTTGTATGCATGTATCTTAAAGGCATTGAAATTAAAACGGAAGGACAACCTTCGTTTGCGTAAGCAAAGCTATCGGTATCGGTTCCAGTACTTCTGCTTAGGGTTCTAAATTGTACTGGAATTTTTTTGGCTTTAGCAGTGTTTTCTACAATCGCTAATAATTTATTATGAATAGCAGGTGCGTAAGCAAGTGAGGGTCCTTTACCACATTCAATATCGCCTTCAATGGCTTTATTAATCATGGGCGTATGTGTATCATGGGTAACATCGGTTATAATAGCAATATTGGGTTTGATACGACGCGCAATCATCTCTGCACCACGTAGTCCAATTTCTTCTTGCACTGCATTCACAATATATAGTCCGAAGGGTAATTTCTTTTTATTCTCTTTTAATAAGCGGGCTACTTCTGCAATCATAAAACCACCCACTCTGTTGTCAAAGGCACGACCAATTATAAAATCGTTGGCTAATTCATCAATTCCTTCTTGATAAGTAACCACGGCCCCAATATGAACGCCTAAGGCTTCTACTTCTTTTTTAGATCTTGCACCACAGTCCAAGGTTAAATTGTCAACCTTAGGTTGAGGTTCTTTTTGTTCTGGGTTACTTAATCTTGTATGAATTGCAGGCCATCCAAAAACAGCTTTCACTGGCCCTTTTTTACCATGAATATAAACACGCATAGAAGGGGCTATTTGATGGTCTACGCCGCCATTTCTTTTTAAATATATTAAACCCTGGTCGTTGATATAATTCACAAACCAACTAATCTCATCGGCATGTGCTTCAATAACTATTTTAAAAGGGGCATTTGGGTTTATTACGCCCACTGCTGTTCCATAAGCATCGGTATAAGTAGTATCTACATATTTTGTAAGGTATTCTAGCCAAATTTTTTGTCCACTGGTTTCAAATCCAACCGGAGAAGGGTTGTTAATATAATTGGTTAAAAACTGATAAGAGGCTGCGCTAATTAATTCTTTTTTAGACTTTGCCACTGGTTTTTTGGAGCTTGATTTTGCCATAAATAGTATTTAAAATTGACTCCTGCAAGATAACACTAATTGCGCTATTTTGAAACTTGCCTTCTACCCCCCTTTTCTTGATTATTTATTGATACTTTTGTGCAAATAAATGATATCATTTTGCTTCAACTGCCTTTAGATACTAGTAAGCTATGGAAACTTACCCCAGATGAATTGTGGGAGACTAGTAAAATAATTTTCAATTGGCAGTCAGCGCATAACCCAGTGTATAAAAAGTGGGTGGAATTAAATAAGTCAAGCGCCATTGCTTTTTTACCCATTTCTTTTTTTAAAACTCAGGATGTTTTCATAGGAGAAAAGCCAGTAAATTTATTTGAAAGCAGTGGTACTACACAGGATGTAAAAAGTAATCACTGGGTGCAGGACTTAAGTTTATATGATACAAGTTTTTTAAAAGGGTTTGAATTATTTTACGGCAACCCTACAGATTATTGTGTAATAGGATTATTACCTTCTTATTTAGAAAGAAAACATTCTTCGTTGGTATATATGGTGGACAAATTAATAAAAGCTTCTGGCCATACGCAGAGTGGTTTTTATTTAGATGATTTTGTAAAGTTGAATGAAGTATTACAAGATTTAGAAAAACAAAAACAAAAAGTTTGGTTTATAGGGGTAAGTTTTGCCTTAACCGATTTTGCGTTAGCCTATCCTCAACAATTAAATTCCACCATAGTTTTAGAAACGGGGGGGATGAAAGGTAGAAAAGAAGAATTAACAAGAAATGAATTACATCAATTATTAAAGGATAATTTAGGTGTATCAAACATTCATTCTGAATATGGTATGACGGAGTTATTAAGTCAGGCCTATGCTATTAAAGAAGGGGTATTTAAATGCCCCCCTTGGATGAAGGTAATGGTGGCAGAGGAAGAGGACCCTGCTGCTGTTAAAGAAACGGGAATAGGGGTGCTGCATATTATTGACCTTGCGAATATTTATAGCTGCAGCTTTATTGCTACTGAAGATATAGGAGAGGTTTTTGAAGACGGTAGCTTTACCGTATTAGGTAGACTAGATGTAAGTGCAAGAAGAGGTTGTAGCTTGCTTATTGTGTAATTAATAATTCATTGCTCATCTCAATTACTTACTTACCATGATATCTTCTTACCGCTATTTCTTACTCGTCAAACATAGCTTTTTCCGATTCAATCATCTTTTCTAAATACACTATATAACTAGGCTCTAAGCCATAGTTGTATTGTCTTTTATCAATGCTGTCTCTAGTTTTTACTATAAGAGGTAATTGCTGTTGCGTAGAGAGTTTATACTTCTGATTAATTTTTAAAAAGTGATCGCTTCTACTTTTATTTTGTGTTAAGACATCTTTATTCTGCACTCCAATAATTTTATTAATAACCTTGGTAGAAATAGAGTCTCCTTTTTGATGATTTATATACAAAACTTGAATTAATTCTTTTTCAATAATGGTGAGTGAATGATAAAAATTATAATTCAGCCTAGCTGTAACTTCCTTGGGTACTCTTTTCTTTTTTTGTCTATAGACTATGAAAAAAATGCCAAATGCTATGAGTATAGTAATAAAAACGCTAGGGGTAAAATAGGGGATAACTTTATTGAAGAAAAACTGGGCTAAAGGGTTTCCCACTTTGTATATATGTTGAACAGTACTTCGATCTAAAACATCAACATTGATTTGATAGTTAGCATAGCTAAGTTTATGACCGGCTGTTATTTTGATCAAGTAAACGGTACTTCCCAAATTAAACTGAAGTGATTCATAGGATTCTTTGGTACTATATAAACTCAACCAGGTTTGCTTCATCAAATTATTTCTTGATAATGGTATTTTTCCAAATTCATTTTTCTTAAAATCAATCCAATAATAGTCCAAGAAATTTTGAAAAATAAGTAGGTCATTTATATTGAAATTATAATAATTAGAAGCCTGTAGTACTTTAATTAATTCAGGGTTAGTGGCACCTAAATTCGTCCAGGTATTTTTATGAAAGTCAAATTCGTAACAGCTATCAATATTATTGATAGAAAAATCCTTCGGCATATTGGCATAAGCTAAAGACTTAGTAATATATAATTTACTTGCTTCAGCATCTAGTTTATATTTAATGGAATGTGTATAATCGTCATAACTATTGACAATAGTATTACTTGTATACAATTCCCACTCATTAGTTCTTGGACTGAAATAGGTGATAATGCCTCTTAAATACCAAAACCCAGTACCACCATATTGAAATAGGGTGTCATTTAGTTGGAAAGTAAAGGCTTTATAGTTTACGCCTGAATGTATAGTGGAGTCAATTCTTATTAGTGAATAGTTGCTTTTACTTTTTTCTAGCTTATATAACCTACCTGTACCTAAAGGTTGTATCCAGACTTCTTTGCCCTTTTTAACTAGGGCAATATCCTTGAATGTTTTGGTGTCCAAGCCAAAATTAAATAAGTCACTATTTAACTGAATGTTTATGGGGTTAATACTATCTGCGGTAATTATATTAAGCAAGGCAATTTCTTGATCTTGAAATGGTTTATTCACCTTTTTTTCTTGCGAATAAGAAAGGCTAGTTTGAATTATTAAAGCTAAACAAAGTATTTTTCTATAAAATTTCATACTGCTAATATAGTAGAAAATTTAAAATAAGAAACTTACTTATATATAATTACTCATATTTTATAATTTATAAATATGTAAGTAATTGTTTTATAATTATTTAATCAAATAAATATATTTTCACTACTTAGTTTACTATTAATTTGGAATGAAGTCTATAATATCAGCATATTTACATTAGGAGTTTTTATATATTGATAAAATATTAAATATAATAATGTTTAAACTTTTTATCCTTTGGGGGAAGGATAATCGGGGTGATTGGGACTTGTCCTGGTTACCCCAAATTTTTTTTAGGAAGTCTCTTGGTACTTAGATAAAATTCTAAGGAAATAGGATATTTAGACTGCAACATTAAAGTCACGTAAAGCATCATTTAAGCTAGTCTTTAAGTCGGTACTTGGTTTTCTTTGTCCAATAATTAAGGCGCAGCTAACTTGGTAGTCCCCTGCAGGGAAGGTCTTTTTATAGGTCCCAGGTATAACAACACTTCTGGCTGGAACACGGCCCTTGTATTCAATAGGACTTGCGCCGCTTACATCTATAATTTTAGTGCTTTGGGTTAAAACCACATTGGCACCTAAAACTGCTTCTTTTTCAACATGCACGCCTTCTACCACAATACATCTACTTCCAATAAAGCAGCCATCTTCTATAATCACAGGGCTGGCTTGTAAGGGTTCTAAGACCCCACCAATACCAACACCTCCACTTAAGTGTACCCCTTTCCCAATTTGAGCGCAACTTCCCACAGTCGCCCAAGTATCCACCATAGTTCCTTCGTCAACAAAGGCACCAATATTTACATAGCTAGGCATTAAAATCACATTCTTGGCTAAATAAGCGCCATATCTTGCTACCGCATGTGGCACAGCTCTTACGCCTAATGCAGCATAGTTTGATTTCAATAACATTTTATCATGAAACTCAAAAGGAGCAAGCTCCCAAGTTTGCATAGGTTGAATGCCAAAGTATAATAAAATAGCTTGTTTAACCCATTCGTTCACTACCCATTTTTCGTCTAATGGTTCGGCCACTCTTAAACGACCTTTGTCTACTTCTTCAATGACCGCATGTACTGCCTTACTATACTCAGCGTCTTTTAATAAACTACGATCGGCAAAAGCAGCTTCTATTTTGTTCTTTAATTCCATTTTTTTCAATTTGAACAAATTTACAAACTAGACCTTTATTACGCTTATTTAATTTTACACAATAACTAAGCTGAATAACTAAGCTGAATTTATTTAAGGGGGATTGTTTAATTTGCAGCATGTTTGTTTATGAAGAAGATATACAGCTATGTTTAACTACCCTTCAAAAAGGGGGGCTTATCTTATATCCCACCGATACTGTTTGGGGTATTGGTTGTGATGCTACTAACGAAGAAGCGGTATCAAAAATATTTGCCTTAAAAAAAAGAGTCGATTCAAAAGCGCTCATTGTACTGCTGGGTGATGAAGTACAAATTGCCCATTATGTTGCTGGTAATAATTTACAAATATTTGATTACATCAAAGGCATACATAAACCCACCACCGTTATTTACCAAAAGGCCATTAACCTTGCCAAAAATTTAGTAGCAGCAGATGAGTCGGTGGCCATTCGTATTACCAAGGATGCTTTTTGTAAAGACTTAATGAAAGCATTGGGAAAACCTATTGTAAGTACTTCAGCCAATATTTCTGGTTATCCCACTCCTTTATGTTTTGCAGATATATCTATAGAAATTAAACAGGGCGTTCAATATGTGGTGAAGCATAGGCAGGAAGAAACCAATATACAAATGCCTTCTTCTATAGTGAAATGGGATGAAGCCGGAAATTTAATTATTATTCGTCCTTAAAATTATCCATGCAAAAAATACTTGTTATACAAACTGCCTTTATTGGCGATGTAGTGCTAGCTACTGCCTTAGTAGAATCATTGCATGAGCAGTACCCTCAAGCAAGTATAGACATGGTGGTGAGAAAAGGTAATGAAACACTATTTAACGAGCATCCATTTATAGCAGAACTTATTGTTTGGGATAAAAAAAATAGTAAATATTTGAATTGGCTTTCCATTTTGAAAAAAATAAGAGCGAAAAAATATGATTTATTAATAAATGTCCAAAGGTTTACAGCTACTGGTTTGTGGACTATTTTATCCAATGCAAATATTACCATTGGTTTTGATAAAAACCCTTTTTCATTTTTATTTACTTATAAAGTAAAGCATGATTTAGCTATACTAAAACAGGATGTTTTAGTAGGTGAAATTTCAAAAAATGAAGTACATGAAATAAACAGAAATCACAAATTAACAGAACCATTGGGTGCCTTGAAACTTTGCATGCCTAAATTATATCCTACAAAATTTGACTACGAAAAAGTAAAAATTTACCAAGCGCAAAAATATATAACCATTGCACCCGCCTCAGTTTGGTTTACTAAACAATTTCCTTTGACTGCATGGGTAAGTTTAATTAATGAATTAGATTTTGAAGGTCCTATTTATATTCTAGGAGGCGCTTCAGATAAAGTACTTGGCGATCAAATTGTAAATGAAGTGGTAAGCTTGCATTCAAAAGCTTTTAATACTATTTCTACTACATCTACTAATTCAAGTGTTTCTAAAAAAATAATTAATTTAAGTGGGGAATTAGGCTTTTTAGCATCTGCTGCCTTACAACAAAAAGCGGTTTTGAATTATGTAAACGATTCTGCTCCCTTGCATTTTTGTTCTGCAGTCAATGCACCCGTGGTGGCCATTTATGCTTCTACTATTCCTGCTTTTGGTTTTGGTCCTTTATCTACAAATTCTTTTATAGTAGAAACCCAGCAAAAACTTAGCTGTCGCCCCTGTGGTTTACATGGCAAGAAACAGTGCCCTTTGGGCCATTTTAATTGCGCCCAAACCATTGAAAATGCTCAATTAATAGCCCCATTGCTACAAATGGCCCAACATTAGTACTTTTGTAGCCATGCAAATTCAATTTACACAAGAAGAAGAATCTATATTCAATATAGTAGCTCAGCAAGCTGCTTTATTGAACATGCCTGCATTTGCAGTAGGTGGTTTCGTGCGCGATAAGATATTGAATAGACCCACCAAGGATATTGACATAGTTTGTATTGGAGATGGCCTAGCCTTGGCAACTGCTTTTGCTAATCAATTTACACCCAGACCTCCGGTTTCTTTATTTAAAACTTTTGGAACAGCCCAGGTGAAATTGGATACTATTGAAATTGAGTTTGTTGGGGCTAGAAAAGAAAGCTATGCTAGAGAAAGTAGAAAGCCATCGGTAATTCCGGGCACTATTGAGGACGATCAAAACAGAAGAGACTTTACCATAAATGCTTTAGCTATTTCTTTAATTGAAAATGATTTTGGAAAAGTAATTGATCCTTTTGGAGGCTTAGAAGACTTAAAAAATAAAATTTTAAGAACACCTTTATCTCCAGAAAAAACATTTGACGACGATCCGCTTCGAATGATGCGTGCTATTCGTTTTGCCACTCAATTAAATTTTGAAATTACTACTGAAACATTTACAGCCATTCAAAAAATGGCAGGTCGTATTTCCATTGTTTCACAAGAACGCATTACCGATGAATTACAAAAAATAATGCAAACTGCAGTACCTTCTAAAGGTTGGTATTCATTAAAAGAAGCGGGTTTACTAGAAAATATATTTCCCATTTTATTACAATTAGAAGGGGCTGAAACCTTGGATGGCATTGGGCATAAGGACAATTTTTCACATACATTACAAGTATTAGATAATGTAGCCGCAACTAGTAACGATATCTGGCTGCGTTGGGCGGCTTTATTACACGATATAGCCAAACCTAAAACTAAAAAGTTTGAAACCGGTTTTGGTTGGACCTTTCATGGGCATGAAGTAGTGGGTGCAAGAATGGTGCCTAAAATTTTCACGCAGTTGAAACTGCCCTTGAATGAAAAAATGAAAATGGTGCAAAAATTAGTGGCCCTACATTTACGTCCTATTTCCTTAACAAAGGAATCGGTAACTGATAGTGCTATTAGAAGATTATTATTTGATGCAGGCGATGATATTGATTACTTAATGTTACTATGCGCTGCCGATATTACGAGTAAGAATAAAGTAAAAGTAAAACGTTATTTACAAGGCTTTGATTTTGTCAAAGAAAGATTAATAGAAGTAGAACAAAAGGATAGCATTAGAAATTGGCAACCACCTATTACAGGTGAAATGATCATGGATTTATTTGATATTACGCCTTCAAAACAAGTGGGTATTATCAAAGATGCCATTAGGGAAGCCATATTAGATGGGCTTATCCCCAATGAACATGATGCCGCCTATGGCTTCATGTTAAAAGAAGCCGAAAAACTAGGCTTATTTCCTATAATAAAATAGTAATTTAGCGTTTCAAAATACCAAAATGGCCGTATTAAAATTTAGAGTTTCTTGGGAAGAGGATGATTCAATATACCGTGATGTTTTGGTGAAGCACACGCAAAATTTTCAAGACTTACATATTATTATATTAAAAGCTTTTGAATTTGACCAAAAGCATGATGCCACTTTTTATAGAAGTAACGATACTTGGCAAAGAGGAAGAGAAATAAGTAAAGAAGTGTACGACCGTGCTTATAAAGTAGCTCCTTTATTAATGGAGCAGACTACTATTGGTACTGAAATAATTGATACCAATCAACATTTTATTTACGAATACGATTTTGTAAAGTCATGGTCTTTTTTAATTCAACTTATACAAGTGGTTAAAAATGCCGATGCAGATATGACGCTTGAATACCCTTTAGTTTCTCGTATTGAAGGAGTGGGTCCTATGCAATATGGCACCAAGGGTTTACTGGGTGAAAAATTTGCAGACATTGAAGAGAAGTATGATTTAAATGAGGCGGCCGAAGGATTTGGAGAAGAAGGAGAAGAAGATGCGAATGCATCTGATGATGGAGGTGATGATGGAGGCGATCATGGTGACAATACTGAAGACAGCTCTGACAGCGATGAAGAAGAAGACGCGCAGGCATCTGATGAAGAAGGAAATAATGAGTCTAGTTCTGAGTTTTTCGAAGGAGAAGCTTATTAGTGATATAATTCCTTTTTACTTATTTATTTCAAATTTAAACTAGTCCAAGTATTTTGTCTAAAACCGTATACATAGTGCTAGGTCCTACCGCTGTTGGAAAAACAAGCTTTGCTATTGCACTCGCCAATGCATTAGATACAGAAATTATTTCAGCAGATGCTCGTCAGTGTTATCAAGAAATGAATATTGGAGTGGCCAGACCAAGCGTAGATGAATTAAAAGCAGTACCTCATCATTTTATTGCATCACATTCAATTACTGAAAATCTCAATGCCTCCTATTTTGAAAATTGGGCCTTGGAAAAAGTACAATCTTTATTCACTAGAAAGGATGCAGTAGTGATGGTGGGAGGAACAGGTCTATATATTAAAGCATTTTGCGAGGGCTTAGATTTAATTCCAGCTATTGAACCAAGCATTCGAGAAAATATTATAGCACAGTATGAGCAATTAGGCATGAGGTGGTTGCAAAAAGAAGTATCGGTGAAAGACCCTCAGTATTGGGAGAAGGGCGAACAAAAAAATCCACAGCGATTAATGCGCGCCTTAGAAGTAATGCTAGGAACTGGTTCTTCCATAACAAGTTTTCAAAACAAAAAACCCATTGAAAGGCCTTTTAAAATGATGAAAATTGGCTTAGAATTAGAGAGGGAAGAATTATACCAACGAATAAATGATAGGGTTTTGAATATGATCGAGCTTGGCTTGGAAAAGGAGGTCGAAAGTTTACAAACTTCTGCTCATTTAAACGCACTTCAAACAGTAGGTTATAGTGAATGGAAAGACTATTTTGACGAGAAAATAAGCCGTGAAAAAGTCATAGAAAATATCCAACAAAATACCCGCCATTACGCCAAACGCCAAATTACCTGGTTTAAGCGAGACCCTACTATTACTTGGTTTAACCCTTCTACTGTGGAGCCCAAGCAGGTTTTATTAAAATAATATAAGATTTTAGAAATTAACGTATTAGAAACTAAATCCATTCAAAATATAGTTAATTTTATTCCATAATATAGCCATTGATATAGTGGTATATTCATTACATTTTATTTAAAACTTTAAGTATGCAAAAATTAGGAAGCATCCTATTGGTAAGTCTTTTTTTAATGACTGGGACCTTGGTAAAAAGCCAAACCATCAAATTTGAAAAATATACTTTGCCTAATGGATTAGAAATTATTTTACATGAAGACCATTCTGCTCCAGTGGTGGCAGTAACGGCACTCTATCATGTAGGTTCAAAAAATGAAGACACTGCAAGAACAGGATTCGCTCATTTCTTTGAACATTTATTATTTGAAGGAACAGATAATATTAAAAGAGGTGAATTTGATAAGTATGTGACCAATGCAGGGGGCGCTTTAAATGCAAACACTTCACAAGACCGTACTTTCTATTATGAACTACTTCCTTCTAACCAAGTAGACCTTGGTCTTTGGCTAGAAAGTGAGCGTATGATGCATGCTAAAATTGAACAAATTGGAGTGAATACACAACGCGAGGTAGTGAAAGAAGAAAAGCGTCAAAGAATAGATAACCGTCCTTATGGTTCTTTTTTAAATGAAATTCTTATAAGAGCTTATAAAGTACATCCTTATAAATGGTCGCCTATTGGAAGTATGGATCATTTAAATGCTGCCAAATTAGAGGAGTTCATTCAGTTTTATAAAACTTATTATGTACCTAATAATTGTGTTTTATCTATTGCAGGAGATATCAATATCCCTGAATTAAAGAAAAAAATTGAAGCTTATTTTGGTCCTATTGCGAAAGGAACATTACCTATGAATCGTCCTAGTATTAAAGAACCTCCTTTAGGGGGCGAAGTGCGTGATAATGTATATGACAATATTCAATTACCAGCCGTATTACACGCCTATCGTGCACCAAAGCAAGGTGGGGATGAGTATTATGCCTTCAATGTTTTATCTACTATTTTATCTGGAGGAGCTTCTTCTAGAATGAATAAGACCTTGGTAGATTCAAAACAATTAGCTGTAGCAGCACAATCGGTTCCTTTTTTCAATGAAGACGATGGCTTATTTATTGCATTGACTATTGCCAATATGGGTGTTAAGGTAGAAACTTTAGAAGAGAGCATGGATAGCGTTGTGAATGGTTTAAAGTTGGGACTTGTGGGAGAGCGTGAATTTCAAAAAGTGAAAAACCAAATTACCACCGACTTAGTAAATAGCAAGGCCACGATGGCAGGTATTGCAGAAAGCTTAGCTAATAATGAAGTGTATTTTGGCGATGCAAATTTAATTAATACCGAATTAGAGAAATACAATAAAGTAACTAGAGAAGATGTTTTGAAAGTTGCTAAAAAATATTTGAATAAAGATAACAGGGTAGTACTTCATTATTTACCAAAAGAAAAAACAACTAAATAACTAAGACTATTCAAAGCGTCAAAAAATAATTTTATGAAAAAATATATATACAGTATTTTATTATGTTTGCCCTTCTTTACAATGGCACAAACAGTGGATAGAACTAAGTCACCTGCACCAGGTAAGGCACCCCTAATACAAGTGGCTAGCCCCGTTAAGTTTACTTTAGCCAACGGCTTGCAAGTTTTTGTAGTTAAAAATACAAAACTTCCGAAAGTCACTGCTACTTTGGCTTTAGACGTAGAGGGCTTTAAAGAAGGCGATAAGGCAGGCTTGGCCGATATGTCAGGCCAACTACTTAAAAGAGGAACTGCTACGAAGTCAAAAGCGGAGTTAGATGAAGCCGTTGAATTTTTAGGGGGTAGTTTATCTACCTCTAGTGGGTCCGCTTCGGTGAGTTCTTTAAAAAATAATTTTCCCAAATTGATGGGGTTGATGGCGGAAGTAATTTTACATCCTGCTTTAAATGTAGATGAATTAGAAAAAGTAAGAAAGCAAACTATTTCTGGTATTGAATCAAGTAAAGACGATGCAGGTGCTATTTCTAATAATGTGATGAAAAAGTTAGTGTATGGTGCTAATCATGCATTTGGAGAAATCACCACTACTAAAACAGTGAATACAATCAAAGTGGATGATGTAAAAAACTTTATTAAAACCTATTGGATTCCAAATAATGCCTATCTCATTTTTGTTGGGGATATTGATCCAGCCAACGCTAAGGCGATTGCAGAAAAGAATTTCGGTACTTGGACCAAGGGGGTTTATGCAAGACCTGTATATGAGAAGCCAGCTATTCCTGCTGCCACTTATTTGGCCATTGTGGATAGACCAGCCTCTGTTCAAAGCGTTATAGCTATTGCTACTACTGTTAATTTAACAAAAGGGTCACCTAATGATATTCCTTCTAATGTGATGAATAATATTTTAGGAGGTGGTTTCTCTGGAAGATTATTTGCCAACTTACGTGAGAAGCATGCATTTACTTATGGTGCTTATTCTTCTATCTCTCCTAGTAAACAAATAGGTATGTTTAGTGCTGAGGCTTCTGTTAGAAATGAAAAAACAGATAGCTCTATTCAAGAAATATTAAATGAATTAAATATTATTCGTAATTCAAAAGTGGGTGATACTGAATTAAGCCGCATGAAGAATTATTTAGCAGGGGGCTTTGCCCGTTCTTTAGAAAGTCCTAATACGATTGCTAATTTTGCTTTATCCATTGCCGTAAATAATTTACCTGCGGACTATTATCAAAAGTATTTAACCAATTTAGCTACAGTAGATGCTCTAAAAGTACAAGAAGTGGCCACTGCTTTATTGAACCCTTCTAAAATGCATATTGTGATTGTAGGTAATGCAAAACAAATTGCTAAAGGCTTAGAAAAATATGGTCCAGTTAAATATTTTGATATAGAGGGTAATGAAGTAGCGGCACCCACTGAAGTTAAAGCAGATGCTAGTTTAACGCCTGCAGCTTTAATGGAAAAAGTAATAGCTGCCATAGGTTCTAAAGAAGCATTAAATAATTTAAAAGATGTTCAATTAAAAGGAACGGCTAATCTAATGGGTCAGTCTTTAGAAATGAAGCAAACCATTGTAATGCCTGGTAATTCAGTTACTACTATGTCAATGGGCGGCATGGCAATTATGAAGCAATCAGTAGTGGATGGTAAATACTCTGTTGCACAACAAGGACAGGAAGCACCTATCACTGATGATTTAAAAGAAGGCTTAGATGAGTCTGCTTCTTTAGCACCAGAGCAAATATACCTTTCCAAAGGCTATGGTTTAAAAATTGTAGGTGGTGAAAAAGTAAATGGCAATGATGCTATTGATGTTGAACTTACAACGCCTTCTAAAAAAGTATCACACCGTTTTTATGATGCTAAAACATTCTTATTAGTAAAGACTTCAAAATCGGAAGAAGTACCTGGAAGAGGCACGATGACGCAACAACAATTTTATACAGGCTATCAAACAGTGAATGGTATACAAATTGCTTCAGAGATGCTGATAGATATGGGCCAAATGAAAATAAATGTTAAGTACACAGATATTAAACTGAATCAAGGATTAAAGACAACAGATTTAAAATAGAAAAGTCTTTATACTCTTTTTTAAAGATATCTTCAATATTCAATCTAAGATCTCATAAAAAAAACCTTCCCAATTTTGGGAAGGTTTTTTTTATTTAAATATTTTCTTAGACTAATATATTCAACTCATCAATTAGAATCTTATTCCGTAACCAATATTAAATAATAATTGGTTGCCTGTTAAATTAGCATATGTATTAGGCTTATCGTTTAAGCGGTAAGGGAAGACTGCATCTTTAGAGCTAGAGCTAACAATAGTAAAGTCGATAAAGTTTCTGTTGGTTCTATAACCAATACCACCACTTAATACCATACGAGATGCTTTAAGGGTTTCGTCTTTATAAGGAGAACCATAATAAGCAGCACCGGCTCTTATCATCCAGTTGCTTGTTAATTTTATTTCAGAACCAATTTTAAAATTAATATTGTTTTTATAAGAAGCCTTCACAGCGCTATTAATTAAATTATAATAATCGCTGGTAGCTTTATCGTAGTTATTAGAATAAAAACGAGTAGCTGCATAGTTTATAAATTCTAAGTCGGCAGAAATAAATCCAAGTGGTTGTGCAGGCTTTCCAGGAGAGGCGAAAAAGTAACTTGTGCTTAATATTGCTTTGGTGGGTGTAGCCACAGTATATTCTCTGGTACCAGGATATCCATTATTCAATTCACTAGAACTAGCCGACTGAATACCTGCATACTTTTCTGTATTGGTAGTCATGCTTGCACTCATTTGATCTCTAAATGAAATGACTTGAGGTGTATGAATAGTGAACCCCACTCTTAAAAAAGATTCAGGCTTGTATATAATACCCAACTTGGCTCCTAAACCCCAGCCTCTTGAAGAAAAATGTTCATCTATTACAAAGCCGCCAAAATTATTATCCGGATTAGAAGTAGCGTCAGCTTCTGAATAAGTTACACTTTTGGTGTAATTAATCATAGGCAAAACTAAGCTTGCCCCTAGGTATAATTTATCTTCCATATTTCCACCCCAGCCAAAAGCTAGTTCATCATAGCTTCCAGTAGTGATAGCATCATATGACTGGTTCACACCAGTAGATATAGGCACAAGGCTTTGGTAGCCAGTAACAGCTCCCTTTGCATTAGCTGTAGTATCTACCAAATAAGTTCTAAAAGCGAGTGAGCTTCCAAAAATATAATTGCCTAAGGCAGCATTGGTATCGGCTCGGTCACCTACTAATTCTTCTAAATATTTTTCAGAAAAACTACTAAAATTATTCTTACCACCAAAACTAGAGTGGTTATTATAATTCGCTATTTGATTAAATGTAATAGAGAAGGCAGTGCTAGTCCAATTGTTTCTTTTTTGTCCATCGGCAAAAACTATTCCTACTGAACCAAAATTAGATTTTGAATTGGTAGTGGAAGAACTAGTTCCTCTGTAGGTGAAATTATTAGTTTGCACCAAGAATTTGGGCGTTAATAACAACTCACTTGATTTATAGAAACCTAAACCCGCTGGGTTAATATGGTTGGAAGATAAATCACCCCCTAGAGAACCCATGGCACCCCCTAAGGCATTACTTCTAGCTGTTCCACTTGGTGCAAACCAAGAAAGACGAAGACCGTCTTGAGGTTCTTGTGCATAAATGGTTAAACTAGATCCCATTAATATTAAAAAAAATAATTTCTTCATAATTGATACTTTAATTTTTAAAAAACTTACTTCAAAACTTGCTCCTAAAATTTAATTCTAAAACCTAGTACTAAATAATAGTAGCTCTAAGAATTGGCTTATGGAATTCTTGCAGCACGTGGGCTGCTTGAAGAACTACCAGCGCTATTAAAACCAGCACTTCTTCCACCCGCATTACTATTGCCACTATTATTGCTGTTGTTATTGCTATTACTTTGGAAACTTGCTCTGTTATTACTATTGTTATTGCTGTTTGTTTGATTTTGATTGCCGCCATTATAGTTGTTATTAGAAAAATAACGAGCAGGACGATCATAGCTATTGGCATAATTAGTGTTAGTATTACTCGTAACAACACGCTTCATTAGATTTCCAAAATTGCTATTCAATGTTGGATTGCTAGTATATCTTGTATTGCCTGTTGTGGTATTCACACTATTGTTTTCATTGTTATAACCACGCCCATTTCTATAAGCATTAATTGCTGAAGGGCTAGATTGACCTACAAGAGGTGATTGATAAGGTCTGCCATTGTTTGAAAAGCCACCACCACCAATATAGCCACCACCAACACCATTATTATAATGAATGCCTCCATATGGATTGTAAAAACTTGAATAGTAAGGGTTCCAGCCACCGTAGCCAAATCCGCCATAACCAAAACCACCAAATCCACCATAGCCCATTCCATAGCCGAATCCGCCGTAGCCAAAGCCACCGTAACCAAATCCGAAATCGTCAAAGCCCCAGCCCATACCACCATAACCCCAACTCATGTATGGGTTATAACCGCCCCAACCCATTGAATAGCTTGGGCCAAATGGAGAATACCATGATGAACCATAGTAGCCACTATACCAACTATTCCAGCCAAAATAAGAAGGGTAGAAAGCGCTATTGTATCTTGGATCATTCCAATAACCCCAATCGTCTATGCCGCTCCATCTATTTCTATTGGCCACTTTTAATCTTAAATAACGGTCGTCCTGATAGTTTTGATATTCTTGATATTCTTCTTCTGGAGCAAGACCATTTTGTGCTTTTTCTGCAGCTACTAATTTTTCTGAACTCACCACTTTATTATTGGGAGTATAGTATAAGTCGTCGGTAGCAATAGTTGTGGCTTGTTGCAAACTAGTGCAGCTAGTTCCAAAAAAACTAAAAGCCACTATGCCTATGGCAATTAGCCTTAAATAAGTGTTAGTTTTTTGCGTATTCATTTTCGTAAGTTTTTGGTTTTTATATGCCCCTTAATTAGCATACATTTGCTTGTATAAAGGTATAGAAAAATAGTATATAGAGCGTTTTTCGTACATTAAAATTATTACTATAAAATTGTTAAGATTTTTACAATGGCAAAGGAACTAACTACTAGGGCGCAGGATTACTCTCAATGGTATAATGACCTAGTTATTAAAGGCGAGCTAGCGGACTATAGTGCCGTTAGAGGATGTATGGTTATTAAGCCTTATGGTTATACTTTATGGGAAAATATGCGCGATGTCTTAGACAAAATGTTCAAGGACACGGGACACCAAAATGCTTACTTCCCTTTGTTTGTACCTAAATCGCTGTTTGAGGCAGAAGAAAAAAATGCTGAAGGTTTTGCGAAAGAATGCGCAGTGGTAACCCATTACCGTTTAATTGCCGACCCTAATAATAAAGGAAAGTTAATGGTTGACCCGGAAGCTAAACTAGAAGAAGAACTAATTGTGCGTCCAACGAGCGAAGCCATTATTTGGAATACGTATAAAACATGGATTCAGTCTTATCGTGATTTACCCATTTTAGTAAATCAATGGGCCAATGTAGTGAGATGGGAAATGCGTACGCGTTTATTTTTACGCACTGCAGAATTTTTATGGCAGGAAGGGCATACTGCGCATGCGACTGCAGTAGAAGCCATTGCAGAAACAAAACAAATGTTGAATGTATATGCCGACTTTGTAGAAAATTGGATGGCAGTACCTGTATTAAAAGGAGTGAAAACTGCTAATGAGCGTTTTGCAGGTGCAGAAGATACTTATTGTATAGAAGCACTTATGCAGGATGGAAAAGCATTGCAAGCGGGTACTTCCCATTTCTTAGGACAAAATTTCGCCAAAGCATTTGATGTTAAATTTAGCGATCAAAATAATAAACAAGAATATGTTTGGGCAACCAGTTGGGGCGTAAGTACAAGATTAATTGGAGGCCTAGTAATGACACATAGTGATGACGAAGGTTTGGTATTACCTCCACGCATTGCACCTATACAAGTGGTGATTGTGCCTATTTATAAAGGTGAAGAACAAAAACAAGTATTGGATGAGAAAGTGAGCGAGTTGGTAAAATCCTTTAAGGCAGCGGGTATTAGAGTGAAGTACGATAATTCAGATCATGCAAGACCAGGATGGAAGTTTGCAGAATATGAATTAAAAGGAGTGCCTATTAGAATTGCTATTGGTGCACGCGATTTAGAAAACAAACAAGTTGAATTAGCGCGTCGTGATACCAAAGAAAAATCGGCTGTGGCGATGGAAGGCTTAACGCAAACAGTAGAAAATTTATTAGTTGAAATTCAAAATAATTTATTTGAGCGTGCTAAAAAATACCGCGACGAACATATTACCAAAGTAGATACTTGGGATGAATTTATGCAAGTCTTAGATACCAAGGGAGGGTTTATTTCCGCACATTGGGATGCTACTGCTGAAACAGAAGATAAGATTAAAGAATTAGCCAAAGCGACTATTCGTTGTATACCCTTGGACAATGCTTTAGAAAATGGAAAATGTGTTTTAACGGGCAACGCTTCTACGCAGCGTGTTTTATTTGCAAGGGCTTACTAATTTAAGTTTCCCCAAATAATTCATTTAATTAGTTACCCTAAAAAATTTCTCTAAAAAGTTTTCCTAATAAGTTTTCAAATTCAATGAAACAAAAACCAATACCTGATGCGCTCATGCCTTATTTAGAAGGCAAGGTATTACTACTAGATAAGCCTATTGGTTGGACTTCCTTTGATATTGTAAAAAAAGTACGCAACCTAACTAGGGTCATCAAAGTAGGACATGCGGGTACACTGGATCCCTTGGCTACAGGCCTTCTTATAGTTTGTACGGGTAAGTATACCAAATCAATAGATGCTTATATGGGTATGCAAAAAGAATATACAGGCACGATGGTTTTAGGTGCCACTACGCCCACCTATGATTTAGAATCTGAGCCTGAAAATTTTAAAAGCACGGAAGCTTTAACCAATGAACTTATTCAAAAAGCTACGCTTCCATTTGTAGGTGAAATTTTTCAAATGCCTCCACAGCATTCAGCCATCAAAAAAGACGGTCGAAGATTATACGAATCGGCAAGATTAGGTATTGAAGTAAAAGTAGATCCTAGAAAAGTAACCATAGAAAGTTTTGAGATTACTAAAATTGATTTGCCTCAAGTAGAATTTAAAGTGGTTTGCTCCACCGGTACTTATATTAGAAGCTTGGTAAAAGATTTTGGAGAAGCTTTAGAAGTAGGCGCCTATATGAGTTCACTTCGTAGAACGCGCATTGGAGATTTTAATATAGAGGATGCCAGATTTTGGCAGGATATAGAAGCAGAAGTAAATACTTTATTGGAAGGGTAATAGTAGAAGAGTATAAGTGTAAAATTAGAAGGGTAGACCAATTCCAAATTGAACTGCGTAGTTATTTACTTTTACACCATTCGGTTTTACCTCGGCCCATTTCATATGCTGTAAGTCTAGCCAACCCGCATTTTGAAGACGAGTGGGGTCCTTCATTTTAAGGGCTAAATCAACTCTTATAATAAAATAATTGAAATCCATTCTTAGGCCTGTACCTACTGCCACCGCAATATCTTTGTATAATCTATCTAATTTAAAAACTGCTGAAGGATCTAGACCGGTTTCTCTAATATCCCAAATATTTCCAATATCTGTAAACAGAGCCGAACCTATTTTATAAGAGCCCCATTGGAATAAAGGGAAGCGATATTCTAAATTGGTTTCCAATTGGAAATCACCAAAGCGATCAAAGCTCTGGCTTTTAAAACTAGTATCATAAAACTGAGAACTACCAAGTCCCAATTGCCTTAAGCCCCAGGCGCGCATACTATAGGGGCCACCTGCCGTAAATTGTTTAAAGAAAGGTAGTTGTCCTTTTAATTGAGGGTCATTGCTGTAATTATTACCATAGCCACCCATAAAACGCCAAGCGAGTTCGGTGTATGGATACTTGTATAATTTTCTTAATTCTATTTCTGCTTTAATGTATCTGTATAAACTTGAAGATGCACCATTGAATAAGCCTGCTAAGCCCCCTGCTTCCTCAATGCCTATTCTTAAATAATTATTTTGATTTGGATTTTTTAAAGATGTTCCAGTACTTAAATAATTAAAAGTTTGACTTACCACATTGCCTTCGTTAAAAGAAGAACGTAAGAAGGGGTTCAATATTAATAAGCTATCCAGTTTAGAAAACTTGTTAAGATGATAAAGCTCAACATTGATAGGCTTATAGGTTGAAACATTTTGAGTTCCATTTTTATTTTTCTTCAATTCATAACCCCAGTTGGTTGTAAAAGATTTTAGTTTATAATAATTTAACCTGTCAATATAAGCCCCATTCAAAGAAAAGGTTGTTCTGGTTTGATTGGTATAAGTGGTTTGTTTAGGAACAAATGGAATAATAAGATTGGGAAAAATATAAGTATGACCTAGGTTGAATAGTAAGGTTTGTGTAAAATTATCTTTACCATTATTTACATTTAATTCAATCCCCGTTCTTGCGCTTGTTATTGAAGAGATTGATTTTTTTTGCACATTTCTATCGCGAAAAGTAAGGCTGGTAGAAAGTCCCAATAAATTACCTGAGACTAACTGGGAATTATTTTTACTACCTTCTATATCAAAATTAAAACTATGTCTTAAAGAGGGTGTTAAAAAATAATGTAAATAAACGCTATCATTTTGCAGGGTGGTTCTGGCATCCACTTGTTGCCATGCACCCAGGCTGCTAAATTTGTTGAGTGTTTGGTAGTATAAATTTTCATTAAAGAGATCTCCTTTTTTTAAAATGGACTGTTCTTCAAATAAAGTAGATTTAAATTTATACTGAGTATAAGTTTGTATAATATTTTTATAAGCTTCTTTTTGAGGTAAGCCTTTGGCTAGTAGCGTATCGGGATTATCGGATAATTTTAAATCGGTATAAAAAATTTGCTGACCGCTAGGGTATTGTTTAAACTCGTTATTACCATTATTACCATTATTACCATTATTACCATTATTACCATTATTGTTATTGTTACTACTGTTATTGCGCATCTGAAAGCTAAGCTTCCAAAGTGGACGTTCCTTTTCTGTTTTTTGGGCAAGTAGTACTTGATTTATTTGAGCTAGTGGGTCTAGATTTAGCTCCATTAATTGCTGATTCAGTGTATCTACTTCTGCAAATATTTTTTCTTTGGTAAAATAATAATATCCATTGGCTCTAAATAATTCAACAAGTCGGTCTAATTCATTATTTATAGATTCATTGGAATAGGCCATCCCTTTTTTAACGTAAGCAAAAGCAGTATGCTGGTTTGTAATGGATTGTAGTAGGCTATCATTTAATTCGTAGACTACAGAATCAATAAGCGTTTTTTTATTCAATTGAATTTGCATGGTTAGATGCGCCCTCCACTCCTCTTTAACGGTATCTACTTTTACAAGGGGAGTTACTATAGGATGGTTATAACCTTTAGTAGCTAAATAGTTTTTCATAAACTGGATGGAAGGTTCCAATTTATCTTCTTGGTAGCGTAGTGGTTGTAGGAGGGTATTAAAAACTCCAAATTGGCGAACTTGTTTGGTTTTTATGCTATCGTCCCAGTAATTAGAGAGTTCATTGGCAAGCCTTAGGGCTTCTATATTGTTGTCGGCATCTTTTACAACTACTTTGTTGTCATACACAAAGCTCATTTGCTTTGGATAGTCATGAATGACTGCTTTTTTCAAGTCTGCGCATGCATTTAATAAAAATAAAAGACCAAGAAGGTAAAATCTTGAGAAGAAACTAATATTTTTAAGCTTCCTTAATTGCATGTAAATGATTAATAATAGTGAGCTCAAATATATTCAATCTTTTGCCCATAAAAAACATTGGGCGGAAGAATCTGTATTTATAGTGGAAGGTCCTAAGTTGTTGGAGGAATTATTGGCTTCCCATTGGGTGGTTCGTAAAATTATGGCCCTTCCTGACTGGATTCAAGCACAGGGTCATTTGCCTTGCGAAGCAGTGGAAGTAGATGAAGTAATGTTAGGCAGATTAAGCCTACTACAAACGCCCAATAAGGTTATGGCTATTGTAGAAAAAAAGAAAGAAACGGCAGTAACAGATTTTAAAAATACATCCACCTTGTTATTAGACGGCATACAGGATCCGGGTAATTTAGGTACCATTATTCGAACAGCCGATTGGTTTGGGATTAAACAAATGGTTGTATCTGACGATACGGCGGGCTTATATAATCCTAAAGTAATACAAAGCACTATGGGAAGTTGTTTTAGAGTAAATCTAAGTTCAATGGATCTTGAAACGCTTCTTCAAGCCAATGCAAAGTCTAAAAGTAAATTACCAGTATATGGCGCTTTATTAAATGGGAAGTCAATGCATGAAACAAAATGGGATCCTGCAAATTTTATTTTAATAGGTAATGAATCAAAAGGTATTAGAGAAAACTTAATGTCCTTTATTTCGCATCCCATTTCTATTCCAAGAATAGGTGGGGCAGAATCATTGAATGCGGCAGTAGCAGCGGGAATTATTTTATCCCATTTTAAGTCTTAGTTGAATTAGCTAGTCGAATTGTATGGCTTTGGCCGGAGAAATTTTCTTAATCCATAAAGTAGGTAGTAAGAAAGAGATATAACTTATAATGGCTGTGCCAATAAGCACACTTATAATTTGAACAGCATCCATTTTAATAGGTAATTCTTTGATAAAGTAGGCCGACTCGTCCATTTGTATCCAACCTGTTTTTTGTTGTAAGAAGGATAAGCCTAGTCCAATGAAGGCTCCTAGTAGTATGCCGGTCCAGCAAATAAAACTTGCTTGGTATAAAAATATTTTTCTAATTAATTTTTGAGAAGCGCCTAAGGCAGTGAGTGTGCCTATCATGGTAATTCTTTCTAATATTAGAATAAATAAACAAGTAAGTAAATTGATAACAGCAATGATAAGCATAATGGTAATAGTCACATTTCTATTAATGGTTTGTACACCTATCCAATCAAAAATTTGAGGGTAATAATTTTTGATGGAAGTAGCCACCCAATTTTCAGGAAGTATTTTTTGAAGGGCATCTGTGGTTGCATCAATGGAAGCATCTTCCTTCAATACAATAGAATAACCTTCTACTAGTTTATTATTATTTAATTGTTGCAATAGTTTTATATCAACCAAAACAAATTGGTTATCATATTCTTCAATACCTGAATGATAAATGCCCACTACTTTTAATTTTCTTTGTTGAACGGCTCCTGTATTTAAAAAATACAGTCTCACGGTGGCACCTAATTGAATATTTAATTTAGTAGCAATATTATCTGAAATAATAGTTTCGTTAAGTATACTATCTTTTTCAGTGGGAGAGGTCCAACCACTGCCTTTTCTTAAAAAAGGAATTTCAGTCTGAGTAGGAAGTCCTCTTGCTACTACACCTTCAATGTCTTGTGCAAAAGAAAGTACGGTAGATTGTTGAATAAATGGAGTGATGGTTTTTACTGCAGGATTTTGTTGAAAGGCAGTAATGGTTTTATTATTTTGGTTGATGGTTTCTCCACTTACAGAAGCTACTCTAATATGTCCCCAGAATTGATATACTTTACTTGCAATGGTGGCCTGAAAACCGTTCACAATAGAAAAAGTAAGTAAGATAGCTGCCACACTAATGGCAGTGGCGGCAATAGATAGCCTTACTATAAAGCGTGTATAATTTTTCTGTTTTTGAAAACTAATTCTTTTAGCTATTTCGAAGGCGGTAGACAATACGTAATTTTTAACAAATCTAGTTTTTTCTACTTATAAATTAGGATTAAAAGGGTAGTTTCGTAGGGACTAAATACAGGGGGTCATGTTTAAAAGATACTTATGGTTGGCATTACTTATAGGGCTTCATATAGGCAAGGGCTATGGCCAATCTAATCCAGATAGTATATACCAAACCAATATACACACAGTTTTAATTCATCCAATTAATAAGCCCTTAGCCATTCCAGTAATTTCTCTTGATGAGCCTACACCTTTAGACATAAGCTTTGACGATTTTAAAACTGAATACCAAGACTATTATTTTTCTGTAGAATTAAGAAATGCCGATTGGACAGTTGTTGAAATGTCTGCCTTTGATTATTTACAAGGCTTTAATGAAAATAAAATAAGTAAGTTTTCGGTATCATCGATTGCAACACAGGCATATTATCATTATCAGTTTAATTTTCCCAATGCACAACTGAGGCCAACGCAGTCTGGAAATTATATCCTAAAGGTTTTTAAAAATGGCAATGCCAATGAGCTTGTTTTTACAAGACGTTTTTTTGTAACAGAAAATCAGGTGGCAGTAGCTGGTACTGTGCAAGAACCTTTTGATGCTCAAATTTCTAAGACACATCAGAAAATTCAGTTTGTCTTAGATGTGAAAAAAATTCCTTTCTTCCAAACCGACCAACTCAACACAGCGGTTATTCAAAACTACAGGTACAATGATGCAGTTTCAAGAGCCGCGCCTACTTTTATTAGAGGAAACTTATTGGAATACAATAGCGAGGATCAATTCATTTTTCCAGCAGGGAAGGAAGCGAGATGGTTGGATATTCAAAATCTAAGATTAAGATCAGATAGAATTGCCGATATCAATTCAAAAGAAAAAACAACTATTGTAAGCGTTAAACCCGATTTATCTAGAGCTAGTACTGCCTATTATACTTTCAACGACTTAAATGGAGGTTTTATGATTAGTAATACAGAGTCATTGCAAAGTGAAAATCAAAACGATTATGCTGCAGTAAATTTTACTTATGTGCCCAAGGATAAAATTCCATTTATGGGTCAAAAATTATATTTATCGGGGGCGCTAACTAATAACATAATAAACAAAGACGCGGAGATGCAATTCGACCCAACCTTGGGTTATTATAAAAAAACCTTGTTATTAAAGCAAGGATATTATAGTTATAATTATATACTAAGAGATATGCAGGGAGTAAATCCTATTAACGATTTTACTGAAACAGAGGGCAATCACTGGGAGACTGAAAATAATTATTCAATTCTAGTTTATTACCGTCCTCCAGGCGCTAGACACGACCATATCATTGGTTTTAGCGCCGTTAATTCTAGGCAAAATTGGTAGTAGTTTTTTTGCTATATTTGCAGCGGCAGGTCTTACACAACCAGCTCCTGTTGAAACTCCCCAGGGCAGGAATGCAGCAAGGATAGATGGTTGAGCGGTGTGATGTAAGTAGCCTGCCATTTTTTATTATTGTAGACAATTATTAAAACAATTTGTATGAAGTTTTTCATTGACACGGGTAATTTAGCTCAAATTAAAGAAGCCAATGATTTAGGTATTTTAGATGGTGTAACTACCAATCCTAGTTTAATGGCGCAAGTGGGTGTTAAAGGGGAGGCAGCCATTGCAGCACATTATAAAGCTATTTGCGAATTAGTAAATGGAGATATTAGTGCAGAAGTATTGTCTACCGATTTTGCTACGATGGTAGAAGAAGGTAAAAAATTAGCAGCTATTCATAAGAATATTGTAGTAAAAGTACCCATGATTAAAGATGGTATTAAAGCTATTAAGTGGTTTACCGATAATGGTATTCGTACCAATTGTACTTTAATTTTCTCTGCTGGTCAAGCCATTCTTGCAGCGAAGGCAGGTGCTACTTATGTTTCTCCCTTTATTGGCAGAATTGACGATAGCTCTTGGGATGGAATGGAATTAATTAGTCAAATTAGACATATTTACGATGTACAGGGTTTCAAATCTCAAATATTAGCCGCTTCTATTCGTAATGCTTTACATATTGTAAAAGCAGCAGAAGCAGGTGCCGATGTTTGCACTTGTCCTTTAGACTCCATTTTAGGATTGTTAAAACATCCTTTAACCGATATTGGTTTAGCAAAGTTCCTGGAAGACGCTAAGAAAATGTAAGGATTTTATTAGACTTTTTAAAAGCCTCGCAATTTGCGGGGCTTTTTTATTAATTCACATTTATTTATTTATTTATTCACTCTTTAGAAAATCTCCGAACGTATAAGTTTTATCAGCTTTGCGGTTTATTCCATTTTAATTTCTTGAATTTAGCTTGAATATTTTATTTTTTAATGATATATAATTATATATCTTTGTAAAATCAAGCTAAATGATAAAAAAGGTTAAGCAGATGATTAAAATAATTGAACTTGATGGTTGGATTTTATATGCTCAAAAAGGGAGTCATAAACAATATAAGCATCCGATAAAGAAAGGAAGGGTCACTATTCTTGATCATGGAAAGAGCGAAGTATTAGAGCACATGATTGTGAAATCAATTTTAAAACAAGCAGGTTTATTGTAAATTTAATATTAAAATTATGAAACAAAATATTGTTGAAATTTTCTTTGCTGGTAAAAACTTCTCAGCACATGTAGCATTGCTACCTGGTTGTGTATCTACTGGAAAAACACCTGATGAGATAAAAAATAAAATTCAAGAAGCTATCGAATTTCATTTGGAAGGCATTAAAGAAGATGGCGAAATGCCTCCTGTTTCTTTTAGAAGAAAGTTCGAGTTGGTTTACAAATTTGACACTCAAAGTTTACTAAAATACTATAAGAATGTAATTACCGGTTCGGCTTTAGAAAAGTATTCTGGAATAAATCAAAAGCAATTAAACCATTATGCCAATTTGCATCGCAAGCCTAGGGTAGAGCAAATAAATAAAATCAAATTAGCTTTTCATAATCTTGGTAAGGAGCTAATGTCAGTTGAATTATAATGCTATTACTTTTCCTTGGGCAAAGCTTGCTCTTGCTGCTTCTAATATGCGTATGGTGTCTGTACCATGTTTGGCTGAAGTAGGTACGGGTTCGTTATGGTTAATGGCATTAGCCATTTTCTCATAAAAAGTTCCGTAATTACCTGCAAGACTAGGAATTATTTCTGTACTTATTTTACCTTCAATATCTGTAGTTAATATGCCCCATTTTTCTTTAGCTTCCACGCCCCAATTAGGGGTATTGGGTTTTTTACCTGCGAGTAAATCGTCTTCTTGTATATCGGCTCGGTATTTTATAAAGCAACCCTTGGTGCCATAAATTTTATATGCAGGTAATTGTTGCATATACACCATCCCACTGGTTAATAAAATTCTGTGAGTAGGGTAGTATAGTAGTAGTGTAAAATAATCATCCACCTTGCCTACTTTTCTGGTGGTTCTTATATCTGCAAAAACCGATTTTGGCATACCGCTTAATAGTAAGGCTTGGTCAATTAAGTGTGGGCCTAAATCGTATAATACCCCCGAGCCTGGGGTATTGGTTTCCTTATGTACTTTAGGGCTTAAGGTGGTTCTATATCTTTCAAAAGATATTTGTATGTCTAAAAATGCTCCAATTTTATCTTCAGCAATTAATTTTTGAAGCGTTAAAAAGTCGGCGTCGTATCTTCTGTTATGGTATACTGCTAATTTTAAATTTAATTTTTGCGCAAGGGCATCTAGTTCTTCTGCTTCTTTTACAGTTACAGTAAATGCTTTTTCAGTCACCACATGTTTGCCTGCAAGTAAAGCTTGTTTGGTATACGCGTAATGTGTATCGTTGGGGGTATTCACTACCACTAAATGAATAGAAGGGTCATTTAAGATTTCTTCATAACTACCAAAGGATTTTGCATTTGGGTAAATAGCTTGAATATTTTTCTGAGACCTTTCCCAGCAGCCTACTAAATTGAAATGAGGATTGGTATCAATAAAAGGAGCATGGAATAATTTTCCACTCATGCCAAAGGAAACAAGTGCTGTGTTTATCATCCCGCAACTTGTTTTCTAATGATATTCAAAGCTCCACCTGCTTTAAACCACTCAATCTGTTGTTGGTTATAAGTATGGTTGGCTTCAATGGTATCTGAACTGCCATCCATATGCGTTAATACTAATGTAAGTGGTTTACCCGCTGTAAACTGCGTTAATCCGTTTATATCAATGGTATCGTCTTCTAAAATTTTATCGTAATCGGCTTTGTTGGCGAATGTTAATGCCAACATACCTTGCTTTTTCAAGTTGGTTTCATGAATACGTGCAAATGATTTAGTCAATACTACACGAACACCTAAATGTCTTGGCTCCATCGCTGCATGCTCACGAGAACTTCCTTCTCCATAGTTTTCATCACCCACTACAATGGTCCCCACACCTGCTGCTTTGTAAGCTCTTTGGGTATTAGGTACGGTATCGTAATTGCCATTGATTTGACTTTTTACGTTGTCTGTTTTTTCATTGTAAAAATTCACCGCACCTATTAATAAGTTATTAGAAATATTATCTAAGTGGCCACGGAATTTTAACCAAGGTCCTGCCATAGAGATATGGTCGGTGGTACATTTCCCTTTAGCCTTAATTAATAATTTCAACGATTTTAAATCGGTGCCTTCCCATGCTGCAAATGGGTCTAATAATTGCAAACGCTTTGAAATAGGATCTACTGCAATAGTCACTGTAGAACCATCTTCTGCAGGTGCTTGGTAGCCTGCATCTTCAACAGCAAAACCTTTTAAGGGTAATTCATCACCAGTAGGAGCGTCTAATTTTACTTGTTCGCCTTTATTATTCGTAAGTGTATCAGTTAATGGATTAAAATTTAAATCTCCTGCAATGGCAAGTGCCGTAATTAATTCTGGAGAACCTACGAATGCAAATGTGTTTGGATTGCCATCGGCACGCTTTGCAAAGTTTCTATTGAAAGAGTGTACAATGGTATTTTTTTCTTTTTTCTCTGCACCTACACGCTCCCACATTCCAATACAAGGTCCACAAGCATTCGCAAATACTTTCGCACCAATTTGACTAAACACTTCTAAGAAACCATCTCTTTCAATGGTATACCTTACTTGCTCAGAACCTGGTGTAATTAAGTATTCAGATTTCATGGTTAAACCCTTGGCTGAAACTTGTTTGGCTAAACTTACTGCACGGCTAATATCTTCATAAGAAGAGTTCGTACAACTTCCAATTAAACCTACTTCAATTTTGGTAGGCCATCCGTTGGCAGCAGCTGCTTCTTTCATTTTAGAAATAGGTGTTGCTAAATCTGGAGTGAAGGGTCCGTTTAAATGGGGCTCTAAAGTATTCAAATCAATTTCAATCACTTGATCAAAGTATTTTTCAGGGCTGGCGTACACTTCAGGGTCTGCAGTTAAATGTGCAGCTACTGTATCGGCTAAACTTGCTACATCGGTACGGCCTGTTGATTGTAAATAACGGCTCATGCTTGCATCGTATCCAAAAGTAGAAGTAGTAGCACCAATTTCAGCACCCATATTGCAAATAGTTCCTTTACCTGTGCAACTCATACTAGTTGCACCTTCTCCAAAATATTCAACTATCGCACCGGTTCCACCTTTTACAGTTAATATACCTGCTACTTTTAAGATAACATCTTTAGGCGCTGTCCATCCGTTTAACTTTCCTGTTAATTTAATACCAATTAATTTAGGCCATTTTAATTCCCATGGTAATCCTGCCATAACATCACAAGCATCTGCTCCACCTACACCAATGGCAATCATACCTAATCCACCTGCATTTACGGTATGAGAGTCGGTGCCTATCATTAAGCCGCCTGGGAAAGCATAGTTTTCTAAAACAACTTGGTGAATAATACCCGCGCCTGGCTTCCAAAATCCTAAACCATATTTATTGGAAACAGAGGCTAAGAAATCATATACTTCTTTACTATCTGCAGTGGCTACTTGTAAATCTTGCTTGGCTTCTACTTTTGCAGAAATTAAATGGTCGCAATGTACTGTACTTGGCACGGCTACTTTAGGACGGCCTGCTTGCATAAATTGTAAAAGCGCCATTTGTGCAGTGGCGTCTTGCATAGCAACACGGTCTGGTTCAAAATCTACATAAGAACCTCCTCTTTCAAAGTTTTCTACTTTTTGATCACTATGTAAATGAGAGAATAAAATTTTCTCAGATAAAGTTAATGGACGATCTAATAATTTACGAGCTGCTTCTACTTTGTCAGGCATTGCAGCATACAATTTTTTGATCATTTCGATATCAAAAGCCATGTTACTTAGTTTTGTTTTTAAAATTGGGCTAAAGGTAAGCCAAAATTGATCCCTTTTGAAGCAAAAAATACAGTTTATATCCACATTTTTTAATAGATTGCAGTAGATTTTAACGCTTTTCCTATGCAAAAAATGAAGAATTTTTTTGAATTACACGCTTTTGGGGTTTGTACCGCCATTGGAGAGCGATTAGGCATTGCTACAAGCAAAATAAGAATGTGGTTTATCTATATTTCATTTCTTACTTTAGGCTCTCCAGTCATTGTATATATGGTACTCGCTTTTTGGAGAAGTATCCGCAGGTATATTCTTTTAGGAAAAAGAAATCCTATGAAATATTTTTAGCATTATTAGTTGTAAAAACTAAATAACTGCTCTTCTTAGTCTTACTAATTTTTCTAATAAAGGAGCTAATTTATCTAAGGGCAACATATTCGCGCCATCGCTTTTTGCTTGAGCAGGATTCGGATGCGTTTCAATAAATAATCCATGCGCTCCTGTGGCAATAGCTGCCTTCGCAATAGTTTCTATTAATTGAGGATTTCCTCCTGTGACACCAGATATTTGATTAGGTTGTTGTAATGAATGTGTACAATCCATAATAACAGGCACACCATTTTCTGCCATGGCAGGAATATTTCTATAATCTACTACTAAGTCTTGATAGCCAAATGTATTACCACGTTCAGTAAGCATTACTTTATCGTTGCCTGCTAATCTTATTTTATCTACTGCAAATTTCATGGAAGCCCCACTTAAAAATTGTCCTTTTTTTACATTCACAATTTTTCCTGTTTCAGCAGCTGCAATAAGTAAGTCGGTTTGACGACATAAAAAAGCAGGTATTTGTAAAATATCAATATACTTTGCGGCAATAGCTGCTTCATCGTGCGCATGAATATCGGAAGTAGTAGGTACTTTGAAACTAGCGCCAACTTTTTTAATGAGCTCCATTCCTGTATCATCTCCAATGCCTGTAAAAGAATTTGCACTTGTCCTATTTGCTTTTCTATAGCTTGCTTTAAATACATAAGCAATACCTAGGTTCTTACATAGGGTAGAAACCTTCTCTCCAATTTCCATTACCAATTCTTCATTCTCTACTACGCATGGCCCAGCAATTAAAAAAAATTGGTCTGCATCGTAGCTTTGGGCTTTAAATAAATCTTTTAAAAATGGAGCGTTCATTTGATACTGTTTTGAGCTAGCAAAGCTAGCGTATTTAAAATCTTAATCCAAGGCCGATACCTAGTCCTCTTAAGCCCCACCAAGGGCCTTCCATATCCACCATTGCCTTACTGGCATCTACTGTGGATTTAAATTTAAAAGGGTCTGCTTTTGTATTATCTAGTACTTGTTGTAATGCAACTCGGGCTGGTCTTGGGAATCCACCTGGAGGACTAAATTCAAGTTTCCCAGAGGAGGTTCCATAATGACCTCCCACAAAGGAGATATCTAAAACTAATTTAGTCAATAATTGAAATTGCATACCTACATGGGCACCATAACTTTGGGTTCTCACTTTGCCCTCTAAAGTGGCGACTGCTGTAATAGGTTTTATAATTTCAGCAGGAAAAATTTTATCGGGTGTATAGGTATAGCTAGCGGGAACCGATAAGTCGTAATTACCATACCGAATATAAGGTCCTATATAAAAACCAGACATTTTTGATAAGCCTAAATAAAAACGGCCTTCAAAAGTAATGGTGGTATTGCCAATTTTAAAATTATCGAAATCGATAGCAGGGTTATCAATAAATTTTTTTGCAATAGATTTTAAAGGCAGTTTTGAAAGTGGCATATTTTTATAGTTCACCGACAAAGAAATAAAGTGATTGATGCTTTTCTCGAAAGTGATATTATAGTTATTAATAGCATCAGCCGATAAATTAGTTTTTAAAATATTATCACCCCCTATTAAACTTTGAGAAGAAGCATTGATAGCTATGATTATGAAAAAGAGTATAAATATTTTTTTCATAAATTTATTTTATAGCACTTAGGTCTGCTACTGTTTTATTGTCTAGTATGGCTAAGGTGTTATCTCTTACAGCGGCCATTACTTTATTAATACCACATTTTTTTTCATTACAATCGGTACATTTTTCATAAAAATTTAAACTTACGCAAGGAAGAAGGGCAATGGGGCCTTCGATAGTTCTAAAAATAGCCGATAATTTTATTTTTTCAGGCGCTTGTGCAAAGAAGTAGCCTCCATGTTTTCCTTTTTTACTTTCTAAAAAACCTGCTTTTCTCAATGCTAGTAAAATATTCTCCAGAAACTTAATGGGTATATTTTTTTGACTTGCAATTTCAGCTATTAAAATAGGGTCGTCGCTTTGCTTCTCCACCATATAGCTGAGTGCTTGTAATGCATATTGAGTTTTTTTGGATAGCATATAGAATGATTAAAGACCTAGAACGTCTTTCATAGTGAAGATACCAATTTTTTTATTGGCAAATTCTGCTGCTAATAAAGCCCCGCTGGCAAAGCCTTTGCGTGTATGAGCTGTATGGGTAATTTCAATGCTGTCAATGGGTGACTGATAAGTAACTGAATGTGTTCCGGGGGCTGGATCAATTCTTTCAGATTTAATTACTAAATCAGAGGCCGCTGCAGAGGCTTCATTCACCCATTTATTTTTTCTTCCTATTTTGGCTAGTATTTGTTCGGCTAAACTAATGGCGGTTCCACTAGGTGCATCTTTTTTTTCAGTATGATGTGTTTCGGTCATAGATACATCATAATTATCATAAGGCTCCATTAGTGCAGCTACCTGCTTATTAATTTCAAAAAATAAATTCACCCCAATGCTATAATTACTTGCATAAATCAAACAGCCTTTTTTTTCTACACAAAGCATTTTGGCTTTTTCAAAATTATCTAACCATCCGGTTGAACCACTTATGACAGGCACGCCCCAATCAATACATTTAGTAATATTTTCAAAAGCAGTATGAGGGCCAGTGAATTCAATAGCAACATTCGCCTTTTGTATATTTTCTTTCGTAAAATCTGCTGTATTAGATACATCAATTTTTAGAACAATTTCATGTCCTTTGCTTATTGCAATTTCTTCAATCGCTTTTCCCATTTTACCGTATCCTATTAATGCAATTTTCATATCCCTTTGTTTAAATTATTTTGAATGGGTATTTTTAAAATGAAATTGAAGTGATAAACCCGTTTGTTGTTGTTGAGGTTGTACATAAGGTACCATTCTGAATGATAAATTATTGTTTACATCAAACTCTTTTAAATGTCCCGATACTGTGGCATCTGCCACATTCACACCCCAGGCAAGTATAAACCACATGATAGAATAGTCTCTATCTCTTCTAAATATATTACGGTAACTCTGTAATGAACCAATACTTAGGTTTTGCAATTTTGAATCAATCTTAGATAAATCACTATTGTCTCCTTTCTCTGCTTTAAACCTTGCTTCATAGGCAAACTTTGTTTTCAGGTACATATCATTATTGTATACAAAAGTAGAAGCGGGGAGAGCCAATACACCATACACTAAAGGTATTTTCCAATACTGTTTATTGTATAGCTGGCCCCAACCAGGTAGTATGGCCGACCTTCTAGTAGCACGACGAGGAATATGATGTTGAAGGGTATCTGTTTTTTGGAGATAGGCGCTATCTTGGCTATTAGCAGTTGGCTGCATAAAAAGCAGCAGTAGTATAATATATAGTAGCCGCATCCTAAATAAATTCCTTTTAAAAAATAGTACTAGCTAATGCTTAATTGCATTGCTTCTAGTATTTTGTTTAAACCATTAAGATCTAAGTATTCAATAGTAATTTTCCCACTACCATTTTTTTGGTGTTGTAAAATAACCTTGGTAGATAAATGACTGGTTAATTTATCTTCTAATTTTTTATATACAGGAGATAATTGGTTTTTTGCATTAGCTATAGAAGGCGTAAAGGCCTTGCCTGCTAAATTCATCTTACGAATAAGCTCTTCTGTTTGTTTTACGGTCAAACCCTTTTCTGTAATTTCTTTAAATAAGAATAATTGCTTCTCTATTTCTTTACCTAATAATAGTTTGGCTAAACTTACACTTAGGCTACCGTTACGAAGCGCTGCTTGTAAACTAGGTGGAAGTTCGAGTAATCTTATATAGTTAGAAATAGTAGACCTGTCCACACCCATTCTTTCCGCTACTTTTTCTTGCGTGTAACTTAGTTCCTCCATCATGCGCTGATAGCTTAATGCAATTTCTATTTCATTAAGGTCCACTCTTTGTAAGTTCTCTAGTAAGGCTAATTCTAATAATTCTTTATCATTGCCTGTTCTTACATAGGCTGGTAAATCGCTTAAGCCTGCTATTTTAGCAGCACGAAAACGACGCTCACCGGCTATTAATTGATATTTGCCATTAGCTAATTGCGCAACAGTAATAGGTTGTATTAAATCATGTATTTGAATAGAATTAGCTAGTTCCTTCAATGCTTTTTCATCAAAATCTTTTCTAGGATTCTTTGGGTTGACAATGATGTCAGATAAGGGTACACGATTACTGGCAACCGCTTTTTCTATCACCGCTGGTTGTACTCTTCCTGCTGGATTTTTGTAATCCGCGTCTATGTTTTGCAATAGAGAGCGAAGTCCTTTTCCAATGAGTTCTTTATTAGGTGTGCTCTTGCTCATAATTAATCTATTATACGCTCGGCATTACTCATATTCGTCATGCCATTTTTTTGTAAAATTTCTTTAGCTAGGTTTAAGTAGTTTACGGTGCCCTTGCTATCTGCATCATACAAAATAACAGGCTTGCCTACGCTAGGCGCTTCACTTAAACGTGTGTTTCTATGAATAATGGTAGAAAATACCATTTCATCAAAATGTTTTCTTACTTCACTTACTACTTGATTGCTTAAACGAAGTCTTCCATCGTACATCGTCATTAAGATACCTTCAATTTGCAATTCAGGGTTTAATCTGCTTTGTACAATTTTAATAGTATTTAATAATTTACCTAAACCTTCTAATGCAAAAAACTCGCATTGTACAGGCACAATGACACTATCGGCAGCCACTAATGCATTCACAGTAATTAAACCCAAAGAAGGTAAACAATCAATAATAATGAAATCGTATTGGTCTGAAATAGGGGCAATTAATTCTTTTAAAACATTCTCTCTATTAGGCAGGTTCACTAATTCAATTTCAGCACCCACTAAATCAATATGAGAGGGAATCACATCTAAGTGTGGAATTTCTGATTTTAAAATAATATCGGCTAGGGGCGTTTGATTAATCATACCATCGTATAAGCTGGTTGTGATATTGTGCAAATCAAATCCAACACCTGTAGTACTATTTGCTTGAGGATCGGCGTCAATTAATAGGGTTCTGTATTCCAATACGGCCAAACTTGCCGCAATATTTATGGCAGAAGTGGTTTTACCCACACCCCCTTTTTGATTCGCTATTCCTATTATTCTAGCCATAAACTGAATATCCTTAATTTCTGCCAAAAATAAGGCATAAATGGTAACAATTTGGCCTTAATTTTGTGCTTTAAATTATATTATGCGCAACCCCTTATTTATAGTCATTCTCATCACTGTATTGATTCTCATTGACTTTTATATCTACCATGTATTAAAGACCTTACTGCAAGGAGCATCAAATGGCACAAAGACCTCAGTGGGTCTAATTTACTGGGCTTTATGTATTTTGAGCCTGAGTTCCTTTTTACTCTTCCCTTATATTTCGAACCCTTATTTTAAGCAATACATTTTCTCTGTTGGCATAGGATGGGTCCTTACCCAAATTTTTATGGTTTTGTTTTTCTTAGTCGACGATTTAAGAAGAGGGGCTTTTTGGACGATGGGTCAGGCGGCATCCATAGCAGGTGCTAAATTTATGAATACTGAAAAGGGTATTCCAAGATCTACTTTTTTAAGTTGGATGGGAGTGGGCTTATCTTCCACATTATTCTTATCGCTTTTATTTGGTTTTGGTAATAAGTATAATTATAAACTCATTAAAAAGAAAATTATTTTAAAAGGGTTACCTCTTGCCTTTAAAGGATTTAAAATTATTCATATTAGCGATATTCATAGTGGCAGTTTAAAGGATAAAGCAGCAGTACTAAAAGGCATTGAATTAATTGAAAAACAAAATGCCGATTTGGTTTTATTTACCGGCGACTTGGTCAATGACCGTGCCAGTGAGATGCAGGATTGGATGGATGTATTTGGTAAAATTAATGCCCCGCGAGGCGTGTATAGTACTTTAGGCAACCACGATTATGGCGATTATGTAAAATGGGATACGGTAGAAGAGAAGAAGCAAAATTTAGAAGCCTTGAAGCAAGTGCATCATGATTTAGGATGGCGCTTACTAATGAATGAAAATATAAGTATTGAAAAAAATGGTGAAAAAATTAAAATAGTGGGTATTGAGAATTGGGGTGCAAAAGCGCGTTTTCCAAAATATGGCAAAATGGATGAAGCCATGCAAGGTGTAAGCAAGGAAGAAGTGGTAATTTTGATGAGTCATGACCCTAGTCATTGGGAAGCAGAAGTCATTCCAAAATATGCAAGCATTCAATTAACTTTATCTGGTCATACACATGGTATGCAGTTTGGACTAGAGAACCCTTATTTTAAATGGAGTCCTGTGCAATGGGTATATAAACAATGGGCAGGTATTTATGATAACAAAGACCAGCAATTATATGTTAACCGAGGTTTTGGATTCCTTGGTTATCCAGGCAGGGTAGGTATTTTGCCAGAAATAACTTTAATTGAATTAGCTTAATAATTTATCCATTAAAAATCAAATTCAAAATGAATTTTATGAAAAAAATAGTCTTGTTTTTAATAAGTATGGTAGTGTTGAATGCTCAAGCGCAAAATAAATTTGCTATAGGTATTAAGTTAGGACAAAATTTTTCGAGTGTAAACAATGTAAATGCAGACCATAATGCAGCTTCTTTTCATTTGGGTGCAAGCGCACAAATTGGAGTAGGCCCTTCCTTTAGTATTGCCCCTGAAGTAATTTTAACACAAACTAAATTGGAATCTAATCCTAGTGTTTTAGAATTAATGGGTAATAGTGCATTGAAACCTGAGACTTATCATTTGAATTATTTAGCCATTCCAGTGTTGGCTCAATACAAAGTTTTTAAAAGTTTTATTGTTCAAGCAGGTCCTCAATATAGTATTTTATTAGATCAACAAAAAGATGGAAAAGAAACAGCCAGACTAGCTTTCAATAGCGGTGAGTTTGCTATTGTGGGTGGTGCTAAATTAGATTTGGGTGGCTTTTTTTTATATGGCAGGTACGTCATTGGTATGAATAATATTCGTTCTGCTAGTGAACTTTCTTCTAATTTGAGCGATCAATCTACTTGGAAAACGCGTCAATGGCAGTTAGGTGTTGGCTTTAGTATTCTTAACTATTAATAATATACAATTAGTAATAGTTTTTTATTTATTTACTTTTAGTTATTTAGTTCTCAGGCTTTCTTTTATCGCTGCAATATTTGAACTAATGGTTTTTAATGCTAGGTTTTGTTCTTTAATAAAGCCATTGTCTTTTAAATCGCCCACTACTGCTATCATTTCAGCTTCGTTTTCGTAAACTATTTTTCTAAAAGGGTTACTATAATCCTTGGCCCTTGTTTTTTCAATGCGCGAAGTGACATCGGTCTTAATTTCAAGGTAGCTATCTAACCAACTATTCAATTGTTTATTAGTAATTGTTGATAGTTTTTTATGGGTAATGAGTTCAAGTGCAAGTAAAGCGTGATTTCTTTTTTTAGAGGTATAGGTAGAAGAAGCCTCTTCGTAAAACTGATGTACTTTATCCCAGCTGTCAATGCTACCTGTTTTAATTTTAGTGAGCAAGCTATTGACTGTTTTTTGTGGTATTAATTGACCTCCTACATTTATCCATGTCCATTCAGTGGTATTAGGTTTTAATGTTTTTAAATGCATTAAAATACTTTGCCCAGTTTTCTTCCCAGTAGACTTGCTATTAATGATATCCAATAATGCTTCCATACCATACATAAATATCATTTTTTCAAAAATAGAGTAGGCCTCGTAATTTTTTATGAACCTTGTTTTTCTTTTACTATTTTCAATATCGTCTGCAAAAACAGATAATACGTCTATTTCTTTTTTAGTTTTAGTAGTAAGTAAGTTATGGCCTACTACAATTAGTTTTTCAGTAGGTAGGTCAGCTGTTTTTTTGGTACTTTGTAAATAAGCCTTGGCCACTGCAGCTGCTATTATTTTTCTAGCATTCAAGAGTTCATTGACTGAATCTGGTGCTAAATAATTGTATTCAAATAGGGGCGTTTTTTCAATTCGCTTATCTCTATCAATATATTTCCAAGCATTTCTAGCCAAGGCATAAAAATTATATAAAAACCAATAACCCGGCATAATAATTAATTCATCTTTTAAGGGGTCATTGCTAATAAGTGAAAAAGGAATAGGAATATTTAATTCATAGTTATAATCGCCTTTGTTCAACAATGAAAAACTTGCAAAAACTGAATTATGTTTTACGCTCACGCATAAGCCTGGCCAAAAGCCTCTGCCCATAATCACTTCTCCATCGGCTCCACGACTATTATGATTAGAGCCTAGGGTAGCACCTGCTGCTATATTGCTTTGTCCCATGACTAGGGCTGCACATAAAAAAGAATTGTTATGATGTTGTTCATGCGCTGGGAAAATTAATGAGTTTAATACCTCACAACAAGAAATAGTGGCATTAGGCCCTAAGAAAGAGTTAATTAATCGTGCACCATATTTTAATTGAGACTGGTCTGATAAAATAAAACGAACTGCTTTAATACCATAAAATATTCTACAACCAAAACCAATAATACCATTCACAAGTTCGCAACCTTCCCCAATTTGTGTTCTTGCTTCAGCAGAAGAATTAATAGTTACATTTTTAATTTTATTGGCACCTTTTAAATAGGCATCCGACCCAATCCATACATCCTTGATAATCTTACAATTTTTTATCACCGAACGGTCACCTACTTTACCGTAGTAGCCTAATTTATTATCAAAACGTTTTTCAGTTAATTCTTTAAACTTTTTCTGTAAAATGGTATCTTGTCTGTTGCGTGTCCATAAATAAGCATCTCCTGCAGTCATACCATTAAAAGGCATTACTTTTCTACCTGTATTTTCGTTACAAATCTCCATCCATATTCTAACCGATTCGTCTTCTCCTTTTTTAATAATACCATTACCAAATTTAGAATGATTCGTTGTTACTATTTCATTCACATTGGTAATAATGACATCATTGCCTATAATATAATGCGACATATAGTTCACATTATGTATGGCAACATTATTACCAAGGTCGCAACTAATAATGGTAGAATTATAAATACCCACAGCCACAACTAAATCGCTAAATAGTAAACAATTGGCTTCTAGTTTTCCCATTCTTACTAAACCAAAGAAGGAACAATTTTTTATAAGCTCCGGACTAAAGGCATCTGAAACTAAAATATCATTCCAGTTATCGCTTGAATTTCTATTTCGAACTAACTGCTCAATTTCTAATGCAGATAAGTGGCGATATTTGATGCCGCTTCTATTTTGTTGGTTACGTAAATAATATTCGTCCTTGCCCTTGGGAAGCTCTTTTATAAAACCATAGCCCAATTCATTTACAGGCATTTTCTTAATATTATTCATTAGTACAGTTTAATTCTTTAAAACGGTTTATTTAAATAGGGTAGGATGTGTTTCATCCCAGTTAGTTGCTTTTTGGTAAGCTTCTGCAATAGATAATATAGTAGCCTCGTCATATAAATTACCTACGAAACTTATACCAGTGGGTAAATTTAATTTTTTATCAAAGCCAGTAGGAACGCATACTATAGGATTGCCTGTTAAATTGGTAATAGCCGATTGATTACCATCTCCCCTTGAAGGACAAATAATAACATCATACTGCTGCATGACTTCATTTACTTTTTGCATGAGTGTGTAACGGTGTCTTTGTGCATTAATATATTCTACGGCAGGTATAAATCGATTTGTTCTAAAGGAGTTTGGCCAATCGCTTTTAGTTTGTCTTGTTAAGGCATCATCAATATTCATTCTTGTCATTTCATCAAATTGTGCGGCACATTCAGCACCAATGACTACATCCATAATATTGAAAGTATACACGCCACTATCTGGAAAATTAACAGGTATTAATTGCACACCTAATTTTCTAAATTCTTCTAGTACTTTAAATTCATTTCTTGAAGTATCTTTTATTTTATCAAAATAATTTTTAGCGTAGCCAATTTTTAATTTTTTAATGTCTTTATTCGGAGCAAAATTAAATGGCATATTGACAGCACTTCCATCTTTGCCATCTGTTCCATGAATATAATTAAATACAATGGCTGCATCTGCAGCAGAACGGCATATAGGGCCTACTTTATCTAGGCTATAACTTAATGCCATGGCGCCTGTGCGGCTAATGCTACCGAATGTGGGTCTTAATCCAGTAGCACCGCAAGTAGTAGAAGGAGAAACAATACTTCCCCAGGTTTCTGTGCCAATGGCAAAGGGTACTAGGCCCGCTACTGTTGCAGAAGTAGAACCAGCAGAAGAGCCTGAAGATCCATATTTTAAATTCCATGGATTTTTTGTTCTTCCACCAAACCAATAATCGCCCATGGCTAAAGCCCCTAAAGTAAATTTCGCCACTAGTACTGCACCTGCTTCTTTTAGTTTAGTATAAACAAATGCATCTTCATCAATTGTTTGATTTTGATAAGGTGCGGCGCCCCAAGTTGTCTTGGTGCCTTTCACAGCGAATAAATCCTTTAAGCCATAAGGAATGCCATGTAATAAACCTCTGTATTTTCCTTGCGCTAATTCTGCATCTGCTTTTTTAGCTTGTGTATAAGCTATCTCTTCTTGTATACTTATTACACATTGTAAAGTATCTCCCCATTTTTTAATACGCTCAATAAAAAATTGAGTAAGGGCTAGGGAGCTAATTTTTTTATTTTTAATTAAAGAAGCTAATTGTTCAATAGTGTAAAATGCTAAATCATTTTTATTAGCAGGCAATTGAACGGTATTGTCTAATTTCCAAGCAATGGGTTTTTGAACTGTATTAAAATGCATGCCAGTTACCACCGGTGTTTGCCACATACTTAATGGAACGCTATTGGCTAAAGGCAAATTATGCATTGCTTTGTAATTGGCTAAATTGTCAACGACATCGGAATATAGAGTATCTATTTCCTTAATAGTAAAACTAAGGTCAAATAGTTTAGAGGCACTAATTAAATCTTTTTTTTGAATACTGGTGTCTTGAGCAGATACCAAAAGACCAAAAGATAGTAGAAGGCTTGTAAAAATGATACGCATAAATTATTTTTTTAATTGTATCAAAGATAATATTACCTACTTGGTTTTGGGCGACTAAAATGTCTTTTTTGACCCCCATTTGCCATTGCTTTAGACCTGGCATGTCCAGAATTGACCCTTCCTTGCTGTTTGGCTTCCTTAATGGGATTGAAATTGGTCATGGGAAAGGGGTGGTTTTCAATGACGGGTACCTTTTTAGCAATAAGCTTTTCAATATCTTTTAAAAAGGCTCTTTCTTCTGCATCGCAGAATGAAATGGCTGTTCCACCTGCACCAGCACGACCTGTTCTTCCAATACGGTGCACATAGGTTTCTGGAATATTGGGTATTTCATAATTCACGACATAGGCTAGTTCATCTACATCAATTCCTCTAGCAGCGATATCGGTAGCTACTAATACGCGCGTAGTTTGTGCTTTAAAATTAGTCAACGCTCTTTGCCTTGCATTTTGGGCTTTATTGCCATGAATGGCTTCTGCTTTAATATTGTTTTTTATAAGTAGGTTCACCACTTTATCAGCCCCATGTTTAGTTCTTGTAAATACCAAGGCAGTTTTAATAGCCGTGTTTTTTAGAATTTCAATGAGTAATGCATTTTTATTTACCTTATCTACAAAGTAAACCGATTGAACAATAATATCAACGGTGGATGATACTGGTGTAACACTCACTTTTAATGGATGAAACAAAATAGTATTCGCCAAGCTTACAATTTCAGGAGGCATGGTGGCAGAGAAAAATAATGATTGTCTTTTTTTAGGAAGTACCGCTAATAATTTTTTGACGTCATGCACAAAACCCATATCCAACATTCTATCCGCTTCATCCAACACAAATATTTCTACTTCTCTGATATTTAAATGCCCTTGATTCATTAAGTCTAGTAATCGACCTGGTGTCGCAATGACTACATCCACCCCATTTCTTAATGCAGTTACTTGAGGTCCTTGTCCAACACCTCCAAATATAACTGTACAATTTAATCCTGTATGTCTGCCATAAGCATTAAAGCTTTCTCCAATTTGAATAGCGAGTTCTCTAGTAGGTGTAACAATTAAACTTCTAATTTTTTTTCTTCTCTCCTGCGTTTTGCTTTTAACTAATAATTGTAAGATGGGTAGTGTAAAAGCAGCTGTTTTACCTGTGCCTGTTTGGGCGCAACCCAATAAGTCTTTGCCTTCTAAAACAATGGGTATAGATTCGGCTTGAATAGGCGTAGGGGTTGTATAACCTTCTTCTTGAATGGCCTTTAATAAGGGCTCTATAAGACCTAGGGTCTGAAAATTCGTGTTCATAATAGACTGCAAGGTAGTTCAATTATTCCACGGTTACACTTTTAGCAAGATTCCGAGGCTTGTCTACATCAATAGCTTTGGCCACACCTACATAATAACTTAAAAGTTGCATAGGTATAACACTTAATAAAGGGGCAATGACTTCGTCTATTTCAGGCACAAACATAATATTGTCTGACATAGTAGGTAATACCAAATCGCCCACACTTGCCACCGCAATAATTTGTCCTTTTCTTGCTTTTATTTCTTGAATATTAGAAACCACTTTATCATAATACATGTCCTTGGTGGCAACAAATACAACAGGTAAGCTTTCATCTACTAATGCAATGGGTCCATGTTTCATTTCTGCTGCAGGATAACCTTCCGCATGGATATACGTAATCTCTTTTAATTTTAAAGCGCCTTCTAAAGCAATGGGGAAATTATACCCTCTGCCTAAATATAAAAAGTCTTTGGCGTCTTTAAATTTCAAAGCAATTTTTTCTATCACAGAAGTATCGGCTAAAATTTCTTTTACTTTTTCTGGGACCGATGCCAATTCATTTACTAAATGCATATACCTTTCTTCTGAAATACTTGCTTTATACTTTGCCATTGTAAGCGCCATCATAGCAAGTACCGTTAATTGACCTGTAAATGCCTTTGTACTCGCCACCCCAATTTCAGGACCAGCATGTGTATAAGCGCCAGCATTACTTAACCTAGCTATACTACTTCCCACTGCATTTACTATACCGAATATAAAGGCTCCTTTTTCTTTGGCACTTTCTAAAGCCACTAATGTATCTGCGGTTTCTCCACTTTGTGAAATAGCAATAATGACATCTCCTGCATGTATCACGGGATTGCGGTATCTAAATTCAGAAGCATATTCCACTTCCACGGGTATGCGACATAATTCTTCAATTAAATATTCAGCATACAAACCCGCATGCCAGCTGGTGCCACAGGCTACAATAATAATACGAGAGGCCTTCGTCAATGCTTCTATATTATTGTCCACTCCGGCCATTACAATTTCTAATTGCTCATGAAGTAGCCTACCTCTTAAACAATCGTAGATAGTATCGGGTTGCTCGAAAATTTCTTTCAACATAAAATGTTCATAGCCGCCTTTTTCAATAGCTGCTAATTCCATATCTAATTTTTGAATAAAAGGTGTTTGCTTTTCGTTGCCTAAATTTTTTAAGATAAGCTCATCTTTTCTAACAATGGCAATTTCATAATCGTTTACATACACCACTTCTTTGGTGTATTCAATAATAGGAGAGGCGTCGCTGGCTAAATAATGCGCCTCTTTCCCAATGCCTATCACTAAGGGACTTCCTTTTCTGGCTGCAATAATAGTTTCAGGATCGTCCTGATCAATTAATAAAATACAGTAAGCGCCCACAATTCTTTTTAATGCAATTCTTAAGGCTTCTTCTAAATCACATTTATTATTGTCTTGAATTTCTTGAATAAAATTTAATAAGACTTCTGTATCGGTATCGCTTTTAAAAGTATAGCCCTTTGATATCAATTCTTTTTTAATAGGTGCATAGTTTTCAATAATTCCATTATGCAACATGGCCAATCGTCCATTATTCGATAAATGGGGATGTGCGTTTCTGTCCGAAGGTTCTCCGTGGGTAGCCCAACGGGTATGTCCAATAGCAATATGTGAATGCAAATTTTTGCCAATCACTGCTTCTTCTAATTCAGCCACTTTTCCTTTTTTTTTATGCACCTGTAATTTTCCATCTTGAATAATGGCCACACCTGTACTATCGTATCCACGGTATTCTAAGCGTCTTAAACCTTTGATAACGATGGGGTATGCTTCTGCTTTTCCTATATATCCTACAATGCCACACATATATTAATAATTTGGGTAATTGTTCAAAATTTATGCGAAATTAGACTTTAAATATTGAATGGATGTTAGCTTTGAAAACTTTTGACTTTGAGACCGATATTATTTTAGAAAATGAACGTGTGTTATTAAGGCCACTACTGCTAACCGACTGCTCATTACTAGCGCATTATGTTGATGAAGAGCCCGAATTATGGAACTATTCATTAGCGGCTATTCATAATAGTTCAGACTTAGAAAACTATATTCAAACGGCTATAGAGGCAAGAGGGAATAAAACCAGCTATGCATTTATTGTATTTGATAAATTATTAAATGACTATGTGGGTTGTACCAGGTTTTATGATATACAATTAGCTTTTCAAACAACACAAATTGGCTATACCTGGTATAGTAAAAAATGCTGGGGAACAAAATTAAATGAGCATTGTAAATATTTATTATTGGAATATGCTTTTGATCAAATGAATTTTGAAAGAGTAGAGTTTAGGGCCGACAATAGTAATAAAAGAAGTATTGCTGCTATGCAAAAAATTGGTTGTACTATAGAAGGTATCTTAAGAAATCATTTACCCATGCCGAATGGAAAAAGACGAGACTCCATTGTACTTAGTATTTTAAAAGAAGAATGGAATGCTTCATTGAAGCAAGCATTAGCAGCTCAATTAAAAAAATAATTTAAAAAATAATTAAAGTAAAGTGCCTTGCAAGAATAAGTAAGCCAAACTAAAATAAATAAGTATGGCAGTTACATCCACTAAAGTAGCTACAAAAGGTGCAGAAGATACAGCAGGGTCAGCACCTAATCTTTTCAGCACAATGGGTAACATGGACCCCATCATCGTACCCCAGATCACAACCCCTAAAATAGTAAATCCAATAGTGATAGCTATTAGTAACCAATGTACACCGTAAAAACCTGGTACAATCATATGCCATGCAGTGACTCTAAAAAATCCTAGAATACCCAATAAGACGCCCAATAAAAAACCACTTATAATTTCTCTTCTTAAAATTTTCCACCAATCGGCAATGGTAATTTCACCCACAGACATGGCTTGTATGATTAGTGTAGAAGATTGTGATCCGGAATTACCACCAGTAGACAGTATCAAAGGAATAAAACTTGCTAATACTAAAACTTTTGCTAGCTCGTCTTCAAAATAACCCATGGCAGTGGCTGTAAATAACTCTCCAATAAATAAGACAACCAACCATGTAATTCTTTTTTTGAATAATTTAAAAATAGAAATATCTAGATAAGGTTCGTTTAAAGCTTCAGTACCTCCCATTTTTTGCATATCCTCACTGAACTCTTCATTGGTTACCCATAAGATATCATCAATGGTTACAATACCTAATAAAACATCGTTGTCATCTACCACAGGAATGGCCGTGCGGTTATTCATTTTAAATACCTGGCTCGCATGTTCTTGGTCATCATATACATTTAAGGCAACAAAACGGCCGTCAATAATGTCTTTGATAATAGCATCAGGTTGTTCTATCAGTACATCACGAATACGAATATCATCTACCAAACATCCATTCTCGTCAATGATATATATAACGTCAATGGTTTCGTATTTCTTCCCGTATTTACGAATATTATTTAATACTTCTGCCACAGTATAGTGTGCATATACATACACATAATCAGGGGTCATCAAACGACCCACACTGTCCTCGGGGTAACCTAAAAGTGATAAAGTAATTTTACGTTCTTCTGGGTCTAATAATTTTATTAAGTCACGAATGGCCGCCTTTGGTAATTCTTCCAAGAAGTCGGTACGGTCATCTGGAGGAAGTTCATTTAAGATTTTAGCTGTTTTGCGTGCAGGCAATTCCTTGATGATGTCCTTTTGTTGATTGATGTCCAAGATCTTAAATACACTCACAGCTCTGTGCACAGTCATGTTGTCAATAATAGTAGCCTCGTTTTCGGGAAACTCATTGACGAGTTCCACCACATCGCTAATATTTTGTTCATCTAAAAATTCTCTTAATAGATGCATGTCGCCCTTGGACAAAATGTCCAAGAAAACTTCGGATAAATTAATCTCTGGTATTTCTAATTCAACTGACATGGGTGCAAGTTAAGAAAAATACTAAAGTATGCCTTATATTTATGGCATGATTCTTCCATTTCTAACTATTGCTCCATCTCCAAGCAGGGGCCGTGGTGTATTTACTACCCAAGCCATTGCGATGGGCACTACCATTGAAATAGCACCTGTTATTGTCTTTGATCCCACACAGAGAATTAAATTGGAAGAAACATTATTGTATGATTATATTTTTGAATGGGGCGAAGATGATAAAAGTGCTGTAGTGGCTTTAGGATATGTGTCTATTTATAATCATGCCATTAAGGCTAATTGCAGGTATGATATGGATTTTGAATTCAATACGATGACCATTATCACCACAAGAGCCATTAAACAAGGTGAAGAATTATTTATTAATTATAATGCAGATGGGGAGGCCGATAAGCCTGTATGGTTTGAGCAGCATTAAATAGGGACTCTTAATAAAACAACAAACAAACCGGCATCGATAATTTAATAGTTACACCCGAAGAGCTTAAAGCGCCTGTTTGAATATTTCTTCTAAAGGTTATAATATTATCTGAATCTTGATTGGCTACTAAAAGCCAGTTGCCGTCTTTGTTAATGGTGAAATTGCGAGGTGCTTTTCCTTCCGTACTATAATATTGTATAGTTTTCTCTTCTAGTTGTCCATTAGGAAGTACTTTAAATGAAACGATGTTGTTTTCATTAGCTCTATTACTTGCATATAAAAAAAGGCCATCGGGCGATAAATGAATATCGGCACTACCAGTATTTCCTTTAAAAGTTTTGGGATGCGTGTAAACCTTTTGTAAGAAGCTGGCTGTTCCTTTATAAAAACGGTACACGCTAATACTTCCTGTTAACTCCTCAATAATATAAAGATATTTTCCATTGCTTGAAAAACATAAATGTCTAGGCCCTGCCCCTGGACTTGATTGTATACTAATTGCCTTCTGTGTTAAAAGAGGAGGACCATTTTTTATTTGATAAGGATAAATAGAAATTTCATCCATGCCTAAATCGGGGGTCAATACGTATTTTCCATCAGGTGAAAAAAATACACCATGTACATGTGCTTTTTCTTGTCTTGCTGCATTTACACTTTTACCTTCATGTTGAATAAATTGTTGCGGGTTAGACAAACGGCCATCGGCAAATCGGTGGTAGCTAGTAATACTTCCTCCGCTATAGTTGGCAACGAATAAATTGGATTGGTCGGGGCTTAATGTGATATAGCAAGGGTCGGCGCCTTTTGTTGTTTTTTCTTGTACTAAATTCAGTGTATTGTCTGTAAATGAATAAGCGGCTACTTTTCCATCAGTAGTTTCATTGACTGCATATACTTGTTGGTGGTCTTTTGAAATAGTTAAAAAAGAAGGATTGATGGCAGTTTCTGTATGACTTATTTCAGTAGCCTTACCTGTAGCTGTATCAAATGACAATACATAAATACCCTTACTTCCTTTTTTAGTATAAGTGCCTACTAATAAATTAGGAGACAATAAAGTAGGCGCCTTTGTTGTGGTTTGAGCCGGTGCAAGGTTTTGTGCAAATGAAATAATCGCAGCAGTTGAAAAAATAAAAATAAAAACAATTTTTTTAAAGTGAGCTACTAAAAAAAATGGCATTGTTTGAAACATGTTTTTATTTTTTATTCAATTTATTGATACACTCTTACATAATCCACTTCCATTCTAATAGGGAAAATGTTATCGTCTATGGTATTGCCTGCAAAATTGCCGCCCACTGCTAAATTTAATAGTAAAAATTGAGGCGCTACAAAGGGGTATGATTCTAAGCCTCTTCCATCATTGGTAACATTATAATATAATACCCCATCAACGTAAAACTTAATCATGTCCTTGGTCCAGTCAATACTATACACATGAAAGGCATCGGCCACATTATCAATATTTGTTTTAAATGTTTTTTGAGTACCTAAGGTCCAGTTGAGTAATTTAGAATGCGCTGAAAAACTAATCGCACCTAACTCTTTACCTGTATGTTCCATAATATCTATTTCGCCGCATGTAGGCCAACCTACTGCACCAGTGCCTTCGATATTGGCGCCAAGCATCCAAATGGCAGGCCATGATCCAATGCCTCTAGGAAGTTTTGCTCTTATTTCTAATCGTCCATAAGTCCAAGTGGCTTTTCCTTGGGTAAGTAATCTTGCAGATGTATAATTTTTTCCTCCTCTGCTCTCTTTTCTAGCTTCTATAATTAAGTTACCATTTTCAATTCTTGCATTGGTTGAATCCTTGGTATAATATTCGGACTCATTATTACCCCAGCCATTTGAACCGGTACCTATATTATATGCCCATTTAGAAGTATCTGGTAAACTCCCTTTATCAAATTCATCCGACCATACTAGCTTTTTAGTTGTATCAGTTGGGGTAGTAGGCGTGTTAGGTGTTGTGGGAGTAGGGGGAGTCACTACCACAGGTGCAGGAGCGGGCGCTTCTTTCTGAGCACAAAAGGACAAAGAAAGAACCGTTAAAATCATAGATAGGGGTAGAATACGCATAAAAACAATTATTAATAGTGAATTATTGAAATTTGTACTAGCAAATTAGTCAAAATATTTCTTTTTTGTTGGGGAATTTCTAAAAGGGTTGTAAATTTGCACCATGACACTAAACAATCATACACATCATTTGCATTTGCTATCCAATGGGTAGGCTATGGGTGTAGGTATGTAACTATATTTAACCAAAGGGCTTACTAACAAGTAAGCCCTTTTAGTTTATAGGCAGTCAAGTAAAATATATAATATAAATAATATGCGTTTAAAATTAGCCATTCAGAAATCGGGTCGACTGCACGACGATTCGATGCGTTTATTAAAAGAAGCGGGCATTGATATTGGAAATGGTGTCAATAAGCTAAAAGCGGAAGCGACTAATTTCCCACTCGAGTTATTTTTCTTAAGAGACGACGATATTCCTCAATACGTGGAAGATGGGGTAGCGGATATTGGCTTTGTGGGAGAGAATGTAGTGTATGAAAAAGCTAAAAAAGTAGAAGTGTCCTATAGTTTAGGTTTTGGAAAATGCAGACTTAGCTTTGCAGTTCGAAAAGATGAAAATTTTACAGGGCCTGCTTATTTATCAGGTAAAAAAATTGCCACAAGTTATCCAGTACTTGTGCAAGGGTATTTAGACAAGCATGTTATTAAAGCAGAGATACATGAAATTAGTGGTAGTGTAGAGATTGCCCCAGGCATTGGTCTTGCCGATATTATTTGTGATTTAGTAAGCAGTGGTTCTACTTTATTTATGAATGGATTAAAAGAAGCAGAAACTATTTTAGATTCTCAAGCCGTTCTTATTAAAAGAAAGGCTTTGGCGCCTGAAGCAGAAGTTATTTTACAAAAATTATTATTCAGAATTGAGTCGGTTAAAAAGGCAAAGCGTAATAAATATGTTTTATTAAATGCGCCGAATAGTAATCTAGAAAAAATAATTTCTTTATTACCTGGTATGAAAAGCCCTACGGTGGTGGCACTAGCTACACCAGGTTGGAGCAGTGTGCATAGCGTCATTGATGAAAGCGATTTTTGGGAAATTATTGAACAGTTAAAACTAGCAGGTGCTGAAGGAATTTTAGTAGTGCCTATTGAAAAAATGATATTATAATGATTCAAGTATTTAAAGAGCCAAAAAAGAAAGATTGGCCAAGTTTATTAGCGCGACCTGAATATGATGCGACTCCCTTGCAGGCCAAGGTGCGAGAAATATTATTAGCCGTGAAGCAAAGAGGCGATGCTGCTGTTACGGAGTATACGCTAGCATTTGATAAAGTAGCATTAAACAATTTTAAGCTAAGTGCAGAGAAAATGGAAGCTGCTGAAAAGGTATTAACGCCAAGTTTAAAAACGGCTATTCAATTAGCCAAAGTAAATATTGAAGTTTTTCATAGTGCGCAAATTCAAAAAGAGGAAAGAATTGAAACCATGCCTGGTGTTTGGTGTTGGAGAAAGTCGGTGGGTATTGAAAAAGTAGGTATTTATATCCCTGGTGGTTCTGCTCCTTTATTTTCAACAGTACTTATGTTGGGTATTCCCGCAAAATTAGCAGGCTGTAAAGAAATTATTTTATGTACCCCTCCGAATGAAAAAGGAGAAATTGACCCCGCTATTATTTATGCCGCTTCTTTAGTAGGTGTAAGTTCAATATTTACAATAGGTGGCGTGCAAGCTATTGCGGCACTTGCTTATGGAACAAAGTCGGTGCCTAAAGTGTATAAAATATTTGGTCCAGGAAATCAGTATGTAACGGCTGCTAAACAAATTATACAACAAGAAGGAGTGGCCATTGATATGCCCGCAGGCCCAAGTGAAGTATGTGTATATGCCGATGAAACAAGTATCGCTAGTTTTGTGGCTGCCGATTTATTATCACAAGCAGAACATGGAGCCGATAGTCAAGTATTATTCATTGCAAGCACTATTGAATTAGTGGAAGAAGTTCAAAAGGAAATAGAAATGCAATTAACCTTACTACCTAGAAAAGATTTAGCCACTAAGGCCCTTGAAAATTCTAAAGCGATTATACTATCCAATATGGAGGATGCAATTTCTATGATTAATGAATACGCTCCTGAGCATCTTATTTTATCTATTAATAATGCTGCCCAAGTAGCTGAAAAAATTATTAACGCGGGTTCTATTTTCATTGGTAATTTTTCTCCAGAATCGGTAGGTGATTATGCAAGTGGAACCAATCATACACTTCCTACCAATGGTTTTGCGAAAGCCTATAGTGGAGTAAGTATGGATTCTTTTGTAAAGAAAATTACCTTTCAACAATTAACAGAAAGAGGGCTTGAAAATATCGCACCTACTGTTATAGAAATGTCTACAGCAGAGGGTTTGCAAGCGCATAGCAAGGCGGTTGAATTAAGAATGGATTGGATAAAATCTAAAATTTAAGGCTATGCAATTTGATATCAAAAAAATAGTAAGACCTAATATTGAAATATTAAAAGCCTACTCGTCTGCTAAAGAAGAATATACAGGAGCCGCGAATATATTATTAGACGCGAACGAAAACAGTTTAGGATCACCTTTAACAAAATGGTATAATCGTTACCCCGATCCTTATCAAAAAAAGCTAAAAGAAAAATTAGCCTTTATTAAACAAATAGAAGCTTCACAAATATTTATAGGTAATGGCAGTGACGAATGTATCGATAATTTATATCGAACTTTCTGTGTTCCTGGCAAAGACAATATTATTATTTGTCCTCCCACCTATCCTATGTATGAAGTAAGTGCCAATATTAATAATATTGAAATTAAAACGGCGCCCTTGCTTGATAATTATCAATTAAATGTGGCGCATATTGAACAGTTGGTGAATGAAAACACTAAAATTATTTGGATATGTTCACCCAATAACCCCACTGGCAATTCATTAGACAGCATTGATATTGAAACTATCTTAAATCATTTCAATGGAATAGTAGTAGTGGATGAAGCTTATATTAATTTTTCTAAACAAAAATCTTTTGCGCAGTCTTTAATTGATTATCCCAATTTAGTAGTACTTCAAACTTTAAGTAAAGCTTGGGGACTTGCAGGTATAAGATTAGGAATGGCTTTTGCAAGCAATGAGATTATTGCTTACATGAATAAAGTAAAACCACCTTATAATATTAGTATTGTTGCACAAGAATTGGCTTTAACTGCATTGGAAGAAGTGGGTCAAGTGAATGATATGATTATGCATTTGGTGGATATGCGTGTAGCCTTAGCAGCAGTAATTGAAAGCATGCCTTATGTAGAAAAGGTATACCCTTCAGACACCAACTTCTTATTGGTAAAAATACCCAATGCGCGAAGCTTGTATGAGTACTTATTAACCAAGGGTATTGTAGTAAGAGATAGGTCTAGTTTAGAGAATTGTGCCGATAGTTTAAGAATTACCGTAGGCAATGAGCAAGAAAATACACAATTGGTAGATGCGATGTCGCAGTGGATAGAATTAACATTCCCCAATGCCTCCGTTTAAGTTAATTTTATTAAATTACACATTCAACGAAATTTAAATAAATAGTATAAATATGAAAAAACAGATTCAATTAGTAAGTATTGCTCTTTTTGCTTTTTGCATGAATATTTTAGCCCAAGAAAATGCAGGTTTAAAATTACCTGAAGGGTTTAAAGCTAACTTATATGCCAATAATATTGGAGGTGCAAGACATATAGCCATTACAAAGTCGGGCGTTGTTTTTGCAAAATTAAATAATCCTAATAAAGAGGGTAATGCCATTATAAGATTAGAAGATGCTAATAATGATGGGGTGGCTGATAAAATAAATGGTTTTGCAAAATATGGTGGCACAGGAATTTTTGTAAAAGGAAATAGTTTGTATGCTAGTTCTAATGAAGCCGTTTTCAAATATGAATTAAATAGCAAAGATGAAGTAGTGAATCCATTGACACCGCTTACTATTGTTAGTGGATTATTAGACAGAAGACAACATAATTCAAAGTCAATCACCTTTGATATGGCTAATAATATTTATGTAAATATTGGTGCTTATTCTAATGCTTGTCAAGAAAAAGACAGAACACCAGGTTCACAAGGAATGATGCCTTGCCCTATTTTAGATTCTGCCGGAGGTATTTGGAAATTTGATGGCAGTAAAGAAAACCAAACTTATAAAGATGGTAAGCGTTATGCTACTGGACTAAGAAATGTACTAGGTTTAGATTGGAATACAGAAACAAATAAATTATTTGTTGCACAACACGGACGTGATCAGTTAAACAGTTTCTATCCTAATTTATATACCGATGCACAAAATGCAGAGTTACCGGCTGAAACTTTTTATGAAATTAATGAAGGTGACAACGCAGGCTGGCCTTATGTTTATTATGATCCTAGCCAACATAAAAAAATAGTTTCACCTGAATATGGTGGAGATGGCAAGAAAGAAGGATCAAGTGAGTTTAAAGAACCAGCTGTTGCATTTCCTGCGCATATGGCGCCCATGGCTGTATTGTTTTATACTGGTAATCAATTTCCTACAAAATATAAAAATGGCGCTTTTATTAGTTTTCATGGTTCATGGAATAGAGCCCCACTACCTCAAGAAGGATTTTTTGTTGCCTTCATTCCTTTTAAAAATGGAAAAGCTACTGGAGAATGGGAAATTTTTGCCAACGGATTCGCAGGTATGGAAAATGGTGCTAAAGTAACTAATACAGGTAAGGCTAAGGCAAGACCCTGCGGTTTAGCGCAAGGTCCAGACGGTTCTATTTATGTAAGTGATGATAATAAAGGAGCAATTTTTAAAATTAGTTACAGTAAATAATTATTTATTTAAAAGAGAGTCTTAAAAAATAAAACGCAAATAATTATGAAAAATTTTTCAATAATAGTTCCAATAAATGGCTTTATTAAATTTGCATTATTATTTTGTTTTTTAGTCTTGACCCAACTTTGTAATGCGCAGAATAAAATAAATGGAAAAAAGATATTTGAAACCAGGTGCTTAGTTTGTCATCAATCAGATGGTGGTGGGGTGCCGAATATGAATCCTCCTTTAGATGGCGCTACCAATGTGAATGGGAAAGATATAGCAAGGTTGGTAAACATTATAAGAAATGGTTATGATGAAAGAGTAGCCTTAGATGGTATGTATTATAATAATGCCATGACAGCCAATCCCGATTTAAAAGAAGACGCCATTGCAGATGTATTAACCTATGTTAGAAATAGTTGGTCGAATAAAGCAGGCGCAGTAACCATTAGTCAAGTAAAAGCAGCCTTGCTTAAAAACAAAGCCGTAAAGAAGTAATAGTATATGAGACCCATTTTGTTTATAGATAGAGACGGTGTTGTTTTAGAAGAGCCCAAATCAGATTATCAAATTGATAGTATTGAAAAAACGCGTTTTGTAAAAGGCGCTATTACTAATTTGCATAAGATAGCGGCAGAACTGGGCTATTATAAAGTAATGGTCACTAATCAAGATGGCTTAGATACTGCCTCTTATCCAAAAGAAAATTTTGAGCCTTATCAAGTATTAATGTTGGATACATTAGCTAAAGAAGGTTTTGTATTTGATGAAATACATATTGATACCAGTTTTGAAAAAGATAATTTGCCTACCCGCAAGCCAGGAACTGCACTGTTAAAACATTTAATGGGGAATGATGAATTTGATATTCAACATTCATTTGTGATTGGAGATAGATGGTCCGACATTACGCTTGCTAAAAACTTAGGATGTAAAGCCATTTATTTAAAATCGGGTAATCATGCACTTAGTGCTGAGCAAGAACTAGCATTAAGAGATACGATTGCACTTGAAACGACTAGTTGGAGCGATATTTATTCTTTTTTGAAACTAGGTCTTAGACAAGTAGAACATGAAAGAAATACGAAAGAGACTAAAATTAAAGTATCCTTAAACTTAGACGGAACAGGCAAAGCAAATATTCATACAGGCCTAGGATTTTTTGATCATATGTTGGAGCAAATTGCAAGACATGGTTCCATTGATTTAAATATCCATTGCGACGGCGATTTGCATATTGACGAACACCATACCATTGAAGATATTGGTTTGGCATTAGGGGAAGCCTTTGCAAAAGGACTAACAGATAAAAGAGGCATGGAGCGTTATGGTTTTGCCCTTCCTATGGATGAGGCAGAAGCAAAAGTATTAATAGATTTTGGAGGGCGTAATTGGATTGTTTGGGACGCAAAATTTAGCCGTGAGAAAGTAGGAGAAATGCCCACAGAAATGTTCTTCCACTTTTTTAAATCCTTCAGCGACGCCGCTAAATGTAATTTGAATATTAGCTGTCAGGGGGAGAATGAGCATCATAAAATTGAGGCCATCTTTAAGGCCTTCGCTAAAGCTATTAAAATGGCTGTACACCGCGACCCCCATAGTAACCAACTACCCAGCACCAAGGGGGTTTTATAGGTCATAAAGCCTTACCGCGGTAGGAATATTTTTTTTGGTAGAAAATGTACATTGTCTTAGATTTGCAATAGAATGAAACAAACAAACAATTTATGGTGGTGGCATACAAAATCCGATAGGGTATTGTAGTGACATAACTATATTGT